>CAVVNF010000019.1:0-248872 GCA_963749535.1 uncultured Thermoleophilia bacterium | reverse complement strand
CCCAAACCCCAAAACCCCAAAACCCCAAAACCCCAAAACCCCATTATTTGCTTGTATAATTTTCTTTTTTTCATCCGAATTCTCTATCTGCAAACTGTTTTTGCTATTCAATTCTTCAATACATTCTTTCTGACCTTTCGAGATATTTTCAAGTTCCTCAATTTTACTTTTCAATTCTGACACATTTTTGCTGGTTTCGGTTATTGTGGATAAATATGAATTATGGAGTTTATTTAGAGTGGTTTGGAGAGTATTGATTTTTGTTGAACATTGGAGTAACTCTAGGAGGAGCATATAAGTGATGGCATTTTTATCATTTTCAGTGTTTTGCTGTTTATGATATGATTCTTGATTTTCTTTTAGATTTTCTGATATGCTATAAATTTTATCATTCAACTGGGATACTTCTATATGGGGAAATTTTAGCTGTGCGAATTTATCCAAAATACGTGACAATCTTTGGCTTCTTCTTTACTTTCTTGATTATAGAGCCCCAATCTTTCAGACTTTCTTGTAAATTATTCTTCCCCTCATCCAACAAGCTTTGCACACTTTTTATTTCCATTTTCAACATTTGCATCTTTTCTTTAATTTTTCCCTTGATAACTGCAATATAATGATTCTTTTTAACCACTTTATTACTTTTCCGTTCCTGGCTTTCACTCCGTTTTACTATCTTCTCTTCAAGTTGGCTTTCGGGAATTTTGTTTCTTGATTTCTCTTCTTTTTTCTATGATTTTCATTTTTTCATTTTTAATTTGCTGGATAAAGTGCCCCATAATAGAGTCAGCGCATTGAATAATTTCAGTCATTTTATCAGGGATATTAAAGAACTGTGGCATATCGGGGGTGGTATACTTTTTTATTATTTCTTGCAAATTGGATTTATAATGCTGAAGTTTGGTATTTTGGGAACAAGATATTTGGTCGCGCGATGGGAGGTTTTGAATTGGCGGAGATTGGTGATCTCTGGAATTTCCTCCTTTTTGGATATCGTCAAACTTTCATTTAAAAGTGCATTGTTCTTCTCGAGTTGGATTTTTATATCATTGTTTTTCATGGAGAGAGTGGAGTAGTTTTTATCTAAGAGTAGGAGCTCTGCATTTCTCATCTCAATTTCTTTGTTTAAATGTTGCAATTGAGTGTACTTGGATTGAAGATTGTGGTTAACTTTAATAGAGTCCATCTTTTCAGATTGCATACTCATTGTGTATAAACTGTTATCTCCTGGTATTTGCGAGAAATTCCTATGTTTATACTCTGAAGGAATACTGCCTGATTGCAATGCAATAATAGCTGATAAATTCCCACTACTTTCATCCTGTTTCTTTTTGTCAGGCGAAATTACAGGAATTGCTTCGTTAATAGCTTCAGCCAAACTGTCGTGTAAACAGATGGATTCAAAAGATTGGACGCGGGATTCAAGTTCGCTGAGCTTTTGGTCGATGGATGGTAATGTAGGAACGGAAGCAATAGTTTCGGCTTGCTGGGAGTATTCAAGAAAGTGGCAGATCGAAAATAAGTTGTTCTCGGATAGCATGGTTTCGCAGTCGGATTTAAGGGTTATGATTTCGGACTCAAGCTTTGATTTTTCAAGGTCGGCCATGGATGCAATGCGGGTACTTAATTTGAGTATCTCCCCTCTGACTTCATTAAATCCCTCCGCCATCCCCTTTACCTTCTTTTCCACCACCTGTTCCAATTTCTTCTCTTCACCAAAGTACTCTTTTTGCTTCACCCCAATTCTTTTTATTTTCCCATTCAACTGTTCAATTTTTGCTTTCATATTTTCCATACTTCCTTCCTTCTTCTTAATCAAACTATCCCTGACCTTCACAAAGTTTTTCATAAAATCTGCATAATTCTTGATCTCATGATTTTCATGGCTTGTCGCTAAAACATGCTGACATATCTTTTCGCAGCACGTTACACATATTTGGCGTTTTAAATAAGCAGGATGATTTTCACAATATTTTGATGCTGGACTTGGACTGAAAGATTTCATTAATTTTTAATTTTATAAATAAATAATAAGAAATATTATAAAATCTATATTAGGGGTTTTGGGGTTTTGGGGTTTTGGGGTTTTGGGGTTTTGGGGGCACTCGAGAGCGGCCAGCCGTTTCAACTCTGCCAGCATGCGCCCGGGGTCCGCCATGATACAGCTCTCGGTGATCTCGAGGATCAGGCGCTGGGGATGAATCCGGTCTCCTTCAACAAGCGGGCGACATCCAATGGGAAGGACAGGTCGAGCAAGTTGCGCACGCTCAGGTTCACGGCGAGCGTGAGATCGATCCCAGCCTTGTGCCAGATGAGACACTGCTCCATGGCTTTCCGGAGCACAAAGAGGGTCAAAGGCCGGATCAGCCCAGTGTGTTCAGCCATCGGCACGAACTCGTCGGGAGGGACGAAGCCGTGCTCGGCATGGTGCCAGCGCAGGAGGGCCTCGACCCCCACCAATCTGCGGTCCTGAATGCGAGCCTGTGGCTGGTAGTAGACCTCGAGCTCGCTCTTTTGGATGGCCTTACGCAACTCGGGCATGAGGGCCAGCCGCCGCGGGTTGCAGAGATCCTTGTCGGCGTCGTAGATCACGAAGCCGTGGCGCTGTTCTTCGACTTGTACATGGCCACGTCGGCGCGCTGCAGAAGAGTCTTGGCCTCCTGGCCGTGCTAGGGGAAAAGGGCGATGCCGATACTGGAGTGCACCTCAAGACTGAGTTCGCTCAACTCGAAGTTGCGCTCGAAAGCGTGGCTGATGCGTCTTGCGACACTGGTGATCGCCTTCGGGTTTTCCAAGAAGGGGATGATATCCGCCATAAGTATTGGCAAATAGGGTCCTCTGCATTAGCCTTAAACGAAATAATCGCACCTAATAGTGAAATAGTCAGCGTCGTCATTAACCCGCGAATTCAGCCGCATAGTCCTGTCTCAGGGTGGGTACGCGATGGGAATGGAAGACAGTCCATCTGGGGGCGGGGATCAATCCCGAGGTTAGGGGGGATCGCAGGTGCCCGAAAGGGGTGTGAACGGCCAGAGTCGCGGAAGATGAATAGAGCACGAGTCATGGTTTTCGGAGTATCTCGGCGAAGGACCGTCCGGTCATGTGCTTCGCCGCAGAGAGACTTCGCCTTTCGTATCTGGGTTCTTACGCCAGGAAGCCAGAATGTGCGACGTGGCCTTTGCCCCTCACTGGAAGCCCGTCCACGCGCGGAGAAACGAGTGAGGCCTGGGTTGGTCTGGTATCGTGTGTCCGCTTCGATCTGACCAGGTAACCGCTAGGAGTGAAGCATGATCGTCACCACCAAGGAGCTGTTCAAGGTCGCCTACGGCAAGTTCGCCATCGGCGCCTACAACATCAACAACATGGAGCAGACTCTGGGCCTGTTCCGGGGCAACCTGGACTCCCAGGCTCCGTTCATCATCCAGATCTCCAAGGGCGCCCGCTCCTACGCCGACAAGCGCATGCTGGAGGCCATCATCAACGCCGCCGACGAGATCTTCCCCGAAGCCATCTTCGCCGTGCACCTGGACCACGGCGATCTCGAGCGCCTGCCTCGACTGCATCGAGAGCGGGTTCTACTCCTCGGTGATGATCGACGCCTCCGAGCAAGCCGCTCGAGGAGAACATCGCGCATCACCCAGCAGGTCGTGGAGCGCGCCCACGCCAAGGGCATCTCCGTCGAGGCCGAGCTGGGCCAGCTGGGCGGAGTGGAAGAGCACGTGCAGGTGGACGAGAAGAACGCCCACCTCACCGACCCGGCCGAGGCCGAGATCTTCGTGAAGGAATCGGGCTGCGACTAGCCTGGCCGTGGCCATCGGCACCAGCCACGGGGCCTACAAGTTCGCCGGGCGACCAGGCCCTGCACCTGGACGTGGCCGCCGAGATCCAGAAGCGCCTGCCCGGGCTTCCCGCTCGTCATGCACGGCTCGTCCTCGGTGCCCGCAGGAAGAGGTGGCTCGCATCAACGCCGCCGGCGGCGAGCATCAAGGGCGCCAAAGGGGTGGACGAGAACGAGTTCGCCAAGGCGGTGCCCCTGGGTGTGACCAAGGTGAACATCGACACCGACGGCCGCCTGGTCTGGACCCGGGTGCACCGCGAGTTCTTCCGCGACCATCCCGAGAAGTTCGACCTGCGCGACCCCGGCAAGATCTTCATGGCCGAATACGCGAAGTTCATCGCCCACAAGAACGAGAAGCTGGGCTCGGCGGGGACTCTCGAGACGGTGCGAGAAGTGGTCCGCGCGTAGCCGGGGTCGCTAGGCCGGCAAGCCACGTGCGCTGCGGCGCTCCTGCGTTTCGTGGTATTTTTCTGTACCGGCAGACCGGCGGAGGGGCATCGGTCCACCAGCCGTCCGGATAGGCCGGCGATGGTACCTCTTACGGGGTAGTCCGCCGGCTTTGCTTATTGGGCGGCCGGCGTGAACGACCGCCGAAACGACGGAAGGAGAGAGAATGGCGGCCGCTCTTACTGAGAACGGCGAACTGCTTGCCTGGTTGAGGGACGTTGTCGACCTCTGCAAGCCGGACGACATCTACATATGCGACGGCTCGGATGCTGAATACCAGCGTCTTTGCGAGTTGCTGGTCAAGCACCGCACGTTCACCCGTTTGAACGAGAGACTTCGGCCGGGCTGTTTCCTTGCCCGCTCGCACCCCAGCGATGTCGCCCGGGTGGAGGACCGCACCTACATCTGCACCACTTCGCAGGAGGACGCCGGCCCCACGAACAACTGGGCGGACGCCGACGTGATGAAGCTCAAGATCGCGCGGATCTTCCGTCGGTCGCATGGAGGGGCGCACCATGTACGTGATCCCCTTCTCCATGGGGCCCGTGGGTTCGCCCTTCTCGCCAGGATCGGCATCGAGATCACCGACTCGCCCTACGTGGTCGTGAACATGCGCATCATGACCCGGATGGGCCGAGGTGCTGGAGGCCCTCGGCAAGGACGGGAGCTTCATCCCTTGCCTGCATTCGGTCGGCGCGCCGCTCGCGCCGGGCCAAACGGACGTCCCCTGGCCGTGCGAGCCGGATCCCGAGCAAGAAGTACATCGTCCATTTCCCCGAAGAGCCCTCCATCTGGTCATACGGTTCGGGCTACGGCGGCAATGCACTGCTGGGCAAGAAGTGCCTGGCACTCGGATCGCCTCCGTCCGTGGCCCGCAAGGAGGGCTGGCTGGCCGAGCACATGTTGATCCTGGCGCTCACCTCGCCCGAGGGCAAGAAGCACTACATCGCCGGCGGCCTTCCCGAGCGCCTGCGGCAAGACCAACCTGGCGATGATGCTGCCTACGCTTCCGGGCTGGAAGGTCACCTGCTTGGGCGACGACATCGCCTGGATGCGCATCGGCGAGGATGGCCGGCTCTACGCCATGAACCCCGAGACCGGCTTTTTCGGCGTTGCGCCGGGGACGTCGTACCAGTCCAACCCACAACGCCATGGACACCTTCGCGCGCAACACCATCTTCACGAATGTGGCCCTCACGGATGAGGGAGACGTGTGGTGGGAGGAAATGGGCGTGCCGGCGCCTGCCCATGCCATCGACTGGCAAGGCAAGGATTGGACTCCCGAGTCCAGCGGCAAGGCGGCGCACCCGAACTCGCGTTTCACCGCTCCGGCGGAGCAATGTCCCGTCATTGATCCCGATTGGCAGAACCCGAACGGCGTGCCGATCTCGGCCATCCTGTTCGGCGGGCGGCGGCCGAGCACCATCCCGCTGGTGAACGAGGCGTTCGATTGGGAACACGGCGTGTTCATGGGCTCTGCTGCCGGCTCGGAGACGACCACGGCGGCTCTCGGCCAGGCAGGAGTGCTGCGGCGCGATCCCTTCGCCATGCTGCCGTTTTGCGGCTACAACATGGGAGACTACTTCGCCCATTGGCTCTCCATGGCCGGCAAGACGGACCCTGCGAAACTGCCGCGGATCTTCTTCGGTCAACTGGTTCCGCAAAGACGATAGCGGCCGCTGGCTGTGGCCGGGCTACGGTGAGAACAGCCGCGTGCTCAAGTGGATCTTCGAGCGAGTGGAAGGTACCGGCAAAGCCGTGCAGACGCCCATCGGGAACCTGCCGACGCCGGATGCGCTCGATTTGACCGGCCTCGACGTGCCAAGCGCGGACGTCGAGCAGATACTCACCGTAGACATGGAGGGCTGGAAGCAGGAGGCCGAAGCCATCGACGGCTACTACGACACGTTCGGTGACCGGCTTCCCCAGGCTCTCCGTGACCAACTTGCGGCTCTGCAGGCCCGGCTCGAGGCTGCTCGATGAACTCACTTGCCGTCGAACTCAACGAGACGATAGGCGAGCACGCTCCTCACGTCTTGCGGATGTTCTCCGGTCTGGGGAGAGAGCTGTACTTTCCGAGGGGCATCTTGACTCAGACCGCGGAGGCCAAGCAGAAGGCCACGCGCCACAACGCCACCATCGGCGAGGCGCGAGAGTGCAAGCATTCCATGGGACTACCGGCGATAATGCGCCACTTCTCCGATCTTGGCCCCGACGACGTGCTGCCGTACGCTCCCTCCGCGGGGCGTCCCGATCTCCGAGAGAAATGGCAGCAGGAGATCCGCGAAAAGAATCCCTCATTGGGGAATGTGCCCATCAGCCTACCCGTCGTGACCAGCGGGATCACCCACGGTCTCAGCACAGTAGCCGATCTCTTCATGGACCCGGGCGACCTGGTCCTGCTTCCCGACAAACTTTGGGGCAACTACCTTCTCATCTTCGGGGTGAGAAGGGGGGCCGAGATCGGAAGGTATCCACTCCTGGAACAGGGCGGAGGATTCGACATCGCTGGTTTCCGACGGACACTCCGGGAAAACGCGGGCCGAGGCAAGCTTGTCGTCCTGTTCAACTTCCCCAACAATCCCACCGGGTACTCGATCACGCCGGCGGAAGCCGATGCCATCGCCGAAGCATTGGCTTCTGTCGCTGAGGCGGGCTGCGATGTGGTCGCGGTGTGTGATGACGCCTATTTCGGCCTGTTCTACGGCGCCGAGGTCATGAAAGAGTCGCTGTTCACGCGCCTAGCGGCGGTTCATCCACGCGTGCTCGCCATTAAGCTGGACGGCGCTTCCAAGGAGGATTTCGCCTGGGGTTTGCGGGTCGCGTTCATCACATACGCCACCCCGGGGGGCGAGAGCATGTACGAGGCCCTCGAGAAGAAGACTGGTGGTTGCATCCGTGGGACCATCTCCAACTCGCCCAATTTATCCCAGGCTCTCGTGCTCAAGGCTATGGGCGACGAGACGTACCGGGCCGAGAAGGAACAGAAGTTCGAGGTGCTCGCCCGTCGGGCCGCGAAGGTCAAGGAGATCCTGGCGCAGGACCGGTTCGCGGAGGCTTGGGACCCTTATCCGTTCAACTCCGGATATTTCTTGTGTGTGCGTCTGAAAGGCCTCAACGCCGAGGATTACCGGGTCCGACTCCTGAACACCTATGGCGTGGGGGTCATCTCCACGAGCGACACCGATATCCGCGTGGCGCTGTCGTGCGTCGACGAGGAAGACCTGGAGGATATCTTTCAGGTCATGCTGCAGTGCGCCCAGGACATGGCGGGGGCATCCGCATAGTCTGGGCCGGAAGGCGTTATTTCGATACAGACGACGAGGGTGACGGGGAGCCGGAACCATGAAAACCAAGGGGCAACTCGAGGCCGAGATCAGCGATGCGATCGTCAAGTTCGAGCTCGAGTACATGGGCCGGGGCCCAGAAGAGGCCAAGACCTATCTCGTCGACGACATGGTGATAGTACGGCTGCGCGGGGTTCTCACGCCGGCGGAAAAGCATCTTGCCAACGCCGGCGAGGCCAGCAGCGGACCAGGACTTGTAAAAGAAGTGCGCCGTGAGCTCATCGAGCAGGCGCGGCCGCTCCTCGAGGCCATCATGTCGGATGCCACCGGCGAGGAAGTGCGCAGCATCCACACCGACATCAGCACCCACACCGGCGAGCGGATAATCGTCTTCACGTTGCGAGGACCGTCACACTTCCTAACCTGACGTCCGGGAGCGAAACACCGGCGTCCAACGCGGGGTGGGCGGTCGCGCATCGAGGCTCGGAGACGGGGATGAGGCTCGGGGAAGGGTATCGTGCTCGGAGGCTGCGGCATGGGGACAGTGGAGATCCGTTTCTACGCAGAGCTTAACGATCTTCTCCCACGTTCCTTGCAGGGCGGCACCTTCGACGTCGACCTCACCGGCAGCCCTTCTGTGAAGGATGTTGTCGAGCGGCACGGGGTCCCACACACGGAGGTGGACCTCATTCTTGTGAACGGAGAGTCGGCCGGTCTGGATCAGCTTCTCGGCGATGGGGACAGGGTCGCCGTCTACCCGGTGTTCGAGGCCTTCGACGTCCGGACCCTGACAAAGGTGAGGTCTCGTCCTCTTCGGACGGTGCGCTTCGCGGCCGACGTCCATCTTGGTCGCTTGGCCCGGTATCTACGCCTGTCGGGTCTCGACACGAGCTACCGCAACGACTGTACCGACTCGCAACTGGTCGAGACGGCCTTGACTGAGGCACGGGTGATTCTGACTCGAGACCGGGGCCTGTTGAAACGGTCGGCGGTCACTCACGGCTATCTGATACGGGAGACTGCACCGTGCGCCCAATTGCAGGAAGTGGTCGAGCGCTTCGATTTGACGGCGTCGCTGGTCCCGTTCACGCGCTGCGCCGTCTGCAACGGGGTGGTGGAGCCGGTTGAGAAGGCCTCCGTGATCGAGATGCTCCCGCCTCACACAGCCCATCACTACGACCAGTTCTGGCGGTGCGGCCAATGTGGTCGCGTCTATTGGCGGGGAGCTCACTTCCGCTCCATCGAACGGTTGATCGATTCGTGTGCTACGGGGCGAGCACTTCCCCCGCCGCCCGCGGGGTCCACTTCCACATGAGCGGGACGCCGATCGCAGCCACCACGCCCATCGTGGCAAGTCCGAGCGATGTGCTCCGAGGCCCGTGCATGGCTGCGCTCGCAAGTGGCCACAAGGCCGCGCCCAGACCGAGCGAGAAGCGGCTGGTCGCTCCGAACAGCCCAAAGGCCAGGGCCTGATATTCGGCGCCGAACGTCTTGGCGAAAACGCCACGCGCCGAGGAGATGAGAGGGCCGGAAAGCAGGCCGTGCAGGCAAGCCAATCCCACGATCAGCCTCGGCTGAGTGGCCAATCCGAATCCGAACGCGTTGAGAGCCCAGAGCGAAAGGCCCACGAGGAAGATGGTCCGCACCGTCTTCATGCTCGGCTTCAGGAGAGCCGTCAGGCCCGCGCCGATCCCGGCCGACAGCACCGCACCGCCGAGGATGAGAGTCCGCGCGGAGCTGGAGAAGCCGGTGGTTAATTGGAGATGTAGTGGCAGGTAAAGCGTGAAACCCATGATGGCGGAATTCATCGCGAAGTATCCTGCCAGCAGCCACCCGGCATCGTGTTCCCGGCTGGCCTGTCGCCAGAGCATTAGCATGCGCCGGAGAGTCCGGCCCTCCTGTTCTCTCGGGCGTTGTCCCTGGTTTTGCCAAAGCCCCCGCGCGAGCACGCCCGGAATCACACTTACCAGAAAGAGCAGTGCTGCCAGGCTTAGCGCGAAGCCCTCCGTGTTTCCGCCGCGAAGCACCGTGTCCGAGACCACAAGTTTGATGACCAATATGCCGACCACGCCGCCTATATATGCGATCCCCATCCCGATAGAGGACACGCTTACGATGTTCGCGCCTCCTGCGGCTTCGAGCATGGAGGCGTTGTAGATGAATCCGGCCAGTTGGAAAAAGTAGTTGGCCACCACCGCGATGATCACGAGTCCGACGACCGCGCTGCTGGTGCCATGCGGCAGGAAGTACAAGAGCGCGAGCAAGACCGCCGCGAAGAAAGCGCTTCCGCCGTACCAGCGCCGACGGGTGAGCCGCTCGTCGGCCCGGACACCTATGTAGGGGCCGCTCAGTGCGACGGCCCACGAGGAGAGTGCGGAAGCCAAGCCGAAGATGGTCGCGGGCACGCCCAATTGAGTGACCATCCAGGGTGTCAGGTAAAGCGGGATCGCGAACTCCACTGCCATGTAGCCGAGGTCCGCGCTGTACCAGGCTGCGCGTGTGCGCGAACGCGACCGGCGCTCGGCGGTGTGCTCGTCGAAATCAAGAGCCGGCACTGTGGACGACTCCATGCGTGGAGTCGTCCGCGGTGTGTCCATGTCTCGGCTGCCGTCCATCGCGCCAGTGTATCGCAGGGTCCAGCGCATCGGCGCGGGGTCAAGAAGAAGCCGGCGGAAAGGTCGAGTCGGTCTTCACCCGCTACAATGCTATGAACGCTGGCTGGGTGTGCGGGCGCTTGAAAGACTGGATCGAGGCGGAAGGACGTAGATTGGTGTGGAGGATCTTGACCGCGACATCAGGGGCGGAGTGATGGACGGGGCCGGCAGCGGGTCCAAGACGGCTCCGATCTTCAGTGAGACTCAGCGCCTCCGGGCGTGGTTCGTCTACGTACCCCTTCTGGTCGTCACAGGGTACGTCTGGTACATGTTCGTGAACCAGGTCGCCAAGGGCATCCCGCAGGGCTCCCACCCGATCCCGAACTGGCTGGCCTGGGTCTTCGCCTTGGTCTTTGGGCTTGGATTTCCCGCTTTTCTCGCGGTGCTGCGTCTGCTCACAGAGGTGGGGGACGGGGAGTTGCGCATACGTTTGATCCCGTTCAGGGCCAGGGTCATTCCGTTGAAAGACATCGAATCGGCGGAAGTCCGCTGGTACAGCGCCATGCGCGAGTTCGGGGGGTGGGGGATAAAGGTCTCCCGCGAAGGCGTACGCGCGTACACTGCCACCGGCAACAATGGCGTGCAGTTGACCTTGGTCGATGGGCGGCAGGTGCTGATGGGCTCGCAAAGGTCCGAGGAATTAGAAGCCGCCATCCGGACCGGCATGCCCAAGAGACGGGCAGAGGCGTAGGGCCGGAGGCCACGATGATCACCGGGGCTGCGCGCCGCAAAGTGTCTGGAACCTTGGTTTGAGCATGCTGAACGGATACTTTGTCGCAGCGATAGCCGGTATCGTCGTCGTCGAACTGATCGATGCCGTTGCCGAGGTGCTCAACCTCCGCGCCCTCAAACCAGAATTGCCCGGCCAATTCAGCGATGTCTTCGACTCCGAGAGCTACAGCCGGTCCCAGCAGTACACGCGCGCGAAGACGAGTTTCGGGGTAGTCTCCTCTGTATTCGATCTTGCCGTGTTATTGGCTTTCTGGCTGGCCGGTGGTTTCGGCTGGCTCGATCAGTTGGTGCGTTCCTTTCACGTGGCTCCCATTTGGACAGGCCTCATCTTCGTCGCCATCCTAGTGGTGGCCCGTGGCCTTCTCGATCTGCCCTTCGGCATCTGGGGGGTCTTCGTGATCGAAGAGAAGTTCGGCTTCAACCGCACGACCATCGGCACGTTTCTCATGGACACCGTGAAAGGGCTCGGAGTGGGCGTGGTTCTCGGGGTGCCTCTTCTCATCGCCTTTCTGGCCTTGTTCCAGTACGGCGGCCGCTTCGCCTGGGTTTACGCCTGGGCTGCGGTCGTGGCCTTCTCGTTCGTCGTACAGATCATCGCGCCCACGGTGATCATGCCTCTGTTCAACAAGTTCACCCCGCTGGAGGCCGGGGAACTCAAGGACGCCATCTTCGCCTACGCGAAAAAGGTGGATTTCCCGCTGAAGGCGGTTTTCGTCATCGACGCGTCGCGCCGATCGACCAAAGGCAACGCGTTTTTCGCAGGGTTCGGGCGGAGCAAGCGGATAGCGCTCTTCGACACGCTGGTACAGAGACACGGCACCGATGAACTCGTGGCGGTGCTCGCCCATGAGATCGGTCACTACAAGAAGCGCCACATTTTCATCGGCACGGTCGCGTCGGCCGTGGAGACGGGGCTATTTCTGGGCCTGTTCGCCTTATTCCTGCATCGCACCGGCCTTTTCGCGGCTTTCAGAGTGAACGACCCCTCCATCTATGCCGCCGTGTTGTTCGTGGCCATACTTCTCAGGCCGCTCCAGTTCGTCCTATCCGTAGGCGGGGCCGCGTTGTCGCGGCGTCACGAGCGTCAGGCTGACGCTTTCGCGATCGCCACCACCGGGCGCGGGGACCTGCTCGGAAACGGTCTCAAGCAGATGTCCAAAGACAATCTGTCCAACCTCACGCCGCACCCGTTCTATGTGTTCTTGAACTACTCACACCCGCCACTCCTGGAGCGGGTCAGGTCGCTCGAGTCGGCTACGCTCCCGGTGGACGCCGGGTCTCCAGCATGAGGATCGTGGCAGCACTGGGCGGCAATGCCCTGCTCAAAAGGGGGCAGCCGCTCACAGAGCAGCTTCAGCGAGAGAATGTCAAGGTCGCGGCGGCCGCGCTGGCGCCACTGGCGCGCGAGAACAGCCTCATCATCACCCACGGCAACGGTCCTCAGGTAGGGCTACTTGCCCTCGAAGCGGCGGCGTTTACCGGAGTGGAGCCATACACGCTTGACGTGCTCAATGCCGAATCCGAGGGCATGATCGGCTACATGATCGAGCAGGAGCTCGGTAATATCTTGCCCGAAGATGTCCCGTTTGCGACCATCCTCACCCAGGTGGAAGTCGACCCGGCCGACCCGGCTTTTCAGAATCCGAGCAAGCCGATTGGCCCTCAGTACACGCAAGACGAAGCGGAGTCCCTCGCTCGTGAGCATGGCTGGACGGTTGGTCCGGACAACAGCATGTATCGTAGATTGGTGCCTTCCCCTCGTCCCAAACGCATCTTCGAGATTCGGGTGGTCGAATGGCTCGTGGAGCGAGGGGTCGTTGTCATTTGTACCGGAGGCGGCGGTATCCCGACCATGCTTCGGCCGGATGGCGCGCTGATAGGAGTGGAGGCAGTCATCGACAAGGACTGGGCTGGAGCTCTCCTTGCGCAGTCGCTGAAAGCTGAGGTCTACCTGATGCTCACCGACGCGCAGGCAGTATGGCAGGACTGGGGCACTCCTGGGGCAAAGGCGATCCGACGGGCGTCGCCGGAGGCTCTCGGCAAGCTCACGTTCGCCTCCGGGTCCATGGGGCCGAAAGTGGAGGCGGCCTGTGACTTCGCCGTGAAAGCCGGCGGGCGGGCGGGGATCGGCTCGCTTGAGGACGCCGGTGACATCATCCGCGGCAAGGCGGGCACGCTCATCTCGACCGATTTCGAGGGGATCGAATACTGGCCTTCGCTGTTTCACCAGCCCGAATAGGGCGGACGAGGGAGCCGGGTCGTGCCTGAACTCATCAACGGGCGCATCCTTTTCATGAGCGGGTCGGCGGGTCTGGGCCACGTGACCAGGGACGTGGCGATCGCGCGAGAGATCCGCTCTCTACATCGCGGAGCTGATATCAGTTGGCTCGCGTCATCACCGGCTAGGGAGTATCTATGCGAGGCGGGCGAGCGACTACTTCCCGAGGCCGAGGCCTGGGCGGACCTTACAGGTGCGGCCGAGGCGATGGCTGTCGCGGGACGCTTCAACATAACCAAGTGGGCCCTCAAGGCGAGGCACGTCTGGGCGGGAAACGCTCGGTTGTACTTCGAGATCATGGCCAGAGGTGATTTCGACACGGCGATCGGCGACGAGACCTACGAGCTTCCTTTTGCGCTGGTGCGTGACGGCAGTCTGCCCCGCTACCCCTTGCTCGTCCTCTACGACTTCATCGGCCTGGACAGGGCCACCTGGAGCTTGCAGGAGTTGATAGGCAATTACGCTTTCAACCGGCTCTGGTCCAAGTGCCTCCCGGCGGTCGGCTTCACGCCGGTACTGCTGGGTAAGGCGGAGGATGTCCCCGACAATCGGTTCGGTCCCTTCCTTCCGAACCGTCGCGCTTTCGCACGCGTGAACGTGCCGGCGGTCGGCTATGCCATCCAGTTCGACCCCGAGGAGTACATGGACCCGCAGAGGCTCAAGTCGGAGTTGGGATACGGCGCCGGTCCGCTGGTGGCCTGCACCGTTGGAGGCACGGCCATAGGGAAGGAACTCCTCGAGTTGTGCGCTCGGGCGTATCCGCGGCTCCGTTCTGCGAAGCCGGACCTTCAGATGGCTCTGTTTTGCGGACCGCGGGTTGCCCCCGCGAGTCTGCATGTGCCCGAAGGGATACAGGTGAGAGGTTATGTTTCGGACCTATGCCGACATCTTGCCGCGTGTGACGTCGTGGTAACTCAAGCCGGAGGGACGACGACCCTCGAGCTCACCGCACTTCGGCGCCCCTTCCTGTACTTTCCTCTCCAGGATCATTCGGAGCAGATGCGGGCCGTGACAGAAAGACTTCGGCGGCATGGGGTGGGTGAGCCCATGGTAGTCGCTCGCACCACGCCGCAACACCTGGCTGAGCGCATTCTCGCACTGATGGGCACACCCGTCCGGTATGAGGAGGTTCCGCTCACCGGTGCGCGGGAAGCCGCCCGCATCGCCGTGAGGATGCTGCACCGGGCGCTCCGTTCGCGCGGGCAGGTGGCGGAGCGAGTGGCACCCGCTAGAATCGCCGGACCAAAGGTCCGAGGCTGCTCCCATCGAAGACCCGAGGCCCCGCCTGTCGAAGACCCTCGGCCTCGCCCGCTAGGCAGGGGGTGCCGCTGCCGTCGCTCCCGGAGTGCTCGTGGCGGGATGAAGCCCGGGGTGAAGTTTGAAACGGCCGGTCTGGAAACGGCCGGATTGGAGACTTCCGGGCTCGCGGCCGATGAGGGTATTGCGCCGCGCGGGGTGCCCAGAGATCACTGTCCTTTGACTGTCCGAAGCTGAGCCGTTATTTGGTAGCCTGGATGCAAGTCAAAGTTGCGGCGAGTGGAGGCGAGTATGAGGATAGCGCTGATAGGGCAGGCCGCTTTCGGGGAGAAGGTGCTCGAAGCTCTGCTGGCAGCCGGGGAGCAGGTGGTCGTCGTGTATATGCCGCCAGATCCTCCTTCGGCGAAAGGGAACCCGTTCAAGGAGCTTGCCGTGAAGAACGGCATCCCCGTGCGGCAGCCGGCCCGTATGCGCGATCCCGAGGTCTTTGAGGACTACCAGACCTTCCAAGCCGATCTGAATGTCATGGCCTTCGTCACGGACATCGTGCCTGCGTCCATTTTGGGCTACCCAACCGCATGGACGATCCAGTACCATCCATCGCTCCTTCCCCGGCACAAGGGCGGCAGCGCGATCAACTGGGCAGTGATCAACGGCGAGCCGAAGACGGGCATCACGATCTTCTGGCCGGACGAAGGGCTGGATACCGGTCCCATCCTCCTTCGGAAAGAGGTAACAATCGAGCCGGACGATACCCTGGGCTCGGTCTACTTCGACAAGCTGTTCCCTCTGGGCGTCGAAGCTCTGGTCGAATCCGTGCGCTTGGTGGCGCAGGGGCAAGCTCCCAAGGTCCGTCAGGACCCGGACGCGGGGGAATACGAGCCGCTCTGCAAGGCCATGGCCATCGACTGGATGTATCCCGTGGGCATCGTCTACAACGTCATCCGCGGGTGCAATCCGTCACCGGGGGCGACTACATCGTTCAAGGGCGAGAAGCTCAAGATCTTCGATTGCGAGAAGCGGAATGTCAGTGGGATCGTGGCGCCCGGCACAGTGATCGAGATCGCGGACCAGGGCTTTCTGGTGGCCGCCAACGGGGGGAGCATCTTCGTGAAGCGGGTCCAACCTGCTGGCTCGGGCAAGATGAAGGCGGCTGAGTTCGTAACCGTCGCGAGGCTGCAAGCGGGGGACAGGCTGGGCTGAGTCCTGTCTTCAGAGCTTGTCCTTCGATTACCACGCGAGGACGAGGAGGAAGAATTCCCACGCGCCCATCGAGCCACATCGCCCGCTACAGATTCGGCCTCTCGCGGGTTCTCGTGACCTGCGACAGTGACAACGTCGCTTCGCGGAGGACGATCGAGAAGTACGGCGGTGTTCTCGAGAATATCGTGACGGCACCGGATCTCGAGAAACCCCTGCGTCGGCACTGGATCGAGAAGGGCCGAGCGCGGGAGACGACCGAGAGGAGCGTATGCGTTTCTCGGCACGCTTCTCAGTCCTTGCTCGATACGCTACGATTAGGCGACCTTTAATCGAGGCCAGAGAGCCCGAAAGGAAGTGTGGTTCACGCATGCCCCGCCGCACGGATATCCGCAAGATCCTCCTGCTCGGTTCCGGTCCTATCGTCATCGGCCAAGCCTGCGAGTTCGACTACTCGGGCACCCAGGCCTGCAAGGTGCTCATGGAGGAAGGTTTCGAGGTGATCCTCGTCAACTCGAACCCGGCCACCATCATGACCGACCCGTCCTTCTCCCACCGCACGTACATCGAGCCGCTGGTTCCAGAGGTGGTCGCTAAGATCATCGAGGTGGAGCGGCCGGACGCGCTCCTGCCCACCCTGGGCGGCCAGACTGCGCTCAACCTCGCCGTCGCCCTCACAGAGGACGGCACCCTGGCCAAATTCGGCGTGGAGCTCATCGGTGCGAACTACGAGGCGATCCGCCGGGCGGAGGCTCGCGACGAGTTCCGCGCCACCATGGCTTCCATCGGATTGCGGGTGCCGGACAGCGCCGTGGTCAAGAGTGTGGCCGAGGCTCGCGCCGCGCTCAAGGAAGGCCTGCGTCTTCCCCTTATCATTCGTCCGAGCTTCACTTTGGGCGGCCACGGGGGCGGGGTGGCGGCCACGGACCAGGAGTTCGACGAGGTGGTCCGCGCCGGCCTCGACGCGTCGCCTACCTGCCAGGTGCTTCTCGAGGAGAGCGTCATCGGTTGGAAGGAGTTCGAGCTCGAGGTGATGCGCGACCTCAAGGACAATGTCGTCATCGTCTGCTCCATCGAGAATATCGACCCCATGGGCATACACACCGGTGACTCCATCACCGTGGCTCCCCAGCAGACCCTCACCGACGTCCAGTATCAGCGTCTTCGCGACGCGTCGCTGGCCATCATCCGCGCGATCGGCGTGGAGACCGGCGGTTCGAATATCCAGTTCGCCTACTCGCCCGAGACCGACGAGCTGGTGGTCATCGAGATGAACCCACGCGTTAGTCGTAGCTCCGCGTTGGCCTCGAAAGCCACCGGATTCCCCATCGCCAAGATCGCCGCGAAGTTGGCTGTGGGCTACACGCTCGACGAGGTGCGCAACGACATCACCCGCAAGACGCCGGCCTGCTTCGAACCCACCATCGACTACGTAGTGGTGAAGACGCCCCGCTGGGCCTTCGAGAAGTTCCCTATGGCCGACGCCCGCCTCACCACGCACATGAAGAGCGTGGGGGAGAACATGGCTATCGGCCGCACCTTCAAGGAGGCGTTCCAGAAATCCATGCGTTCCCGCGAGCTGGACGTGCGCCCCGACATACCCGACGACAACGACACCCTCCTGGCCATGATCGCTATCCCTTCGGCGGAGCGGTACGACCTCATCCTCGAGGCATACCGGCGGGGGGTGACCCTGGAGCAGATCTTCGAAGTCACCTGGATCGACGAGTGGTTCTTGGAGGAGCTGCGGGAGATCGTGGAGGCGGAGAATCATCTCAAGTCTTTTGCGGCTCCCGGTGGCCTGGCGGCCCTACCCCGAGAGGAACTACGCCAGGCGAAGCGACTGGGGTTCAGCGACGAATACATCGGAAGATTCCTGGGGGCGAGCGAGCTCGAGGTGCGCGAGCGGCGCAAGGCCGACGGCATCATCCCCACCTACAAAGCCGTGGACACCTGCGCGGCTGAGTTCGAGGCGTACACGCCTTACTTCTACTCCACCTACGAGGAGGAGAACGAGGCGCTGCCGGTTCCCGACAAGGAATCGGTGATCATCCTGGGGAGCGGCCCCAATCGGATAGGACAGGGCATCGAGTTCGACTACTGCTGCGTCCACGCGGTCCAGGAGATGCGCGAGCAGGGCTACCAGGCCATCATGGTCAACTGCAACCCGGAGACCGTCTCTACCGATTACGACACCTCGGACCGTCTGTATTTCGAGCCGCTGACCTTCGAGGACGTGCTCAACATCGTGGAGAACGAGAAGCCAAAGGGCGTAGTCGTGCAGTTCGGGGGTCAGACCCCGCTCAAGATCGCCGAGCGGCTTCACGCGGCCGGGGTGCCTATTCTCGGCACCTCGCAAGACGCCATCGACCTGGCCGAGGACCGCGAGCGCTTTGGCAAAGTCTTGGAGAAGCTCAAGCTCAAGGCCCCGCCTTACGGCACGGTCCGCAACGTGGAAGAGGCGGTCGCGGTCGCCGAGCGGATCGGCTACCCGGTGCTGGTGCGGCCCTCGTACGTCCTGGGCGGACGCGCCATGGAGATCGTCTACGACCGGGAGACACTGGAACGCTACCTCCGCACCGCGGTAAAGGCGTCGCCTCGCCACCCTGTCCTCATCGACCGGTTTCTCGAGCACAGCATCGAGATGGACGTCGACGCCTTGTGCGACGGGGAGGACGTGTACATCGGCGCGGTGATGCAGCACGTGGAGGAGGCCGGCATCCATTCGGGCGATTCGGCGTGCGTGATCCCCACCGTCTCGCTCGGCGCCGAGTTGGTGCGGCGCATCGAGGAGCAGACCGCGGCCCTCGCCAAGGAGTTGGGTGTGGTCGGCTTGATGAACGTGCAGTACGCGGTTCAGCAGAGCGATCACGGCGGGGCCAGCATCTACGTGCTCGAAGTCAACCCGCGGGGAAGTCGCACGGTGCCGTTCGTCAGCAAAGCCACGGGCGTGTCGCTGGCGCGCATCGCTGCTCGAGTCATCGCCGGTCACAAGCTCCGCGACATGGGGCTTCCCGGCTGGGACGAATCGGTGGCGGCAGGTCAGGTGCCCTCCCGGCGTGATCTGGAGCACGTCGCGGTGAAGGAAGCCGTCCTGCCCTTCCCGCGTTTCCCGGGTGTGGACACGACCCTCGGGCCGGAGATGAAGTCCACCGGGGAAGTCATGGGTGTGGGTACGAACTTTCCCCAGGCTTTCGCCAAGGCTTCACTCGCGGCCGGCGACCGGCTTCCCAGAGAAGGCACGGTGTTCATCTCCGTAGCGGACGCCGAGAAGGACGCCGTCGTCCTCATGGCACTGATGTTGAGCATGCTCGGCTTCCGGGTGCTCGCCACCGACGGGACCCATCGGGCGCTGACACTGAATGGGATCGACTCAGAGTTGGTGCTCAAGCACACGGTGGGTCTTGCGCTGAAGGCAGCCCTGGAAGAGCAGTCTCTGAAGACCGGTTCGCCCGCCGATGCCGGCCAGGTGATCACCATTGTCGATCTGATCGAAGCTGGAGACGTGGACCTGGTCATCAACATCCCGCGTGGTCGCGGGGCTCGCTCCGACGGCTATGAGATCCGGCGCGCGGCCCTTCGGCGGGGTATTCCCGCCATGACCAATGCGGCCGCCGCGCACGCTGCGGTGCAGGCCATAGCCGGCGCGCGCAAGAGCAGAGAGGTATCGGTCATCTGTCTTCAGGACCTTCACAGGCGCCTCGCCGACTCCGCGAGAGCATCCGAGGGGACCCGGGCCGTTCCGCCGGTCGGCATAGGCCCCTAGCAAGTCTGGCCCGTTCTGCTCAACCCCGGCCGCATGAGCGCGCCGTTGATCCCACCGACGCACGGGCATCCGGGCGCGCGGGTCCTGGCCAGGATCGTGGCCACGGAAGAGCTAGGCGCGTTTCATCGGCTGACTGTTGAGGTCCCCGGCCTGTGGCCGACGGAGCCCGGATCGAAGAAGCCCTTGCCCGGGCAATTCGCTCTCCTACAGGCCGAGCCGTCCCGTTGCTTCCTCCCCCGCGCATTCTCCATCGCAGATCACGACCAAGACTTGGTGTCCTTCCTGATCGCGCCGATCGGAGACGGCTCGCGTGAGGTGAGCGCCTTGCCCGTCGGCTCAGAGGTCTGGATGCTCGGACCTCTCGGCCGGGGCTTCGACTTGCCGGCAATCACGGACGGATCATTTGCCGACGGTAATGCCGGACCTTCCCGCGACGGTTCTGTCGGACAGGGCGGGAGGGCGACGCGCTTGGTCGTGGTGGCCGGTGGGGCAGGCCTCGCTCCGTTCCCCTTGCTCCTACGGCGCATCGGCGACCTGGTATCGGGCGGGAAGACCGTAGAGCCAGCCACGAGGGAGGTATTGGTTCTTGTGGGCTATCACGACCGCTCGCAAGTCCCTGGGGGCCGGGTGCTGCACGACGCCGCCGAGCGGCTGCGTGAGTATGGCGTGGCATGCCGGGTGATCGAGGTGAGCGAAGACGGGTCCTGCGGGGAGGAAGGGCTGGTCACGGCGCCGCTGGCGAAGAATCTGGCCGACGGGGACCGGGTGGTGGTCTGCGGCCCGCAGGCGATGGCAGCGGCGGTTTGGGACGTCTGCCGCAAGACCCCGCGCGTTCGCGCGTGGTTCAGCCTCGAGGCGGGGATGGCGTGCGGCGTTGGCGCCTGTCACGGGTGCGTCATCCGGCTGGCTGATGGAACCATGGCCAGGGTCTGCTTCGAAGGGCCGGTCTTTGCGGGTGACGAAGTCTTCGGGGGCGGGCTGGGCGGGCCCGCCGTTGCGTCCGAGGCCCTTGGTACGAGCGGGCTCGGATTGGCGGGCGACGCGAGCGAGGGAGCGCGCAGGTCGTGAGCACTCAATTAGGCACCAGTGGCTCGGGGTGGCTCGGATTAGGCGTCGAGTTGGGCCCGCTCCGCCTGGCCTATCCGCTGATCAATGCGTCCGGGACCATGGAGCTTTTCGAGCTGGCCGAGGCCTTCGGTCCCCACATCCTCGAAGCGCCTCCTGTGGCCGCTTATGTCCCCAAGACGGTGACGCTCATGCCTCGCGAAGGCAACCCTCCTCCAAGGATCCTCGAGACACGGAGCGGTGTGATCAACGCCATCGGTCTCTCCAACGAGGGGCTCAACGCGTTTCTCGCTCACCGCCTACCTGAACTCCTGCGACTTCCCTGCCCTGTCATCCTGAGCATCGGTGGCTTCTCCCCGGCTGAGTACGCGGCGCTAGCTGCGGGCATTCGCGGCGCTCTGGATGCTAGGGGACCTTCCGGCGGACCCGGCGGTTGGGCTGAGCGGGTGGGCCTTGAACTCAACGTTTCTTGTCCCAACGTGCATTCGGGATGTCTCTCCATCGGAACCGACCCCGAAGAGACCTTGAACACGGTTGCGGCGGCGCGCGAGGTGTGGCCGGGGTTGCTTGTCGCGAAGCTCACACCGAATGTCACCAACGTGGTGGAAATCGCGCGAGCCGCGGCAGCCGGTGGGGCGTCGGCGGTGGCCCTCGTCAATACGTTCAAGGCTCTCGTGCTGGACCGCGCCAGCCTGAAGCCCTACCTGGGGAACGTGACTGGGGGTTTGTCGGGTCCAGCCATCAGGCCGCTTGCACTGCGGGCGGTATACGAGGTCTACGCATCCGTGGACGTGCCGATCATCGGGATGGGTGGGGTAGCCACGATTCAGGACGTGCTGGAGTTCATGGCATGCGGGGCCAGCGCTGTCGCAGTCGGCTCCGCCGCGCTTCGCGATCCTTGGGTTTGCGAGAGGCTGGCGGGGGAGTTGCAAGCAGAGCTCCAAACGCGAGGTCTGACGGCGGATGGCCTCCTTGGGACGGCCCATGATCGGTCGCCTCAACACTCAAGTGACACTTGAGATTGGAACACGTATAAAAACCGCGTAAAAGACCCGTTGCGTCGGACGGCACTCTGAGTATAATTACCCGCGTGAATGCCCCGCCAACAGCAGCTTCTGCTACTCCAGAGCGCAGCCACCAGCAGCGCATGGAGGCACTTCGGCGCGCGAACGGTATCCGCTCAGAGCGTGCACGTCTCAAGGATAGGTTGAGGAACGGCGAGTTGGCCATTGCCGAAGTGCTGGTGGATCCACCCGAGTACGTGCACACTGCGAAGGTCTTCGATCTTCTCTTGGCCGTCCCCAAATACGGCCGGGTCAAAGCCAACAAGCTTCTTGAGCGTTGCCGAGTGAGTCCTTCCAAGACCGTGAACGGTCTCACTCCGCGCCAGCGCAAAGAGCTGTTGGATATGCTGAACGACTAGCCGCGAGGGCGAAGATCGCCAGGCTCATTGTGATCTCGGGGCCGTCCGGCGCCGGCAAAGGAACGTTGATCCATCGCGTCATGCAGCGCATTCCGCATCTCACGTGCTCGGTATCTGCAACCACGCGTCGGCCGAGGGCGGGGGAGAAGGACGGGAAGGAGTATTTCTTCCTTACAGAGCCGGAATTCAAAGCGTGGGTCCAAGCAGATCGTTTCTTGGAATGGGCTGAGTACGGCGGCCATTTTTACGGCACGCCCCGACAGGCCGTCAACGATCAACTGGCCTTGGGCAACGACGTCATCTTGGAGATCGAACTGGAGGGTGCTCGGCAGGTCCTAGATCAGCGGGAGAACGCGGCCATGATCTTCATCATGCCGCCAAGTCTCGAAGAACTGGAGCGACGACTACGTCTGAGGAACACTGAGAGTGAAGATGCGCTGATCAAGCGGCTTGCGCGCGCCGAAGAGGAGATCTCCGACGTTCGGGGAAAGGTCTGGAGGGGAAGGCGCCAGTTCGACTATGTTATAGTGAATGATAGCGTGGAAAGGGCAAGTGAAGAGCTTGCGGACGTGATCGGAGAGATCAGAAGAAATGATGAACAAGCCCACGATTGACGAGATCCTCACAGGTCTTGCGAGTAATCGCGATCCTGAGACGGAAGAGCCGAATCGATACACGGCCGCGATGGTCACCGCGAAGAGAGCCCGCCAGATCAACACCTACTATCACAGCCTGGGAGAAGGCGGCTCGCTCGATAGCTTCACACCGCCTTCCGTTGCTACCACGACCAGGAACTATCTCAGCATCGCAATGGATGAGGTAGCGAAGGGCGAGATCGCATACCGGCTCCGGCCCACCCGCCCGTAGGACTTCACTATGGCCGACCCGCCCGTAGTTCTTCTCGGGGTCACGGGGGGTATTGCAGCCTACAAAGCCGCTGAACTGCTTCGGGGTCTGCAGAAAGCCGGCATGGAAGTGCGGGTCATCATGACTCGTGCAGCTACCAGATTCGTGGGTCCGCTCACGTTCGAAACACTTTCGAACCACCCTGTCTACCTCGACGACGTGGACGTGCTCCGGGCCGACTCGAGTATCACTCACGTCGAGGAGAGCCGGGTCGCCGACATAATGGTGATCGCGCCTGCGACGGCGAACACGTTGGCCAAAATGGCGAACGGCATCGCCGACAACCTTCTCAGCACGAGTTATCTTGCCTTTGAGAAGACGGTGGTGATCGCCCCGGCTATGAACACGAACATGTGGACGCATCCCGCCACGCAACGCAACGTCGAGCTGCTCCGCGAGCGCGGCATCTTTGTGGTGGAACCAGGGTCCGGGGAGTTGGCATGTGGCGTGTACGGCTCAGGACGCATGGCCGAGCCCAACAGCATCGTGGCGGAAGTCAAGCTCCGGCTGCAGGTGCAACGCAAGCGCGACCTACGGGGGCTGCGCGTGCTTATCACCGCCGGCGGCACCCGCGAGCCTATCGATGCCGTGCGCTTCATCGGCAACCGAAGCTCGGGCAAGATGGGCTTCGCGCTCGCTCGAGCGGCCTTCGATAGGGGGGCTCAGGTGGAGCTCATCGAAGCCAATGTCGACATGCCGGCGGCGCCAGGAGTGCGGCAGATTCAGACTCCTACAGCCGGCGAGATGCACGCCGAGGTCATGCGAATGCTGCCCGATACTGACATCCTCATCATGGCCGCTGCTGTTGCGGACTACCGGGTGGCGCAGGGACCCGCGGGCGGCAAGATCACTAAGGGCAGCGACGAACTTGCCATCGGCCTGGAGCCGACCACGGACATCCTCTGCGACGTGTCGGCGCACCACCGGGGCCAGTTCCTGGTCGGTTTCGCTGCCGAATACGGGTTGGAGGGCCTGGGCAGAGCCAAAGAGAAGATGGAGCGCAAGCAGCTCGACATGATCGTCTTCAACGACATCTCTCGCACCGACATCGGTTTCGACTCCGACTTCAATGAAGTGTACGTGCTCACCCGCGATGGCGAGACGAGACTCGATCGCGCACCCAAAGAGACCATAGCCGAGCTGATCCTAGACCACATCGCCCAGGCGGTGCGGGCCCGCCGAGGGGAGACGCCGCTTCCCGCTTAGGTAGAAAGACTCCGCTGCGCGCTCCTGGCCTCGACAGCGCAGGCTTATCGGGTAAAGAAAAGGCGCGCCGGAAGGCGCGCCTTTATACTCGGCCACGGTGGACACTAACCAGGCCCGGGCACCAGAGCTAGGCCGTCTCCCGCATCGCTTGGATCTCGTCCGACGCTTTGATCTGCTCAAGGGCCTTGGCCTCGATCTGACGGATACGTTCGCGGCTCACGTTGAAGCGGGAGCTAACCTCGGCCAGGGTGCGCGGATGCTCGCCCTTCAGACCGAAGCGGAGTTCCACGACCTTGCGTTCGCGCTCGTCCATAGCCTTGAGGACCCGGTCGAGGCTCTCCTTGGCGATGATGCTGGAGACCACATCGGCAGGATCGGGAGTGCTCGAATTCTCAATGAAATCGCCCAGTTCCGCATCCTCTTCGTCCCCGATCGGGGTCTCCAGGGAAGTCGTACGTTGAGCGATCTTGCGCATCTCCTGCACTTCTTGAGCGTCAATACCCAGCTCGTAGGCCAGCTCGTCGTCGGTGGGCTCTTTGCCGGTCTCCTGGAGGAGCTTCCGCTCGGTGCGCACCATCTTGTTGATCTTCTCGATCATATGCACCGGGATGCGGATGTTGCGATCCTGGTTGGCGATGGCACGGGTGATAGCCTGCCGTATCCACCACGTGGCATACGTGGAGAACTTGTAGCCTTTGCGATAGTCGAACTTCTCCACGGCCCGGATGAGGCCCGTGTTGCCCTCCTGGATGAGGTCGAGCAGGTCCATGTCCTGGGTGTAATAATTCTTGGCGATGGAGATCACCAGCCGGAGATTGGACTGGATCATCCGGTCC
Source organism: uncultured Thermoleophilia bacterium (assembly GCA_963749535.1). Classification (GTDB taxonomy): domain Bacteria; phylum Actinomycetota; class Thermoleophilia; order RBG-16-64-13; family RBG-16-64-13; genus Chersky-299. The sequence goes on along the minus strand of CAVVNF010000019.1, from coordinate 223,977 downwards.
TTGGCCGGCTTGTCACCCATCTCGATGCGCTTGGCAAGCTCGATCTCTTCGTTCTTGGTAAGCAGAGGGATCTCTCCCGCTTCTTTCAAGTACAGGCGGAGGGGATCGTGGGTCACCGTCTCGATGGACAGATCCAGCGTAGGCTCCGGAGTCTCGAGGACACCGTGCGTGACGGGGCTCTGCTCATAGATCTCGATTGACTGATCGAAGAGTTGCGAGTACAAATCCTCGATCTCTTCCATGGTCATGTCGTACTCTTCGACGAGACCCATGATCTCGTCGCTGGTGACGTAACCGCGCTCCAGACCGAGCTGGAGGAGTTCCTGGACGTCGGTGATGGTTCTCATGTCGACTGTGGCTACTTCAATGTCTCGCTGCATGGTCATCTGCTATTCTTACCCCTAGTCTAAGGGTTTCCGTTTCTATACCGGCCCCGTGACGCAAACTCAGAAAGTATACAGGCCAACCCTAAGCCAGTCAATGGTTTGCTTCGGAATCATCCTTAGTATAGTATAACGAACAAACGTTCGTTTGGCAACCTGTTCGTGCGCCGCGTGAATCTTCAGCTCATTTACCGAGACGCCACCGGATCGACCGGTTCTTCATAGGACGTTCGGCTGTCGAGGCGGGTTCCCTGCCTATTTCCCGCTCACGAAGAGGTCCTTGGCGATCTCCCTCGAAGTCACGGCCTCTTCTTCCGAGAGTCTCCACTTTGTGAGACATTTCAAACACACAGCTTAAACGGCGGAGCGCCGGATAAGGTGCGGTATTGGCCCGAGGTTTCCGAGAGGGAGGCGGTTTGGACATACGAGGCACAGAATCGCCCGTGCCGGAAGGTTCATTGGTGCTGGCACTTGATGCGGAGGGCGGCGACAACGCCCCAGAGGAAGTGGTAGCCGGCGCACTTCTGGCCGCGTCGGCGGACCTGCATGTCCTCCTGGTCGGGAGGCCCGGCGTCATTGAGCCTCTGTTGGCGGGGGCCGACAGGCGCTTTGTGGAGATCGAACCCAGTGGCTCGGTGATCTCCTACCATGACGAGCCGGCCACCGCTGTCAGGACCATGGAGGACTCTTCGATCGTGGTGGGGGCGCGCACTGTGGCTGATGGCCGCTCACGTGGTTTCGTCTCGGCCGGAAGTACGGGGGCCATGCTCGCCGCAGGCCTGCTGATCGTGAAGCGCGTGCCGCGGATCCGGCGGCCGGCGATCATCACGACCCTGCCGGGGCTAAACGGGCCTTTGGTCTTCCTGGACGCCGGAGCCAATGCCGACTGCCGGCCCGAGTATCTCCTGGAGTTCGGAGCCATGGGAACGGCTTTCGCGCGGAGGGTGATGCGGCTGGCTAACCCGAGAGTGGGGCTGCTGAACATCGGCGAGGAGGAGAGCAAGGGCAGCGACCTGGCTCTTGCCGCGTACCGGCTTTTGAAAGGGTCGAGGCTGAACTTCGTCGGCAACGTCGAGGGGCGTGACATCCTCCAGAACAAGGCGGACGTGGTCGTCACGGATGGATTCACGGGGAACGTGGCGTTGAAGCTTATGGAAGGGTGTTCGTCGGCCATCTTCAGTCGCATCAAGGAAGCGGCCGCGTCAGGGACCAGAAGCAAAATGGGCGGCATGCTGCTCCGTCCGGCACTGCGGCGGCTGCGGGCGGGACTCGACCCGGAAGAGTACGGCGGCACCTATCTGCTTGGAGTGAGGGGGCTGATGGTCATCTGCCACGGGAATGCGAGTCGGAAGGCCATCGCCAACGCTCTCCGCTTCGGTGCCGACGCTTTGCGGTGCGGTGTTCTCGAGGCTGTGGATGAGGAGCTCGAGAAGATCCTCGGGCTTTCGGACTCTGCCGCTTCTTGACCGGCGTTGATACAATGACCGCGGTATGTGAAAGGGAACATGTTCGTCATTATTGCGCGTAAGGAGCCCTAGATGACCAAAGACGAGATCCTTGCCAAGGTACGCGATATCCTGGTGGACCAACTAGGGGTGGAAGCGGACGACGTCAAGCTGGAAGCTTCCTTCCAGGATGATCTTAACGCCGACAGCCTGGACCTGGTCGAGCTGATCATGGAGCTCGAAGATCGGTTCAGCATCAAGATATCGGATGAGGAAGCCCAGAAGATCACCACTGTCGGCGCCGCCGTGGACTTCATCGCCGGACGGGTCTAGCGCGCGTTCTTCAAAGAGGGGGGACTGACGTTGCGGGGGCTGCCAGCAGGATTGCGGGCAGCCCCCGTCTCTGCGTGGCTGAAGTCGAGGCTTCTCCGCGGCAGCGAGAGCGCTCCCGAGGAGGCTATCCGCCCCAAAGGTGAGGTCCCGCTTATCGAATTGGCCGCTCTTCTGCCGCCGGAGTTGCTTGCTCACGCCCTCACTCACTCTTCCTGGGTAGGTACTCGAACGGGATCGTATGAGCGGCTGGAGTTCCTGGGAGACAGCGTGCTCGGCCTTGCCATCGCCTCCGCGCTGTATGAGCGGTTCCCCGGGAGCGACGAGGGCGAGATGGCTCGGCAGAAGGCATTCATCGTGAGCCGGGCGAGCTGCGCGCAGGTGGCAGAGAGGCTGGACATAGCCGGTTTTGTCCTAGAGCGTGCGCCGGCTCCCGAGGTGCGCCGACGCGAGATCACCGGCAGTGCGAACACGATGGGCAACGTGCTGGAGGCGGTGATCGGAGCGCTCTTCCTGGCCTTTGGCTTCGAGCGCACGCGCAGGGCGATCATCGCGTCCTTCGAGGAGCAGCTTCTGTACGCGGCAACCTCACACGTCGACCATAAGACCGCCCTTCAGGAGTTGCTCGCGCCGAGGGGCCTCCAACCTGTGTACCGCTTGATATCCGAAAAGGGGCCGGCCCATGCGCGGCTGTTCACTTCGGAGGTACTCGTAGCAAGTGTGACCAAAGGACATGGCACTGGCACGACCATAAAGATGAGCGAGCAAGCAGCGGCGAGAGAGGCCTTGGAGGCCCTTCAAGAGTCGAAACGGGGGTCGTAGGTTGGCGTTCTTGCATTCGATACGTCTACGGGGATTCAAGACGTTCGCTCGTCCCACTGAATTGGTCCTCGAGCCCGGTGTGACGGTGATAATCGGCCCGAACGGGAGCGGCAAGAGCAACGTGGCCGACGCCGTCCTTTGGGTGTTGGGCGAGCAGAGTCCGGGCAATCTGCGCGGTCGGACCATGCAGGACGTGATATTCACGGGCCCCGATGGAAAGAGATCGAGCGCGGTGGCGGAGGTAGCGCTCGTGTTCGACAACACGTGTGGCTCACTGCCGCTGGATTGCAGTCAAGTGGAGATCGTCAGGCGCCTCATGCGGGATGGGACCTCTGAGTACCGCGTCAACGGCGCGGGTTGCCGACTCCTTGACGTACAGGATCTCGTTGGCGGGCTTGGTCTGGGCCGCGAGATGCACAGTGTTATCAGCCAGGGCAAGGTCGAGGCGTTGCTCAATTCGACCCCGGCGGCCCGGCGGGCTCTCGTCGAAGAAGCAGCGGGCCTCGGCCGCTTCAAGAAGCGTCGGGAACGCACGCAGGTGAAGCTGGACAAGGTGGGACAGAACCTGCTGCGAGTGACCGACGTCGAGCGTGAGGTCCGCAGTGCGCTGCGTCCGCTGAGGCAGCAGGTAGCCGCGGCCGAACGGTACGCCCAGGCTACGGAAGAGTGGGCGAAGGCGCGCGCCAAGCTGGTTTTGCTTGACCTGATCGACGCTCGCGGGGCGTGCCAGGAGAAGGAAGAGTCGCTGGCCGGCCTACGGTCACGGCTAGCAGACGTCGGCAATAGGCTGGCTGATCTCCGTGAGCGAAGAGCGGCTGAGGAAGAGCATTTCACGGAGGCCTTACGTGAGCGCGAGGAGTTGGGCGCAGTGTACCTTCGGGCGCGCTCGGAGGTGGAGCGCCTTGAAAGCCGGGCGGTGTCCTTACGCCAGCGAGTGGCTCGGATCGAGGGGGAGCTGGACAGGGCCGGGCGGCGCAGAGAATTGGCCGAAAGTGAAGCGGCTGCTGCTCGCTTGCGTCTGGAAGAAGCGGGCCCTGGCAACGGAGGCGAGACGCGACTCAGCTGGGTGAGCGGGGTGGCCCAAGCCCTCAGGGCGGAGACGGAGGAGATGCTGCCGCTCTTTCGGGCGGTGCAGAAGGAGGAAGACGACCATAAGGATGCTGCTTTCGAATTGGAAGCCGCTCGGACCCGGGGGATCCAAGAGCGCGATTATCTGCGTCGCGAGCTGGCGGACAGAGCTAGGGTCAGGCGCGAGGTAGACACACTGAAGGTCGCTGCGCAAGCGCGGCTTGGCGAACTGGCGGAGAAGGCGCGCGAGCTAGAGGGCAGACGCGAGGAGAGCGCGGCTTTGGTCAAGAGCGCGGCGGCGGCAGTCGATCAGGCTCACGCATCGCTGGAAGAAAGGCGCGCCAGGGTGGAAACGGCCTCGCATGACGAGGCGCGGCTGGGTGAGGCCCTCGCGGGCATCGAGTCTCGCAAGACCGTGCTTGAACAGGTGCTTGAGCGCAAGGAAGGATTACCTGGAGGCGCGCGCTCTCTTCTGAAGGCTGTCGGCGGCGCACAGGTGCTAACCGACCTGCTTACCGTCGAGCCTGGCTACGAGAGGGCTCTGGCCGCTGCTCTTGGCCCCATCGTGCATGCCGTTGTCGTCGCGGGCCCGGCAGACCCGGTGGCGGTGCTGCAGGGCGACGGTCTCCTCGAGGTGATATGGGCAGGTGGCGCTCCCACTACGCGCACCGAGGCCCTGGCCGCGCCGGTTGGTGCGCGGAACCTATGGGAGTTCGTCACGGGTCCGGAGGCAGTGATAGCGGTCCTGAAGAGACTTGCGCCGTGCGTGGCGGTCATCGACGAAATAGGCGGACTGCCGGGAAATGCGAGCGCGGCCGTTAACGGGGAGCCGTGGTGTTTTGTGACGCGCGGCGGCGAGGTGTTGCAGATGGGTATGCACGCCGCGCGGAGGAGCGAAGCCGGGGCTGAAGCGCTCCTCAGCGCCCGCAGGGAGCTGCAAGAGGTCGTCGATGCGCGAGGCGGGATCGTAGCTGCTCTTGAGGCTGCCCGTGCCGCGAAGCAGGCGGCCGCCGGTGAGGTCGCGGAGGCCGAGAGCACCTTGCGCGAAGCGGAAGGGCGCCTCCGTGAATCACAGCGCCGGGCGTTTTCCGAGGGAAACGAGGCCGACCTTCACGTCAGACGGGTGGAGGAGGCCGAAGCGCAGCTGCAGGAGTTGGCGGCGAGGGACCTCAAGGAGGCAGAGCTGGCTGCCCGGATGGAGTCCGACTCCGCCGATTTGGAGAAGGCTATCATCGCCCGAGAAACCGAGCTCGAGGACGCGAGGGAGGCTCTCCGGACGGTGCAGGCACGGCTCGAGTCTCTCAGGCGGCGCGTGGGCCGATTGGAGGAAAAGAGGAGCCAAGCCGCTGTTCTGGAGGTCAGGCTCCGGGAAAGATGGCGCGCACATCAGCAGGAACAGGAGCGGGCGCGCGCTCAGCAACAGAGTGCGCAGAAGGAACTCGCGCGCTGTACGCGGCGTGTGGACGCTTTGTCTTGTTACATACCAGTGCTTACGGCGCTGCAGGAGACTGTGGATTCCTTGGCGGAACGTCTCCGCCGCGTGGCCGGCTCGATGGAAGCACAAGTGGACGACGTGCGCTTCCGATCGGAACAGGCAGCGCGGGTCATGCGCGGCTGGGGAGGAGCAGAAGCCGAGTTGCAGCGCGAGCACGACGAGCTGGCGGCCACCATCGCCGAGGTCCAGGTGGAGCAGGTACGGCGGACTGACCGGCGCGCTTTACTCGACGAGGAGTTGACCGGACTGCGTCAGCGCCATCTGTCACCGCGCTCCGTCGGACCGGAGGACGTCGCCGGCGAAGACCGCGAAGCTGTGTTGGCGGCGATCGAGAGGGCGGAGAAGCGGCGCGAACGTGTCGGCCCTGTCAACCCGTTGGCAGAGCAAGAATGCAGGGAAGCTGAGGAAAGAGCCGGGTTTCTCGCGGAGCAGCGAAGCGATCTAGAGGCCTCGATGGCCCGGTTGCGCGAGATCGTCGACGAGCTGGACGAGCACATCAACAGCTCGTTTGCCGAGATATTCGACGCCACCAGGCAGCATTTCGCCGCTGTTGTCGCCACGGTGTTCCCTGGAGCCAAAGGTACTCTCAAGCTCACCCAGCCCGTAGAGAGAGAGGATGACGGTCCGGACCTCGAGGGTTCGGCGACGAGTGGCGAAGACACCAGGGGAGTCGCGCTCGAGGTGAGGCTACCGAACAAGGCCCCTCGGACGATGAGTCTGCTTTCCGGCGGCGAGAAGGCAATGACCGCCATCGCCTTCTTGTTCTCGTTGTTCCTCGCCCGCCCGTGTCCTTTCTACATCCTGGACGAGGTCGAAGCTTCGCTCGATGACCTGAATATCCGGCGCTTCCTAGCATTGATTCGTGAGTACAGCGATCGGACCCAGTTCATCATCATCACCCATCAGCGCCAGACTATGGAGGTAGCAGACACCCTTTACGGCGTGGCGCTGGAAGGCGACGGCACATCTCGCATGCTTTCGCGCAGATTCCGTTCGAACAATGGTGCACCGGTAACCTCTCCGGCCGCCGCGCGTCAGCTCGCTCGCGGGCCCAAAGAGGCGGTCGAAGCCGACGACCGGGGCGCAATGGCGCAAGGGGCCTAGATGCGGGCGACCGCTGTCGACGGGAGGTTGAGGGCTTGACGTACGACTGGTCAGAAGTGTTCATGGGGGTGGACGAAGCAGCCGAGGTGACCCCGTCCGAAGATGTGCAGGAGTCACGAAAGGGGTGGCTCAGCCAGCTGCGTCACGGTCTCGCCAAGAGCCGCAAGGCTTTGCAGCAGCAGTTTGCCTCGGTGCTTTTCGACCGCTTCGATGAAGACCTGTGGGAGCACATCGAAGAGGCCCTCATATACGCCGACGTCGGCGTGGAGACCACCGTGTCGATCGTGGAGATCCTGGAGCGGGCCGCAGACGAGGGGAGCATCAAGGACTCCCACGATCTGCTCGCCAAGCTGAGAGAAGTGACCGCCAACCATTTTTGTCAGGCGGATGCTCGCATCGACGTGTCGCGTTCCCCGTCGGTGATCCTCGTCGTCGGAGTGAACGGCACAGGCAAGACGACCACGATCGGAAAGATCGCCTGGCATCTCAAACAACTGGGCAAGGAACCTCTTCTCGTGGCCGGGGACACCTTTCGTGCCGCCGCCGTGGAGCAGTTGGTGGAGTGGGGTAACCGGGTCGGGTGTGAAGTAGTGCGCCATGAACGCGGGGGAGACCCCGGAGCGGTGGTCTACGATGGACTGGCGGCAGCTCAGGCGCGCGGGGCCGACGTGGTGATCGTGGATACCGCGGGTCGGCTGCACACCCAGGTGAACCTGATGAAGGAACTGGAGAAGATCGCCAGGGTCATCAAGAAGCGCATCCCCGACGCGCCTCACGAGACGCTGCTTACGATCGATGCCACAACCGGGCAGAACGGCCTTATCCAGGCCCGCATGTTCAAGGAGGCGGTGGATCTCACAGGCGTCGTGCTGACGAAGATGGACGGCACCGCCAAGGGCGGCATCGCGCTGGCCGTGTCCCACGAGCTCGACTTGCCCATCAAGCTCATCGGTACTGGCGAGAAGCTGGAGAGCCTGCAGCCGTTCGATGCCGACGCTTTCGCGGCTGTGCTTTTCGACGATTCGCTCATCAAAGGCTGAGGGATAGGCCGGCGGTCCTCCGCGGCCCGCGGTCCCAGCGGGCGCTCCGTCAAGCCTGTCCTGGGGAGGACATTCGCCGGGCTGCGACCTTGAGAAAGCGGGAAACAAGCATGCGGTGGACGAACCACTGCGTCCCGCTATAGAGCGCGCGGCGCCACAGCGCGGCGCAATCCCCGGCCAGGCGCGAGGCATAGCCGTCCACCCGCACCGCGAGAACGAGACTCCCATCGTCCCGATTGACGGCGGCGAAAACAAGAGCGCCGGCCGGTGGGCGGCTTGCGAGCATGCCGGCAGTTATCGAGTAGCTCACCGACGCTTGGGGGGAGCCCACTCCTCACCGGGACTGCCGAGAATGACGAAAGGCAGGAAGGGAGCGAGCCGGAAGTAGAGCGCGAGGTGTTCCCCGCGGCTGTCCCGACGAGTCCCGGCCGCGAAGAGGCCTGCAGATGAGCACGGAAGCTCCGAGAAATAGAGGGATGCCAGGCACCGGGCCGCGGTCTCAGGAGTCAGCCCCGAGTCTGCGGCGGTCCGGATGGTCAGATTCGAGTACACTAAGCTACCCGTCATGCGCCGGTCACACGCGACCGCCAGCCTCGTGCGTTTGTTGGATAGGCCTGACATGCGGGAAGTCTAACCCACGTCGGCCAAGGCGTACGAGCCTGTTTGACGGCGCTACTGGAGCCTAGTAAACTCCCTGCCTCGCGGCTAAAAGGGGCGCGAAGGCTGGTTGCTGGGCGGGCGACGTCGCAGACATAAGGTGACAGATGTTCGACTCTCTCTCGGATAAGCTGCAAAGCGCACTGGATGGTCTCAAAGGGCACGGCAAGCTCACGGAGAAGGACGTGGAGCGCGCCGCCCGAGAGATCCGATTGGCACTGCTCGAAGCCGATGTGAACTACAAGGTGGTCAAGCAGTTCGTCGACAAGGTCAAGGAGCGCGCCCTCGGTGCTGAGGTGCTCGAAAGCCTCACGCCTGCGCAGCAATTCATAAAGATAGTGAATGAGGAGCTGACCGCGCTCATGGGCTCGGCCGCTACCAAGCTCACCTTTTCGCCGCACCCACCAACGGTGATCATGATGGTGGGCCTGCAAGGCTCCGGCAAGACCACCGCCTGTGGCAAGCTGGCGAACTTCCTGCTGGCGCAAGGCAAGAGTCCCGCCATGGTGGCGGGCGACGTGTATCGCCCGGCCGCGGTCGAGCAATTGAAGCTGCTGGGGCAGCAATTGGGCGTGCCGGTCTACGACGAGGGCACCAGCGCCGATCCAGTGGACATCGCAAAGCACGGCGTGGAATGGGCCCGATCAAAAGGCAGGGACGTTCTCATCGTCGACACGGCGGGTCGCCTGCATATCGATGAGACGCTCATGCACGAACTGGTGCGCATCCGCAGCACCGTGAAGCCCCACAATATCCTGCTCGTGCTGGATTCGATGACCGGGCAGGACGCCGTGAACGTCGCGCAGCAGTTTCAGGAGCAGGTCCAGTTCGACGGTGTGATCCTGACCAAGCTGGATGGCGACGCTCGGGGCGGCGCCGCGCTCTCCGTTCGGGCGGTAACGGGGAAGCCGATCAAGTTCGCGAGCAGCGGCGAAAAACTGGATAGCTTCGACTATTTCCATCCGGACCGCGTCGCATCGCGTATCCTAGGCATGGGAGACGTGCTGTCGCTCATCGAGCAAGCGGAGAAGAACATCGATGAGAAGAAGGCGCGCGAACTGGAGCAACGCCTACGCAAGAGCCAGTTCACGTTCGACGACTTCTTGGATCAGATCCAGCAGGTGCGGCGTATGGGCTCCATCTCGAGCGTATTAGGAATGATCCCCGGCATCTCGCCCGGCAAGCTGAAGGGGCTGGAGGTAGACGACAAGGCTTTCGACCGGATCCAAGCGGTGATCCACGGCATGACGGCGGATGAGCGCCGCCATCCGGATATCATCAACGGCAGCCGGCGCCGGCGCATCGCGGCCGGCTCTGGAACCGACATCCAGACGGTCAACCAACTGCTTACGCAGTTCAAGCAGGTGCAGAAGATGATGAAGCAACTGGGTTCCGGCCGGATGCCCAAAAACCCGTTCCAGATGTTCGGGAACAAGAGTTAAACGGGAGGAGGTGACGTATGGCAACAGCGATCAGATTGGCCAGGCGTGGCAGCAAGAAACGCCCAACATACCGCATCGTGGTAGCGGATTCCCGTCGGGCTCGTGACGGGAGGTTCATCGAGACCATCGGGTATTACAACCCGCAGAACGATCCGTCCGTGATCGAGGTAGATGCCGACAAAGCCAAGAAATGGCTGGAATGTGGCGCTCAGCCCTCCGACACGGTGCGCAAACTACTTAGTCTGAAAGGCATCGTCTAGTTGAAAGAGCTCCTTGAGTTTCTCGCGAAGTCGCTTGTCGACCACCCGGATCAGGTGCGCGTGGAGGAGACTGAGACGGACAATGGGGTGCTGCTCAGGCTGAGCGTAGCCAAAGAAGACGTGGGCAAGGTTATAGGCAAGCAGGGGCGCATCGCCCGGGCTTTGCGGACCGTCGTCAAGGCGAGCGCCGTCAAGGACGGCAAGCAAGCCACCGTCGAGATACTCGACTGACGCATGCCACGCCCGGATTGGATCGAGATAGGACGAATATCCCGGGCGCACGGGGTGCAAGGTGAAGTCCGGGTCGTCTCCGTTTCCGACAACCCGGAGCGTTTTTCGGAGGGATCCGTTATGTTCGGCCGTCCCCAAAGGTTGGGGATGGCTCGGCCTCGCTCGGGGGAGCGCATGGCGCTGACCGTGGAGTCCGTCCGAGGCACCGATGATTTCCCCATCGTGGCGTTCGAGCAAGTCAGTAGCCGGGAAGCGGCCGAGGCCCTACGGGGGTACGTGTTGGAGGTGGAGGGGAGCCAACTGCCGGAACTCGAGCCCGGCGAGTTCTATCCCTTCGATCTGATCGGCTTGAAGGTCCGGACACCGGACGGTGCGGAGGTGGGCTCCGTCTCCGATGTTGTGGAATCGCCCGCCCATGCGCTGCTCGTGGTCACGTTGCGCGATGCTCCCGAGTCTGGATCTGCCGAGGGTCGCGAAGTGCTTGTCCCGTTCGTCGACGCGGCCGTGCCGGCAGTGGACCTGGCATCGGGCTGGCTGGAGATCGTGGCCCGGTACCTCTCCGAGGCTGAGGAGATCGCCGACGGATGAAGCGCATCGACGTCTTCACGTTGGTCCCCGAAGCGTTCCCATGGTTCTTGGAGCAACATCCTGTCTCGACCGCTCGAGACGCGCAAGCTGTGGACATCCGGGTCCACAATATCCGTGATTTCAGTACCCTTCCTCATCACGAGGTGGACGACACGCCGTACGGCGGCGGCCCGGGGATGGTCACTCGGGTCGACATCGTCGCCGAGGCGATGGCCCAGGTGTTCGGCGAGCCGGCCGGTGACATCCGAGAGACGCGAGACGTTTTCGTCCTGTCCGCGGGGGGGAGACCCTTCGGGCATTCTTCTTGCCTTGAGCTTGCGGCCAGCGAGCGTGACCTCGTTCTCTTGTGCGGGCGCTTCGAGGGCTTCGACGCCAGAGTGGAGGAGTTGCTGGCCACCGGCTCCCTGTCCATAGGCCCCTACGTGTTGGCCGGCGGTGAGGTCGCTGCGCTCGCTGTGATGGAAGCGGTGATACGCCATCTTCCCGGTTCGCTGGGCAACGCGGACAGTGTGTGGGAGGAATCCTTCAGCGAGGGGCTGGAGGGGAGAGTGGAGTACCCCCAGTATACGAGGCCGAGGGAATACGGGGGGGTCGAGGTTCCTGCCGTGCTCGCGAGCGGTGACCACGGGGCCATCGCACGCTGGAGGAGAGCCCACGCCCGTCCATCGCCATGGGCGACCAAAACCGGAGATACCTGCGGCGCGAACGAGGGAGTCCACACCTAGCTGCGGCGGAGGCCAATTCATGAGTGAAGATCGGCAGACCGTTCCTCCCGAAGGGACCTCTTCCCTCCCCGAGGACGAGCGTGCGGCAGCAATTCCGTCCAGCCCGTCGGAGGTTCCCGCCAAGCGCTCTCCGGGAAAACCGCGCAGTGTGCTGGGGACGGTCGTCGAGATCGTCATTATCGTGGCCGCTGCCTTCGCCATCGCCATGCTCGTCCAGCTATTTCTAGTGAAGCCGTTTACCATCCCCTCCGTCTCGATGGAGCCGACGCTCATGGTGGGCGACAGGGTCCTAGTCAGCAGACTCACCTACCATTTCCGCGATCCAAAGCGCGGGGACGTGGTGGTGTTCCGTTCGCCGATCGAGCATGAAAATCTCATCAAACGGATCGTGGCGGTGGGAGGAGACACGGTCGAGGTGAAGGACGGTGCGCTCTATCTCAACGGGCAGCGACAGGTGGAGCCGCAACTCAAGGATCAGACCATCGATGGCGTCTTCCCGTTGACGACCATCCCCGCGGGCTACGTCTTCGTGATGGGCGACAACAGGAACGACAGCGCCGACAGCCGGGTCTTCGGCCCGGTGAGTACCAAGCTGATCTTGGGTAAAGCCTTCGTGGTCTACTGGCCGATCCGGCGTTGGCGAGGACTCTAGCCGGTTCCATGAAGCAGGAAGACCTGCCGGTTGGTGGGATGGTCGTAGGCGAACCCGAGAAACGGCGTTCCTCTCCGCTGCATACCGTGCTCGAGGTCGTCGTGACCGTTGTCGCCGCGTTCGCGATCGCGATGGTGGTCCAGTTCTTCGTGATGAAGCTGTTCACCATCCACCGGCCCCTCAACCATGGTCCGGGTTGTAAACGGCGACGGTATGCTCTAAAGTCTGCTGGCTTTGCTGGGAAATGGCCTCTTGAAATGACCTGGGGTTAGGGAATCGACATGGGCGCTATCGAAGAATTTGAACGAGAACAACTTCGCACGGATCTTCCGGCATTCAAGTCCGGCGACACCGTGCGCGTGCACTTCAAAGTGGTTGAAGGGACCCGGGAGCGCATCCAGGTCTTCCAGGGGTTCTGCATCGCCAAGCAAGGAGCTGGGTCACGCGAGACGTTCACCGTGCGCAAGCAGTCATTCGGCGTGGGTGTAGAGCGTACGTTCCCCCTGCATTCCCCAAAGATCGATAAGATCGAGGTCACTGCTGTGGGTGATGTCGCCCGCGCTAAGCTCTATTACCTCCGCGGAAAGCTCGGCAAGAAGGCGCGCGTCAAAGAGAAACGCGTCTAGGAGTGGAGCAACTGGCGGGACCGGATTCTGGTTCAGTGTCCGAGTCCGAGCCTCTCCCGATCGAGGAGAGCCCGGCTCGAGCGGGGAAGCGCAGCAGTAGCACGTTACGTTGGATAATCGAGGTGGCCGTCATCGTGGCGGCCGCTTTTGTTCTCGCGTTCTTGGTTCAACAGTTCCTTGTCAAGCCCTACGTCATCCCCTCCCCGTCGATGGAGCCGACGCTCATGGAGGGCGACAGGGTCCTGGTCAATCGTCTTGTCTACAGCTTCCATGCGCCGCACCGTGGCGACGTCATCGTCTTCCACCCGCCTGGTCACCCGGGCTCGGACCCCTTTATCAAGCGAGTCGTGGCCGTTGGCGGCGACACTGTGGCAGTGCACGACGGGCTCCTCTATTTGAACGGTAAGCCTCAAGCGGAGCCGTTCATCATGGAGCATCCGATCCTGAACGAGTTTCCGGAGACCACGGTGCCCCAGGGCTACGTATGGGTGATGGGCGACAATCGCAACGATAGCGGCGATAGCCGGGTGTTCGGGCCGGTTAGCGTGAAAGCCATCATCGGCGAGGCTTTTGCCGTCTACTGGCCTTTCAATCACTTTAAGGGTCTTTGATCGGACTCTGAATCGTGGAACGGAGCAATCGAGGCCGGGGCGAGGGTCGAGTTCAGAAGAATAACGGCAACCATCGCGGCCGGACTCCACTCATGCGTCGCTCGGATCCCTTCAAGTGGGACCTTGGGCTGCTCTCCGAGCATCCTTCCGAACAGGGCGCGGAGGCGCAGGTGCTGGCCGGCGTGGACGAGGCTGGGCGAGGGTGCTTGGCCGGGCCGCTGGTGACTGCGGGCGTCATCCTGGACTACGGGCGCGCTCCATTCCGGGAGCTCAAAGGGATCACAGATTCCAAGCTCCTCAGTCGTGAGGCGCGCGAAGCTTTGTATCCGAAGGTGTTACGGTCGGCGTTGCGAGTGTCGCTCGCTGTCGTTTCGCCCGTAACCATCGACGATGTGGGGCTGCACCACTGCAATCTCATCGCGCTGACCCGGTGCCTGGAGATCTTCGCAGGCGAGTACGATCTGGCCGTGGTGGATGCCTTCGATCTGAAGCGCCCCGACCTCAAGGCGGTACCGGTGATCGCGGCCGACTTCAAGAGCGCGGCTGTGGCGGCGGCTTCGGTGGTGGCCAAGGTCGTCCGGGACCGGCTCATGAGATCGCTGGACGGCCAGTATCCGGAATACGGTTTTGCCGAGCACGTGGGCTACGCTACCGAGATGCACCGCGACGCTCTGCGCCGGTTCGGTCCGTGCCGAATACACCGGTTGAGTTTCCAAGGAGTGGCGACTCCGCAACTGGAGCTCTGGGACGGCGAGTCGCCATTCGCCCTTGGAGAATAGGGCGACTGGCGAGGAAGGAACCGTCGGCGCACCCAGTTGTTGCCCTACGCATGCCGACACCTGACATTTGGCCTCAAGCGACCGAGTAGCGACCGGCCGCGCAGACCAGAAAGCCCTCGTTCGTAAGGCCTTCCAATGCCTCGGCCACGCGTGGAGTGTCGCCGCCAGAGATCTCGGCCGTGATGTCTTCGACCGTGACCCGATCTTGGGAAAGCACCACGCGGAGCACCTGTGCGCGAAGCTCCCGCCGCGAACCCGGGAACGGTGACTGCCGCGCGTAATGGCTGCTACGCCTGCTGGGATTGGACACCCCGGCCTTCAGAGCCACCCCGTAATCCATGAGGGCGTAGAACCAGCGACGCGGGTCGGTTCGATCAAGAGTCGCCTCGATGAGTGGCAGGATCTCGCGGTCCGGCACTGCAGACTGATCTGGGAAATAGTGATGCAGGAAGACGGTGCGGATGTTGGTCTCCACGAAGGCCACGGGTACGTTAAACGCGAAGACGGATATCGCACCGGCGGTGGCCGCTCCCACGCCTGGGAGTCGCGTTAGCTCCGCCAAACTCTGGGGGATGAGGCCGCCATATTCCTCTCCGATGATCCGGGCGGCCTTGTGCAGCGCCACCGCCCGGCGGTTGTAACCCAGCCCTTGCCACAGTTCCAGCACGGCCCTCAACGGCGCGGACGCGAGAACGGTCACATCGGGGAATGCCGCGAGAAAAGAATCGTACTTAGTCAAGACCCTGCTTACTTGCGTTTGCTGAAGCATGATCTCCGAAACCAAGATCCGGTAAGGGTCTTCCGTTCGTCTCCACGGCAGATCGCGAGCGTTCTCGGCGTAGTAGGCGAGGACCATCGAGCGGAAGGCCAGCGTGTTCATGGTTGGACTCACTTTCACAGCCCGCATCGTACCGCCATCCGCCCAGCGCGTCAGCGGGGGCATTCCCGGTTCGCTCGGGAGGCTCCGCCAATTTGCGACCAAGGTACGAGGTTGAGCGCCGTGCGCAGAGCTAGCCTTGTCTAGCACTCGGCGGCTCTGCGTAAGCGCCGCGGCCCGGTTGGTCCGAAGCACGTTCTGGAGGACGATGATGCTCGCAAGTGCCACTGAGGGGAACTTTGAAAAGGGGAGGGTTTCGGAGGAGTTTGCCGCCGCCCACTTGAAGCACGACGGCTATCGCGTGGTCGCGCGCAATCAACGCACTCCGCTCGGCGAACTGGACATCATCTGCTTCTTTGAGGGTTGTTTCGTCGTGGTCGAGGTCAAAGCCAGGTCGAATTCCCGATGTGGTGACCCGCTCGAAGCGATCGGCCCGCGTAAGGAGAGGCGACTGCGGGGAGCCGCGGTATGGTGGCTCTCCGAGCAGGGTCTTTTCCCCTGCTCGGTGCGTTTCGACGCGATAGCCGTCACGCTGGATCATGCCGGCAGGCCGAATGATCTGGAGCACCTGACAGACGTGGTGGGCAGCGGTGCCTGATCTTGCAGATAGGTTCTGCGAGAGTGGAATTGCATCTGTCCCGAGCACCGGGATCTGACCGTGGGGATGGCCGCGGTCTGGGGTTTTGCGCTGGTCGGATTGGATGCCGTTCCGGTAAGGGTGGAAGCGCACGCGAGGCCTGGCCTCCCAGGGATGACCGTCGTGGGACTTCCCGGAGCGGCGGTGCGGGAGGCCAGGGAACGCATCCGTTCCGGCACCGCTAGCAGCGGTCTTCCGCTGCCCACTAGGCGGATCACCATCAATCTCAGCCCAGTAGACGTGCCCAAAGAGGGGTCGGGCTTCGATCTACCGGTGGCGCTGGCCGTCCTTGCAGCCTGCGGACACATCCCGGTGGACGCAGTCAAAGGGACCGCGGCGGTAGGCGAGGTCTCGTTGGATGGACTCATCCAGCCGACTCGGGGGATGCTGTCCGTGGCGGAATCGGCGAGCAAGCTGCAGGTAGGCCTGCTCGTGGTTCCTGCGGCGAGCCTACTCGAGGCGTCGCAAGTCACGGATCTGCCGCTGGCCGGGGTACGTACTCTGGCCGAGGCCGTCTTGGTGCTCGGCGACATGAAAGCCCGAGAACGGGTAGTCGAGCGCGGGCGTCGCTGGATCGTCGCTCGATCGCAGTCAGAGGTGCAGCCGACTGGCCCTCTGCTCGACCTTGCCGATGTTGCAGGCCACAGTCAAGCCAAGCGCGTGTTGGAGGTCGTGGCCGCGGGAAGCCACCACCTGCTTATGGTCGGGTCACCGGGAGCAGGGAAGACGATGCTTGCGAGGAGACTCGGCGGCATCCTTCCTCCCCTCGAGCGTGATGAGGCGGTTGACGTCACCAGGGTCTGGAGCATCGCCGGTCTGCGACAGTCGGAGGTTGGTCTGATCCGAGACCGGCCGTTTCGCGCACCTCATCACACCGCCTCGCGTGCAGCGTTGGTGGGAGGAGGCGTCTCGCTTCGTCCGGGCGAGGTGAGCCTTGCTCACCGGGGAGTTCTTTTCTTGGACGAATTGCCAGAGTTTTCCCGTGATGCACTGGAGGCCTTGCGTCAGCCGCTCGAGGAAGGACGGATATCTATCAGTCGGCGGAGCGGGACATGCTCTTTCCCCGCGGTCTGCACTTTGGTGGCAGCGATGAATCCGTGGGGGTTCATTGCGGCCACCCAGCGTACTGCCGACTGACAGACATGCCCCTGCGGTTATCTGGGCCACCCAGACAAACCATGCCGCTGCCCCGCGGGGGCTATCGAACGTTACCGTAGCCGAATAAGTGGACCACTGTTAGATCGCATCGATGTTCTCGTCGAGATCCCGCCGCTGTCCGTCTCCATGCTGATTCCCGGGCGACCCGAGGAAAGCTCCGCGGCAATCCGGGGACGGGTCATCGCCGCGCGGGCCTTTCGATTCGCGCGCCTCGCTCGGTTTTCGCCCGGGGAAAACAGCGGTGGGTGGGCGGCCACGCCTCGGTTGCTGGAGGAGCAAAGCCAGATGGGTAAGCAGGCCAAAGGCTTACTGAGGGAGGCACTGCTGAAGCACGGCTTGGGCGGTCGTGGATACGCGCGGACGATCAATCTGTCCAGGACGATCGCTGACCTGGACAATCAGGTAGAGGTGAATGCCGACCATGTCGCCGAGGCCCTTGCCCTCCGGCTCGACTGCCGCCGGATTGGGTTCGGTTGATCAGTTCGGCCACCATTAGCGAAGCCTCGCTCGGATTAGCGTGGTTGAGTACTTTCGGTTGCAGCCCCCTGCTGCGACTCCTGGGCCGTCACTCGCCGGACGCGATTTGGACGGCCTCCCGGTCCTCACTGGCGAAGTGGGGTCTAACCAAAGCGGCCGTAGGTCGCTTCGAGGAACGCCGTCGGGAATTCGATGCGCCGGCAGCAGCGAAGGCGGTGCAGGATGCCGGGCTCCTTTTTGTCTCACACGATCAGAGTGAGTATCCAAGCGAGCTTCGCCATCTTCCGCTGCCACCTGCCGGGCTCTTCGCTAGAGGCGGGCGCGTCCCCCTGGCCGCCGTTATGGCAACACCCCGCGTCGTCATCGTGGGCACGAGGAAACCGACGCCCTACGGGTTACTGCTGGCCGAAGCGTTTGCGGCCGCGTTTGCTCGAGCCGGAGTGACTGTCGTGAGCGGCTTGGCTCTCGGTATCGACGGCAGATCACACGAGGGGGCGTTGTGGGCCGGGGGTATGTCGATCGCCGTCCTCGGGTGCGGTGCGGACGTCATCTACCCGCGTTCACACCACAAGCTCTACTCCATGGTCACTGACCAAGGCGCAGTTCTCAGCGAGTTGCCCCCTGGCGCCACTCCGACCCGCTGGACCTTTCCGCAGCGGAACCGGGTGCTGGCCGCACTCGGCGACGCGGTGCTCGTAGTGGAAGCGGGAGTGACGAGTGGCGCTCTTCAAACTGCCGACTGGGCACTCGAGCTTGGCCGGCCGGTGTTCGCCGTCCCCGGACCGATAACGGGGGAAAACCATCGGGGTACAAACAGGCTCATCTATGAAGGAGCCTTTCCAGCACTGGATCCTGCCGTCACAGTGGAGGATTTCCTTCTGTTAACAAGAATCGAGAGAGGGGACCGGCATCCGATCACACTGGAGACCGCCCCGGAAATGACCAGAGGGCGTCTATTCAATTCTCCGGAGAGGTCGGCGCAAGACGAGGGTCGACGGGTCGGTGATCGATCCGACGTGAGCCCTTCCGAGGTCAAGGTGCTTGGGTGGCTACGTACCGGCGCCCTCAGCGTTGACGCGGTTGCCGAGCGCACGGGCCTAAGCGTCAGAGAGGTCACCGCCAGCCTGTCCCGACTGCAACTGAGGGGCGAGGTGGCGCGGGCAGGTCCGGGCTTGTTTATCAGGGCGCCGTAGGCAACACGGAGGGGAGTGCATGCAGGAAGACGCGGCAGGGCTGACCTCTTCACCGTTGGCAGGCGACTTGCCGCAAGCTGTCAGCGCGTTCGTACGGGGTCTCATCGCTGCGGGCTATAGTCCTCGCACCGTCAATGCCACACTGAGTGATCTCGGCCAGTTCGTGACTTTCTTGGGCCAACGAGGCCTCGAGCGTGTCGATGGGATCACCAGAGCGGATGTGGCCGGTTTCGTCGCGTCCCTGGCGGATGGGTCAGCGACGGCATCAAATGAGCGCGGATCGTCTCCTGCAGACCCGCCGACGACTGTCCCGCGAAACGGCCGGCCGGCCGCTCGTAGCAGCATCGCCCGGAAGCTTTCAGTAATCCGGAGCTTCTTGCGTTTTTGCGAGGAAAACGGTCTCATCGATACGTCTCCGGCAATGGGAGTCGCATCACCGAAGATTCCGCGGCGCCTTCCGCAGGTACTCACGGCCGAGCAGATGGGCCAACTGCTCGACGGCATTAAGGTCAATACTCCGCTTGACTTGCGGGATCGCGCGCTTTTTGAGTTGATATACTCATGCGGGCTACGCTGCCAGGAAGTGTTGGACTTGGGGCTGAAAGACGTCGGTTTGGAATCTCATGAGGTCCGGGTCAAGGGGAAGGGACGCAAGGTGCGGCTCGTGCCCGTGGGGGATGTGGCCATCGAAGCACTTGAGCAGTATCTGGAGGGAGGACGTCCTCACCTCACCGCGAAGAGTCCGGCCGACGAGGGGCGCTTGTTCGTTAGCCGGAGCGGTAGGCCGTTGTCATCTTCGGATGTTCAGCGCAGACTGAGGCGCCATCTGCTTCGGGCCGGGGCCCCGGCCGGGACTTCGCCGCACACCCTCAGGCACTCATTCGCTACGCACCTGCTCGAGGGAGGGGCCGACCTCAGATCGATTCAAGAACTCCTCGGCCACTCATCATTGCGTACCACTCAGGTGTACACTCACGTATCGGCCACGCACCTTCGCAAGGCCTATAGAAAAGCTCATCCGCGGGCCTAGGGACACGCCATGCTCATCGATCCGGCTACCCAACACGACCTCGCAGAAGCCTGGCGCCGTTATAAGGACACGGGCGATCTGGCCGCGCGCGACTCGCTGATTCTGGCGTATTCGCCGCTGGTCAAATATGTGGCGGGTCGGATGAGCACCGGTCTTCCGGCACATATCGAGGAAGGGGACCTCATCTCCTACGGTTTGTTGGGCCTCATAGGCGCTCTCGAGCGTTTTGACCCGTCGCGGAACATCAAGTTCGAGACATACGCGATCTCACGTATCAAAGGCTCCATCATCGACGAACTTCGCGCCCTCGACTGGGTCCCACGCTCCGTCCGCAGTTGGGCGAGGAAGGTGGAGGCAACGGTCACCAGGCTTGAGAATCATTTGATGCGCGCCCCGACCGACGAGGAGATCGCGGCGGACCTCGAGCTTGATGTGGAAGAGTTCCAGGACATCCTGAACCAGATCAGTTGCGCCTCGATCGTTGCGCTCGACGAGTTCTGGGAAACCGGGGGATCGGGCCAGGACAAGGTCAATCTGATAGACACGATCGAGGATTCAGGGGCTCCCGATCCCTCTCGCGCCTACCGCGTCCAAGCTGTCAAAGAAACCTTGGCTGCTGCGATCCAGCGCCTGCCCGAGCGGGAGAAGATCGTTATCGGATTGTATTACTACGAGGGGCTCACACTCAAAGAGATCGGGGAAGTCCTCGGGGTGACCGAGAGCCGGGTATCGCAGTTGCACACTAAGGCGATCCTCCGGTTGAAGGGACGGGTCAAGGAAGACCTGGATCTCGACTCACTGGTCTCGTAGAGGCTGTCAGAGCGCCTTCCAGGGCGACGGGGGGTCTTGGGTCGTCGCCGGTGGAGGTCAAGGGCTCTTCCGGTGTTCACCCGCTTTCTTATGGTAAACTGCTCGCGCTGTGCCATCGAATCTGGGGTTCGCCGTGGCGGTGGTGCCGGCTAGTCCGGTTCCGTCATCGGTCCCTCAGCTGAAGCATCACCAAAACCATAGTGAGGTAGACATGCCCGCTGCTTCCATGAAGCAACTCCTGGAATCAGGAGTCCATTTCGGTCACCAGACCCGCCGTTGGAATCCCAAGATGAAGCCGTATATCTTCGCGGAGCGAGGCGGGATCCACATCATCGACCTGCAGCAGACCACCGCTCTGCTCGACAAGGCCTACGATTTCGTGCGCAACGTGGCCAGCCGGGGCGGCACGGTGCTGTTCGTGGGCACGAAGAAGCAATGCCAAGAGGTCGTTCGCGAAGAAGCTTCTCGCGTGGGCATGCCCTACGTGTCTCATCGTTGGCTGGGCGGACTGCTCACCAACTTCGCCACCATCGAGCTTCGCATCAACCGCATGCACGAATTGCGCAAGCTCAAAGAGGAAGGTCAGCTTGGCCTGCTTCCCACCAAGGAACGCATGGCGATGGAGCGCGAGCTCGAGAAGCTGGAAGTAAACCTTGGCGGCGTGAGCAACATGACGCGGCTTCCCGCTGCCGTCTTTGTGTCCGACCCCAAGCGGGAAGCTATCGCGACCAAGGAAGTCACCAAGCTGGGGATCCCGCTGATAGGGCTGGTCGACACGAACTGTGATCCGGATGAGGTCGACTATGTCATCCCGGGCAACGATGACGCCATCCGGTCCTGCGGACTGATCATCAGGACGCTGGCCCGCGCGGTCGAAGAGGGCCGGCAGAAGGTCCAGATCGCTGAGTTTCTGGCTGCGGAACAGGCACGGGAGGCTGCAGCTGTGACTACCGCTGCCGCCATGCCTTACTCGCCAGAGACCGTGGGCTCCGAAGCCCGTCCGTCGCGGTCCCCCAGAGGTTCGAGGCCGGGCGGAGGCCCAGGTGGCGATCGTGGTCCTGGCGGCGGTCAACGCGGCCCCGGCGGTCAACGCGGCCCGGGCGGCTTTGGCGGCCAACGAGATTCATCGGGTCCGCGATCGGGTGGGGGCCGTCCAGGCGGCGCTCCTGGGTCGGGTTCGGCGCGTACCGCGCCGCCGGCCAGGTCGGCCGCTCCACGCGCTTCGGTCCCGAAGCCGGCGGCCGATGCTATTGAGGCCCCCCGGAAAGAGTCGGTAGAGGCTCCCGCGCCGATCATCGAAACGCCGGTGGGAGCAGTGGAAACTCCGGTAGCGGCTGAAGTGTCGGTCGCAGTCCCGGAAACGGCAGCAGCCCAAGTGGAAGCAGTCGCAACCTCCGCGGCTCCCGCGGAAACCCCGTTGGTGGCAGTGGAGACGCCGGAAGCCCCAGCTGAACCGCTCGTGGTCAAAGCTGAGGGCAGCGAAGAACCGGCCGAGGCGGATGAAACCAAAGCTGCGGCAGGCGAGGAAGAAGCGGCCGACGCCGAGGCCTGAGATCCATTTCTCCGGCTCGATCCGAATCGACACATAATCGTCATGTAGGGCGGAGGGTTTTCTGATGAACATTGATGCTGGGATGGTGAAAAAACTGCGCGATTCGTGCGGGGCGGGCATGATGGACTGCAAGCTCGCTCTCACCGAGGCTGAAGGTGACTTCGACGAGGCCATCAAGCTGCTGCGCAAGAAAGGAATGGCGTCGGCTGACAAGAAGTCTTCTCGCGCGGCTAACGAGGGCTCGATCGACTACTACATTCACCCTGGCGCGAAAGTCGGTGTGCTCATAGAAGTCAACTGCGAGACCGATTTCGTCGCGAAGACCGATGACTTCAAGGCCTTTGTGCACGACGTTGCTATGCACATCGCTGCTGCGAGTCCGGCCTGGGTGTCGCGCGAAGACGTGCCGGTAAGACGTCAAGGCCGTCGAGATAGAGATCTACTCGGCACAAGCCAAAGCGCTCGGCAAGCCTGAAGCTGTGGCTGAGAAGATCGCGGAGGGCAAGCTCAACAAGTGGTACACAGAAGTCGTCCTGCTCGACCAGCCGTTCGTAAAAGACCCGGAGAAGACTATCGACCAGCTGAGGCGGGAATTGGTGGGCAAGCTCGGCGAGAACATCGAGATCAGGCGCTTTGCGCGTTTCCGAGTAGGCGATGAGGTCGCCTGAGGGAACGTCGGTCGTCTACAGAGCTCGAGGCGGGACCATGCTGCCGCGAGACGAACCCGGAGCTAGAGAGCCATGACGAAGCCACCGGTGTATAAGCGGGTCCTGCTCAAGCTGAGTGGCGAAGCCCTCATGGGAGATCGCAGCTACGGAATCGATCCCGAGAGGCTTCGCGAGGTGGCGCTCGAGGTTTCACGGGCAACAGCTGAAGGCTACGAGATCGCCGTCGTCGTGGGTGGTGGCAACATCTTCCGCGGCGTCTCCGGGGCCGAAGTCGGTATAGACCGGGCCACGGCCGACTACATGGGTATGCTGGCTACGGTCATGAACTCGGTGGCTCTACAGGATGCTCTTCG
The DNA here is from genome assembly GCA_963749535.1 of uncultured Thermoleophilia bacterium. Taxonomy (GTDB): domain Bacteria; phylum Actinomycetota; class Thermoleophilia; order RBG-16-64-13; family RBG-16-64-13; genus Chersky-299. The sequence goes on along the minus strand of CAVVNF010000019.1, from coordinate 200,964 downwards.
CAAGTTGTCGACGGACTCGCGCGTGCAGTCCGCGATCTCGATGCAAGAAATATGCGAGCCGTACATCCGCGGCCGGGCTATCAGGCACCTCGAAAAACGCCGGGTGGTGATATTCGCAGCCGGGACGGGTAACCCGTTCTTCAGCACCGACACGGCGGCCGCGCTGCGGGCTCTTGAGATAGGGGCGGACTGCATCCTGATGGCCAAGAAGAAGTACGACGGGGTGTTCGACGCCGACCCGGCCACGCATCCGGAAGCCAAGCTCCTCCCGGAGATCACCCACAAGGAGGCGCTGGAGCGAGGGTTGAAGGTGATGGACTCCACCGCATTGTCTCTGTGTATGGACAACAACTTGCCCATCCTGGTCTTCAACATGAGCGAGCCGGAGAACATCAGACGCGTTCTTCGCGGGGAGCGGGTCGGCACCATAGTGTCCTGTTCTGAGGAGAGGGAGGGGGCATGATCGCTGAACTCATGAGCGATGGCAAACGGCGCATGGAAGGCGCCCTCGAAGCGTTGCGGGCGGAATTCAACACGGTTCGGACCGGACGGGCTTCCACCGGCATCCTCGATCGACTGCACGTGGATTACTACGGCACGAAGACGCCTCTCAAGCAGCTCGCGAGCCTTGCCACGCCGGATCCCCGGCTCATAGCGATCACCGTCTACGACAAGTCCGCGGTCAACTCGGTAGTCAGGGCCATCCAGGAGTCGGACCTCTCCTTGACCCCGAACGCCGACGGTAACGTGATCAGGCTCAATATCCCGCCGCTCACCGAGGAACGTCGCAAGGACCTGGTGAAGACTGGTCAAGAACATGGCTGAGGACAGCCGGGTGGCAGTCCGGAACGTCCGCCGCGACATCATCGGCGATCTGAAAGAATTGAAGAAGGACGGGGAGATCTCCGAAGACGACGAGCATCGTGCTGAGGAAGAAGTCCAAAAACTTACCGACGCATACATCGAGAAAGTAAACGGTCTGCTCCACCACAAGGAGGAGGAGATCCTCGAGGTCTGACGTGGGTCTACGCGATCGGCTCAGAGCTCTTCGAGGCGGCCAACGCGGCGTCGATCTCGCCGCCGGAGCAGGCCGGACCCCGGTAGCTAGGACGGGCGAGGCTGGCTTCCCGGCCGACCGACTCCCCTTTCACGTGGCCATCATCATGGACGGAAACGGGCGTTGGGCCAAACGCCGGCACCTTCCCGTGGCCGCCGGACACAGGGCGGGCACTCAAGCGGTGCGGCGAGTGATCCAGGCCTCGCGGGATGCAGGTATCGGCCAGCTCACGCTCTACTCCTTCTCGACCGAGAATTGGAACCGACCGCAGGACGAGATCGAAGGGTTGATGCGCCTGCACGTGGAGATGATCGACAGCGAGGTCCCTGAGCTGCACGAGAACGACTGTCGGGTGGCCTTCCTGGGAAATCGCGAAGACCTGAGCGAGGAGCTTCGTCGTAAGATGAGCGAAGCAGAAGTGTTGACCGCGGGGAACCGGCGGATGACCCTCTTCATAGCTTTCAATTATGGCGGTCGTAGAGAGATCGTCCACGCGGTGCAGGCGGCGGTGGCAGCAGGAGTGCCCGTCGACGCCATCGACGAAGACGATATCGCGGCACATCTCTACTCGCCCTTCATGAAAGACCCCGACCTCGTGATCCGGACGTCCGGCGAGCAAAGGCTGTCGAACTTCTTGTTGTGGCAATCGGCTTATTCCGAACTGTACTTTTCGGCGAAGCTTTGGCCCGATTTCGACGAGGAGGAGTTTGGGAAGGCGCTGGCGGATTATGCGTCTCGCGAGCGGCGGTTCGGGGCCCGCGACCTGCCCTCGACGGAGGCCGAAGGCCGGAGCCGGACGGGCGACGTTGCTTAAGAGCCGCCTATTGGTGGCTGCCGTGGGCATTCCCATAGGGCTGGCCGCCATCATCTTGGGCGGATACTTCGTTTTCGCCCTGGTCCTTGTCATAACGATTCTCGGGCTTCACGAGTACTACACCTTGCTCAGGCCGTACAGGCCGAATCTTCTTGTTGGGTACCTGGCGGGGATCGCGGTGATCACCGGGGCGTTCTTCTTTGGATTCAAAGGGATCATGGGTGGTATCGCCGGATGCCTGATCCTCATGTTCTTCTGGTCCCTTCGCGGGGAGTTCGGGGCTCACTTGGTAGGACGCATGGCGGTCACCTCGTTCGGGATCGTCTGGGTGGCCATGGGCTTCGCGTACCTGGTGCTGCTCAGGGGGCTGCAGCACGGGATGGCCCTCCTCATTCTTGCCTTCGCCTGCACCTGGCTCAATGACACCTTCGCCTACTTTGTGGGCCGGGCGATCGGACGGCATCCCATGGCCCCGCGGATCTCTCCAAAGAAATCTGTGGAGGGAGCGGTCGGGGGCATCGTGGGGGCGGTGGTGGCGGCCCTGCTCGTGAAGATCTATTCGTCCTGGCTGCCCGTGGGCGACGCGCTTATTCTGGGCCTGGCCATCGGGGTGGTAGGCCAGTGGGGCGATCTGTTCGAGTCGGCGGTCAAGCGGGACTTCAGGGTCAAGGATTCCGGTCGTCTTCTGCCGGGTCACGGAGGGATACTGGATCGTTTCGATTCGATGCTGTTTGCCGGCCTCGTCACGTACTGGGGTGCCGTGCTGCTGCTGGGCTCCGTGGTGCAGGCCGCGGCGAAATGAGCGGAGCTGGACTATGAAAAGAGTGCTCCTGCTCGGCGCCACCGGCTCCATCGGTACGCAGGCGCTGCAGGTGGTCGCGGCCAGCCGCGACCTGACGATAGTAGGACTTTCGTGTGACCGCAACGTCAAGTTGCTGCTGGAGCAGGCTGTCTCCCTGGGCGTGACCGATATTGCCATCGCCGACGAGGCTGCGGCCTCGACTGTGTCTGAGTCGCTGTACCCAGAGCTCGACGTGCGCTCGGGAGCCGATGCGGCCGCGCGATTGGTGAGGGAAGTGGACGCCGACCTCGTGCTGAATGCGATCGTCGGTTTTGCCGGGTTGGAGTCCACGTTGGCGGCGCTGGAGGGTGGGCGGCGGCTGGCGCTGGCGAACAAAGAGAGCCTCGTGTGTGCCGGCTCGCTGGTCACGTCATTGGCCAGGCGGCAGGGCATCTCGATCCTACCTGTAGATTCCGAGCATTCCGCGTTGTTCCAGCTGATCGCGGCTGCGAGGCCGGGGAGCGTCCAGACGGCCGTCATCACGGCCTCGGGCGGACCATTCCGCGGTTGGACGGCCGCGGGACTCGCCGGAGTCACGCGAGCGCAAGCACTTGCCCACCCTACGTGGGTGATGGGCGAGAAGATAACGATAGATTCCGCCACTCTCATGAACAAAGGGCTGGAGATCATCGAGGCCCACCATCTCTTCGGTCTCGCCTACGAGCAGATAGAGGTGGTGGTGCATCCACAATCGGTGGTCCACGCGCTGGTCCGGCTCGTGGACGGTGCCGTGCTCGCCCATATGGGAGTGGCCGACATGAGGGTGCCCATCGCATTCGCCCTGCACTATCCCGAGCGCGCGATCTTGCCGATACCGTCTTTGGACTTGACCGCGGTGGGTGTGTTCGGTTTTGAAGAGCCGGATAACCTTAGCTTCCCGGCAATGGAACTTGCGCGCTCCGCGGGGCGGGAAGGTGACAAGGCCACCTGTTCCCTAAATGCAGCCAACGAAGTAGCCGTGCGCGCTTTCTTGCAGGGTAGGCTGCCATTCCTGGGTATAACAGAAGTGGTGAGAGAGGTGCTCGCGGAGAGTCCGGTGGGCACCTTTGGAACGTACGAAGAGGTGGTGGACGTCGATTCATGGGCGAGGCGCAAGGCGGAGGAAGCCTGCGCAGGAATGAGCGGGGATGTATAGCTTTTTGGCTGTGATCATATCCATCATCGGGCTCGGATTCTTGATCCTGGCTCACGAATTCGGGCATTTCGTCGTGGCCAAGGCCACCGGCATGCGGGTGGAGGAGTTCAGCCTCGGTTTCGGCCGGTTCCTGGTGAGCAAGAGGATCGGCGAGACCGTGTACGGGATCTCGGCCCTACCATTGGGCGGCTACGTCCGGGTCACGGGCATGCACAAGGAAGAGTTCGACGCCCGCGTCGCCGAGGCCCGGGAAGAAGAGGCGGAGGCGGCAGCTTTGCGCAGGGGGACCAAGAACGGGCGGTCGGCGCAAGACCCGGAGGATCGTCTGGCCGGCCCGCGCGCCCTGACCGCGGAAGAGATCGCTTCGACGCCGTTAGAGCGCCGGTACTACGCGCATCCTCTGTGGCACAAGCTGATCTTCATCGTTGCCGGCGTCACGATGAACGTGGTCGTCGCCTTCTTTCTGCTTGTGGCGTTAGGCGCACAGGGTCAGTACGTCCCCACCACAACTGTTCAAGTGGTGGAGCCGAACACGCCCGCTGCGACGGCAGGCCTGCAGCCCGGAGACAAGGTGGTCACCATCGATGGTCAGCCGGTGAAGGACTGGGACTCGGTCAGAAGCATAATCCTGAAGAGCCCTGGTAAGCAGATCACCCTCGTGGTGGAGCGCGCGGGCGCCCAGAAGCAGTTGACAGCCACGCCCAACAAGCAGGCGGACGGCACTGGATTCCTGGGCGTGCAGCCGGCAACGACCCACGTGGCATCGACATTCTCGGGAGCCGTGAGCTACGGAGGAAGGACGACGGGGAGCTTCTTCGCCTTGATCATCAAAGGAATCGGGTGGATGTTCAGCGGCAAGGTGTCTGTCACCGGATCGCAAGGGCTGGCAGGCCCGGTCGGCATCATCACGCTGTCCGAACAAGCGGTCCGCGGGGGTTACTATCTGGGGTTACTGGCCCTCATCAGCATCAACCTTGCCATCCTCAACATGCTTCCCGTCCTGCCCCTCGACGGGGGCCACGTGCTTTTCAGCGTTATTGAGAAGATAAGGGGCCGCCCAGTGTCGCTGCGGACGTTCGAGCGCGTCTCATTGATCGGGCTCGGCCTCTTCGTGATCTTGTTCCTGGTAGCCACCTCCAACGACATTGGCCGGATCATAACGGGCGGATAGGCGGGGGTCCGGTTGTTCAGCACTCGGGCGGTCATGGTCGGGAGCGTGCCGGTGGGGGGCGATTCGCCGGTGGTCATCCAGTCCATGACCAACACCCGCACCGACGACGTGGAAGCCACTCTCGGACAGATCCGCGCTCTGGCCACCGCCGGCGCGAAACTTATCAGGGTAGCGATCCCCGATGCGGCGAGTGTGGCTGCGCTGCGTACTCTTGTGCGCGAAGCTGCTGTGCCCCTCATTGCCGACGTGCACTTCGACCACACACTGGCGGTGGGGGCACTCGAGGCGGGAGCGTCCGCCGTTCGGATCAACCCGGGGAACATAGGAGGGCAGGACGCGGTTCGCGAGGTGGTGGACGCAGCGCGAAAACGCGGCGCCGTCATACGGATCGGCGTAAACAGTGGCTCGCTGCAACGCGAACTCCGTGAGCTCGAGGATCGCGACCCTGCCGGCGCACTGGTGGAATCAGCTGTACGCTACTGCGCCCTTGTCGAGGAGATGGGCTTCTGCGAGCTGAAGGTCTCCGTGAAGTCCTCCTCGCCGGTCGTCACCATGGCTGCCAATCGGCTTCTGGCGCGAAGGGTCCCGTACCCCCTTCACATCGGGGTGACGGAGGCAGGTACGAAGTGGGCTGGGTCGATACGCAGTGCCGTTGCCCTGGGGATCTTGCTCGACGAGGGTATCGGCGACACCGTCCGAGTGTCGCTCACGGGAGACCCGGTGGAAGAGGTTCGGGTGGCGAAGGAGATCCTGCGCACGCTGGAGCTAATGCCCCGAGGGCCGCGGGTCATATCGTGTCCGACGTGCGGCCGCACGCGCGTCGACCTCGAGCCTCTGGCGCATAGAGGTGGAACGGCGCCTGGAGGAGTCCGGTCTGGACCTGGAGGTGGCCGTGATGGGCTGTGTGGTCAATGGGCCGGGTGAGGCGCGAAAAGCAGATTTTGGTATCGCGGGCGGTGAGGGCGAGGGTGTGGTCTTCGCCGGAGGTCGTCCGGTGAGGAAAGTGCCTCAAGGGCAGCTTGTGGAGGCGCTGTTCCAGGAGATAGCCCGGCGTCATGGCGGGGATTCATAGCTCTGGGCCGGCTCGTGGGGACGACGCACGCTGCGCGGCATCGCGGCGACCGGCCTGTTAGACTGTCTCGTCGGTGCTCGGCCGCTCGCGTGAGCGGTTAGGCGCCAGTTCCTTAAGCGGGGATCGAGGAGGATCCGATGCGGGCGACTGCCCTTTTCATGCCCACGGTCAAAGAAGACCCTTCCGACGCCGAGGCTATCAGCCACAAGCTGATGGTCCGGGGTGGTTTCGTCCGTCAGTTCGCTTCCGGGATCTACATGATGCTGCCGCTTGGGTGGCGGGTCATCCAGCGCATAAACAAGATCATCCGGGAGGAGATGAACGCGATCGGGGGGCAAGAACTCTCGATGCCCACCATGCATCCGGCCGATGTCTGGCAGGCGAGCGGCCGTTACGACGCCATTGGCGACGAGATGTTCCGGTTCAAAGACCGGGGCGACAGGGACATGGTGCTGGCCATGACGCATGAGGAAGTCTTCGCGTGGCTTGCGTCCCGTGAACTCCGTTCGTACCGCGATCTCCCGCAGATCTGGTACCAGATCCAACTGAAGTTCCGTGATGAGCCCCGGCCCAAAGGCGGGATCCTGCGGGTGCGCGAGTTCCTTATGAAGGACTCGTACTCATTCGACATGGACTCCGAAGGCTTGGATCGCAACTATGCCAAGCACATTGGAGCGTACGACAAGATCTTCGAACGTTGCGGCATCGATGTCTATCGGGTGGAGAGCGATAGCGGCTTCATGGGCGGCGCCCAGGCTCACGAGTATATGGCGGCCTCGCCCGCTGGTGAGGACCGGGTGGCTCTCTGCGACTCGTGCGGATACGCCGCCAACGTGGAGCTGGCCCGCTCGGTGGCCGGTCCCGGCGAGGGGGTGGTGGAGCCGGTTCTTAGGGAGGTCTCTACTCCGGAGCAGCGCACGATCGAGGAGGTCTCCGCTTTTCTCGAAGTCCCGCCGTCGGCGTTGATCAAATCGTTGGTCTATATGGCGGGGGAGACGCCGGTTCTGGCGCTTGTGCGCGGTGATCACGCGCTTCATGAGGGCAAACTGGCGCGCCATCTCGGACAAGAGGTGAGGCCGGCGCATCCCGAGGAAGTGAAAGAGGTCGCGGGGGCTGAAGTCGGTTTCGTGGGTCCCGTGGGTGTCTCCGTGCGTGTCGTTGCCGACGAGACTCTTCGCCCCGCCGAGGCGGGCGGACCACGCGCGTACGCTGCCGGAGCCAACAAAGAGCACACACACCTCCTTGGTGTGGTGGTAGGCCGCGATTTTCAGGCCGAGTTCGCGGACCTCAAGGAGGCGGCCGAGGGAGACGCCTGCGCGCAGTGCGGCGGTCCGCTCAGGATGGAGCAAGTGATCGAGGTCGGAAACATCTTCAAGCTGGGCACGAAGTACTCAGTGCCCCTGGGGGCGACCATCCTCGACGAGGAGGGGCAGGAAAGGCCCATCGTCATGGGCTCTTACGGCATCGGCCCCGCGCGCATCGCCGCCGCGGCGGTCGAGCAGACGAACGACGAAAAGGGCATCGTGTGGCCGAAGAACATCGCTCCATTCGATGTCTGGCTAGTACAGGTGCAGATGAAGGACCCGGTTCAGACCGTCGTTGCTGCCGCGCTGCACGACGCCCTGGCGCAGGCCGGGCTGGACGTGCTGTGGGACGATCGTGACGAGCGCGCGGGGGTCAAGTTCGCAGATGCGGAACTGATCGGTTGTCCCGTGCGGATCACCGTTGGTAAGAAGGCAGCCAACGGCATGGCGGAGGTCGAGCCGCGTACCGGCGGCGGACGGGAAGAAGTCGCCGTGGCCGATGTTGTCGCCCGAGCGACGGCCCTGTGGCAGGCTGCCAGGTAGGCGCTTGATAGTTTCGCTGAGTATAGTGACTTTCCTTGCCGCTGGGGACGGCTGCATGCTATAATCCGGGCGTAAACAAAAGCCAAAGTTGTTCACGAAGTGGGTGCAGCTGGGCCCACTTTTGTTTTACTTGAAACTTGAAGGAAGTGTCTTGGAACTCACGGAGGCCTGGTTCCAGGCGGTCATCGACCGGGAGGTCGAGGGCGTCGAGTTGGTGGCCCTGGACAATGCCGGAAGCGCGAGGCGAAAGATACTTCGCCTCTATATGGATCACCCGGGCGGGGTCACGCACGATCTATGCGCCCGAGTTTCGACAGTCGTAGGGCAGGCGCTCGATGAGCTGGATGCCGTGGACACGACATATGTGCTGGAGGTGAGCTCTCCGGGGCTCGACCGGCCGCTGCGGAAGCGGAGTCACTTCGAGGCCCAGATCGGCAAGAAGGTTTACGTAAAGACTCGGATCCCAGTGGAAGGCAGCAAAGTATGGCAGGGCATTTTGCTGGAGGTGGGGATAGAGGAGATCGTTGTGACAGAAGCGGGGCGCGAGGGAAGAATCCCGTTGGCGGATATCACGAGCGCCCATTTGATATACGAGTTCAAATAGGGGGAAGGGAATGAACAAGGAGACGATAGAAGCTCTCCGCCAGATCGAGAAAGAGAAGAACATTCCCTTCGACCTGCTCATCGAGGCGCTGGAGGATGCGCTTCACTCGGCGTACAACAAGACAGGTAACGCCGTTCCCTATTCCGAAGTCAAGATCGACCGGGAAACCGGCGAGATTCACGTCTTCGAGCTGATCTTCCCTGAGGGGGAAGAACCAGATCTGGAGGACGAGGAAGCTGAGTTCGACAGCACCAACGCGGAGCGGCAGGAGATCACCCCGGAGGATTTCGGGCGTATCGCGGCTCAAACTGCCAAGCAGGTCATCTATCAGCGTATCCGGGAGGCGGAGCAAGGCATAGTCTTCCGCGAGTACTCGAATCGGATCGGCGAGATAGTCACCGGCATAGTCCAGCAATCGGATAGTCGCTACACCCTGGTCGACCTGGGCCGGGTGGAAGCGCGCTTGCCCAAGAGCGAGCAGGTGCCCACCGAGCGGTACGAGCACGGCATGCGGCTGAAGGCGGTCATCAAGGAAGTTTCCCAGAATCCCAAAGAGCCGCCCATCATTCTTTCGCGTCGCAGCGAGGAACTGGTCAAACGCCTCTTCGAATTGGAAGTTCCCGAGATCTCCGACGGTCTGGTGGAGATAGTGGGAGTGGCCCGTGAGCCCGGCTATCGCTCGAAGATCGCGGTGGTCTCGCACAGCGACGGTGTCGATCCGGTGGGAGCATGCGTCGGTCCCAGAGGCTCGCGAGTGCGGATGGTGGTGTCTGAGCTCAGAGGCGAGAAGATCGACATCATCCCCTTCGATCAGGAGCCCGCTCGCTTTGTAGCCAAGTCGTTGTCGCCGGCAAGGGTGCGTGAGGTGATCCTGGACGACCAGGAGAGGGAAGCGACCGTTGTCGTCCCAGACGATCAGCTATCACTGGCTATCGGCAAAGATGGACAGAACGCCCGGCTGGCCAATCGGCTGACGGGCTGGAAGATCGACATCAAATCCGAGACCGAGATGAGCGTGGAAGACAGCATTTATTCAGCCGCCGAGGCCGAGCCCGAAGTGGTCGACGGGCGCTGCCATGCGCTCACGGTGGGCGGAAAACGGTGTCCCAACGCGGCACTCGCAGGGAATCTGTTTTGTGGGATCCCTTCCCACCAGGCGCTCGTGGGAGAACGCAAGGAAGCTAACAAGTGAGGCTGACCCGGTCCTATGGTCATGGCTGCAACAAGCTCTCATGACGAGCGGCGGATGTCTCATCCGGCGACTGGTCCGCAACCTACGCGCAAGTGCATCGGCTGCGGTCGGCGCGGGGCGCAGGACGGTTTCCTGCGGCTGACTCTGGACGGCCAGTCCTCGCCTCCTCACGTGGTGACGCAGGCGGGGCGGCATCGGAGCGGTCGCGGTGCGTATCTTTGTCTCAGGCAAGCGTGCTTGGATCAGGCGCTCCACAGGAAGGCGTTTCAGAGGGCGTTCCGGGCCACTGTCACAGTGGATAGAAATAAAGTGGCGGCGGCGATCATGACGAGGGCGGGCTACGGCGAAGCGAACAACACGGCAGGTGTGTAGTGGCAAAGAGACGGGTTTACGACATTGCTAAGGATAAGGGCCTGACGAACCAGGAGCTTGTCGATCTTCTGAAAGCGGCCGGACTGGACGTCAAGAGCAGCCTATCCAGCGTGGAAGAAGCCGACGCACTGCGGGCACTTGCCAGTGGGTCGAAAGCTGCCGAGAAAGCTGGAACGAAGAAGGCGGCGGGCAAAGCCCCGGCGAAAGTGGTCGCGGAGCCCGTGGAGGCCGTGGACGAGAAGAAAGCGGCGGCGGAAGCTGTGGTTTCCAAGCCGGCGCGCAAATCGGCGGCACCCCGCCCTCTGGGTGGGAAGCAAGAGGTGCCCGAGGCTACGCCCGCGCCCAAACCTGCGTCTTCGACAGCTCCGAAGGGCGGGACAGCGGCAAAGGCGGCTCCAAAGCAGGCGCCGGCGAATCAGCCGGAGTCGGTGCTTGAGGCAGTCCCTGTAGAAGTCGTAGCCCCGGTAAGCGAGGCGGCCACGAGCGCGCCTAGCTCAAAGCCGGACACGAGCGCCGAACAACCTTTCTCGGGCGAAAGGGCCCCCGCGGTCGAGGCAAGGCCTGAGGCGCCTCGTTCCCAGCCACCGCGCAGACCGATGCGGCCAAGGGGTCGCGGACCCCGGCTGGAGGACATGCCCACCGTTGTTGGACCAGGTGTACCGCTCCGTAAAGGGGTAAAGCCTTCCGGGAATGTCGTCACGAAAGAAGAGCTCGCCGAGCGCATAAGGGTTGAAAAGGCAGAGAGAGTCGCCAAGGCTGAAGCGGCCCGCAAGGCAGCTGCGACACCGGCGCCTCCGCGCCCACCCAGGGTCGTGGAGCCCGAAGCCCCGGCTTTCAGGCCTCAGCCACCCAGGCCACCCGCACCGTCCGGCCGCCCCGCGGGGCGGACTGGTTTCGCACGGGACACTGTGGAGAGACGCGTCCGCCCGCCCCGGGTAGTCGAGCCTGAGGTCGTCCCCGAGACTTGGGAAGATGGAGTCGAGCCGGTCGTGGCGGCCGCTCTGCCGTCACGCGTGCCGGGCGTTTCCCGAGTGCGGCGCGGCGACGACAAGCCGGCCAAGCGTCGGGTCATCATCGATTCGCAAGCGGGGAGAAAAGGTGGTCGTGGCGGTTTTCGCGACCGGCGCCCAGGCATCGGCGAATCTGAGAAACCCCTGGCGAAAAGAAAAGTGATCCCGGGTACCGAGACGCCCGCCAAGGTCAAGAGCGGCGCCAGCGTCAAGGAGCTTGGCGAGGTTCTAGAGATCGGAGCGGGCGAACTGATCAAGACCCTCATGAAGCTGGGGGAGATGGTCACGATCACGCAGTCCCTATCGGACGACGCGATCATGCATCCTGGCGGAGGAATTCGAGCGCCAGGTCGAGATCGAGCATGCCGAAGAGGAAAAAGAGATCGGGGCGGCCTTCGTGGACGATCCGGCCGACCTCGTGGACCGCGCGCCGGTAGTGACGATCATGGGCCATGTCGACCACGGCAAGACCTCGCTGCTGGACGCCATCCGCGAGACCGAGGTTGTGAAATCCGAGGCGGGCGGCATCACTCAGCACATCGGGGCCTATCAGGTCACTCATAAGGAGAAGAAGGTCACCTTCCTTGATACTCCGGGGCACGAGGCCTTCACGGCCATGCGCGCCCGGGGCGCGAAATCCACGGACATTGCGGTCATCGTGGTCGCGGCCAATGACGGCGTCATGCCGCAGACCTTGGAGGCGATCAGCCACGCGAAGGCCGCCGAAGTGCCCATGGTGGTGGCCATCAACAAGATGGACCTCCCCGATGCCAACCCTGACCTGGTCAAGCATCAGCTTTCCGACCAAGGTCTCGTGCCCGAGGAATGGGGCGGCGAGACAGTGATGGTCCAGGTGTCCGCGAAGCAACGGACAAACCTCGAGGACCTCATGGACATGATCCTGCTTGTCGCCGAGGTCATGGAACTGAAGGCCAACGCGAAGGCCCAGGCTTCCGGGGTCGTCATCGAAGCTCAGTTGGACGTAGGCCGTGGTCCTGTGGCCACCATCCTCGTGCAGCGCGGCACGCTTCACGTGGGAGACGCCGTGGTCTCCGGCGAGTCCTACGGCAAGGTCAAGGCTATGTTCGACTTCATCGGCAAGGCGCTTACCAAAGCCGGCCCTTCGGTTCCTGTCCAGATCCTGGGCTTCAACACGCTTCCCTCGGCCGGTGACTTCCTCACCGTCGCCAAGGACGAGCGGGAAGCCCGCCAGAAAGCCGAGCAGCGCACTGCCCGCCTGCGCCAGGAACAGGTCGCCAAGAGCCGAGGCGGCGCAAGCAGCCTCGACGAGTTCTACCGGCGTCTGAAAGAAGGCAAGGTCAAAGAGCTGCCCCTTGTCATCAAGGGCGATGTCGGGGGCTCTGTGGAGGCACTGGACGAGGCGCTTCGCAACATCACGCACCCCGAAGTCAAGGTGGAAGTCGTGTTCGCCGGCGTCGGCGGCATCAACGAATCCGACATCATGCTGGCGTCGGCGTCGAAGGCCGTCGTCATCGGCTTCAACGTTCGGCCATCCGTGGCCGCCAAGGCGTTGGCCGAGCAGGAGCACGTGGACGTGCGCACCTACCGGGTCATCTACAAGGCGATCGAAGACGTGGAAGCGGCCCTGGTCGGCATGCTCGAGCCGGAGCACGTGGAAGAGGAGTTGGGCACCGCGGAGATCAGACAAGTGTTCCGTGCCTCCCGCATCGGTCTGATCGCCGGGTGCTATGTGCTCACCGGCAAGATCATCCGCTCGGCCAAGATCCGCATCGTGCGCGACGGCAGCATCGTCCACGAGGGTTCCATCGGTTCGCTCAAGCGCTTTCAGGAGGACGTCCGCGAGGTGGCATCCGGCTACGAATGCGGCCTCCACATCGACGGTTTCGACGACATCCGCGAAGGCGACATCATCGAGGCATACGAGATAAAGGAAGTTGCCCGCACCCAATAGAAGCATGAAGGGTTTCGTCGGCATCCTCACGGCCGACCTGTTCTTCCCGGAGACAGGCTCCCTCAAGGGCAAACGCATGTACCTGCGGCGCATCCGTGACACGGTTACGCGCCGCCATGGCGCTACGTTCGCCGAGGTGGGCCATCAGGATCTCTGGCAGCGGTCGCGGATAGTCATGGCTGTGGCCGCCTCCGACATGCAAGTGTTGGAGCGCGCCCTTGACCGGTTGAGAGTCTATCTGGACAGTCAAGAATGGGAACTGGCTTCTTGTATGACGGAGGTAGTGGAAGTCGATGCGTAACGTAGCCACATATCGCATGCGCCGGGTGAACGAAGCGCTCAAGGAGATCATCAGCACGGCGCTGGCGCAGGACATCAAGGATCCCCGCATAGGTTTTGTGACCCTCACGGGGGTCGAAGCCTCCCCTGATTTTGCTTACGCTAAAGTCTTTGTCTCCGTCTATGGCAAGAAAGTCGAGAAAGACGCCACCATGGTGGGACTCCGGTCCTCAGAGGCCTTCTTGCAGCGGCGCATCAACGACGAACTGCATCTCAAGCGCACGCCAAAGCTGGAGTTTGTCTACGACGCCAGCATCGACTATGGCATGAAGATCCAGGCGATGCTCAAGGCCAGTGGTGCCGAGGACTTGGAACCCGAGTCGGCGCCCGAGGAGATGGACGCGGAAGAGGTGGAGGTGGCCACCGAAGATGTGGACTCGGGATCGGACGAGCCCGAGCGGGAGGATGACGAGTGATGACCGTGATCTCTCCGGCTGCACTGGCGGCTCGTCTTCGGGGGGAGCGCGAAGTCTTGGCGGTGGCCCACGAGGCACCGGACGGCGATGCTCTGGGATGCGTGACGGCGCTCGCTCTGGTGTGCGAACGCATGGGAGTGCCGTGCCGGGCCTACATACCGGGAACCGGCGACTTCCCGCCTGAATACGGGTTTTTGCCGAAACTGGACGCCGTGCTCAGGGGGACTCCTCCAGTATTGGGGCCGGGCGCCACGGCTTACATGATGGACTGCGCTTCCCTTGTTCGCTCGAGCTCTCTAGGCCTCGGCAAGGACGTCGTCACCGTCAATCTCGATCATCACCAGGACAATCCTGGATACGGCACGCTCAATCTGGTGGACGCGACCGCCGCTTCGACAACGGCCATCCTGTACGACGTGTTCCTGGCAGGCGGGCTTCCGATCGATAGCGAGATAGCCACCGCTTTGTACGTCGGCCTCGTGACAGACACCGGCCGCTTCCAGTATTCGAACACCACTCCCGCCGCCCACCGCATGGCCGCTCGACTCCAAGAGGAAGGGGTGGACGTCAATGCGGTCTACCGGCGGGTGTACGAGAACATGCCCATGGCCAAGCTCCTTTTACAACAGCGGGCTCTCAGCCGCCTGGAGCTGCGCCTGGGAGGCGCCTTGGTGACGGCCTGGCTCAATGCCGGCGACTTCGCTGCCGTGGGCGCGGACGAGGGGTACTCCGAGGGCCTAGTCGACATTCTTCGTCAGATCAAGGGAGCCAAGGTCGCGGCCCTCGTGCGGGAACGGCAAAAAGACGGCGGGGTAGAGTGCAAGGTGAGTCTTCGCTCCACCGACGGGAAGGTCAACGTCGCGGCGCTCGCAGCCCTGAAAGGGGGTGGCGGCCACGTCCGCGCGTCTGGCTTCACCAGCGCCGTGGGCGTGCCGGAGACCATAGAATGGCTGGAAAAGGAAATCAAGCCACTCCTATGAGCGGAGGTCACCGCACGGTCACGGTTGGCGGAGTGAACCTGTCTCGCGTCGTCCTGGTCGACAAACCCGTCGGTCCCACAAGCTTCGATGTCGTCCGGACGGCCCGGCGCGGCCTCAAGGTCAAAGTCGGCCATGCGGGGACACTGGATCCTTTCGCCAGCGGCCTGCTGCTCATCCTGGTGGGCCAAGCTACCCGGCTCTCGTCTTTGCTGATGGATCTGCCCAAGGAATACGTTTTCACGGCACAGTTCGGTGCCACTTCGAGTACGGCAGATCCCACAGGCGAGTTGACATCCACCGGCGAGAGGACCGACGCACGGGCTCTAATGGCGGCTCTCAACGTTTTTCGCGGGCGCATCGTGCAGCGAGTCCCCCTCACCTCGGCCGTGAAAGTGGATGGTGAACCGTTGTATCGCCGTGCGCACCGCGGCGAAACCGTCGAAACGCCAGAAAGAGAAGTCGTGGTGCACGAACTCTCGTTGCTCTCTTTCAATGAGGATGCTCAGGTGGCGGAGATCCTGGCGCGCACCGGACGCGGTACCTACGTGCGCACGCTGGCCGAGGGCCTTGGCGAGGTGACCGGGGCGGGCGCCTACGCCGCTACTCTCCGGCGGACGCGGGTCGGGCTCTTTTCCGTTGAGGAGGCGCTTGCGCCCGACGAGTTGAACCCCGAGCGCTACCAGGCGATGGACCGCTCGGTGATGGCGTTGACCGAGGCCCTGGGTTTCCTCCCTCGCCACGACGTCGTCGGCCGCGACGCCAAGCTGGCCGCCAACGGCGGCGAGTTGAGGGACATGCCCGCGGGACGTTGCCGGGTTTACAGTGAGGACGGACTTCTGGGCGTATGGGAAACGCCGGACGGCGTCGCGCGCGCGGCGGTGGTCTTCCCAGCGCCGGTCCGGGAGGGTTCGGCATGACGATGTACTTCTATGACAGGCTGGACACCATCCCCGAGCTGTCTGGCTCCCAGCGGGCGGTCGCAGTGGGTGTCTTCGATGGCGTGCACCGAGGTCACCAGCGTATCGTGCTCGAGACGGTCGCCAGAGCACGTGAGACCGGGGGAGTGGCAACCGCGGTGACATTCCAGCCTCATCCAGAGGCGGTGTTGCGGCCGCACGCTGCGCCACGGCTGCTGACGACCCTCGGGCGCAAAGCCCAGCTTCTCGAAGACCTGGGGCTGGACGAACTGGTGGCCGTGCGTTTCGACAGCGCGTTCGCGCAACTCTCACCGAGATCCTTCTGCCAGCTTGTCCTGTCGGCCAGGCTGGGCGCTCGCGTAGTGCTCGTGGGAGAGAACTTCCACTTTGGACATGGGGGCTGCGGGACCGTCGCCGATCTCCGCGCTTACGGCGATGATCATGGTTTCAGCGTACATGCCGTGGCGCTGGCGCAGGATGCTGGGGAGGTCATCTCGAGCACGCGGATTCGGATGCTGATCAGCAACGGGCACATGGCTGAGGCCGCCCAACTGCTTGGTCGTCCCCACAGGCTGGAAGGGATCGTGGTGGGCGGAGCGCATAGGGGGCGAGGGCTGGGGACGCCCACCGCGAACCTTGCGGTGGAAGCCGGGCTGGCAATACCTCGGCTCGGCGTGTATGTCACGCGCACCTTGCTCCCCGACGGAACAAGATGGCCTTCCGTCACGAGCGTGGGTACCAACCCCACCTTCGAGGTGGACCGCAGGGTGCGGATAGAAACCTTGCTGCTTGGCTATGCGGGGACGCTCTACGGATCGACGATCGCAGTCGATTTCCTGGAGAAGATCCGCAATCAGCAGACGTTCGCAGACGGCGGGACTCTGGTCGAACGGATCCATGTGGACGAGGAAATCGCTCGAGGCTACTTCGAAAGCCGGAAGGACCTGTTCTAGCCGCCGTTGCGCGAGACGACCCATGCTCCGGCGGGGGCGGGAGCCTGCCGCACAAGGAGCACCGCACCGTCCCGGTCGTAGGCGATGCGGAACTCGCCGTCGAGGATGAGCTGATTGAACACCTTGAGCGACACGGGCACCTGAATGCGCGGCACTGCACTCGCAAGTGGTCCCGTGGTCGATCCACGATATATGCGGATGGACCCGCTATCTCATCATGACTATCGAAAGAGCGGCTTCAGGTGCTTCTCCAGGATGTTCTCCGTCACGAGAGGAGCGATGGTCTGAGCGTGCGCATCCAGAGCATTGTAGTAGTCTGCGCCCATTTCCGCGGCCACTTTGTAGCCTACGTGGATGAGTTGGCGGAAGTGCATGTTATAGGCAGGGCAGGTCGGGTCGTGCCGGAGGGCGGATGCGAACTGGCCGCCCGACCACGCTTGGACGGTCTGCGGAGAAGGGAGTAGCGCCTGGTCGATGTCGATGACTGCCGCGTAGGGTTGGCACAGCTCGTCGAAACGTCCGTAGGCCCTTGCGTAGATCTCTTTCGCGAGGGCAAGGCCGTCGCCGCCGGCCAAAGCGAGTCCCGCGGCCTCTTCTAGCCAGGTGGTACCGGATGTCTTAACGTGAACGCCAGCCCCATGGCTCTTCAAAGCCCGCGCGATAGCGCCGAAGATGGAAAACTTGTCGCTGCCGGAGTGGACGCTCAACTTGAGACCATCGGATAGGCCGAATTCTCGGACGGCGAAGGCGATCACCGCGAGGTCCTCGTTGAACTCCCGCTCGAACTGCGCGACGTCGCCCACATAATCGACGCCTTTGTTGAAGCGGCCGGTGAATTTCGGGGCGATCGTCTGTGCGGGTATGCCCTCGTCTGCGATGGCAGCCAGGATGAACAGGAGTTCCGTAGGTGTCTGTGGGCTGTCTGTCTCGTCCATGGAGACCTCCGTGACGAACAGTCCGGGCCCCTTCGCGGCCTCGATATGGCGGTAGATGGCTCCAGCCTGCTGGACGGCCCGGAGGTACTTCCGGGCGATCCCTACTATGTTCTCGCGGGAGATGGCCAGCGAGTGGTCGATCCCTGGGATCGTGAGGTTCCCGGCCTGAGCCGTGTGGCGGCGGACGAAATCCTGGATCTGAGTGTCGGAGGTCGGCTTGCCGACAAAGTCAGCAACGTCGAGCGTGAAGAAATCGCAGTCGGCGATGAAAGCGTCCACAGTCTGAAGGCTGATGTGGTCCGCGTCTACGAAGTAGGGGCCGTCCCAGACCAGTGCGTGCACCGCGCCGTCGGCCTCTGCGCGGAGGCTCTCCGGCCGGGTGTGTACGATGGTGTGCTCCCGATTGGATTTGTTCCAAACTGGGACGACATCGACGCCGGATTCTTCCATCTCCAGGAACGCCGTGAGTTGAGCGATGCCCTCACGGCCGAACCGGTCACCCACGCCGAAGCTGAATCTTGGAAGCAACATGGCCGAATCCCCCCATGACTCGAGTATGGGCGCTTGCCCGTGGGTCGGACGCGACGCGGGACCCATCGGCCTGGCAGAGGATGCCCGCGGGAACTGCACTTGTCAAGCCGGCGGGTGAGGCGTAGGGGCTGAGGCATGACCACTGACGAGTGACGCATCGAAGCGGGCCCGGGTGGCGAATGGCTCCGCGGCGAGTGTGGCTCTGGATCACGGGAGGCCGCCGTTCCCTGGGAGCGCCGGCGTGTGTTTTCCGAGGTGGGGTGGGGTATTCTCTAAATCCGCCGGCTTGAGGCCCCGCGATGGCGTGCCGCGCGAGAAGGCGCACAACCTGCTATGGCGGGAGATGTGCGCGCAGGTGACGGACGAGAAGGACGGTGGGCGGCTCGGCCGGATCAGCGGGGGCGCGGTTAGTCGATGTAGCGAATGAAAGGGATGAACCAGTGAGCAAAGTACGAGTAGGCGTCATCGGATACGGCACTATCGGCAGCAGGCTCGCCGATGGTGTGGCGCTGCAGGGTGACATGGAACTGGTGGGCGTGGCTGACGTCGCTCCCACATTGCCGTTGCGTGCGCTCTACGAGAGCGGGGTCTCCTACCCGGTCTACTCGGTGGAGCCTGAGAAGGCGGGCAAGTTCGCCGAAGCCGGAATCCCGCTCGCGGGAACGCTGGATGATCTCCTGGGCAAGATCGACGTCGCCCTGGACGCCACCCCCGGTGGGATCGGCGCCAAGATGAAAGACCTCTACCGTAAGCACGACGTGAAGGCCATCTTCCAGGGTGGGGAGAAGGACGACATCGCCGACGTCTTCTTCCACGGCTACGCCAATTACGAGAAGGGCATAGGCAAAGACTTCCTGAAGCTCACCTCGTGCAACACCACCGGCCTCGTGCGGGCGGTGGACGCTCTCGATCGCACCGTGGGCATGGAGAAGGTCGCCATCACCATCATCCGCCGGGTGGCCGACCCGGGCGACACCCACCGCGGCCTCGTGGACGTGCTGCAGGTGGAGAAGGTCCCCAACCACCAGTGTGTGGACCTCATGAAGATCATGCCCCACGTGCAGGCCACCGGCTTGCTCGTCCACACGCCGGTCACCCACGGCCACATCATCAACATGGTGGCCACGCCCAAGCAGTCGATCAGCGTGGACGAGGCCATCGCCATCTTCAAAGAGCATCCGCGCATCCGGGTAGTCAAGATCGCCGACGGCTTCAACTCGAACGCGGCGTTCTTCCAGTACGCGCGGCATCTGGGCGCCAAAAGGGCCGACATGTACGAGATAGGCGTCTGGGAGGAGTGCATCGGCCTCTCCGGCAAAGACCTCATGTTCGCCATCTATATCCCTCAGGAGGCGGTCACCATCCCGGAGACCATCGACGGCGTGCGCGCCTGTCTGCCCATGCAGACCGACCGCCTGGAGGCCGTGGG
Organism: uncultured Thermoleophilia bacterium; assembly: GCA_963749535.1. GTDB lineage: Bacteria > Actinomycetota > Thermoleophilia > RBG-16-64-13 > RBG-16-64-13 > Chersky-299. The sequence continues at coordinate 181,416 of CAVVNF010000019.1, read as the reverse complement.
CCTCACCAACAAGTACCTCGGCATGCACACGCGGCCCTAGCCGCCTTCCAGGAGAGCGGGAGCGTCATCATGGAAGCGGGCATCCTCACCCTCGACGACTTCGCGGTCGCCGGCCAGACGGTGATCCTGCGGGTGGACATCAACTCGCCGATCGACCGGGAGACCGGCAAGCTCGTCAACGACAACCGCATCCGCAAGAGTCTGCCCACGATCCTGGAGTTGGCGGACGCGGGGGCCAAGGTGGTCCTACTTGCCCATCAGGGTGACACCGAGGACTATCACAACCTCATCTCGCTGGACGAGCACGCGGCTCGTCTCGCCGAGTTGCTCGGCCGACCGGTCGGTTTCATCGACGACATCGCCGGTCCGGCCGCCATCGCCGCGGTGAAAGCCCTGGCTCCGGGCGAAGTGCTGCTGCTCAACAACGTGCGCTACTACACCGAGGAAGTCTCCACCTTCGTGAACTTCGTGAAGCTGACCCCGCAGCAGCTCGCGCAGGACCCGCCTGGTGCGCAACCTGGCGCCACTCGCCGACCTGTTCGTCAATGAGGCCTTCGCCGCGGCGCACCGGTACTCGCCCGTCCTGGTGGGGTTCGCCGAGGTGCTGCCCACGGCGGCGGGCCGCCTCTTCATCGAAGAGTTCGGCGCGCTTGCCCGGGTGAAGGAGACTCCCAGCCACCCGTGTGTGTACGTCCTCGGGGGCGCCCGCATCGCCGATGCCTTCAGCATGATGCAGCAGGTGCTGGGCGAAGGCGCGGCCGACCAGGTGCTCACCTGCGGGCTGAACGGTGAGGTGATGGTCCTGGCCCGCGGCACCGCCCTCGGGGCACCCAGCGAGCGGCTCATCGAGGAGAAGGGGCTTACGCCCTACATCCAGAAGGCCAAGGAGCTGGACGCCGCCTTCGGCGAGAAGATCATCAGCCCGGTCGACTTCGCCATAGATGAGGGCGGCCGCGTCGAGATCGGCTTGAGCGACCTGCCCTCGGACCATCTGCTCATCGACGTCGGCCGGCGGACCATCGAGCTCTACGAACGGGTGATCGCCCAAGCGGCCACGATCTTTGTGAACGGACCGGCGGGCGTGTATGAGCAAGCGGCGGGCGCCGAAGGCACGAAGCGGTTGTGGAACGCCATCGCCGATGCTCCCGGGTACTCGGTGATCGGCGGGGGAGACAGCGTCGCCGCCGGGGCCAAGTTCGGGGTGCTCGAGCGCATGGGCTATGTCTGCACGTCCGGCGGCGGGATGGTCCGCTTCCTTTCTGGGCAGGAACTGCCGGTGGTCACCGGCCTGCGCCGGGCGGCCGAACGCCACCTGGCGAACCGGGGCTAGCGAGCCGTGGCCGGATAGAGAAGTGGCGGGAGCTGCCGTCTTCACGGCTCGGGTTTAAGGGCGGTGGCCGCATGTACTCGTGAGTCCTCGCGCGAAGCACCGCGCGACTTCCGCGAATCGCCCCGCGACTTCCGCGAGTCACCGTGCGAGTTCCTGCGAAGCCGTGACTTCAGTTTCTCGCCAACCACGTTTAGAATGCTTGTTTGACACGCGAGTGCGAATGCAGGGGGTTCGAACGGAGGTTCAGGTGACAGCAAGCCCAGTCGGTCATGCCGAGGTCCGCATGCGCCGTCGCCCGCGAGCCGGGTGGCGCTCTCGCCGTGGAATGAGCGCGATCCTGGCGCTTGTCGGACTAGCGGTCTTCCTCGTAGCGTTCATCGCCTGCTCGTCTCTCGTCTGGGCGGCCCCGAGCTACACTTCCTTGCGGGGCGCGGACCGTTACCAAACGGCAGTCGCGATATCCAAAGCCGGTTTTTCGCCCGGGGTCGCGGCAGTGGTCCTGGCTCCCGGAGAAGACTACACGGGAGCCCTGGTCGCGGCGCCGCTCGCCGCAGCCTACGGCGGTCCGCTCTTGTTGTCACCGGCCGCGAGCCTGCCGGGATCGGTCGCAGCGGAGCTAGCAAGGCTCGCTCCGGCACAGGTCATCCTGGTGGGCATGGCCGCCGATATCGCCGACCAGGTCGAAGCCGCTCTGCCGAACCTGGATCCCACGAAGATCCTGGTGGTGAGCGGCGCCGACGCCTACGAGCTCTCCGCGAATGTCGCCAAGGCGCTCAAGGCGAAAGTGGGCGATCTCACCGGAGTCGTGGTCGCTCCAGGGGATAGCTTCCCGGACGGTCTGGCGGTGGCGCCACTTGCGGCGAGGAAGAGTTGGCCCATCCTCTTGACGCCCACAGACGGACCTTTTCCGGCGGTCTGCGCCCAGGCCGTCGTCGATTTGGGCGTGAGCAGTGGGCTCGAGGTCGGCACCTACGTGGATCCCGGGCTGCCCGGCCTGACGCGGCTGGTGGGGAGCGATCGCTACGCCACATGCGCGTCGATAGCGGCTTTTTCGGAGGCTCAAGGTCTGGGCTATTCTCACGTGGCGGTCGTGACCGGCGAGAACTACCCCGATGCTCTTGCGGTCGGTCCATATTTGGCACTCGATGGCGGTATTCTCCTGCTCGCTCAGTCTTCTGGGCTTCCTGATTCTGCGGCGAGTATCGTAAAAGCGCACGCCTCGGAGATCGCTCGGGTAGACCTGGTCGGGCTGAGCGAAGCGACTTCTGCGAAAGTCTTGCGCTGGTTCCCCTTGGGTGACTTGCCGCCGGGCGCGAGTCAGGAGACGCTCACGCGCGGTTCGCAGGGCGCACAGGTGCTCTGGGTGGAGCAGAAGCTGGCCGACCTGACATATCGCCCGGGCAGCGTGGACGGGAACTTCGACGTCCGCACGTACGAGGCGGTCCTCGCCTTTCAGAAGGTGGAAGGGCTCAAACGCACCGGGGTCGTCGATTCGGCCACCTGGGCCAGCCTCATGACGGCCGGCGTCCCCTCGCCTCGCTACTCCTACCCGGGCACCAGGATCGAGATAGACTTGAGCCGGCAGGTGCTCTTCTACATCCAGAACGGAGTGGTCATCAAGACGATACCGTGCTCCACGGGCAAGCCCGGATGGGGTACAAAGGCGGGCTCGTATACGATCAACTCCAAGTCAGGGGGCGGGTGGGTCACCGGTTCCTTGGGCCGCATGTACAGACCATGCAACGTGTATCCCCACCATTACATCCACGGCTCGGGCTCGGTGCCCGGGTACGCAGCGAGCCACGGCTGCATCCGGGTCACGGTCTGGGACATGGACGAACTCTATCCTCAGCTCTTCCTGGGGATGCGAGTAAACATCTCTTACTGACGGGTGAATGCATAGGGCTGACCCACCTGGGCCGGCCCCGCCTGCACCGGCCCGACCGGCCGTCCCCGCGACCCTGTGGTAACCTACCTTGACCGCGAGAGCGGTAGGCGCTGCCGTGGGGTGGCGCCAGCGTTGAAACCTGCCACTCGGCTTGGATTGCAACATCCATGCTGGGGGCAAGGAGCCCGAGGAGGCTATGCATGCTGAGCAAGGAACGTAAACACGAGATCATCGACCAGTTCAAGAAGCACGATGTAGACACTGGTTCGCCGGAGGTTCAGATAGGGATCCTCACCGAGCGGATCAACGTGCTCACCGAGCACCTCAAGACGCACTCGAAAGATCACCACTCCCGGCGCGGCCTGCTCAAGATGGTGGGTCACCGGCGCCGTCTCCTCAATTACCTGATGAAACAGGACGTCGAGAGGTACCGCACTGTGGTGAAGGATCTCGGCCTGCGCAGGTAGTCTGGGGCGACCCAGCCTTCGAAGCTGCGGCATCGTCGTGGCGAGGGGTGAATCGCTTAGGTTTTGGAGAGAGAAGTATCGGCAAAAAGAAGCTAGTCGAAGACGCGGAGAGAAAAAGCATTGACGGAGAGAGAGGCCCCGAGGAAGGACCTCAGACGGGAGCGGACAGTGGCCAGTGGCATCAGCGCGGTCGAGGTAACGGTAGGCGACAAGAAGATCACTTTTGAGACGGGCAAGTTAGCCAAGCAGGCGAGCGGAGCGGTAGTCGTCCGTTCCGGGGACACGATGGTCCTGGTCACCGCGGTGGTGGCCGCCACAGAACGAAATGTCGATTTCTTCCCCCTCACGGTAGACGTGGAAGCGGGGATGTATGCCGCGGGTAAGATCCCAGGCGGCTTTATCAAGAAGGAAGGCCGGCCCAGCGATCAGGCCATCCTTAACGCGAGGCTCATAGACCGCCCCATCCGGCCGCTGTGGCCCAAGGGTTTCAACCGGGAGACGCATATCGTGGCCACCGTGCTGTCGGTGGACCGGACCAACCCCTACGACGTACTGGCGCTCGTCGGCGCCTCGGCGGCACTGAGTCTGTCCGAGGCCCCGTTCCACGGCCCTGTCGGGGCGGTCCGCGTAGCCAAGATCGACGGAGCCTGGGTGGTCAATCCCACGTATGAAGAGATCGATCAGAGCCCGGTGAACCTGGTGGTCGCTGGTACCGCGGATGCTATCGGTATGGTCGAGGCTGGCTGCGACGAGGTAGACGAGGCCGACATCATCGCCGGGTTGGAAGTGGCTCATGAGGCCATCAAGAAGCAGGTGGAAGTCATCCGCCGATGGGCGAGCGAGGTCGGGGTTCCGAAGATGGAGTTTGCCGAGAAGCTGCCGGATCAGCTCCTCATGGACAAGATCAAGGCGCGCTTCGCCGGCGAGATCGTGCAGGCATCGAGCGTGCTCGACAAGCACGACCGCGCGAACGCGGTGGCGGCGGTCAAGCAGCAGGCTCTGGCGGCGTGGCCGCCTTCCCCCGAATCTACCGACGCCGTCCTTGAGATTTCCCAGCTATCAAAGGCTTTCGACGCGGTGGAGAAAGAGACCGTACGCCGGCTGATAGCGGTGGACAAGAAACGGCCGGATGGCAGAGGCGTGGACGAGATCCGCGCGCTCAACTGCGAGGTCGGGCTTGCCCCGCGTACGCACGGGTCCGGGCTGTTCACCCGGGGTCAGACCCAGGTGCTCACGCTCCTCACCTTGGGCGCAGCTCGCGACGAGCAACGTGTCGACGGGCTCGACGTGGAAGAGTCGAAGCGTTTCATGCACCACTACAAGTTCCCGCCTTTCAGTGTGGGCGAGACCGGCTTCATGCGCGGCCCGGGCCGCAGAGAGATCGGCCACGGCGCCCTCGCCGAGCGGGCCCTCATCCCCGTCATCCCCGACGAGGAGAAATTCCCGTACACCATCAGGTTGGTCTCGGAGACGCTGGAGTCCAACGGTTCGAGCTCCATGGCCAGTGTTTGCGGCTCGACTCTGGCCTTGATGGACGCCGGTGTGCCCATCGAGCGACCGGTCGCCGGCATCGCTATGGGCCTCATCAAAGAGATGGACGACTACGTAGTGCTGACGGACATCGCCGGGGTGGAAGACCACCTGGGCGACATGGACTTCAAGGTGGCCGGCACGGACAAGGGCATCACCGCCCTACAGATGGACATCAAGATCAAGGGTGTCACCTTCGCGATCATGAAGGACGCGCTCGAGAGGGCCCGTAAGGCGCGGTTGTTCATCCTGGATGCGATGGGAAAAGCCATCGGCGCGCCGCGCACGGAACTATCCGACTTCGCGCCAAGGATCGCCACGATCCGCATCGACCCTGAAAAGATCGGCGCCGTGATAGGCAAGGGCGGCGAGACCATCCGCGGCATGGAAGCGGAGTTCGAGTGCACCATCGACGTGGCCGAAGACGGCCTCGTCAAGGTCTTCGCCACCGACGGCAAACTGGGCGATGCCTGCATCGAGCGCATCCACGTCCTCACCAAGAACATGGAAGTGGGCGACATCGTGGAAGGCCGGGTGGCATCGACCACATCGTTCGGGGCCTTCGTCACGCTGAAGCCCGGCACAGATGGCCTGGTACACATCTCTCGCCTGGCCGATCACCGGGTCGGCACGGTAGAAGAGGTGGTCAACCGCGGCGACCTGGTGCGCGTGGAAGTGCTGGATGTCCAGATGCAGAACGGTAAGGAGAAGATCAGCCTCCGTCTGCTCGAAAACATTTCCCAAAAGGAAGGCAGTGCCGACTGACGAGTATAGGCTGGAGACCCTGCCCAACGGCCAGCGGCTCATCACCGAGAAGCTCGAGCACCTGAGGTCGGTGTGTCTGGGTTTCTGGATCCCCGCGGGCTCGAGGGATGAACCCGCGCCGCTCATCGGGGCCAGCCACTTCATAGAGCACCTCCTATTCAAGGGCTCGTCGAAGTACTCGGCGGAAGAGATCGCCCAGATTTTCGACACCCTTGGCGGGGAGCTCAACGCAAGCACGTCGCGTGAATACGTCGTGGTCTACGGCCGCTTCCTGGACGACCAGCTTAGGCTTGCCCTCGACGTGATGACCGACATGCTGCTCACGCCCAGCTTCGCAGACCTCGACCACGAGCGGGAGGTCGTGCTGGAAGAGATCGCCATGGTGGAGGACTCGCCCTCCGATCTCATCCACGACATACTGTCCGAGGTCGTCCTTGACAGTCATCCGCTGGCCCATCCCATCTTGGGCTCACGGGAGTCCATCGCGGGAGCCTCAGAGGAGAGCATCCGGGCGTTCCATCACGACCACTTCCGCTTCAGCGACATGGTGGTGGCGGCGGCCGGCAATATCGATCACGACGAGCTGCGCGAGCTGCTCATGAGGGATCACCCGTCGCCGGACCACGGGAAGCCTCAGCGTACGTCGAGCCTCCCGGGCGGTTCGCCTCGGCGGCACTTCCTGACCAAGGAGACCGAGCAGATGCATGTCTGTCTCGGCGGCGTGGGACTGGCCCGTGACGACGAGAGGCGGTTCGTGCTCTCCGTCCTGGACAGCCTGTTCGGTGGATCGCTGAGTTCGCGGTTATTCCAGGAGGTACGGGAGAAGCGCGGTCTCGTTTACAGCATCTATTCTTTCTCCAGCTTGTTCTGGGAGACCGGACTGACCGGTCTCTACTTCGGCTGCCGCCCCGAGCGACTGGAAGCGGTGGTCGAAACGGTGAACCGGGAGCTCTGCCGGCTGGTGAGCGAGCCGGTTCCCGAGGACGAGCTGCAACGAGCCAAGGAGCACCTCAAAGGGCGCATGATCCTTGGTCTGGAGAGCACGTCCAGCCGGATGACGCGGTTAGGCAAGGGTGTCCTTACCGACACGGAGATCCTGTCTCTCGATGAGCTGGCGCAGCGGGTGGACGACGTCACGTCCGAGCAGGTCCTGCAACTGTCGGCGGAGCTGTACGACCCGAACCGCATGTCGATCGTGGGCATCGGCTCGGACGAGGGCCAGTTCACCGAAGTGGTCCCTGCGACCTGTCTGGCGGGCCTCGAGTAGTGGGGGACGCCACGAGGATCAAGGTGGCGGTGTCCGGGTGCGCTCGGCCGCATGGGGCAGGCCACGTGCGAAGCAGTGCGGCAGGATGACGGGCTCGTCCTGGCTGCAGTGGTTGACCCACGGCTTCGCGGATGCCTTGGAGAGCCGCTACGGCTGGGCCTACCGGCGGCGTCGAGCGCTTTGCGACCCTTGATGACGCACTCGCGACGGGCGGGATCGATGTCGTAGTGGACTTCACGACCCCGGCTGTCGTCCGCGACAACGTGCTCCTTTCCATCCGGCGGCTGACGCCGATGGTAGTCGGCACCACCGGGTTGTCCGAGAGTGACATCGCTGAGATCGGCGAGCAGGCTTTGGAACACGGCGTGCCCGTGCTGGTGGCCCCCAACTTCGCGATGGGGGCGGTCTTGATGATGCAGTTCGCCCGCGAGGCCGCGAGGAACATGAAGGCATGCGAGATCGTCGAGTTGCACCACGAGGGCAAATTGGACGCGCCATCCGGCACGTCGAAGCTCACCCGGTCGCTCATCGAGGAGTCTTGGCGGGGCCTGGGCCTCGATCGAGAGGTGCCCATCCACAGCGTGCGGCTTCCCGGCCTTGTCGCGCACCAGGAGGTCATCTTCGGCGGGCTGGGAGAGACTCTCACCATCCGGCACGACTCGTTGTCTCGAGAATCTTTCATGCCCGGTGTCATCTTGGCCGTGAAGCGTGTTCGCACCCTGCAAGGACTCGTGGTCGGCCTGGAGAACATCCTATAAGGCCTGGGCAAGCGATACGTGCCCGGCCGCCGGCCCTAAATGAAGCTATCTGCGGAGGCTGGAATCCCCACTAGTGGCAACATCACCTCTTAAAGTCATACCCCTGGGCGGCCTGGGGGCGATCGGCAAGAACATGATGGTCTTGGAGTACGAGCGTCAGCTCCTGATCATAGACAGCGGCCTCATGTTCCCCGACGATGAGATGCTCGGCATCGACCTGGTCCTGCCCGACTTCACGTACGTCGTGGAGAATAAGGACCGGGTGCTCGGTGTCATCCTTACGCACGGCCACGAGGACCACGTGGGAGCGCTGCCATATCTGCTCAAGCAGGTGGAAGTGCCGGTATACGGCACCCGGCTCACGTTGGGGCTGGTGAACTCGAAGTTGGGCGAGCATGGCCTCCAGGGCAAGGCTTCGCTGAACGAGATCGGGCCGGGCAAGGAGCTGACGCTGGGTCCATTCCGAATCGAATTCCTGGAAGTCTGTCACAGCATCCCGGATGGCGTCGGCCTCGGTATCCACACGCCGGTAGGCACCATCATCCATACTGGTGATTTCAAGCTCGACCAAACGCCGATCGATTGTCGCGTCACGGCTATGCAGCGGTTCGGTGAGCTGGGCAGCAAAGGGGTGCTTCTTCTGCTCTCTGATTCCACCAACGCCGACGTCCCGGGTTTTACCGCGCCCGAAAGCATGGTGGGAGAGAGCTTCAACAGCATCTTCGCCCTTGCGCGCGGTCGGATCATCGTCGCTTCGTTCGCCAGCCAGATCCACCGCATCCAACAGGTGCTGGACACGGCCGCGCGTCACGGGCGGTCGGTAGCGGTGGTGGGGCGCAGCATGGTGAAGAACGTGAACATCGCGTCCAACCTCGGTTACCTGAGCATCCCGGAGGGGCTGATCATCCGGCCTAACGACATCGCCGCCCTGCCGGACGACCGCGTGGTGGTCCTCTGCACGGGCAGCCAAGGCGAACCGCTGTCGGCACTGGCCCGCATGGCTTCCCACGACCACCCCTTGGTGGAGATAGTGAAGGGCGACACGGTAGTCATCTCCGCACGGCCGGTCCCGGGTAACGAGACCAGCGTCTACCGGACCATCGACCGGCTTTTCGCCGCTGGAGCGCGGGTCATCTACGAGTCGTCGGCTCGGGTCCACGTGTCCGGCCACGCGGCTGCGGAAGAGCTCAAAGTGATGCTCAATCTGGTGCGGCCGAAGTTCTTCATGCCCATCCACGGAGAACACAGGCACCTGTATTTTCATGCAGAACTGGCTCGGGCGACGGGGATCCCGGACGAGAACATCTTCCTGCTGGAGAACGGCGATATCTTGGAGCTGGAACCGAACAGTGCCCGCGTGCACGGCAAGGTCCAGGCCGGGATGATCCTGGTGGACGGCTTCGCGATGGGCGATCTGAACGACCTGGTGCTCCGCGACCGCCAGCATTTGGCGAGCGACGGCTTGGCCATCGTGGTGGTGACGCTCAGCGCGCAGGACGGCGAGATCCTGGCCGATCCGGAGATCCTGTTCCGGGGCTTTGCCCACGCCGGCAACCTGGAGGACCTCGCCGACGGGGCTAAGCGCAAGGTCATCGAGGCTCTGAAGTCGGCGAGACAGGAGCAGGTCATGGATCCGACGCTCCTTAAGAGCCATGTGCACGACGCGGTCCAGAAGTTCCTCAAGAAACAGTCGGGCCGGCGTCCGTTGGTGTTGCCCGTGCTTGTCGAGGTCTAAGGTCCGGGAGCGCAGATGGCTGATCCGTCAAGAGACACGCAACGGGTAGCGCGAACGGCCGTGAAGCCCGGACGTCGCGCTGCTGGCGCAGCGAGACAGCAGAGTTCCGGCAGGCGCTCCTCGCCCCGAGGGACGCGAGTAGGCTCAGCTGGGGCTGCACGCGGCGGCGAAGCCGGGCGGGCTGCGCGGACAGTTCCGGGACGCAACCGCGAGATCGTAGCTCTGGTCATGTTCGGCGTGGCCGTGTTCTTGTTCTTCGTCGTCATCGCCGGCGCCAAGGGTGGCTTCGCCGGCCGCGCTGCCGAAGCAGGACTGAGCGGCGCGATGGGGCGTCTGGCGTTTCTGGTGCCGGTGGCGCTTCTGTGTTTCTCCGTGACGACGGTCTTGGAGTTCAGAGTGCGTCGCGCTCCTTGGTTCGCAGGCGTCCTCGTGTTTCTTTTCGGGCTTTTTCTGTTGATGGCCGCCGGGTTTCCACCCATCGGCGTTCACGCCGAGGCGAACTTCGTGCGGGCCTCTTTCGAGGCGCGGTCGGGCGGGTTGGGTGAGGCCCTCTACGTGCTGTTGCACCGGGTCGTTGGTGGCCCCGGCGTCGGCATAATCGGATGGCTGACCCTCCTGGCGGGAGTGGGGCTTGCAACAGGCTTGACTCTCAAGAAACTAGGGAGCAGCACCAAAAGGACCGCGTTGGCAGTGAAGGCCGGAGCGGAGAGCGCCACCATCCGCATGCGTACCCGAAACGACCAGGCGTTCGCCGGCGCCGGTCACACCTTGGGCGGGTTCGACGAGTTGCATCCCGTTGGCGGCCCCAGGCTGGGACCGGTGGATCTGGTGAGCCAATTGCAGGGTTCTGAGGATCCGGAAGCGACGCTCGCGATGGGCCTTACGCGGTCGGGTCCGACGAGTCCTTTCGGTAGAGAGTTCGATGACTGGGAAGACGGGCTTCCGGCGAGCCGGAGCCCGCTGGCGCCGTTCGGAGGGGCTCGCGGCACTATCGCGTCTTCGCGGTCGGTCGTCGACGGCGCATCGGCGTTCGCCGATCTTTTCGGTCACGAGCAGCCAAGCCCAGTCGGATCTGGCGCCGGATTCTCGGGCGGAGAAGCGGTTCTCGAACAAGTGTCGCCCCAGCCGGCCGCGGTAGCCGGCGCTGTTCCGAACGCATTGGCCGCGGTCGCGGGGGCCGCGTCGGCCACCGCCACAGCAGTGGCCGGCAGTGAGGTGGGGCAGCTTCTGGCGCACGCCGGCCCGGGGTCCGGCGATGACGGCGCCGCGAAGATCGATTCCCGCCAGGAGACGCTGCCGGGTCTTGCCGCTCCGGTGCGGGAGAGCACTGGCTATCACAGTCCGGACTACGCTCTGCCCGAAGCGGAACTTCTGCGCAAGAGTGCACCGCTGCCCGCTGGGCAGGGCCGGATGGATCGCGACACCGCGGCGACGCTGTTGAGTGCCCTCGCCCAGTTCGGCGTTGAAGCGCGGGTGGTGGGGATGGTTGTCGGACCGCGCGTGACGCGCTATGAACTCCAACTGGCGCCGGGAACGAAGGTTTCTAAGGTCTCCAACCTGAAGGACGATCTCGCGTATGCCTTGGCCTCCACCGAGATCCGGATTCTTGCGCCCATCCCCGGCAAGTCGGCCGTGGGCGTGGAAGTGCCGAACCAGCGCCCGGACTTCGTGACCCTGGGTGACATCTACAGAGACTTCCCGAAGTCCGCCGGCCCGCTGATGGTGTGGCTCGGGAAGGACATCTCGGGCAAGGCGGTGTACACCGACCTGACCCGGTTGCCGCACTTGCTCATCGCCGGCACCACCGGCTCGGGCAAGAGCGGCTGCATCAACTGTCTTGTGTCCTCGGTGCTCCTCCGTTCGACTCCAGAGCAGGTACGGTTCATCATGATCGACCCGAAGAAGGTGGAACTGTCCCACTACGACCGGATTCCGCACCTTCTCGTGCCTGTGGTGACCAACATGAAGGACGCGGCGGGTGTGCTCCACAACGTAGCCAAGGAGATGGAAGACCGGTACGAGCTCATGGAGTTGGACCACGCACGCAACTTGGCGGAGATGAACAAGACCCGCGTCCGGCGGGGCGAGCGCCCCCTGCCGTACATCCTTATCGTCATCGACGAACTGGCGGACCTCATGATGGTGTCGCCGCAAGAGGTGGAGGACTACGTCATTCGGCTGGCGCAGAAGTCTCGGGCGGTGGGTATCCACCTGGTCGTGGCCACACAGCGCCCCTCCGCGGACGTCATCACCGGGATGATCAAGGCGAACATCCCTTCTCGTATCGCGTTCGCGGTATCCAGCCAGACCGACTCCCGGGTGATCCTGGACGTCAACGGGGCCGAGGCGCTCCTCGGTATGGGGGACATGCTGTTCAAGCCGCTCGGCTCGAGCCATCTTCAGCGGATCCAGGGGGCCTATATCACCGAGGACGAGATAGCAGCAATGGTGAGCCATTGGCGCCATCAGGGGGATCCTGAGTTCCGGGAAGAGCTTCTGCGCCGGCCTGCTGAGGTCAAGAAGGAAGAGGAAGACCTTTTCGACCCCGACTCCGACGACCTCCTGGCCGATGCCGCGCGGCTGGTGATCGAAACGGGCAGCGCCTCCGTGTCGATGCTGCAGCGGAGGCTCCGCGTGGGCTACACTCGGGCAGGACGACTGATCGACATGTTGGAGCGGCGAGGGATAGTGGGGCCCTGGGAAGGAAGCAAACCCCGGCAGATCATGATCGAGCCGGAAGAATTCGACCACGTTCTGACGTCCCTGCGCTTTGAGGACCACCCGGGAGACGGACTAGACCGTGACTGATCTGTGCGTGCCCTCTATAGGCCCGGCTGAGGTCATGGAGGGCGGGTTCCAAGTGGTCGATGTGCGCTCTCCGGGGGAATTCGCGGAAGGACACGTTCCCGGGTCCGTCAACTTACCCCTACTGAACGACGAACAGCGCGCTGCCGTGGGCACCGTCTACAGGCACGAAGGCGCGTCCAAGGCGCGGATGGCCGCGATGGAAGTCGTCAGCCCCTGCCTCGCCGATTACATCCATCAGTTGGCGGATCTCGCGCGCGCACAACCCAGAGGACGCCGCCTGGCCGTCATGTGCTGGCGCGGGGGAGAAAGAAGCCGGAATGTCGTCCTCCTGCTCGCTCTCGTGGGTCTGCATGCCGTTATGGTGCAGGGTGGCTATCGCGGCTACCGGCGCGAGGTGCTCTCCGGCTTGGAAACTTGGGGGCCGGCGATGCCGGTCTTCACGTTGTATGGGCATACAGGAGCAGGTAAGAGTGCCCTATTGCGCGGCCTGGCTGAGATTGCGCCGGGCCTGCGCGGCCTGCGCCCATGGCCGCTCGACCTGGAGGAGCTGGCCCTGCATCGAGGTTCGCTCCTGGGCGGGTTGAACCAGCCCAAAGAACGCCGCCAGAAGGATTTTGACGCGCTCCTGTGGGATGAGCTGCGCAATCCCCGGGGTGACTACCTGGTTCTCGAATGCGAAGGTGGCAAGATCGGACATATATTCGTCCCCGACAAGATGGCTCTGACGATCCGCACCGGCATCCCGATCCAGGTGAGTGCCGGGGTCGCCGCGCGGGCTCAGCGGATCCTCGAGGAGTATTCGCCCGATACGTGGAGTGACGAAGACAAGGCTCGTTTCCGCCATAGCTTGGAACTCATCGCGGAACGGCTACCTCGGGAGACCCACCTTTCCTTGGAAAGGGCATTTGATGATGGTAGATTCTCCGAGGTGGTGGAGCGGCTCTTGAGCGAGTACTACGACCGCATGTATCAGCGCTCTTGTGTGGAGGGAAGGGAATTCGTGCTTGAGTTCGAGACGAGCCCAGACCCGATCGCAGATGCGCGCCGGTTCGCCAGGCGGATCGCGCGGCACATCAGAGAGGCAGTTCTTTAGCCCCCGTGACTGAGATCGGTAACAGCCTACGCGAGGCCCGCATCCGCAAGGGCCTCAGCATCAAAGATGTAGAAGACCGCACCAAGGTTCGCCGCAAGTACCTGGAGGCCCTCGAGAACGACGATTTCGAGGTGCTGCCGGGGCCGGTGTACGTCAAGGCTTTCCTGCGCACCTATGCGACCTTCTTGAAGCTCGATGCCGACGCGCTGGTGGCGCAGTACCGCTCGACGTACCACTCCGAGCACGAGCAACTGCCCTCGGTCACTCGGGAAGTCATGAGGACGCCCAAGGAGCGCACCCGATCGCGGTCTGGCTCACAGTCTCGTTCTCGTCCGGCGCCATTGACTCCCCCTGGTGGCGACAAGAGGCGCGGAGGCGGTCAACGCCGAAGCCCACGAGGCTACGCACTGCTTGCGTTCGTGGTCATCGTGGTCGTGGCGGCGCTCGCCTGGTATTACCCCGGGCGCAGCCACAAGGCGACCATAGATGCGAGCAGCCTGACGAGCAGCACTATCACCAGCACGACCAGCACCGGTCTTGGGACATCCGGAAGCACTGGTGATTCCTCGGTTTCTGCGTCCACTTCCGTCGGGAGCTCGTCCCCGACGTCTGCTGGACACACCCAGGAAACTTCGGCGGCGACAACCTTGCCGGGTGCGAATCTGTCCTTCAAGATCCACGTGAATAGCGGCAGTTGCTGGCTGATCGTGCATGAGAACAGCAGCGGCGGGGCTGAACTGTACGCGGGAACGCTGTCCGCGGGCGGGGAGCTGACATTCGCTTCCGCCAAGGCTTACTGGGTGACCCTGGGGGCGCCCGAAGTGGTGACGGTCACGCTGAACGGCAAGTCCGGCCCGGTGAGTGGTGCTCCAGGCTCATTCCTGGTCACAGAGACGGGACTGCAGCGAACGGAGTCCAGCACCTAGCATGCCCGACCGGCCGGCGTCAGTTCCTCGGGTGTACATCCTCACCCTGGGCTGTCCCAAGAACGATGCCGACAGCCGGAGTGCGCTGCGACGGCTGACCGAGGCGCGCGTGCTCGTGGTCGGGGAGCCGGAGGAAGCCACCCATATCCTTGTCAATACCTGCGGTTTCATTCGGGACGCAAAGGAAGAATCCATAGCCGCGATCCTGGAAGCCTGCGCCGGTCACCCTGACAAGGAGGTGCTGGCGATGGGCTGCTTGGTCGAGCGCTATCGGACTGAGCTGGAGCAGGGGATCCCCGAGGTGGCGGGCTGGTTCGGGCTGGCCGAGACAGACAGGCTGGTGGCTCGGCTGATGCCCGACTCGGAGGCACTTGGAAGTGGGCGCGACCGGTCTGCCATGGAGACATGTCCGTCGCGGACTCCCCAAGCCCACGCCTACGTGAAGATCTCCGATGGCTGCGACGAGAGCTGCAGCTTCTGTGCGATACCGGCGATCAAGGGTGCCTATCACTCGTTGGAGCTTCGCGACATTCTGGCCGAGGCGACGGCGTGTCTCGACGAAGGCGCGAGGGAACTGGTGCTGGTGGGGCAGGATACCGCCGTCTGGGAAGGTGACGACGTCAGCTTGACCCAACTGGTGGATCTTCTTTCTGAGGACGACCGCTCTCGTTGGGTGAGGCTGATGTACCTGCAACCGGACCACCTTTCGCCGGCTCTCTTGCGGTACATGGCCAGCTCGCCCCGGTTGTGCCGTTATCTGGACATCCCGTTGCAACACGCGAGCCGCGGCGTGCTTAGGCGGATGGGGCGGCAAGGCGACGGAATCGCGTACTTGGAGCTGCTGGCCGAGGCCAGAAGACTCATGCCCGACGTCTCGGTGCGTTCCACGTTCATCGTGGGCTTTCCCGGCGAGACGGAAGAGCAATTCGAGGAGCTGCTCGAGTTCGTGAACGAGGCCGCATTTGATTACGCGGGAGCGTTCATATACAGTCCTGAGGAAGGCACAGCGGCTGCCGAGTTGCGGCCTCGGGTGCCTAAGCGGATCGCCATGGATCGATTGAACCGCCTGAACGCCGCCCTCGTGTCGCGATCTGAGAGCGAACACATGCGATTGGTCGGCTCGAAGGTGGAGGTGATGATCGACTCGCTCGACATCGGAGACCTTGGGGGCAATGTCTCGGCGATCGCAAGAACTGCCGGCCAGGCGCCGGAGGTGGATGGGGTGACGTACATCGAGGGAAAGATCCCCGCGGGGCTGAGTCCGGGTGACCTTGTCGAGGTCACCATTGTCGGCGCGGCCGGGTTCGACATGATAGGGAGCCTGCCTTAATGCCTAACCTTCCCAACTCCATAAGTTTCTTCCGCGTAGTGCTGGTGCCCGTCCTTATGGTCTTCCTTCTCGCCGGAGTACCCTCGGGTGACATTTTTGCCTTCGCGACCTTAGCCGTGGCGGCACTCAGCGACACTTTGGACGGCACGCTCGCGAGGCGCAGGGGAGAGGTCACCGTGATGGGCGCCTTCCTCGATCCGTTGGCGGACAAACTTCTGGTCTCGGGTGCGCTGGTTTCCCTCGTGGCTCTCGATAAACTGTCCGCCTGGGTTGCTATGGTGATCATTGCCCGTGAATTCGCGGTTTCGGGGCTGCGCATGGTCGCCGCGGTAGAGAATGTGGTCATCCCGGCCAGCAAATGGGGCAAAGCGAAGACGCTGAGCCAGTTACTGGCCATCGCGGTCTTGATCGTGGAGCCGCGGTGGGTGAAGCCCCATTGGCTGCTGCTCGGCCACAGGATCTCGTGGTGGCTGGTCGGCTTGGCGCTGATCTTGACCGTGGCGAGCGGTATTGACTACTTCGTAAAGGCGCGTCCGCGCCTGCGAGGATTACCGCCGGTCGCGGTCGAGGGCCACCAGGCCGCGGACGCAACTGAAGATGGCGGAAGCGGAGAGTCTCGTGCGCGGGGGGCAGTTGACAAGGAATAAGCTTGGCTGATCGGCCACGCGAAGGCGTGGCTGACGCGAACGAGAAGCAGCGCCTTTTCGTCGGCGTGCCATTGCCTGCCAAGCTCCTGGGTTTCGTCGAGAACGCGCAGGCTGCGCTGCCACGTTCGAATGGGCTAAGGTTGATGCGGCCCGACCAGCTTCATGTGACCTTGGCGTTCATCGGGGCAGTGGACGCAGCGAAAGCTTCCGCCGCGTGCGCGGTGGTCGACTCCTTGCCGGCTGATGGGGGTGGGACGGCGGAGATCATGGGCTTTCTGATGCTGCCGTCGGCGAGGAAAGCGAGGGTGGTGGCCTTGGACTTGGACGATCGCGCGCAGGTCTTCGCCCGGCTTTTCGAGACCGTCATGGGAGGATTGGAGGCGGCTGGCGTGATGACCCGCGAGAAACGGCCTTTTCGGCCGCATCTCACGATCGCGCGCCTGCGAGTGCCGGGCCCGGTGCAACCAAGGTATGAGAGCGGGCGGGCGCTGTATGCGATAGAGTCGGTCTGTCTCTACAGGAGTGAGCTCAGCCGAGAAGGAGCGCGGTATTCGGTGGTAGCTCGTGCGGTGTTCGATGAGAAAAGCGGATGGAAGGTTTAGGAGGAGCGGTGGAAAAGGACAAGGCCCTGGAGATGGCCGTTTTGCAGATCGAGCGCCAATACGGAAAGGGCTCCATAATGCGGCTTGGGGACGAGTCGGCGGCCTTGAAGGTCCCTGCCATATCCACCGGGTCGCTGGGTCTCGATCTCGCAACAGGGGTGGGAGGCGTGCCGCGTGGTCGGGTGGTTGAGATCTTCGGCCCTGAGTCCAGCGGCAAGACCACATTGGCCCTGCACATCATTGCTGAGGCGCAGAAGGCCGGCGGCAAAGCAGCCTTCATCGACGCCGAGCACGCCATGGACTCGGCGTACGCTCGCCGGATCGGCGTCAATATCGACGAACTCCTGGTCTCACAACCCGACAATGGTGAGCAGGCACTTGAGATCACGGAACTGCTCATCCGCAGTGGCGCTCTGGATGTGATCGTCGTGGACTCTGTCGCGGCGTTGACGCCCCGCGCGGAGCTCGAAGGCGAGATGGGCGACTCCCACGTGGGCTTGCAGGCCCGCCTGATGAGCCAGGCTTTGCGCAAGCTGGCCGGCACCATCAGTAAGACGCAGACCACGTGCATCTTCATCAACCAGTTGCGAGAGAAGGTCGGGGTCATGTTCGGCAATCCCGAAGTCACGCCGGGCGGCCGTGCCCTCAAGTTCTACGCGTCAGTGCGGCTGGACATCCGCCGGATCGAGACTCTCAAAGAAGGCACCGACGCGGTCGGGAACAGGGTGCGCGTGAGGGTGGTCAAGAACAAGGTCGCGCCTCCGTTCAAGGATGCCGAGTTCGACATCATGTACGGGGCCGGCATATCGACCGAGGGCGACATCCTGGATCTGGCGGTCAACAACAAGATCGTGCAAAAGAGTGGAGCCTGGTTCTCCTACGGCGATCAGCGTTTGGGCCAGGGACGCGAGAACGTGCGCCAGTTCCTCCGCGACAACCCCGAGCTCTTGGCCCAATTCCGGAGGGAGATCATCGAGGCTCTCGACCCTGAGTGGAGGAACGTAGGGTTGTCGGCCACCGAGATCGAGGCGTCCTCAACGGCGAAGACGGCCGCCGGAGCGCCTGTGGCCGTTCCTTCCCAGCAGTCTGCCGTCGCGTCGGCCGCAGCCTCGGCAGCGGCTCACGCCGGAGAGGGCTCGCCGCCAGATGGCACCTTCGAGGGCAACGAGACGCGGTCTTCCGGGAAGTAGCAGACGAGCCTCTGGAGGCCACTGATCGCCGGCCTGTCTGGACGTTCCGTGAAGCCTCGATGAGAAAGAGCAGCGGCAAGGAGCCGGGAGCCCCGCAGGATGGCGTGGTGACCTCGATGGTCCCACGCAACGGGCGGCCCGACCGGATCGCCGTATACATCGATGGGTCGTTCGCACTTGAGGTGGATGCTGGACTGGCGCAGGGTGCGGGGCTTCGCGTGGGCGGTGTGCTGACTGCCGAGGGGCAGCAGGCGCTCCGCGACGGCGACCAACCGTTCCTCGCGCGGGCAAGGGCCCTCGCTCTGCTGGCGATCCGCGACCGCTCGTCTGAGGAGCTTCGGACGCGCCTGCGGAGGCTCGGCTTCGCGCCTGGGACGATCGACGACGTCGTCGCCTGGCTGAAGGATCTCGGGTACCTCGACGACGAGCGCTTCGCCCGGAGCTACACGCGTCGAGAAGACCAGGTCGGGCTGGGGCGATCGTCGCGTGCGGCAGGAGTTGCGGCGCAAAGGTGTCGACCGAGGAAGTGTGGAAGGCGTCCTGGCCGAGCGGCAGGCGGACGAGGAGTCTGTCCGGGAGCAGGAGGAGGCTCTCCAATCCCAGGTGCGCCGTCGGTTCGGCTCCGAGTTCCGGAGGGATCCGGTGGCCGCCGAACGTCGGTTGACCGGCTTCCTGCTTCGCCGAGGTTACGACTGGGACAGCATCTCCAGGATGGTCGAAATGCTGCGCTCGGAGGCCGAGGAAACCCCTTAGAGGCGCGCCGGTTTCCTTGACACTTTCCGCCGGGGAACGTAAACTTTCTCGCAGTGTGATGATCGGTCGGCGATGGTTGCGCGGCCTTGGTTTTTGGCTATAGACGACGTTGTAGGTCCGCGTTCTTTTGTGACGGTGCGACAGCCGAAGACGTGATGGAGGGGGACATACCCGCTTGAGGGTCCGGGCATGGGGATGCCGACGGGGCCACGGAGCGGTCCAACCCTTATAAGGGCGAGAAGCAGATTCAGCCAGTCTTCGGCCGAGCTTGGGCTCGGCCTTTTGCTGTCACCACCGCTCAAACGGTCGTCATCGCACTTGGCATGAAACAGGCCGCGGTGACGCGAACGAGTGGAGTGGTGACTAAATGAATGCCTTGTCGATAATTGTGGTGCTGGTGGTAGCCGTCGTATGCGCAGGGGCCGGATACTTCGCCAGGAAATACGTGGGAGAAGCCAAGATCACCTCTGCGGAGCAGGCCGCGGCCAAGGTCCTTCAGGAGGGCGAGCGCCAGGCGGAAGCACTCAAGCGTGAGGCTCGAGTAGAGGTAAAAGATGAACTGCACCAGCTTCGGGTAGGGGTCGAGAACGAGATCAAGGAGCGCCGCCAGGAGCTCGCACAGGTCGAGAATCGCCTGCTGCATAGGGAGGAAGCTCTCGACGATCTTCAGAAGGACATGACCCGCCGCGAGCAATCGGTGTCGGATCGGGAGGCCCACTACCGGAAAGTGGTAGAGGAAGCCGAAGCGGCGAAGGCCGAGCAAGAACGGGTCCTCGAGCAGATCTCCGAGCTGACCAGGGATGCCGCCCGCGAGATCCTCCTCAAGCGCACCGAAGATGAAGTGCGGCACGACATGGCCAAGATGGTACGGGCCATCGAGGAAGAGGCCCGGCACGAAGGCGAACGCCGCGCCCGCGACATCCTCTCCACATGCATCCAGCGCTCGGCGGCCGGCCACGTTGCAGATACTACCGTGTCGGTGGTGCCGCTGCCGTCCGATGACATGAAAGGCCGCATCATCGGGCGCGAAGGCCGCAACATCCGCACGCTCGAGAATCTCACCGGCATCGACTTCATCATCGACGACACGCCTGAGGCGGTCGTGCTGTCAGGATTCGACACCGTCCGTCGCGAGATAGCGCGGCTCACCCTGTCGAAACTCGTAGCGGACGGCCGCATCCACCCGGCCAAGATCGAGGAGATGTACGGCAAAGCTCGCGAAGATGTAGATCGGGAGATCCAAGAGGCCGGAGAGCAAGCGGTGCTGGATGCCAACGTCCACGGGGTCGCGCCGGAGTTGATCAAGCTCCTGGGCCGGCTCAAATTCCGGACGAGTTATGGCCAGAACGTGTTGATGCACTCGCTCGAAGTGGCTCATCTGGCTGGGCTCATGGCGAACGAATTGGGCGTTAACGCGAAGTTGGCCAAGAGGGCCGGCCTGCTTCACGACCTGGGCAAAGCGGTGGACCACGAGGTCGAGGGTTCGCACGCCGCTATCGGCGGGAACCTAGCCCGGCGCTACGGCGAGTCCGATCTGGTGGCCCACATCATCGAGGCTCACCACAACGAGGTGGAGCCGAACTCAGTAGAAGCGGTGCTGGTCGCAGCAGGCGACGCGGTGTCCGGCGCGCGTCCGGGTGCCAGGCGAGAGACGCTGGAGACCTATATCAAGCGGCTCGAGTCTCTGGAAAGGATCGCCGAGAGCAAGGCGGGAGTGGAGAAGTGCTACGCGATTCAGGCCGGAAGAGAGATCCGCGTGCTGGTGAAGCCGGAAGAAGTCGACGACCAGTCGGCCGCGCTTCTCTGCCGCGAGATCGCCAAAGAGATAGAGCAGGAGCTTGATTATCCGGGCACCATCCGCGTCACGGTGATCCGGGAGAGCCGCGCGGTCGAATACGCCAAGTAGGAGTCGAACTCTCAGGGTACTCGGTCGCTCCGGGCGCACCGCCACGGTCCTGCTCGTCGAGAGGGCATGCATTGAGTCGTAGTCGGCCACAGACGTACTACCTGCGTTCCTTCGGCTGTCAGATGAACGACCATGATGCCGAGCGCATTGCCGGTGTTCTTGAGAGCTTGGGACTGCGTCGGGCTGCATCACCCGAGGAGAGTGACGCGCTCGTCTACAACACCTGCTCGATCCGGGAGAAGGCCGACACCCGTCTGGCGGGTCATTTAAGCCTAGCGGGCCGGCTGAAGAGAGAAGACCCCGGCAAGGTGATCATCGTCACCGGCTGCCTCGCGCAAAGCCGGCGGCATGAGTTCTTCGCCGACTTCCCATTCGTGGACATCCTCGCGGGGCCTCAAAGCCTGCACGAGCTGCCCCATCTACTGGAACAGCGGTTGTCTTCGGGCGGGCGAGCCGGCGCCTTCGCCGAAAGTACGAGTCTCTGGAGCGCCGACCTGCCGCGATCCCGCGTGGAAGGGCCGGTCGCCTGGGTGCAGATAGTGGCCGGTTGCAGCAACTTCTGTTCGTATTGCATCGTGCCCTCAGTCCGCGGGCCGGAAGCTTCGCGGCCGGCTGAGGCGATCCTCGACGAGGTGATGAGTCTGGCCGCGGCAGGGGTGCGCGAGGTCACGCTTCTGGGCCAGAACGTGAACGCATACGGCGCGGAGCCGGGATTCCCCGGAACGGATTCCTTTCCTGAACTTCTGGAAAAAGTCTGTTCTGTCCCCGGTATCGAGCGGGTCCGTTTCATGACTTCCCATCCCAAGGATGTCTCGGGCGACCTGATCCGGATGCTTGCGGCACCAAACCAGGTTTGCGAGCACCTCCATCTACCCGTGCAGTCCGGCAGCGACCGCATACTGGCCGCGATGAGGCGGCGGTACGACCGACACGCCTACCTCGATCTCGTGCGGCGTCTCAGGGCCGCGGTGCCGGGCATATCGCTCACGACGGATATCATCGTCGGCTTCCCGGGCGAGAGCGAACGAGACTTCCAGGACACACTGTCGCTCGTAGAGGAGTGCCTCTTCGATGCAGCGTACACCTTCGTGTACTCGCCTCGGCCTGGGACCGCGGCGGCTGAGTTGCCGAACCGCCTGCCGGCCGAACGTCGCCGAGGAGCCGGATGAAGACCCTCGTCGCTCTGGTGCAGGGTCAGGCGCGTAGGGCGAACGAAGCTTTGGTGGGGCGCACGGTGGAGGTTCTCGTGGAGCGTCCCAGCCGTCAGGACCCGCAGGTGATGATGGGGAGGACTCGCGCGCACAAGACCGTGAATTTCAGCGGCGAGGCCGGAATCGGCGCTCTGGTACGCGTGGAGCTGCTCGAGGCGAGCTCGACCAGTCTCCGCGGCCGTCTAGCGGAGTGAGTCAAATGGGGACGGGGGAGGAAACCCATGCTACGGCGCCCGCGGGTTGTCCGCAGGGAATCCCGCTCCAAAGCGCCCCCTCTGGACCGCGGAGCGGGGCCTCGGCTGCGGGCATTCTGGTCAAGTCATCGCCCTATTGGGCCCGACAGGGGTGGGGAAGACCGCGGTCGCCATTGCCCTGTCTCGCCGGCTCGGGGTACGGGTCATCTCCTGCGACTCGATGCAGATGTACGGCGGTCTGCCGCTGCTCACCAACCAGCCCTCCGAAAAGGAAAGACGGCTAGCGCCGCACGAGCTTGTGGGCACGCTCGACCCGACGGCGAGTTGCTCGGCGGTCGAGTACGCGGCCCTGGCGCGGCCGCTCATCGACGACGATCTTAGGCTGAGAGGCTGGGCCTTGTTGTCGGGCGGCACAGGACTGTACATGCGGGCCGCACTGGCGCCGCTGCAGGCGGCGCCCACCGACGACCCTGACCTTAGACGGCGACTGGAAAGCCGTGCGGCAAACGAAGGCCCCGATGCTCTCCACGCCCAACTGGCACGACTGGATCCCGAGGCGGCGGCACGTATCGATCCCCGGAATGTGCGCAGGGTGGTGCGGGCCCTCGAAGTGGTCACCACCAAGGGGGCCGCCTGGTCGGGCCGGGATGATCTGTGGAAGCCTCAGGTATTTTCACCGGACTCTCGTAGTGGGGCTCACGATGGAAAGACAAGCACTGTATGCGGCCATCGACAGGCGGGCCGCGGCCATGCTGGCCGGCGGCGCCGTGGAGGAGGTCCGGGAGCACAGGTCGCTCGCACGCCTCGCGGGAAGCGAGGGTACGGCGACAGCCCGGGGCTCCCGTGAGAGCCTACGCGGATCGGAGTGTCAGGACACCTCGGAGCGCCCGGGCGCGTTGGAAGGTCGGGGCTTGTGCCAGGCTATCGGATACCGAGAGATATGCCGCTACCTGGACGGGCTGCAGAGCCTCGACCAGACTATCCAGGAGGTGGCGGGCGCGACCCGGCGGTATGCACGGCGGCAGGAGACCTGGCTGCGTAAGGTGAAGGACGCTGTTATCATTGACGTCCAAGGCCGGACGGCAGACGAGATCAGCGAGGAGATCCTGTCCCTGGCCCGGTCCGGCAGCGACCAAGAGGAGCGTTCCACCCCATGAGATTCGCCAAGTGGCAAGGGCTGGGAAACGACTACCTTATTCTGGAAGCGGACGCCCTCCCTGGGACTCTCAGCGCCAAAGCCATCGGCGCGCTCTGCGATCGTCACTTCGGTGTTGGAGCCGACGGGATCCTCGTGAACGAGCCTCCCACAGGCGCGGTGACGGGCGCTGCAGCGCGCATGCGGGTGTTCAACCCCGATGGCGGTGAGCCGGAGATGTGCGGGAACGGCATACGGATGTTCGCCCGGTATCTGCGCCAGGCGGGACTCGTGACCGCCGACGAATTCGTCGTGGAGACGCTCGCCGGACCCATCAGGCCGCGCCTGCTGGAGAACGGTCTGGTCCGCGTGGACATGGGATCTGCGCGGTTCCACAGTCCCAACATCGCTGCCTCTGTCCGGGGCGCGGACGGCGGTCCAGACGTGGTGGGAGCCATCCTTGAAGCAGGCGGCGTTCACTATCGGTTCACCTTCGTCGATGTCGGAAACCCTCACTGCGTGATCCCGGTGGACGATCCGGCTGTCTTCGACGTGGCGGGAGTCGGGGCGTTGATCGAGCACCATCCCTACTTTCCCAAACGCGTGAACGTGGAGTTCATCCATCCGGAAGCGGACGGCTCCGTGCGGATGCGGGTGTGGGAGCGCGGGGTCGGCGAGACTCAGGCTTGCGGCACGGGCGCCACCGCCGTGGGGGCCGCCGGCGTGCGAATGGGGCTGGCACAGAGCCCAGTGCTCGTGCATCTCTTGGGGGGAGACCTGCGCATCGACGTCGAAGAGGGATACGGCGTGTTCATGACCGGGCCGGCCGAGGAGGTCTTCACCGGCTCGCTGTCACGCGATCTGCTCGCACGCGCCGGCTGGTGAGCGTGCGGATCGACGGCGAGGCCGGATGGTGTCCGCGGCGGATGGCATCCGGGTTTTAGGGAGAGATAAAAGACTTTAGGAGGCGACGTGCGGTTCTCTAGGCGGCTCGACAACCTTGCCCCGTATCTCTTCGCCGAGATGGAACGCAAGATCTCCGAGAAGCGCAAAAGTGGGGTGGACGTCATCAGCCTGGGGATCGGCGATCCCGATCTTCCTACTCCCGGTTATATCGTGGAGGAGATGCAGCGCCAGGTGGCGGACGCGCAGAACCATCGCTACCCGAGCAACTGGGGTCTCCGTGAATTCGGCGAGGCGGCCGCTTCCTTCTACAAGCGGCGTTTCGGTGTCGAGATCGATCCGGCTAAGGAATTCTTTCCGCTTCTCGGGGCCAAGGAAGGATTGGCCCACATCTGCTGGGCCCTTCTCGACGCCGGTGACCTCGCCCTGGTGCCCGACCCCGGGTACCCGGTCTACTCAGGGGGTTCGCTCATCGTCGGCGCGGAGGTCCGCTATCTCCGTTTGCAGCCGGAGAAAGGCTTTCTGCCCGATCTGGACGAGGTATCGGAGGCGGAGGCGAGGCGGGCTAAAGTCTTGTTCATCGGTTATCCGAACAACCCCACGGCGGCTGTCGTCGAGGACGACTTCTTCGAGCGGGTCGTTGCTTTTGCGAAGAAGCACGACGTCGCCGTGGTGCACGACAACGCCTATTCCGAGCTCACCTACGATGGGTACGTGGCGCCGAGTTTTCTCGCCGTCCCGGGCGCTAAGGACGTCGGGGTGGAGCTGTTCAGCTTCTCGAAGCCGTTCAACATGACCGGCTGGCGGACCGGGTTCGCAGTCGGCAACCGGGAGATCCTGGCTCATCTGTGGCGGCTTAAGACCAACATGGACTCGGGGATGTTCGACGCGCTGCAGCGCACATCCGCATTCATCTTGAACGGCCCCTGGGACTTCGTGGACGAGATGCGGGCTATTTATCGCCGCCGCCGGGACCTGCTCGCCGACGCGCTCGTCTCCGTGGGTGTGAACGCGCCCAAGCCCAAGGGGACCATCTACATGTGGATCCCGATACCCGAAGGCTACACGTCGGCCGGCTTCAGCGAGCACGTGCTTGAGCAGGCGGCCGTGGTGGTGACGCCGGGGACAGGTTACGGCCCCGCGGGCGAGGGATTCGTGAGGCTTTCGCTCACCACTCCCGATGACCGCATCGCCGAGGCCGTCGCACGCATCAAGGCTTCGCTGACTCTGTAGCGACCATGCCACCGACGGTGCGCTGCCGGTTGAGGGGAGAGTCTTGAACATTTCTGTGAAACTCTTGTCGCCCGAAGCCCGCCTGCCGAAGCGAGCCCATCCCGGCGATGCCGGAGTAGACCTGTGTTCGGTGGAGGCAGTTGACATCCCTGGCGGGGAGAGGCGCGACGTGGGGACGGGACTGGCTTTGGCCATACCCGAGGGATTCGCTGGCTTTGTCCAGCCGCGGTCCGGCCTGGCTTTCCGCCACGGGATCATGGTCGTCAACTCCCCGGGCCTGATCGACGCAGGATATCGCGGGGAGGTACGCGTCGCCTTGTTCAACTCGGGGACGGAATCCTTCCATGTGGCCGTGGGCGACCGCATCGCCCAACTCGTGGTCCACAGAATAGAAGAGGCGGCTTTTTCCGCCTGCACCGAACTGCCGTCCACCTCGAGGGGAGAGGGCGGTTTCGGCAGCAGCGGCCGCTAGGCTGCAGTGGGGCGCCCATCCTGGCGGCCATCTTGCCGCCGATGTCCACGTCACGCCGCCCGGGCAGAGCCGATAGTGGCATAGCGTCCGGGGCTTTGTTTGCCCAGCCGCGCCAGGATGCACCCGAAGTTTGAGTAGATCGCGCGTCTCCTCCTGATGAAATGCGTGCCGGCGAGTCATGCAGTCTTTCAAAAAGAGGAGGCAAGGATGTTCAGGGGAGTGCGCAGGTTTCTTGAGGCGGGTCTGGCGGGCGAGGGAGGCTTCACCCTCATCGAGTTGCTGGTGGTGATCATCATCATCGCCATCCTGGCAGCGATCGCGATCCCGACTTTTCTTGGTCAGCGGCAGAAGGCTCAAGACGTTTCGGCCAAGTCTCTCGTGCGCAACGCCATGACTGTCGTCGAATCCGCCTACGTCGACGACCGTGACTTCAGTGTGATCACGGCGGCCGAGCTCAAGGCCATAGAGCCTTCGCTGACCTTCACGGTGGCGGAAAACGCCGGCTCCAGCCCTTCGGCCCAGGCCTCCGCGAACGCGGTCGACTACAAGGGTGGCAGTGCGACCACCTACGAGATCGGCTCGGTGTCGCAGTCCGGCAAGAAGTTCGGGGTGAAAGTGGACAAGGGCGCCACCGGCGGGACCACGTATTGGATCGATGGGGCGCAAAAGACCTGGTAGGGGAGAGCCTTCGTAGGGGCGGCTGCACCCGGCCAGGGAGGCGCGTCGCCGTCCGGGCGGAGTCAAGGTGGGGCAAAGGGTCGGCCGGTCTTCGGCCGGCCCTTTTGCCCTTGGAGTGGTCCCGCCTCCGTATGGCCCGGTTCCCATCTGCCTAAAGTCCTCCAGCAGACCCGCCGATAATTGATTTCGAAGGAGTCCGGACCTGCCGCCCCGCGGTGGGGCGAGGGAAGCCTTCGCGCGGCATGCTGGATGAAACGCCCGGAATGCCGGGGCCGGTTCACGCAATTGCACGAGAGGGTCGGTGGCACATCTCTCGAGCCCTCAGTCGATCGACGGAGAAGGAGGCAGGAGTGTACGGAGTGATTAGAAGAATAAGGAGATTTCGCAACGGGGAGAAGGGTTTCACCCTTATCGAACTTTTGGTGGTGATCATCATCATCGCCATCCTGGCGGCGATCGCGATCCCGACCTTTCTGGGTCAACGTCGAAAGGCCCAAGACGCGGCTGCCAAGGCACTGGTTCGCAATGCCATGACGGCCGTTGAAGCGTCCTTCGTCGACAACCAGACATACGCAATCGCATCGATGACCGTCGCCGTTCTCCAAGCTATCGAGCCCTCGGTGCATTTCTTCCAGGCGGCCAACGCCGCAGCGACCACTCCGGCGTTCGGCGCGACGGTTACCGCAGCTAACTGCCCGGCCAAGACAAGCACGGTCGGCTACGACGGCGCGGCGACGAACTACAGCATAGCGACGGTCTCCATCTCGGACAATATATACGGTGTCTATGTGGACAAAGCAGGGACTGGTGCCACATTCATCAAGAAGGTTGGGAGTACCGTCTCCACCGGTTGGTAGCAAAAGGCGGAACGCCGCCCAAGACTGTCTTCCAGAGGACCCTGTGTGAGCAGGGTCCTTTTCTTTGGTGCGCGGCGTGGCTGTACTGCCCGGATACGAATTCTAAAGTTTCGGGCGCTGAAGCCGATAACTCCATCGAGGCATCCGACTGCAACGTGAGCGACAGACGTCTCTAGTTGGGGGTCGGGGTGGGCGGGACAGCTGACGAAGCAGGGAAAGCTCCGGTCTGCACAATGAATAGAGATCCATTTACAAAGGAGGAAACGTAATGCTGAGACTGATCCGCAAACGGATGAAGGGGGAGAAGGGCTTCACCCTCATCGAACTCTTGGTGGTGATCATCATCATCGCCATCCTGGCGGCGATCGCCATCCCGACCTTCCTGGGTCAACGTCAAAAAGCGCAAGACGCGGCGGCAAAAAGCTTGGTCCGTAATGCCATGACGTCCATCGAATCTTCCTACGTCGACAACCAGACTTTTGCCCCCGCGACGATGACAAATACCGTTTTGCATGCCATTGAGCCGTCGATCACGTTCGTCCCCGTCGTGGGCGCCGTGACCACGACTCCTTCGTTTGCGGCCGGGGTGGTCGATCTGGCCTCAGCAAACAAGGTTGACTACGACGGCACAGCGCCTACCGGTACGAGCCCGGGTACCTATTGCGTAGCCACCGTGTCGGCATCGGGCAACATTTTTGGCGTCTATGTGGACAAAGCAGCCGGCAACACCTTCGTCAAGAAGATCGGAACCACGGTTTCTACAGGCTGGTAACTACGTCTAGATTCTGTTTAACCGGTCGCGCAAGGGACCCTGCCAGGCACAGGGTCCCTTTCTTTTGTGGCAAAGGCCTGTGCCAGCTGCAGTTCGGGGCGACGTGAAAGGTGATTTCTTTCTCGCGCTTGGCATACAGGAATCACCGACGAAATCTTCAGAGTGGCTCAGCGTTCAGAAAGTCTTTCGGCCGGTGAGGAAGAAGAGATCGTGAAGATGAGTCCGCATCAGAGTTTAGCTATAGCGTGTATCGAAGCAGGAGCGGATGGACCGTGACGAGCGAAGCTGTTGCCGTCTCAGTATCTCGGTGCTTCGGCCTGTATCCTCTCGCTCTCTCACTCGTGGGGGCCGTCTGTCTCACATCGTGCGCTGACCCGGCAGCCGAAGGGTGTCTCCCTCGAGGCGAAGGGCGATCTACCGGCTGCTGTCCGTTTACCAGCGAGCAACTCAACGGGATCCTAACAACGTCAAGGTCCTAGCGGCGCTGGCTTCGGATCTCATGCTCCTTGGGAAGTTCAACGAGGCTCTGCCCGTGCAAGAAAAGGTCGTTGCGCTCGATCCAAAAGATGCAGAGACGCGCATCGAGCTGGGCTTTAACTACCTCAACCACCAGGGACAGCCCGCAAAGGCCGTGGAAGTTCTTCGGCAGGCGGCGACCATCCAAGCCACCGCCAAGAATCTGACTTTTCTGAGCCAGGCGCTTATCGTGACCGGAGATCTCGCTGGAGCGGAAACGAGCTTGGACAAGGCTTTGAAGACCGATCCCAAGTACGCCTACTCGTACGTGGTGCTGATAGGCCTCCTGCAGAAGCAGAACCGCGCGGGCGACGCGGCCCAAGTGAGGGCGCAAGCGTTGCAGCATGGCGTCGACCCTAAGCTATTGCCACAGAGCGCTTCTTGACGGCGGACGGGCCTTGGTCATGCGGGGGCAACGCACGGGCGACGCAGTCTTTCTCGTAGACGGCTGACATTGCCCCGCGTGTCGCGGCGGCCAGCGACGTCCTCGGGCTCATGGCCGGCGCCAGTCTCCACCTAAAGTCTTTCGCAGGTTCCTCGTGGCGTGCCCTAGCCTGGGGCACATGGAACGACACCACGAAACCGTTGGCCAATCCGGGCACACACTTCTCGAGCTTCTCGTTGCTCTGGCGATAATCGGGACGTGCCTCGTCGCCGGCACCCTGTCGCTGACTAAAGAATTGGGCACTGAAGAGGGGAGGGGCGCGGCGCAAACTTGGCAGGCCGCTGCCGCCTGGGCGCAACTTGGGGTCCTGTGGCACGGCGGCTCTGCCCATCTTCAATATCAAGCTGGAGAGGCTTCGCTCGTCCACGATTTCTCGGAATTCGGAGGAACGCTCGGGCTGTCCGCAGCGGCGGTCCCGGTGTCGACGAATCTCTCTCGTTGGAAGATGGGAAGCGGTGTCTCCGTCGGTTTTACAGGAGTATTGGGGTCGCCGGACGGGGGCGGGTCTCTTCTTTTTGGCGAGGGGAACAGGCTTTACCATCTGGTCGTGCGCCCGGAGAGCGGACTGAGTGTAAGAAGCATCTCGGTATCGGCAGGCGAGTGATGCTGCGTCTCTGGGGAGGAACGCTGAGAGGCGAGGGTGGGTTCTTTCTCATCGAGGTGCTTGCGGCGTTTCTGCTCCTTGCCTTGTTTCTGGGACCGTTGGTGGGAGGAGTGCTCGCCGAGACCCATAGGGCGGTCGACCTGCAGATGTCGGCGGGAAAGCAAGACGCGACCGATCGCCCGGCGGCGACACTCGCAGCCTGGACTTGGGGCCCGTGTCTCAAGAGAGTCAGCTGGCTTCCGGGGCCGGAGTTGATCATAGAAGTGGCGGGCGCCGGGCAACCTGAAGGCGGGTCGGTCGGATTGTGGGTCGATGGCTGGTATGTAGAGGAATGCACGCCGGCGGCGACCGGATCGCTCCGACTGCCGGCAAACGTGTGGTCGTCCAGGACGGGACTGGAGTTGACCGTCAGATACAGGCTCCAGGGAGGAACCTGGGGCCCGCCATGGCGGACGGTCGTTCCCGGGCCGGACGGCGTTGTGAAGAGTCCGGGAGGTGCTTCGGGACGAGCCGGCACTTCTGGGAGCTGGGTCCTTCATCTGCCTTGCGCATCCAGAGGAGCTCCCGTACTTTCCTGGCTCGAAAGCGTCGGCACCGGTGTCCCCGCGTTCCCGATTGTGCTCGGCACGCCTCCCGCGGGCTGTCAACAAGCGGGCTTCGGCGCGGGATCACAGTCGTGGTTGCAGGAGGAGGGTCGTCAGCTTGACGTCTACTTCTGATTCTTTGCCTGTCTGCGCGCGCGGAGAGCGCTTCCTGACGGATAACAAGGGATTCTCGCTCATCGAGCTTCTCTTGGCCCTTGCTCTCACTCTTTGCCTAGCTGTTGCGGTCGCGCCTGTCTGGGCTTCCGTGCAAAGCCGGAGCGTGCGCGATGGAGACGGGGCGATAAGTCTTCTTCAGGGGCGTGTCGCTGGCAGCAGGATGGAGCGAGACCTCAGGCTTGCGACTGCCAGGTCTTGCACGTTCGCTGTAGACGGTCCTATCCTGCAGGGCTCAGCGTCGCAGGTAGTGTTCCTCACGGCTGGTTCAGCGGGCGAGCCTCCGGCGATCGTCGAGTGGGAGATCGCGGGAGGCGCGCTCATGCGTCGCAAAGGCGCTTGCCCCGTTGCCCTGCCGACAACATTTCCGCATTCTCTCTACTCCGACAACAAGACGATGCTCGAGGGGATCAGCGCGGGTGCGTGCTTCAGCTACGACGTGGACGGTCTCGACGTCGGTGCTCCTGTTCCACTCGAAGACCTGTCTCTGATCGACAGGGTGATGCTCAAGGCCGAGCATTCGGTCCCTTGGGATCCCAAGGGTGTCAAATCGCTCCTATCGGTCCACGCTTCAGTCGGGAGATGATCAGCATCAGACATCACGTGTCATGCCCGCCGCCCGACGGGCGCTCCAGTCGCGCTGCAGACCGGCGGTCGGTTCGACCGGGTTTGAAGTCCCGCGGTGAATCAAGGACGCCTGAAGCGGGGTCCGCTCTGCTCCTTGTATTGCTTCTTTGTCTTGGCTCGGCTCTGCTCATCACGTCTTTGGCGGCTGTCCTACTGTGCTGCGAAAGAGCTGTCGCAGACGAGAAGGAGGGGAGGGCGAGGCTGAGCGAGAAGGACGTAATACTGAGCGCCTTGGCCCAGCAGGCTGGGGCTACTTGGGAAGCCAAAGACTGGAGCGAAGTCGGCTCGGGACAGGGCGCTCTCGATACTGTGGACGACGGCCAAGGGTGGCTCCTCAAAGCCCTCGCCCGCCAAGACCCAAGTATCTCGCACATTACTGTATCGGCGCTGGTGGAGCGCGGTCGCGATGGGATCGATCTCCCGTTGGCGGCGGCTGTGGCGGCGTCAGTCTCAACGCCAGTCGGGCGTACCAAGCCCTGGCTTGAATCGGACAATGGCGACGGACAAGCAAGCGATCAAGCCGCCTGCTATCTGCAGGGGCCCATCGACTCTTCCTTGTTGGGGCCCGGCTGCGCCGCCGGAAATATCAGCAACCAGTGGCGCCTTGACCCCGGCTCGGTGGAATTGCTAAGTGCGATAGGCCTGGTTGGAGGGGCCGGCCTAGAGGACGGCCTTGCAGTCCATCCGGCGTTGGGAGTGCTGGTACTGGAGGGTGGACCAGGAACGACAGTCCGGCTGCCGGCAGGAACCCGGGGCACGTCGGCGGAGGAGCCGGCATTTGTGGTCGCCACCGGCGGAGCTACGCTTGATCTCGTTGGTCTTGGCGACCTATTTGGAGTCGCGGTGGCCAACGGAGGCACGATAATGCTCGACCAGACCACCCTACACGGTGCCGCCTACGCGACCGAAACGCTGGGCATGGGGACGACCGGTCAGATCCGGTTCTCGCGCAACATCTTGCGCTGGGCCACGGACCGGTCTCTTGTGCGAGTGCGCCTTATGCCAGGCACTCGCGAGGAGGGCACGGGGTAGGGCGGAATTGGATTACGCCAGAGTAGGATAAGCGCTACGTCGCCGCGACGGGACGGTATACTCAAGCACATGTCCGGGTCAACAGAAGATATCCGCAAGCTTGCAAAGGTGTGGGAGAGGCAGCGCCGCCGTCTAGGCTTGGAGTGCCGCGAGTGCGAGGTCATATGCGAGCGGGTGGTCTATCCCTGGCAGTGCCTTCGCTCCAATTGCCGGTACGTCTACGCGTTCACGGACGAGGAGACTACGTATTTCGGCTGCCTTCACAAGGTCTTCATGCCGGAACTTGATCTGGCTGCTTTCCCGGGGTCAAAAGGCCATGTGTCCGACCCTTACGGCATGCTCAAGACGGCACGGTCCCCTCGACCGGAGTGCCGGGTGACGGTGGAAAAGGCCTATCCCTGCTCGTTCTCGGAGCGAGGCTGCTGCAATCCTTCGTTCTTCCACCATCCGTCCGCACCGCCGGACAGCGGGATCCGTCTCAGATCCAACATTTCTCCGGACACCGATCCGGACGAACGTATCTAGCTCGATACGCTTTGGACTTGCACCTCGTTTTTCTCGGGACTGCCGGGGCGATGCCTACCGTCGACAGAGGGTCGAGTGCGGTCCTCATCATCCGTGGCGGGGAGCGCATACTCGTCGATTGCGGCGAGGGGACCCAGCGACAGTTGATGCGTTCCGTAGGATTGGCTCGCATCGGCAAGATCCTCATCACGCACCTCCATGGCGACCACTACCTAGGCCTGCCCGGGTTGCTCAAGACGCTCAGCCTTCAGGGTCGAGAAGAGCCTCTTCAGCTGATGGGGCCGGAGGGTCTGTACGAGTTGCTGAGGGACGCTGAACGTCTGGTCGGGCGGCCCAAGTTTCCTTTGCTCGTGGACGAGCAGAGCCCCGGTGTGGTGTACGAGGCGGACGACTACCGACTGACCGCGGAGCGGACGGAGCACGGACTGCCGAGTCTCGCCTGGGGCCTCGAGGAGAATCCGCGCCCGGGGCTGTTCCATCCGGAGAGCGCGCTGGCGTTGGGGGTCTCTCCGGGTCCCGATTTCGGGCGTTTGCAACGCGGTGAGGTGGTGGTCTCGAGCACAGGAGTAGAGGTGCGGCCCGAGCAGGTGATGGATGAGGCCCGAGAGGGGCGGAAGATCGTCGTCACCGGGGATACGCGCCCGACGGACCGCATCGTGGGCTTCGCTGCCGGAGCTACGGTGCTCGTGCACGACTCCACGTTTGCGTCGTCGGAGCAGGAGAGGGCCGTAGAGACGGGGCATTCCACCGCGCGCGAGGCCGCAGAGGTGGCGGCGGGCGCCGGAGTGGGAACGCTGGTGCTCATCCACACCAGCTCGCGTCATAGCTGGCGGGAGCTGCGCGACGAGGCCCGCGAGATCTTTCCCGACGCTGTCGTGCCGCGTGACTTCGACGAGATGGTCGTGCCCTACCCGGAAAAGGGCAAGGCGCGCCTTGTTCTGCCTTCGTAACCTCTTGTCTTCAGGGGAAACCCGGTATAATGACCGGTCACCGGTCCGGGCGGCGCGAACAGCGGAATAGGGGATATGTCACTGTCGCCCACGTAGCTCAGGGGATAGAGCACTGGCCTCCGGAGCCAGGTGTCGCAGGTTCGAATCCTGCCGTGGGCACTATCTTCCGGGCGATCCGTACTGGACGATCCGAATTCAACCCTCATTCGCGTCCTCTAGGTATCGCTCGATCGTTTGCTTGTGCTTGGCGACGAACTCAGAGCCAGGCTCCGCGCCGCAGTTCCTGCAGCTCAGATCGTAGGCCGAATTGATGACTTGACACCGCGGGCACGCATATTTCTCCGTGACTTCTTCGAACCATTGTCCATGCCCGACAGATCTGATCCGGTCCAGATCGGCCCAGAGATCGAGCCGATGAGGCATTTCCGCTTGAAACATGGTCAGCTCGTCACAAGGGTAGTCGCCGCAGTCGCTGCAGAAGTCGATGCCTTTCTCAGCGGCGCAGGCGAACATCTTGCATGAGTCGCAGTACTGCCATCTCTTGCCTGACCGGCATCCGTGACATCTAACTGCTTCCTCAGAAAGGTGCACCCGCTCCGCAAAGCGTTTGAGCCTTGCCGGATCTTCCGCCGTGCCTATGAAGATGCTGCACGCTCCACAGTAGAGACCGCAAACAGCGGCTAACACGTCGGGCCGGTCTTCCGCCTTCTCCATGTTCACCCCTTTATGATCTTCTTCTTCGTTTTTTCACAACGCCAGTGTCGCAAGTTTCGGTCGGCACGCCTCACAATCCAAGCTCCAGCTCCACCTGAGAAGACGCGACCTGTCGCATGGGCGCCAATTGCCAGCCGAACACATCATCGAACGCCCGGCAGTAAGCTTCCTTGACCTTGGACATTGCGGGCGGCAGGCGTAGCAATGACTGCATGCTGGTCTGGCGCAATTCCGCTTCGCCGCACGACACGATGCTCTCGAACAGTGTTAGGTCGATATTGACATTGAGTGAGGTGCCGTGGCTGGCCACCCATCGTTGACAGCGCAACCCGACAGACGCGATCTTCTGTCCACAGACGTACAGCCCGGGGTGGTGCGTCCGGCGTTCTGCGTTGATGGCATAGCCGGCCAGCACCGCGATGAGGCATTCCTCGAGGTCGTGGACGTATCTGCCAAGATCGCGGCCCGGAACCGGGACCACGGGGTAGCTCACGAGCTGGCCGGGGGCGTGTAGGGTGGCCTGGCCGCCGCGCTCCGAGCGGAGTACCGGTATGGGCGCCGGAGAGCTCGAGATCCCATGACCCGGTTTGGGCTCCTGGGTCGACAAGGGGCCCAGCGCTGGGTGCCGGTCTTGAACGCGCCCCGGTTCGCGCTCCAGGCCGAGACCGGAATCAGACGACGCGTCGAGCCGTAGGTCGTCGTCGGTGCCTCGACTGCCCAAGGTGATGACAGGCTCGTGTTCGAGCAGCAGCAACACGCCGGGCAGTGACCCCTCGGCCACAGCCTGGCGAAGCCGGCCCTGTAAGGCCTGGAGAGGCCCATAGGGAGCCAGCCCGAGGTCGAGCACGGGTAACGGGGTCTCGGCGGGAAGCGATGTGCAATGTCGTGCGATCCGGTCATACAGCACAGGCCCTTGAGTGGTTAGGCGACGGTGTGAGAGACTCGGTGCTACCGATGGACAAAGATACCAGGACGAGCGGACGTTAACGGACGTCAGTCCAGTGACCTTGGAGATTGATCAGGAGGACCGGTGCCCAAGAAGAAGTACGACCCCCTCTGGGAACTCGTCGACGAGAAGGTCGCCCTCCAGGGGGTGGAGCCGGATGCGGACGCGACGTGCCCCTATTGCCACGTGACGGTTCACGTGGGGTTGCAGGCCAACCCGGGCGAATATTTCGAGTGCGGCTTGTGCGGAGGGGTCTCGGAGTTGACCACAGAGAACGGGCGCCTCGCCCTGCATCCGGCGGAGGCCATCCCCTCAGGTCAGTAGCGGACCACCGGGCGTCCAAGACTCGGACTGAGCGTGCCCAGCTCCGCCGGCAGGTCCTTGGGAGCAGAGACCGTCGTCGGGTCGCCGTCGGATATGTAGCGCAGCAGCGGATGCTTCTTGAAGTTGTCGATCGCGTTCTTGAGCGCCTGTCCTGTCACGGTGATCCGGGTTATGTGCAGAGCGTTGAACTTGGTCGAGAAGGGAGACACGCTCGGCCCCCCGGCCACCTGCACCGCGGCGGAGTAGGAATAGGTCTTCCCCTGGTACTGGCCGCTGGCGATGAGGCTATCGTTCGCGGGGTAATCACCGAACGGCACGGACAGGCTGGTGACCTTGTAGCCGCCGCCGATCATCGATTCGAGGGTGGCTTGCGACTGTTGCAGTTGCTTGGCTGCCTCTTGCGGGGTGGCTTTCTTGAGATCGAGATGGGTGACGGTTTGACTGCCCACCTCGTATCCCCATTGGATCAAATTCTTGAGTTTTTCTTTTTGGAGGTCCGGTTGGCCCCAGAGCACGCGGTCGGGGACGCTCACGTCTAGCAGAGGGAAGAAGGTGGCGCGGTCGGCCCAACCGCCCGCCGCGACCGCCTGACGCATGATCCCCACAGCAGAGTCAGGGTCGAGAGAGCCATCGTCGAGGATGTGATACTGCCCCATGCTCGAGTCGTCGAAGGTCAGCACGACAGGCGACTTGCCGGCCGGGATGTCGATGTTTCCTGCAGCAAGGTCGCGCACCGTTACCGGATAGTAGCCTTCCGACTTGAGCAGGGCGATATCGGAACGGAAGTCTTGAGGGGTCCTAGTATAGGTGGCCGCTGTGGGGCCCAGAAGGTGGTACATGAGCACCAAGACCTCGCCCATCTCGTTGCTGCCGATGGCACGAGCGCGGTCCGCGGTCATGGGCTCGGTGGACGCTGCCGCGGCCGTGGTGCTGGGCGACGAACCCGTGCCCAGGTCGGAACTGCGGGGCTGGGTGATGCGGGGGGTGGAGGCGGACTCTTTCCCTCCCCCGAAGGCGAGTCCACTGACCAACCCGATGAACGCGCCGGCCGCGAACGCGATGATGAGAAAACGAATCACCCGGTGTCCCCGCATGAGGCGAGAGTTTATCAGATAGGTGTGAGCGCGGAGGCCCCGGCTCCGGTGAGGAAGCCGCAGTCTCGCTGAGGAAAGCCCGGCTCCGCTGGCGAAACTCTAGCTCGCTGCACTGGACGTTGGCCTCTGTTAGAATACCTCCACCATGGCGCACGTTGTTTCCACCGGGGGCTCTCGGCAGACTCCGTCCCGCCGCAGGCGCAGGGCACAAGGCAGGGGCGTGTTGGTCATCGGGGTCGCCGGCTTGGTGGTTTTCGCCGCCGGCTTCTTCTTGCTGTGGTCCCTTGGCAGTTGGATCGCGGGCGGCGGTGTACCCGGAAGCGACAAATCCGGCAGCCAGGCGCTGGCGGCTTCTCTTCCCAGCCAAAGTGATTACAACTTCACGCCATCCGTCGACCTGCTGGCATTTCGGGATGCCTCATACGTGCCGGTGAAGGGCGTCTACATCACCAGTTACGCCGCCGGTTCCAGCAAGTACATGACCAGCATGCTCGCGCTTGCCGACCAGACCGAGATCAACAGCTTCGTCATCGATGTGAAGGACGCCACCGGGTACGTCTCTTACGATGCGGACGTACCCCTCGCGAAGCAGCTCGGTCTCGACTCCACGCGGATCCCGGACATCGACGCCTTGATTGCTACTCTTCGGCAGCACAACATCAAGCCCATCGCGCGTATTGTGTGCTTCCAGGACCCGCTCTTGGCGAAGAAGATGCCCGCGCTCGCCGTCAAGAGCAAGTCGACCGGGCTCAACTGGAAGGACAACAAGGGGTCCATGTACACGAACCCCTACAACCGCCAGGTTTGGGAGTACTTGACCGAGCTTGGGGAGGACGCGGCCCGTCATGGCTTTCAAGAGATCCAGTTCGACTACGTCCGTTTCCCCAGTGACGGCAAGATCTCCGACGCTGTCTACCCGGGGGCGGACTCGAGCAAGGAAGACGCTATCGCCGGCTTCCTTGCCTATGCGCGCGCGCGGCTCGAGAAACTCGGCGTATGGGTGTCGGCGGACGTGTTCGGGCTCACGGTGCACGTGAACGACGACATGGGCATCGGCCAGAAGATCGAGAAGGTCGCCGCCAATGTGGATATCGTATGCCCGATGGTCTATCCGTCGCACTACTACGCAGGCTCGTACGGCATCGCTCTGCCCAATTCGCAGCCGTACACCATCGTGAGCGACGCCATGAAGGACGCCTTGAAACGTCTGGCGGGCACCGGGGCGATGGTGCGGCCTTGGCTGCAGGATTTCACCCTGGGCAAACCAGCCTATGGCGTAGCGCAAGTCAAGGCGCAGATAAAGGCCGTTGAAGACCAGGGCATCGACGAATGGATCCTCTGGAACGCCGGCGTCAAGTACACCAAGGCCGCGCTCAGCCCGCAGTAAGGTCGGGGAAGCCGGGCGTTTAGCCGACGACCGTCGGCACCAATCTCTGCTCCAGCACGTCCAGCAGCCCGCCAAGGGTGATCCTGAGGCGTGGGATCACGCTAAGAGTGGCGAAGCTCATGGCCATGAAGGGTTCGTCGAGCTGTACCCCTAGCTCCGCTGCGGCTTTCTGCAACGATCTAAGCTCAGCTCCCACCGTTTCCGCGGGCAAGTCCGTCATGAGTCCCACTAGTGGCAGGGGAAGCAGCCGCAGCGACGGCCCGCAGGCGACGGCCAGCCCGCCCCCGGCGGCCGCCAGGGCTTGGGCGGCCGCGAGCATGTCCGCCGGGTCGACTCCTGCGACGAGGAGATGGTGAGCGTCATGAGCGACGGTGGTGGCGATGGCTCCGCGGCGAAGCCCGAGCCCGCTGATGAGTCCAGTCCCGATCTCCCCGGTCCGCGCGCGCCGCTCCATCACCGCGACTAAGCAGACATCCTTCTCGGGGTCGGCGTGAAGGTAGCCGCCGGCGGCCTGGACGTCCACCATCCGTTCGTCGGTGACGATCGCTCCCGGCAGGAGATGGATGGCGCGCGCCCGGTGCGAGCCTGGGCCGGCGGGCGGGGCCAGATCCTCGGGTCGGGTGGCCGCCGAGGTAGAAGGGCGGCGAATCGAGCGGCGGAGAAGGCGGGAGCGAGTCGGCGAGGGCGCCGTCCCTAAGCACCAACTTTCCAGCGAAGATCACCATGTCCGGGTGGGGGAAGGCTGGGTCTTTGACGAGCAGCAGGTCGGCTCGCAGTCCGGGAGACACCGCGCCACGGCCGAACAGGCGATAGAGAGTCGCCGGATTGATAGTGGCCGCGCGGAGCGCCATGGCCAGCGGCACGCCGCCGGCGGCCAGACGCGCCACCATCCCGTCGATGTGATGCCCTTCCGCGAGGGTGGCCGCGTGCCGGTCGTCGGTGCAGAGCGCGGTGCGTTCGGTGCCGTACTCCACGAGGAAGGGTATGGTCCGGTCGAGGTCACGGGCGGCGGAGCCTTCTCGTGCCAGGAGCCACATCCCCAGCCGCCGCCGTTCGAGGAGAAGGGCCGGATCAGAAGTCTCGTGATCGGTGAGCGGCCCGGCGAGCATGTATGCGGCAAGCTCGCGGCCGCTGAGGTCGGGCGCGTGCCCGTCGATCACCCGGCCCTGGGCAGTCTCTACCGTGAGCCCGGTGGCGGCGCCGTGGACGAGTCCCAGGTAGTCCATCGCTTCGCCAAGCCCTTGCACCCCGCGGCGCCTGAGGAAAGCGGCCACTTCTCTCCGCCGGAGCCGGCCCACCGCCTTCTCGAAAGGAGAAGCCGGCACACAGGAGGGGACCATCACCCTGAGGTCCAGCGGGAGTTCGGAGCGCGCCGACAAGTAGAACTCTATCCCGGCTGCTCCCAAGATGTTCGTGATCTCGTGGGGCTCGGCAATGACCGTCGTTACGCCGTGGCTGACCAGCGCCTGCGCGAAACGGGGAGGCGACAGAAGGGAGGTCTCGGGATGGACATGGGCATCGAACAAGCCGGGGATGATGAACGAGCCCGATGCGTCGATCACCATGCTCCCTGCAGCCGGATAATCGCCCACCCCAGCGATCAAACGCCCGCAGATGGCTACGTCCGCCGTATAGAACTCGCCCGTGAAGGGCGAGAAGACCTTGCCGCCCTTGAGGAGCAGGCTCGGGCGTTGCTGGCCCAGGGCGACCCTTCGGCATTCATAGCGTGTTGTCTGCCCCGCGTCCATTGGCACGTCCTTCCCAGTCGGCTCGTAGAAGGAACATCGTCCGAAGCCGGCTTCTGGCACTGCGCCCCGCCGTCGGACCCGCGTACCTTACAAGCGGTTTGTGTCCTCACCCGCCCTGACGATAGAATAGCCTCCATCTGCCCCGGTGGAGCCGGGGAACACGTTCGTTGCACGCATCGTTGGGGGACCCCGTGAGCATACGCCAGCTCTCCGTGTTCGTCGAAAACAAGTCTGGCCGGATCGCCGATGTGGTCGGCACGCTTGCGGACGGTGGGGTGAACATCATCGCCTTCGCTCTTGCGGACACCACGGACTACGGCATCTTGCGCCTCATTCTGGGCGACCCGGACAAGGCCACCGAGATGCTGGAGGCTCAGAGATTCGCGGTAGCTGTGCATCCGGTGGCGTGTGCGCAGATACCGCACACGCCCGGGTCCCTGGCATCCGTGGCACGTCTGGTCTCCAACTCTCGTCTCAATATCGAGTACATGTATCTGGGCGCCGGATACTCGCTGATACTCAAGACAGACGAGATCGAGTCGTCTCGAGCGTCTGCTGCAAGAGAATGGCTTCAGTCTGCTGAGTGAGCGGGACCTCGGCTAGCTCGTGACCTCGATGACGGCCAGACGACCTCGGTGCCGGCGCGATGGGCATGTCTACTCAAGCATTTGTGCGCTCAGGTCGCTTCCTGAATCCGCGCCGGCAGCATCACCGGTGCGGAGTCACAGCGCTACCGTGAGCTTCGCGCAGTTTCTCCAGTACGTCTTCAGCGGCATCACGAGTGGGAGTGTGTACGCACTGACGGCGCTGGGCTTCACCCTCGTCTACAACGCCACGGACATCATCAACTTCGCCCAAGGACAACTGGTGATGCTGGGCGGCATGATGGCGGTCGGGTTGCACAGCCTAGGTCTGCCGCTCGCTGTCTGCTTTGTCGGGGCGGTAGCCACAGTGGTGATAGTGAGTATCGCGTTCGAGCAGTCGGCGATCAGGCCTCTGATGGGCAAAGGCGTGATCGCGCAGATCATCGCCACAGTGGGGGTCTCGTTCGTCCTCGAGGCCGCGGCGATGCTCATCTGGGGCCGAGACGCCAAGACTCTGCCGCCTTTCACCGGTGATACGCCGATAAGGGTCGCCGGTGCCACGATCGTGCCACAGACCCTGTGGGTGGTGGGCGTCACCGTCGTCATCGTGATCGCCCTGCAGTTCTTCTACCGGCGCAGCCTCTTCGGCAAAGCGGTCAGGGCCTGCGCGGTGAACCCGACGGCGGCTCGTCTTCACGGCATCTCGTATCGCAGGGTGGTACTGTTCAGTTTCGCTCTGAGCGGCGCCATCTCGGCTGCGGCTGGGGTCATGATCACGCCCATCAGCTTCATGAGCTACTCATCCGGTGCATTGCTCGGACTCAAGGGTTTCGCGGCCGCGACACTCGGGGGCCTCGGTAATCCTCTCGGCGCGGTGCTTGGCGGATTCCTACTCGGGCTTCTGGAAGCCCTGGGCGTGGGAGTCGTGTCCGCCGGCTACAAGGACGCCATAGCCTTTGTCGTCTTGTTGCTAGTGCTCTTCATCCGCCCGGTCGGACTCTTGGGCGCGCGGGTGGTGGACAGGCAATGAGCCCGGCCCTCGCTTTTGCCCGGCGTCACGCCTGGTATCTCATCTTCGCGGTGCTGGTGATGACCATCCCGCTCTACCTGAGCAACACCTACTACCTGAGCGTGCTCGCTTTCATGGGGAGCCGGTTCATGATGGCGCTCGGACTGAGTCTGCTGCTGGGACAGGCCGGACAGATATCACTGGGCCAAGCGGCGTTCGTGGGCATCGGAGCGTACGGCGCGGCCATCCTGACCACTCGTCTCGGCTTCAACCCCTGGCTGGCCATGGCTCTGGCCGCGGTTCTGGCGGTGGCCATCGCCGGGTTGGTGGGGATTCCCGCGCTCAAGCTCAAGGGCTACTACCTCGCTATGGCTACCTTGGGAGTGAACGAGATCATCTACATACTTGATCGTGCAACTCAAGGGGCTCACCA
Source organism: uncultured Thermoleophilia bacterium (assembly GCA_963749535.1). Lineage (GTDB taxonomy): Bacteria > Actinomycetota > Thermoleophilia > RBG-16-64-13 > RBG-16-64-13 > Chersky-299. Next base: position 139,270 of record CAVVNF010000019.1, on the reverse strand, counting down.
AGGGTACCGACGGGATCACCGGCATCCCGTCTTTGAGCATCGGCGGCTTAGATCTGACCACCCCCAAGGCCTATCATCTGCTTGTCTGGGGCGTCGCGCTGCTGATGCTGCGGTTCGCGCTCAATCTGTCCCGGTCCCGAGTGGGGAGGTCATTGCGGGCGCTCAGGCGGTCGGAGCCGGCCGCCGAATCGCTGGGCGTGGACACCTCGTACCGCAAGGTGCAGGTGTTCATGCTGGCAGCCATGTTCGCGAGCATCGCCGGAAGTTTTGATGCCTTCTACGTCCACTACATAAGCCCAGACAGCTACACGATCACCTTTTCGATCATCCTCATCACCGGCGTGGTGATCGGCGGCCTCGGCACTATCTGGGGCGCCTTGTGGGGGACGGCCGTCATCGTGGTATTGCCTGAGATACTCAAGCGAGTGAACGGCGACGTCACCAACCTCATTTTCGGGATCCTGCTGGTCGCGATCATGGTCTTCTGGCAGGGGAGGACCGGCGACCTGTGGTCGTGGTCGAGCCGGCGGTTGTTCCGGGGAACACAGAAAGCGGCACCGCCTGAGACCGGCGGAGAGGACTAGGCCGCCCATGCCTCTTCTGAAGCTTGACAGAGTCTCAAAGCGCTTCGGTGGGCTCGACGCTCTCAAAGATGTCACCTTCTCGGTGCACGATCGCCAGATCAAGGCTTTGATCGGACCGAACGGGGCTGGGAAGACCACCCTTTTCAACATCGTTTCGGGCGCCTACAGGCCGACCCAAGGGCACGTGTATCTTGACGACGTGAACGTGAGCGGTCGATCCCCCCACCAGATCTGCCGCATGGGTGTGGGACGAACCTTCCAGCAGAGCCTTATGTTCGACGACATGACCCTACTGGAAAACGTCGAGGTGGGCCGCTACTCTCGGACTCGCGCCGGGGTCCTCTCGGCGGTTTTGACTCTGCCGCGGCACCGGCGGGAGGAGAAGGCCACGGCACGAGCGGCCCTCGAGGCCTTGCATCGCGTGGGGTTGGACCACAAGGCGGAGGAGACGGCCGGGAACCTGCCCATGGGCGAGCGGCACTTGCTGGAGATGGCGCGGGCGCTCGCGTCGGAGCCGCGGCTTCTGCTGCTGGACGAGCCTGCTGCAGGACTTAACGACGAAGAGACGGCGCGTTTGGGGGATACTGTGAGAAGCATCCGTTCCGAGGGAGTGACCGTTCTCCTTGTGGAACACAACATGACCTTCGTGATGGACGTGTCGGACGAAGTCGTGGTCTTAGACTACGGCAGGAAGATAGCCGAGGGACCGCCGCTCCTCATCCAGGACAACGAGGAGGTCATCAAGGCGTATCTGGGCGAAGAGTTGGTCTGACGGCCGCATGGGGACGGCCTGGACACGTTAGCGAGTATCAGAGTGAACGTACGAACGCGGCAAGGGGAAGCACCGGATGGAAAGCGGCAAGCTGAAGAAGTTGGGATCGGTGTGTCTGGTCGGTCTGGTCGTCGTGGCGTTGATAGCGATGGCGTTGATCGCCGCCGGCTGCGGCGGTTCGACTCCCACCACGGCTGCACCGGGCACGACCGCTGGTGGCTCGAGTAGCACCGGCGCTACGCCGACGGGTGATCCCGTGGTGATCGGTGCCATCGTGTCCACGACGGGTCCGGCGGCTGCGTTGGGCGAGCAGGAACGGGACACGTTGAAGATGATGCAGGACCTTATCAATGGCTCCGATGGGGTTCTGGGGCGGCCGCTGAAGATCGTCACACTGGATGACAAGAGTGACCCGAACGAAGCCGTGACGGCCGCGAACCAGCTCATCGGCCAAGACAAGGCCGTGGCCATCATAGCGGCCACGTCTTCTCCGTCCACTCTCGCCGTGAAGCAGATCACAGAGAAGAAGGGACTGCCGCAGATGGCGATCGCGGCGGCCGACGAGATCACCGATCAGGCGCCGAGCGACTGGATATGGCGCACCCCGGCCAAGGATTCGGTGGCGGTGGCGTGCACGCTGACGTACGTATCCCAGAAAATGAAAGTCAAGAAGATCGCGATTCTCCACGACGAGAACGCGTTCGGGTCGTCCGGGGCGGATGTCATTGTGAAGACGGCGGCGACGTATGGTCTCGAGGTGGTAGGCAACGAGTCCTACAAGACCGCCGACACCGACCTTACTGCCCAACTGACCAAGATCCGGGGCGACAATCCCGATGCGATCATAGTGTGGGGCACCAACCCTGGTCCGGCGCTTGCGGCCAAGAATATGAAGCAACTCGGCATGACCATCCCGTACGTCGGTAGCCACGGGATAGCCAACCAGACCTTCATCACGCTGGCCGGCTCTGCTGCGGAAGGGGTCGTCCTTCCCGCGGGCAAGCTGCTCGTGCCCAGCTCCATCACGGATCCCGAGGCAGAAGACCGTCGTGGACAATTTCATCAAGGAGTTCAGCTCCACCTTCGGCCAACCTCCGAACACGTTTGCCGGGCACGCCTACGATGCCATCACCCTGTTGGTCAACGCGATCCAAAAGGCTGGTAGCACCGACCCTGCGGCTATCCAGGGCGCGCTCAACTCGACTCAAGGCTTTGCCGGCACCAACGGCATCTTCAACTACTCCAAGACCAACCACGACGGACTGGTGACGAGCGACATGATCATGGTCAAGATCCAGGGAGGGCAAGTGGGTCCTGGCTCCGTAGACCGGGAGAACCGATGCTGGCTTTGAGCGGCGTCCGCGTGAGCTACGGGAGGATCGAGGTCCTGCACGGGCTTGAACTGACCGTAGGCGAGGGCGAGATCGTTACCCTTATCGGAGCCAACGGCTCAGGAAAGAGCACGCTGCTCAAAGCCATCTCGGGAATGGTGGACTTATCGGAGGGCTCCATCGAGTTCGACGGTGCGCGGCTTGACGGGACAAGCGTCGAGGGCATCGTTCGCCGCGGAGTGGTGCAGATCCCCGAGGGTCGTCAGCTGTTCGGACCGCTGTCGGTGGAGGAGAACCTTCAGCTGGGGGGATACGCCCGTCGGCGAGCGCGGTCGGGTCCCGCGAACATGAAGCGTGTCTTCGATCTCTTTCCCCGGCTGGAGGAGCGGCGCAAGCAGCAAGCGGGTACTCTGTCCGGCGGGGAGCAACAGATGTTGGCGATCGCTCGCGCTCTGATGGCGGAGCCGAAACTCTTGCTCCTTGATGAGCCTTCGATGGGCTTGGCCCCCATCTTGGTGAAGGAGATCTTCTCGCGGCTGAAGGCACTCAACGAGGAAGGCCTGACGATGCTTCTGGTAGAGCAGGACGCACGTATCGCGCTGAGCTTGGCCGACAGGGGTCTGGTCATGGAGAGAGGCAAGATAGTGCTGGAGGACAAGGCGGGTGCCCTCCTTGACAACCCGGAGGTACAGGCCATCTACTTCGGGAGGAACACAGGCGGCCGAGGAGCGCGGACGGAGAGACGATGAATCAGATCTGGAACCCCGAATACGAGACGATGGGCAAAGAGGAGCGGCGCGAGCTGCAGTTCAAGCGTCTGCAGATGACGTTGCGTTGGGCCTACGACAACGTGCCCTTCCACCACGAGCGGTGGACGGCCATGAAGCTCAAGCCCAGCGATATCCGTTCCCTCGATGACTTGGAGAAGGTGCCGTTCAGCGCCAAGGCCGACCACACTGCGGCCTATCCATACGGTCTCTTCGCGGTGCCGCTCGAGAAGGTCGTGCGGATCCATTCCTCCTCGGGCACCAAGTCGACTCCCGTCGTGGTGGGGTACACCCGCGGCGACCTGAACACCTGGGCCGAGCTGTGCGCGCGAGTAGCGGTAGGAGGGGGCGCTCGCTCCCACGACGTGGCGCAGATAGCCTTCGGCTACGGTCTCACTACGGGCGCCTTCGGCATGCATGCCGGTCTTGAGCGCATCGGAGCCACCGTGATCCCTGCCTCTACCGGCAACACGAAGCGACAGCTCCAGATCATGAGGAACTTCAGCACCACGGTGCTGGTCTGCACACCTTCGTACGCCATGTACATCGTCGAGACGGCCGCGGATCTTGGGTACGACCCGGAGGAGATCGGGTTGCGAGTGGGATTGTTCGGCTCGGAGCCGTGGACCAATCAACTTCGGGACGAGCTGGAACGACGCACCGGCATGTCGGCCACCGACAACTACGGGCTGTCGGAGCTAATGGGGCCGGGCGTCTCGTACGAGTGTCAGATGAAAGACGGGCTGCACATCAACGAGGACCATTTCTTGGTGGAAGTGATCGATCCGGAAACCGGCGAACAGGTGCCGGAGGGCAAAGAGGGGGAACTGGTGTTCACCTCTCTCACCAAGGAGGCGGTGCCGGCGATCCGGTACCGCACCGGGGACCTCTCGAGTGTGAGCTACCGGCCGTGTGCTTGTGGGCGGACGTTCGCGCGCATGACCAAGGTCTACGCGAGGACCGACGACATGCTCGTCATCCGCGGGATCAACGTGTTCCCATCCCAGGTCGAAGCCGTCCTCATGGACATCGAGCGGGTGGAACCGCATTTTCAGATAATCGTGTCCCGCGAAGACGTGCTGGACCAGATGGAAGTGCAGATCGAAGTGGAGCCATCCTTCTTCCCCGACGCTATGGCTAAGTTGTTGGAGTTCCAGCACCATGTGGAGGAGCAGTTGCGCCAAGAGCTGGGTGTGAAGGTGCGCGTCCGGTTGGTCGAGCCGAAGACTCTGCCTCGACACACCGGCAAGGCGCAGAGAGTCATCGACAAGCGAGTCGTGAGGCCGCCGGCGCAGGATTGACCTCGGCAGCGCAGTCTGGTCGCAAGAAAACGATAGAGGAGAGTTGAAGCGTGGCTCTGGAACCAGGGCTGAATGCTCGAGTGAGTGTGATAGTCGACCAGACCATGACGGCCGACAGTCAGGGCACCCAGGGTGTCAACGGCCTCGCCACCCCGGTGATGGTGCGACTGATGGAGAACGCCGCTGTGAAGGCCGTGGCGCCCGACATCGCCGCGGATCTGACCACCGTGGGGACCAGGCTCGATATCACCCATCTGGCGCCCACGCCGGTGGGAATGAGGGTGGAGGCTCGGGCCACCCTTGTGGAGGTGGATGGTCGGGCGCTTGTCTTTGCGGTCTCGGCGGAAGACGAGGCCGGTATCATCGGCAAGGGGACGCACCAGCGCGTGATCGTGAGACGGCAGGGATTCGCGGAGCGCACGGAAGCACGGTGGACCGAAGCCCAGACACGGGCGTCCGGAAAGCCCAAAGGGTAGCAGCGAAGACTTGGACCAGGGCATCTGATACACTGCCGGGACGGTAATGACAGGCCGGGCAAAGCTCGGTTTTGGGTCGATAGCGCGGGAGGCGGCTGTGGAAAACCATGAGTTCCTTTTCACGTCTGAGTCGGTCAGCGAAGGCCATCCGGATAAGATCGCCGACCAGATCTCGGACGCGGTGCTGGACGCTGTACTGACCGACGATCCCCATGGCCGGGTGGCGTGCGAGACGCTGGTGACCACTGGGCTGGTCGTGGTGTCTGGCGAGATCACCACCAGCACATACGTCGATGTGCCTTCCATCGTGCGCAAGACCATCGCGCACATAGGCTATACCCGTGCCAAGTATGGCTTCGACGCCGAGACGTGCGGCGTGATCACCACCATCCACGACCAATCTCCGGACATCGCCCAGGGCGTGGAATCGGCGTACGAGTCTCGGGTGGACCCTATGGACCAGGATGCTCTGGATCGCCAGGGCGCCGGCGACCAGGGAATGATGTTCGGGTACGCGTGCCGCGACACCGACGAACTTATGCCGATGCCGATCTTGCTCGCTCACCGTTTGGTCCACCGCATGAGCGAGGCCCGCAAGGGCGGGATATTGCCCTATCTGCGTCCGGACGGAAAAAGTCAGGTCACCGTCAAGTATGTGGATGGGAAGCCCGAATACATCACCGCTGTCGTGATTTCCACCCAGCACCGGGACGGCATCGATATCGACATGCTCATGCGCCCCGACCTGATAGAGCACGTCATACATCCGGTCCTTCCTGAGGGCCTGTACGACCCGGAGTTCAAGAAGACCAAGCTCTACGTCAATCCCACGGGCAAGTTCGTCGTCGGAGGGCCGATGGGCGATACCGGCCTCACCGGCCGCAAGATCATCGTGGACACCTACGGGGGCTTCGGCCGTCACGGCGGGGGCGCCTTCTCAGGCAAAGATCCCTCCAAGGTAGACCGCTCGGCTACATACGCTGCCAGATATGTGGCCAAGAACATCGTAGCCGCAGGATTGGCGGATCGCTGTGAGGTAGAGATCGCGTACGCCATCGGTGTGGCGCACCCGGTGAGTGTCATGGTGGAGTGCTTCGGCACAGAGAGAGTCAGTCCTCAAATGATCAGCGAGCTCGTGCGCAGCCACTTCGACCTGCGCCCGGCGGCCATCATCAGGGACCTGAATCTGCTCAGGCCCATCTACCTGAAGACGGCAGCATACGGGCATTTTGGTCGCGAAGACGCGGACTTCACGTGGGAACGCACGGACAAAGCTGAGGCACTGCGTAGCGATGCAGGCCTCTGACTAGGGGCGTCGCTCGAAGGCGGTCTGACCTTTTCGGGTAGCCATTCGGGAAGGCGGTGTGAGGCGAAGATGGTGGAACCGGGGCGGGTGGTGCAGCTCGTTCCCCTTCTCCGGCTGAGGCACCTGGGCGATCGTCATTTCGACTATCTGGTTCCCTCCGAGCTGGGGAGAGAGCTTCCCATCGGCACGATCGTGACCGCGCCTTTCGGTAGCCGCTCGGTCCGGGCCGTGGTGGTGGCCGCGGAGGCATCATCCGACACCGATCTGGAGCGCTTGAGACCCATCGAGCAGGTGGCGAACGAGCGAATACCTCCTGATCTATTGGCCTTGGCACTCTCACTGAAGGAACACTATCTGTCTCCTCTGGAGACCTGTCTGCGGTTGGTCTCACCGCCTAGTCTCACGTTCGGATCGGAAGTCCGCAGCCCGGCCGCGCGGCCGGTGGGTGGACATTGCCGCGGGACCAGACGGCAGGCAACCGCTGGTGCAAGCTGATTGCTATGGGGGTCGCCCGGCCGGAGCAGCGCCGGCTGACAGCCAAGCAGCAGCTTCTGGCGGACGCTATCCCGCAAGGTGGCTGTAGTCCCGCGGAGGCATGCGAGCGCGCTGGTGTGGGGAAAGGTGTGCTCCGAACGCTATTGGACAAAGGTGTGCTCATATACTGTGATCCCACGCCCGCACTCTCTGCCGCGCGCACCGTCGGGGGAAACCTCGCCGCCAGGGCTGACTTCGCCGCCGAGGATGGCTCCGCCGCGGGAGACGACTCCAACGCCGCGGGGCGCTCCGCCGAGCTCACCCTGTCCCCCGAGCAGGAATCCGCCGTGATCGAACTGGCTGCCGCTCTCGAAAGTGACGCCGACGAGCACCGCCTGCTCTGGGGAATCACAGGCAGCGGTAAGACCGAGGTGTACTTGCGTCTGATCGCCCTAGTTCTCGATCGGGGGGACTCCGCCATCCTGCTGGTGCCGGAGATAGCCCTCACCCCGCAGATGATCGCTCGAGTCAGGAGTCGCTTCGGGTCCGAGGTCGGCGTGGTTCATAGCGGGCTTTCTCGGGGAGAGAGGGCAAGGGAGTACCGGCGTATGGCGGAGGGGCATGCCAGGGTCGTTGTTGGAGCGCGCTCTGCGGTCTTCGCGCCGGTGGCACGGCTGAAGCTGATCATCATCGATGAGGCGCACGAGTCCTCCTACAAACAGGAGGAGGAGCCAAGGTATCGTGTCCGGACTGTGGCCGCGATGAGGCTGGCACGGGCAAGGGGTCTTCTGCTGGAGGGGAGTGCGACCCCTTCGGTAGAGAGCCTCCGGGTCGGCACGGAGCGCATCCGCCTCAGCAGCCGAGTGGCCGGGCAGCTGCCGCGCGCCGAGACAGTGGATATGCGCCGGCAGGGTGGCGGCCGCCTGTTGGCTCCCATCTCGCGGGAGGCCTTGGCTGCGGTATTGCGCAGGGACGAGCAGGCGATCGTCTTGCTCAACAGACGGGGCTATGCGGGCTACGTGCATTGCGAGCTCTGCGGCCACGTTATGCAATGTGCGGATTGCGAGCTCTCGCTCACGTACCACAGCAAGGAGAGGCGGCTCCTGTGCCACCATTGCGGCCGCTCCTATCTCCAACCGCCCCGCTGCCCATCCTGCGGGCAGGGACCTCTCACCAGGGCGGTGCCGGGCACGGAGAGGTTGGATCAAGACCTGCGCGATCTCGTTCCCGAAGGCCGGGTCTTCCGTCTGGACTCGGACGTGCTCACGAGTGGCAGCCGGGTGCGGGCGCTTCTCGAGGCTTTCGCCGCTTCGCGGCCCGGAGTGCTCGTAGGGACCCAGATGGTGGCCAAAGGGCATGACTTTCCGAATGTGACCCTGGTCGTGGTGGCCGACGCCGACACGGGACTCTACATTCCCGATTTCCGAGCGGCGGAGAGGACGTTCCAGCTTTTGACCCAAGTGGCAGGGAGAGCGGGCCGCGGGGAGCAGCCGGGCCGGGTGCTGGTGCAAACCTGGAATCCGGATGTGCCCTGTATTAGAATGGCCTTGGATCGCGATGAGCTGGGTTTTTACCGGGAGGAGCTTAGGATCCGGGATAGTCTCGGTTACCCGCCTTTTGCGGAGTTGACCCGGCTGCTGGTTGCTTCGCCCGAGGAAGAGCGCGCAACGGCGGCGGCTCGGCATCTTACCCGCTTGCTCGCTCCCCATTTCTCGCCTCAGGAGCTGCGAGGTCCCGTGCGCTTACCATCTTTGAGAGGGCAAGCCCGGTGGCACCTACTCGTGGCGGCAAGAGACGGAGACAGAGCCCGCGCAGTCTTGAGACAGGCCTTGGAGCAGCTCGCGGAGCCGTACCGCCGCAGAGGAGTAAGGCTGTTGATAGACGTGGACCCAGAGGCGTTCGGATAGACGATTCGGGGAACTGAGAGGACATGGCGAAGAACGACAGAGCGAGAGTCGATGCCCACGCGATGCCGGTGCCCATGGAGCGCCTGCGGCTTTTCGGGGACCCTGTGCTGAAGCAGCCCACATTGCCGGTCACTGAGTTCGACGGCCGGCTGGAGAAGCTCGCGACTCTGATGTTCGAGGTGATGGACAGGGAAGAGGGCGTGGGTCTGGCCGCGCCGCAGGTGGGCGTGCGGTCGCGGATAATGGTCTGGCGTCATCCCGAGCGCGAGACCGAGCGGTATGTTTTCGTCAATCCACGGATCCTGGAGCGCTCCGAGACCGTGACCGTTGAGTCTGAGGGCTGCCTGTCGGTTCCCGGATGCACCGTGCCTGTGGAGCGGTTCGAAGAGATCGTCGTGGAGGCCGAAGACCTTGCCGGCGATGGTCTGCGGATGACGCTATCGGGATTGATGGCGCGCATCGTGCAGCATGAGGTGGACCACCTGGAAGGTCGCCTCATCCTCGACCGGACTACAGCCGAGGAGCGGCTGAGGGTCCTGAAGGAGTTTCGCGAGCGCACCCTACAATCCGAGCCGTGAAGTTCGCCTTCGCGGGTACGCCCGTCTTCGCGGCCCAACTGCTGGGCGACCTGGCGGATCTTGGTCGCCTCCCGTCAGTCGTCGTCTCTCAGCCTGATCGACCTCAGGGACGCGGGCGGCGTTGCTGCCCGCCGCCGGTCGTGGCCAAAGGTGAGCAGTTGGGGATCGAGTCGATCCAGGTGGAGACCATCAACGACCCCGGCCTGCTCGACAGCATCCGCTCGACTGGGGCGACCATGCTGGTCGTGGCCGCTTTCGGGCAGATCCTGAAATCCGATATTCTCTCGGCCTTCGAATGTCTGAACATCCACGCTTCGCTTCTCCCGCGCCACAGGGGCGCTGCACCTATCGCTCGGGCCATCGCGGCGGGTGACACACAGACCGGCGTCAGTATCATGAAGATGACGGAAGGGCTGGACGAAGGACCTTGGGCCGCGCAGACCGCGCTTTCGATCAGTTTGAGAGATGATGCCGGATCGATCGGCAGGGCTCTCGCGCTTCTCGGGGCGCTCGCGTTGGACCAGGTCATGACGGGGCTCGAAGACGGTACGGTTTGCTGGAACGAGCAGCAAGGCGGGGCTTCCTATGCGTCGAAGGTCACGGCCGCGGAGTGTGTCCTGGACGGCCTACCGCGCGCCATCGAGGCTCACAACAAGGTGCGATCGGTGTCGCCGGGGCTCGGAGTGAGAACCGCAAGCGGCGGCCTGCAGTTCAAAGTCTGGCGCACCTGGCCCTATGGCGGCGCCGGCCTTCAAGAGCCTCCCACCGCGGCGGCACGAGTCGCCGGTCTTCCTGGCGCGCTGGCTGTGGGCCGCGACCGTCTCTTCGTGGGGTGCGGAGAGGGGGCTCTGGAGTTTCTGGAAGTGCAGCCCGCGGGGAGGGCAAGGATGTCCGCGGCGGAGTTCCTCCGCGGTTATGGCTCCCGGCTTGGAGAGGCGCTCGACCTCGAACCCGCGAACCTTTGAGAAGCGAGATGCCGGACAGAACCACCGAGGAGGCATAGAGATGCCCGTTCCTGCCCAGATGTACCAGGGGACACACCTGCTCCCGTCGATCCTTTCCGCGGACTTCGCGCGCCTGGGTCAGCAGATAGAGCTGGTGATGGACGCTGGCGTCCAGATCATCCACGTCGACGTCATGGATGGACATTTTGTCCCGAATCTCACGGTGGGGCCGGTCGTCGTCGAGAAGATCGCTCCCCTCGTGCACGCACGGGGAGGCTACTTGTCGGTGCACCTCATGGTCGAGGAACCGGACCGGCTTCTTGAAGGATTCGTGCGTGCAGGCGGGGATGCGGTCAGTGTGCACGTGGAAGCGTGCGTCCACCTCCACCGCACCGTCACTGCCATCAAGGAGCTGGGGGCGGCAGCCGGCGTGGCCATAAACCCGGGCACCGACCTGCGTTGGCTGGGCGAAGCCGTGCATTTCTGTGATTTCGCCCTCGTCATGACCGTGAACCCGGGTTTCGGCGGTCAGAAGTTCATAGTCGAGGCCCTCGATAAGGTGAGGCGGCTTCGCCGGAAATTGCCGCCCTGGGTCGGCATCGAGGTCGACGGGGGGATCAACCGGGACAACATCAGCTCCGTGGCCGAGGCTGGGGGCAACTGGCTTGTGGCCGGGTCCGCGGTGTATCACGCGGCGGATGTGGCCGCGGAAGTCCGCTATCTAAGGACTCAGCTCGGAGCTTGACTACACGTGCGCTGGCTCCCGCATGGCAGTGGCCGTTGTCGGAGCGAAGGCCCTGTGCTAGATTTTAGACAGCAATTGACGTAAACCTACGTCACATGTGGTCTTCGGGGTCGGGTGTGATTCCCTACCGGCGGTTATAGCCCGCGAGCCTGAAACAGGCCGACCAGGTGCGAATCCTGGGCCGACAGTACAGTCTGGAAGGGAGAAGACCGGAGCGTGGTCACGCTCTGCAGACCCCTGGGCCACCTGGCTTGAGGGGTTTTTCTTTGGCGCTGAATGAGAGAGACATAAGTCACCTCGAACGGGCGATGACCCTTGCAGAGCACGGGCGTGGTTGCACGAGCCCCAACCCGTTGGTGGGAGCCGTGGTAGTCCGCGGCGACGACATCCTGGGCGAGGGATTTCACGCAGGTCCTGGTAAAGATCACGCCGAGTTGGCGGCCCTCAAGGACGCCGTCGGCAGCGACTTTGCCGGACGGCTTGTCGGAGCCACAGTGTACGTGACGCTCGAGCCGTGCTGTCACTACGGCCGCACACCACCCTGCACTGCGGCTCTGATCGCCGCGGGAGTGGACCGCGTCGTGGCAGGGGTCGTCGATCCGTCGCCGGCCATCAACGGCCGAGGGCTCGACGGATTACGAGCTGGCTGGCATCCAAGTCGATCTGGCGAACGGAGAGCTTCTCCACCGGCTGAAGCGCCAAAACGATGCTTTCAGAAAGAGCGTCACGACAGGGCTGCCGTTCGTCACCTACAAATATGCGATGACGCTCGACGGCCGGGTAGCCGCTGATTCAGGCGACTCCCGGTGGATATCAAGTCGGGAGAGCAGGCTACTCGTGCATCGGTTGCGTGCAGAATCCGACGCTGTCCTCATCGGCGCGGGCACCCTTCGTCGGGACAATCCCCGGTTGACGGCGCGTGAAGTCCATTGCGCCCGCCAGCCGCTGCGCGTGGCAGTGGACTCCGGTCTTTCTTTGAGGGCCGACGCGGCGCTCGTGACGACACGTGGAGAGGGCGGAGTGCTGGTGATCTGCGCAGCGGGTACCAGTGAAGCTCGGCAAGCCGAAGTGCGCTCATGGGGAGTCGATGTGGCTGCGATCACAGCCGGCGAGGGAGGGCATCCCGACCCGATCGAGGTCGTGAGATATCTCGCGGGACGGGGCGTGCAGAGCGTCATGCTTGAAGGAGGGCCCACGCTCGCCGGCGCTTGGTGGCGGGCCGGCCTCGTGGACAAAGTGCTCGCCTTCATCTCGCCGCAGCTGGTTTCGGGCAGAATCTGCCGGTCGCCGCTCATGGGAGAGGGGAGCCCCTACATGGCGGAGGCGGCGCAGTTGCGCGAATGCATCACCGCAGCGAGCGGCCGCGACGTACTGATCACTGGCTACTTGGGGGAACCCTTCTGATGTTCACCGGTTTGGTCGAGGAAGTGGGGACGGTCCTGCGTCTGGAGAGGCGTGGAGACGGAGCGCAGGCTGGCCGTGCGGGGGAGAAAAGTACTGGAGGGAACGCGGCTGGGCGACTCTATTGCCGTGAGTGGGGCGTGTCTCACCGTGGTGGAGTTGGGCGGGGACCGATTCGTCGTCGACATCATGCCGGAAACGCTCGTTCGCACGACACTGAAGGATGCTCGGAGCGGCGATATCGTCGAATCTGGAGCGATCCTTGGCTCTTGGCGACCGGGTGGGCGGACACCTTGTCCTTGGTCATGTGGACGGAATCGCCGAGGTCCTGACCGTGGAGCCGCAGGGAGAGATGCTGAGCCTGCGACTCGCCCTTCCGGCTGGTCTGCTCGGCTATGTGGCACCGAAGGGCTCGATCGCCGTGGATGGCATCTCGCTGACGGTCACGGACTCCGACGCCGCGGGATTCGGGGTGGGGATAATCCCCCACACGATGAGAGAGACCACTCTGCGAGCGGTCAAGCCCGGGATGTTCGTCAACCTGGAAGTGGATGTGCTTGCCCGGTACGTGGTCCAGACGTTGCGCGCCCTGGGCCCTACGGCCGCTATCGCCGTTGATGAGTCCGTCTGGGGCGCCCGCCAGACCGGAGACCGGACGCTGGGCGCGGGCGGTCTTACGGAGGACGTGCTTCGGGAACATGGGTTTGCGTAGACGGCGACTCTGATCTCAACATGGCGTGCCTGGACGGATCGAGTCCGTCGGCAGGCGAGCCGGAAACCGGTCTGCACCGGGGAGGATACTAGTGAGAGACACCGCATCAAGCTTTGCGACCATCGAAGAGGCCCTGGAGGAGATCAAGGCCGGGCGGATGGTGGTGGTGGTGGATGACGAGGATCGCGAGAACGAGGGCGACCTCACCATGGCCGCTCAGTTCGTCACGTCCGAAGCGGTCAACTTCATGGCCTTGCACGGGCGCGGGCTGATCTGCCTCTCGATCACCCCAGAGAGGGCAGAGCAACTCCACCTGCAACCGATGACGCGCAACAACGAATCGCGGTTCGGCACGGCCTTCACCGTGTCGGTGGAAGCCCGGGAGGGAGTCACCACGGGGATATCCGCGGCCGACAGGGCGCGCACCATCCAGGTAGCCATCGATCCGCGGAGCCGGCCCGACGATCTCGTGCAGCCGGGGCACGTGTTCCCCCTCATCGCGCGGCCGGGCGGTGTGCTGGCTCGCGCTGGGCAGACCGAGGCGGCTGTGGACCTCGCCCGTTTGGCGGGCCTGAACCCGGCCGGGGTCATCTGCGAGGTCATGAACGACGACGGAACCATGGCTCGAGTGCCCGACCTAGCGCTCTATTGCACCCGCCACGGTTTGAAGATGGTCACGGTAGCGGAACTGATCCGGTACCGGCGGCGCACCGAGAAGCTCGTTCGTCAGGTGGCGGTTGTCCAGTTGCCCACGCAACGGGGAGACTTCACGGCGTACGGGTACGAGAGCCTGCTGGACGGTGAACAGCATCTCGCTCTTGTCAAAGGGGACGTCAAAGGCAAGCACGACGTCCTGGTGCGGGTGCATTCCGAGTGCCTCACCGGCGATGTCTTCCACTCCTTGCGGTGTGATTGCGGCGAGCAACTCATGGCCGCCGTCGATGCGATAGAGAAGGAAGGGATGGGCGTGGTTCTGTACATGGCGCAGGAGGGGCGAGGCATCGGACTCCTCAACAAGATGCGCGCCTACGAGCTCCAGGAGCAGGGGCTGGACACCGTGGAAGCCAACGTGGAGCTGGGCTTCGCCGCGGACCTGCGCGACTACGGGATCGGCGCCCAGATCCTTTCCGATCTGGGGCTCACATCCATCCGCATCATGACCAACAACCCGCGCAAGCTGGTGGGCCTCGAAGGCTATGGCCTCACCATCACGGAGCGGGTCCCGCTGGAGATGCCGCCGCGCGACGAGAATGTGCGATATCTCCAGGTAAAAAAGGACAAGATGGGGCACATCCTCCATCACCAAGGCCTTCGTTTCGTGGGCGAAGACGGAGAGGACGACCAAGATGACTGACACAGGAAGAGTCTACGAAGGGATGCTAAACGGCGAGGGACTGCGCTTCGGGATCGTCGTCAGCCGATTCAACGAGTTCATAAGCGGCAAGCTTCTATCGGGTGCTCTGGACTGTCTGACGAGGCATGGCGTCGACCCGGGACAGGTAGAGGTGGCGTGGGTCCCGGGAGCATTGGAGATCCCCGTGGTCGCGAAGCACATGGCGGGCGGCGGCAAATATGACGCGGTGCTGTGTCTGGGAGCGGTCATCCGTGGTTCGACGCCGCATTTCGACTACGTCGCGAGTGAAGTCGCGAAAGGGGTGGCCCATGTGCAGCTCGACTCCGGGGTGCCCGTGATCTTCGGAGTATTGACCACCGACACGATCGAGCAGGCGGTGGAGCGCGCGGGTACGAAGGCGGGCAACAAGGGTTGGGACGCAGCGGTGTCCGGTCTGGAGATGGCCAACCTGCTGAAAAGCCTGGGCGAATAGGCACCAGGTCTGAGAGACAGTCTAGAGTCCGGCGGGCAGTCGGACTCTAGCGGGCGTGGGCGGCAGTTAGGGCCGAGCAGACGAGCGAACGCTCGGCCGTGAGGACCTAGACGGCCTTCTGCACCTTATGAGCTTTGAGGCATTTGGCGCATACATACGCGCGGACCGGTGTTCCGTCCACCACGATGCGTATCTTCTGGACGTTCGGGTCCCAGCGACGGGGCGTGGCCCGCATGGAGTGGCTTCTGTTGTTGCCGAAGCTCGGCTTCTTGCCGCAGATGGTGCAGACTTTGGACATCGTCGGTTCTTCCTTGCTAGATTTGCCCGCTAGGGAGAGCGCTATAGTATGCACCAGGCAGGCCCACGCTGACAAGCCCCGGGGAGCGAACCAAGGGTGACCGGCCCGCTAACGCACCGGCGATGGTCGCGGAAATGCGGTAGTGTAAAATGGTCAATCTCGAAAAACCGCGTTCAGGGGGGAAGGAGACGACCATTTTTACCAAAGACATGTCGATTCTCGAGGCACTCCAGGCTGATCCGCGGGCGCGAGAAGTCTTTGCGAAGCACGGTCTGGCCTGTACAGGGTGCATGGGCGTGAGCATGGAGTCCATCGAGAACGGCGCGAAGATGCACAGTATCGACCCCAAGGCCATTCTCGACGACCTGAACAAGCTGTCTCCTCCGGTCAGAGCCCGAGAGCTGACGAGAAAGGTCCGCGCGTGTCCGCTGACAACATGCCTCAGGTGGAGATCGGACCAAAGATCGAGGGTCGCTTGGTCATCACCGATCACGCGATCGAGGACATCGTCGGCTGGACCGTGCTCGAATGCTACGGCGTAGTGGGCATGGCCGCTCCGAATCTGCGGCAAGGCGTGGCCTCTCTGCTCAATCTCGATCGCCTGCACCAGGGCATCAAGGTCGAGCAGGCGGGCGATCAGCTGAGGATCAAGCTCTACATCATCGTGGAGTATGGGCTCAACGTGGCGGAGGTCGCCGGAAACGTCCGCTCCCAGATCGCGTATAACGTGGAGAAGATGACGGGTCGCCCGGTCACTGCCCTCCAGATCTACGTTCAAGGGGTCAGGGTTGGCGAGTAACGGGGGAGCGGCGCTCACTGTAACGCAGGCTCGTGCACTTCTTGGCGCCGGTTTCCAGGCTTTGGAAGACCGGAAACAAGAGATAAACGACCTCAACGTCTACCCTGTTCCCGATGGGGACACGGGTACCAATCTGGCCCTGACGCTCAAGGGCATTGTTGACGCGGTGGGTGCGGCTGCCCGAAGAGCTTACCGGTCGAGCCCTATGCGATGCCATCTCCCAGGCGGCTCTTATGGGGGCGCGCGGGAACAGCGGAGTGATCCTCTCCCAGATCATACGTGGGGCCATGGAGATCATCGGGCGGGAGGACGTCGTCACGGGGGAGACGCTGCCTGCGGCCCTTCGCCACGCCACAGAGACCGCCTACCGCGCGGTGCGGAAGCCGGTGGAGGGGACGATGCTCACCGTGCTCCGCGAGATGGCGGAGGCCGCTGAGGCCGATCCTGACTCGAAGGACATCCACGGTCTCATCGAACGAGCCGTCCAAGCCGGATGGAGGAGCGTAGAGAAGACTCCTTCCCTCCTCAAGGTCTTAGCCGACGCAGGAGTGGTGGACGCCGGAGGGTACGGACTCGTTGTGCTCGTGGAGGGGGCGGCCAACGGCGGGGCGGCCTGGGAGACTCCGATCGCCACGCACGTCGAGTACCTGAGCCCTCAGGGGGGCGACGTCTATGCGGATGAGGAAGAAGAGAGCATCTACACGTACTGCACGAGCTTCCTGGTCTCGGGCTCCGGACTGGAAAAGTCGGGTCTGGAAGAACGCCTGGCGCAGATCGGCGACAGTCTCGTTGGTGGTAGGCGATGAGAGCCAACTCAAGATCCATGTGCACACCGACGACCCAGGACAGGTCCTGCGTCTGGGGACGTCTATGGGCACGCTGAGCGGGATCGAGATCGACAACATGAAGATCCAGACGGCTCAGCGTAGCCTACGGCTGGCTGAAGCGGGGGAAACCCCTCCGCAAGAGCCAGGGCTCACGCAGCTCGTGGCCGTGGTCGCTGGGGACGGCAACAAGCGGCTGTTCCGCGATCTGGGCGTCGATTTCGTGGTGGACGGTGGCCAGTCGATGAACCCGTCGGCGGAAGACCTGATGCGGGCCGTGCGGAAGGCGGCCGCCCCCTCGGTGATAATCCTGCCTAACAACAGCAACGTCATCATGACGGCCGAGCAGACGGCCAAGCTGGCCGACAAGCAGGTGCTGGTGCTGCCCAGTCGCTCCATGCAGGCCGGTCTCTCGGCGGCGGTGGCTTACGACAGGCGCGCCGGAGGAACCGAGAACCTCGAGGACATGCGTTCGGCCATCAAGAAGGTCGCCGCGGGAGAGATCACGCGGGCGGTCCGAGATTCAGTGGTGGACGGCATACAGATAAAGGTGGGAGATTTCATCGGCCTGGTGGACGAGAAGGTCATCATGGCTTCCCGTGATCTCGAATCGGTGGTGGACGAAGTAGCGGCGGTCCTTCTTACTGAGGGCCGCGAGATGCTCACGGTGCTCCTCGGGGGCGACGACCCCTCTGAGGCCACCAGGGCCGCGGAGCACCTCAAAGAGACTCATTCCACCGATGAGATCGACATATATGACGGTGGACAACCTTTTTATCCATTGCTCTTGTCTGCCGAATAGGAGCCCGTGCTCAGGGGGAGTGGTAGCGCCGTGATCATCGACAGGAACACGACGGCGATAGTAGTGGACTCTACCGCAGACTTGCCCGACGACCTGGCCGCTCACCCCAATATCACGATAGTCCCTCTCACTGTCTATTTCGGTGAGGAAGCGTACCTCGACTGGGTGGAGCTCAAGCCGGAGGTCTTCTACGAGAAGATGCGCAACTCGCCGGCACTGCCGCGCACATCACAGCCGTCGGCAGGTGCTTTCCTGGAGGCCTACCGCCGGCTCCGCGAGAGATACGAGCGGGTCTATTCCGTCCACTTGAGCAGTAGGCTCAGCGGCACCTTCGCGAGTGCGTCCGTGGCCCAGAGCCAGATCGACGGCGTGAAGGTCGTCGATTCGGAATTGGCCACCGGCGGCATCGCCCTCCTCGTCCAGAGACTCATCGAGAGGCTGGACCGAGGTACTCCCGAAGAGGAATTTGACGCTTACATCGCTCATTTCGTCGCGAACAAGATCTTCTATTTCCTGCCCACCACGCTCGATAACCTCTACAAAGGTGGGCGGATCGGACGAGCTTCCCATCTGGTGGGAACCATTCTCAACATCAGGCCGGTGCTGAGCATCGACGCGGGCGTCATCGACGTGTACAAGAAGGTGCGGGGCTTACATCAGGCGCTGGAAGTGATGAGAGACGGCATGATCGAGCACACCCGGCCGGGGCTCGAAACCTATGTGGGGCTATCGCATGGCCTTAACCTGCCGGTCTTGGACCAACTGCGGGAGCTCGTGCTGGGCGTGCCCGACCGTAACATACATATCCAGGTGACAAGCATCGTCGGGCCGGTGATCGGCACCTACGTCGGCCCGCGCGCCGTCGCCCTCAGCTTTATCCAGGAATGAGCGCCGGGACCGGGGGCGGCATCCACTTCCCCCTGGGTTCGCCAGCAGCCACACAACCCTCGGCTCTGGTACTGCCGGTCACTTCCAAGAAGACCATCGACCCGGCTCGGCTGGAGATGCCGGTTGCCCAACTGAAAGGGGTCGGCAAGGTCACGGCCAGGCGCTTACACGAGCTTGGCTTGGAGACCGTCCGTGATCTTCTCCTGCACATGCCCTTCCGCCACGAACCGCCGTCCCGGATCACATCGGTGGGTGCACTCCCCCTCGGCGAGGAGGTCACGCTGCAGGTGCGTGTCACTTCCTGCGCTCTCCGGGAGACCAGACGCCGGCGGGTGACGGTGTTGGAGGCTTTAGTAGGCGACGACACCGGCAGCGTGCTCGCCACCTGGTACAACCAGCCGTATCTCCAGGCGCCATTCAGCGAACGGCCTGAGATCCTCGTCAGAGGGACGATGGTCCGGAGGCACGGAGTCGCTAGTTTCCTCGTGAAACGTCATGAGATCCTAGGGGATGCGGGGGAGAGCCTTCACATCCTCGGTCTGGTCCCGGTATATCCCACCTGTGGTGAATTGAGCGTAAGGACCATCCGCTCCTTGTTGCACAAGGCGGCTCCCGAAGCGAGGAACCTGCTGGACCCGTTGCCCGCGCGGACTCTGGCGCGCAAGAGGTTCCCGGGGAAACCGGAGGCGGTGCTGTCCAACCATTTCCCAGCCTCTATGGAGGAAGCGCACAAGGCGCGTGAACGGCTGGCCTACGAGGAATTGTTGCTGCTCCAACTGGCCGTTCTCGGCCGGCGTTTCAAGCAGGACGCCACGCGAAAAGCGAGGAGCTTGCGGCAGCCTGGAAAGTTGAGCCGGGGCTACGTCGAGGGTCTGCCCTACGAGCCGACGTCGGCGCAGCACCGGGTCATCTCGGAGATCGAGAGCGACCTCCTGCGGCAGGTGCCCATGCAACGCCTGCTCCACGGCGATGTGGGTTCGGGGAAGACCATGGTCGCGGCCTACTGCATGCTGCGCGCGGTCGAAGAAGGAGGGCAGGCCGCGTTGATGTCCCCCACCGAGGTCCTCGCCGATCAGCATGCTGCGCGATTGGGCGCGGAGTTCGGGGCCCTTGGGGTCAAGGTGGGGCTTCTCAAAGGCAGTCAGGCCACCGGCGAGCGACGCAAGATGAAGGAAGCCATCGCACGAGGCGAGATCGAGGTCGTGATCGGCACCCACGCTCTCATCCAGGAAGGCGTGCATTTCCACGACCTGCGGGTCACAGTGGTCGACGAGCAGCACCGTTTCGGGGTCCGGCAGCGCGAGGCTATCATGGCGGCCGGCGAGGACGGATCGTGGCCGCACACCCTGCACATGTCGGCCACTCCCATCCCGCGGACGCTGAGCCTGACCCTCTACGGCGATCTGGACGTGAGCGTGCTCGACGAGATGCCCGCCGGCAGGCGGCCGGCACGTACGCGCCTCGTCTTTGCGGACTCTGAGGCCCGGATGTGGGAGTTCGTACGGGAGCAACTGACCCTCGGTAGACAGGTCTACGTGGTCTGCCCGCTGATCGAGGAGAGCGACTCCCTGGAGGCGGCGTCAGCCCGGCAGACCTTCGAGCAACTTGCCGGCGGCGAGCTGGCGGGTTTCCGGGTGCGCCTTCTTCACGGCCAGCTCCCTACATCGGAGAAGGCCGAAGTGATGTCCCAGTTCGCCTCTGGAGAGGTGGACGCGCTGGTGAGTACCTCCGTCATCGAGGTTGGAGTGGATGTCGCCAACGCTACGGTCATGGTCATCGAGGGAGCACGGCGCTTCGGCCTGTCCCAGCTCCACCAGCTGCGAGGCCGCGTGGGCCGAGGCGGGGGCGAGTCCTACTGCTTCCTCATGGCAGAGGGGGAGGAGGAGGCGGTCTTGAGCCGGCTGGCATTGTTCGCTCGCACCAACGACGGCTTCGCCCTGGCGGAAGCCGACATGATGGCCCGGGGCGAGGGCCAGCTCTTCGGAGAGAGGCAGTCCGGGTACGGGGACTTAGAGGTAGCCTCCCTTCTGCGTGATCGCCGCATCCTCGAGGAGGCCCGGCACCTGGCGTACGATGTTCTGTCGGGAAGCGGAACCGGGCTTCCCAAAGCGGCCCGCAGCTTCCTGATTGAGGAGGCCGAGCGGCGTTTCGGCAGCCGTTTGACGTGGGTGGAGAGAGTCTAGGCGAAGGGACAAGGCCGGCGATGGGAACACTCCGGATCGTGGCAGGGGCGAAGCGTGGTCACCGGCTGAAGGTGGTGAACGGAGCCGTGCTTCGACCCACGGGTGAGAAAGTCCGCGAGGCCATCTTCTCTGTACTGGGCCCGATATCCGGACTGAGGGTGCTCGACCTGTTCGCCGGCACAGGCGCGCTCGGCTTGGAGTCGCTCTCCCGGGGAGCGGCGTCGTGCGTCTTCGTGGAAGCGGATCCGGCCGCTGCGGCGGTTTTGCAGGAGAATATATCCGCCCTCGGTTATCGGGATGTCGCTCGGGTGATGGTCGCCGATTATCTGCGCGCCGCCGGGCAACTGGGCGCGCCGACCGGCGGCTTTGATTTGCTCTTTGTGGACCCTCCCTATAGAATGCTTCCGGATGTGGAAGTGGCTCTTGAGCCGTTGCTTCCGGCTCTGGTCAAGGACGACGGGCTGGTGATCGTCGAAGGCCACCGGGGTTCACATGCATCCTTCGGTCAAGTGGTGGTGTTCGACCGTCTCTACGGCGACACCAGGATCCTCATGGTCAAGCTGGAGAGGGGAAGTCATTGAACACCGTGCTTTGTCCGGGCACGTACGACCCTGTCACCGTGGGACATCTGGATATCATCACTCGGTGTGCGTCCATGTTCGACACCGTCGTTGTAGGCGTAGTGGACGATGCATATCGGAAGCAGGTTCTTTTTGGCGTGGAGGATCGCGTGCACTTCCTGGAGGAGTCGACGCGGGACCTGCCGAATGTTACGGTCGCGATTATCAAAGGTCTTGTCGTCGATCTCGCTCGAGAAGTGGGTGCCCACGTCCTGGTAAAGGGGCTTCGGGCCGTCACCGATTTCGAATACGAGTTCCAGATGGCACAATTGAACAGGAAGCTCGACCCGGACCTGGAGACTATGTACCTGATGGCCTCGTCCGGAGTACGCTTTCCTAAGTTCGAGCGGTGTGAAAGAGATAGTGAGGTTTGGCGGTTGTGTGGGCGATCTGGTGCCGGATGTCGTCGCGCGTCGCTTCGCAGAAATGTATCCTTCCGTGAAGGGGTGAAGAATGGACGTTCTCGTTCTGATCGACAAGCTGGACGACCTGGTCCACGGCGCGAGCACGTTCCCCATGACCGACAAGGTCATGATCGACCGGGACTCGATCTACGATCTGCTGGACCAGATGCGGGCCACGATCCCGGAGGAGATCAAGCAGGCGCGGTGGATCGTCAAGGAGCGCCAGGAGATGCTGCAGGAGGCCAAGGAGGAGTCTGAGCGGATCCTCGCCGAGGCTCGCGAAGAGGCGCAAAGGCTGGCAAGCGAGCAGGAAGTCGTCAAGCGCGCTCAGAGGCAGGCGGAGGACATCATCCGCGAGGCCGAAGCGAGGGAGCGGGAGATCCGGCTTGGTGCGGAGGATTACGCGGACGAGATCCTGAAGACCTTGGAGACCAACCTGGACAAGTTCCTCGCCGCCGTGCAACGGGGGCGGGAGCGTCTACAGACCCGGGGTGGCGAGATCGTCTCCGAGTGACAGGTCCGCTTCTCGGCGGGCCCACATCTACGGTTGTGCGGTAATCCTGATCGCCAGCGGTATGCCATGACATCAGCCAGTGTCCAGGTCGATCTGAAGGACCTCGCTCTCAGAGGCGGGGAGCGCTTCGAGCGTACGTTCCCGCTCAAGATCGCGCCTATAGTGCTTGGGGGAGAGCGATACGACGTCCTAGCCGCAGACGGGGTAGACCTCATTGTCGACCGGGTGGCGGGAGGCTTTCTGATAAAGGTCATCTCGGCAGTCACCGTGTACGGCCCTTGTGCTCGGTGTCTGCGAGAAGTGGTACTCAAGTTGAGGGCTGAGGAGCAGGAATTCGTCCCCACGCTCGAAGGAGGGGTGGGATCAGGCAGACCTTAGTGATTTCGTCGACGACATGGTGGTCGACTTGTCGGGATTGGCCCGGGAGGCTATTGTTCTCGCTACGCCGGCTCGCATCGTATGCAGTGAGGAATGTCGCGGGCTTTGCCAGCAATGCGGGCATGATCTCAACGAAGGGCCGTGCGGGTGCCCGCCGGTGCAAGCCGATGAGCGGTGGGCTAAATTGAAGGATTTCACGGGAGAGACCACCCCTTCCCCTTGAACATTCCGCTCCGATGGGGTACATATCCATGGTTTGACCATCAGCTATGAAAGGGGCGCGGTATGGCCGTACCCAAGAGGAAGACATCTAAGGCTCGCAGGGATTCGCGGCGCGCGACGCACAAGGGTGTCGCACCCGGCTTTATCGAGTGCCCGCATTGCCACCAACCGCAACTGCCGCACCGTGTATGCCCAAACTGTGGCATGTACCGCGGCAGGCAAGTGGTGCAGGTAGAAGAGTAGCCAAGAGGTAGAGACGTGCCGGCCCGGCGAATGGGGGTCTGATGCCGATAATCGTCCAGGAAGGGGAAGCCACGGTCAGCCTGCTGGGCTCGGTCCAAGCGCCCGATGGTAGCCTGCGCACCACTACCTTGCAGACCGTCGCAGGGGCGATCAAGGTCTTCTACAGGGATTTCGAGATCGTCAGAGTGGAGGCGCGCGACGGCGATCTGGAGCTGCTTCCTGGCGCGATCGGGGCGATTGCGTGGGTGAGGAGAGACCGTCGGTACCAGCTGAAGCCAAGCGACTAAGGCAACACCTGAGGTCTGTCCATCGATGCGCATTCGCAAAGGTCACTCGATCACCGGCATTGCATACCGCGAAAATCTGTTCCGCGTTGAAGGACGTTGCCCGAGGGCAGCGTCTTTTTGTTCTCTGGGGCGATCCCTCGCCCCGAACCGTCTTGAGATATTGGAAGGCATAGGCGAGGAGGACTCATGGCTTTGGTAGACCCTGCCAAGTTAAGGAACCTGGCGGTGGTTGGGCACCGCGGGGCGGGGAAGACCTCGCTCGTCGAGGCGATGCTGTTCACGGCGGGAGCGAAGAACCGGCTGGGCTCGGTGGCGGACGGTACCACCACCATGGACCACGACGAGGACGAGATCAAACGTCAGATGACCATCTCGGCCGGACTTTCCCATATCGAGTGGGCCGGGCTCAAATACAACGTCATCGACACCCCGGGTGAGGCCTCCTTTATCAATGAGGCTCTGGGCACCCTCAGCGTGGTCGAAGGTGTGATCGTGGCGGTCAATGCGGTCACGAAGGTGGAAGTTCAGACCGAGCGTGTCTGGAAGCGTGCCGTCGAGCTCGGAGTGTCTCGCGTGGTGGCAGTCACCATGATGGACCGTGAGCGCGCCGTCTTCTCGGATGCTCTGTCCGCTCTGCAGGCACGGTTTGGTGACGAAGTCGTCGCGGTGGCCCTTCCCATCGGAGAAGAAGCGGGGTTCAGGGGCATCGTCGACCTGGTGGAGATGAAAGCCTACACGTACTCCGGGAATTCCGGCAAGGGCAAGGCGGAGGCAATCCCCACCGATATGCAGGCGGCGGCAGCTGAAGCCCGGGAGCGGCTGGTGGACCGGGTGGCGGAGGCGGACGATGCCTTGCTCGAGAAATACCTGGAAGGATCCGAGCTCTCGAAGGAAGAGATCCTTGTCGCGCTGCAAGCAGCCGTGGCGGCAGGCACGGTCTCTCCGGCCGTGCCGGTGTCGGCGACCAAGAACTTCGGCATCGACCGTCTTCTTAACCTGTTGGAGGTTGTCCCCTCTCCAAAGACACGCAAGCCGAAAGCAGCCACCAAGGCCGCGGGCGATCACGGAGCGGTGGAGGTGCCCATGGGCGCGTCCTCGCCCACAGCCCTCTTCGTCTTCAAGACCATCTACGATCAGTTCTCGGGTCGGGTAAATCTGGTGCGGCTATTCTCCGGCAAGATCTCCACCGACACGCAGTTGGTGAACAGCCGGACCGCGGAAAAGGAGAGGACCGGGAACATCCTTCTCATGCAAGGCAAAGAGACCAAGAGCGTTGAGGAAGCCGGGGCCGGCGACATCGTGGCCTTGGCAAAACTCAAGGACACGGGGACCGGAGATACGCTGTCCGATCCGGCCAATGCCGTGGCGTTCCCCCGCTACGAGTTCCCGCCGCCGGCGATCTCTTTCGCGATCACCCCGAAGACCAGGGGCGACGAGGAGAAGGTCTCCAACGGACTGAGACGGCTTGGCGAAGAAGACCCGGCGATGGCACTACGCTTCGACCCGCAGACGAAAGAGATGCTCATTTCGGGCACCAGCCAGGTGCACGTCGAGGTGATCCTCGACAAGCTCAAGCGGCGTTTCGGAGTAGAAGTGGACCTGCATCCGCCGCAAGTGCCCTACCGTGAGACCATCCGCAAGAAGGCGACCGCGGAAGGGCGGCATAAGAAGCAGACCGGTGGTCGCGGACAGTTCGGCGATTGCTGGATCGAAGTGGAGCCGCTGCCCCGCGGTGAGGGCTATAAGTTCGAGGACGCCATCTTCGGCGGGTCAATCCCCCGCAACTTCATCCCCGCGGTGGAGAAGGGCATCGTAGAGGCCATGGAGCATGGGGTCGTCGCGGGCTTTCCGGTGGTAGACGTCAAGGTGAAGCTCTTCGACGGTTCGTATCACACGGTCGATTCTTCGGAGTTGGCCTTCAAACTGGCCGGGACGCTGGCCTGGAACAAGGCCATGGCGGATGCTCAGCCCGTCCTTCTCGAGCCGGTCATGAACGTGGACGTGGTGGCGCCCGAGGAGAACATGGGCGACATCATGGGTGACCTCTCGAGTCGGCGTGGCCGTCCGCAGGGAAGCGAGACGGTGGGGGAGATGCACGTCATCCGCGCTCAGGTTCCGCTCGCGGAGATGTTGACATACGCGCCGCAGTTGCGGTCGATGACCGCGGGCCGCGGTTCGTTTACCCTGGAATTCGACCATTACGAAGAGGTGCCGGCGCACCTGGCCGACAAGATCGTCGAAGAGGCCAAGGCCAGGAAGGCCGCCGAGTAGTAGACCTTGTCACGTCGGACATGCCGGTGCTGAAGTCACGCAGTGCCGGCTGAGCGCCGACTGGTTTGTCGGGGCGCCCGCGCCAAGCGCGGGCGCCCCTGTTCGTCGCAGAGGTTCCAGGTGCCGCGACGTCGAGACCGCGTCCTGTGCGGTCGACTATGACTCCGCTTGTCTCCCTCCCGTCTCCGGTTGATATCAGGCCGGGCTGGCCCCTGTGCCTCGAATAAGACAGAGCCTTAGGTTTCCACTCGCTCCTGCCGATATGCGTGTGGCAGGACGTTTGCAATTTCCGTTGTATAATTCAGTACATGCAACTCTTGCCGTGATGGAGGGGAGTTGGAGGAAGATAGACCGCGCAGGGTGAGCGAGCTGCTGCGAGAGGGCTTCGACAGCTTCTCGAGGTCGCAGAAAGCGATAGCCCGTTACATCATCGACCATCTTGAAGAGGTCGGGTATCTCAGCGCCGAGGAATTGGGCCAGAAGGGCAACACCTCGAGTTCCACTGTGGTCAGGTTCGCTCAATCGCTGGGATTCTCCGGATATCCTGAGCTGCAGAAGACTGCTCGAGACGAATATCGCCTGGGTCCGACCACGCGACCAGTGGTTCACGAAGATCAATTGGGCTTCGTCATCGAGGAGGACTTCCTGACCCGTTCTTTGAAGACAGACGTCCTCAGCCTGGAAGAGACCATCAGCAAGAACACGCTGGAGCGCTTCAACCGGGCGACAGACGCCGTGGCCTCAGCCAAGCAGATCCTTGTAGTGGGTCTTCACGAGGCGGCAGTCGTCGCGGAGCACGCCTCGTATGTGTTCGAGTTGCTGGGGATACCGTGTCTTGCGGCCACTGGAAGCACGGAATCCAACGTGGCGCGGCTCACCCGACTCGGCCCGAGCGATGTCCTCCTTGCTATCGGCTTCCGCAAGGCGCATTCGATCACTATCCTCTTCGCCGAAAAGGCGATAGCGCAGGGAGCCACGGTCATCGTCCTTACGGATAACTCGCTCTCCGAGTTGGCAGACAAGGGAGACATCACCCTCTATGCTGATATTGATTCGACTTTCTTCGCACATTCTCTCGTGGGTCCCATCAGCTTGGTGAGCGCCCTTGCCGCGGCAGTCTATGCACGAGACCGCGACCTTTACGATGCTCGCGTGCGGGCGGTACGGGACAAAGCTGCCGAATCTGGGTGGTTACGCTAGGAGTCCCACGGGCCTCTGTGGAGGCGCCGCGTTGAAGCCGTCCGGGGGCTCGGCTAAACTCTAATTCAGTCATAGCAAGCGAGAGGACTGCGCTCTCTAGCGGAGGGTTCCAATATGTCGGGGCATTCGAAGTGGGCAGGGATCAAGCACAAGAAGGCACTTGTAGATGCCAAAAGGGGCGCTCTCTTCGGCAAACTGGCTCGGGCTATCACGGTCGCAGCGCGGGAGGGTGGTGGGGATCCCGAGCACAACGCGACACTGGCGCAGGCCATCCTAAAGGCGAAAGATGCCAACATGCCCCATGACAACATCGATCGGGCCGTCAAGAAAGGCACTGGCGCCGCCTCTGACGCCGAGGCATATCAGCATCTGACCTACGAAGGGTACGGGCCCAACGGCGTGGCGATCTATGTGACCGCGCTCACGGACAACAAGAACCGCACGGCGGCCGACATCCGGTATGTCTTCGACCGCGGGGGCGGCAAGCTGGGCACCGACGGCTCCGTGAGTTGGATGTTCGAGCGCAAAGGCGTGATCTTCGTCGATGCTTCTGCGTACGACGAAGACTCGGTGATGATGGCGGCGATAGATGCCGGCGCGGACGACGTGAGCGTCGAGGGCGACTCGTACGAGATTCAATGCGATCCCGCGGCGTTCATGGCGGTGCGCGAAGGTCTGGAAGCTGCTGGTATCAAGTACTCCTCTGCGGAGATAACCATGCTGCCCAAGACCACGGTGGAGCTGGGCGAAAGCGACGCGCGGAAGACTCTTCGGCTTCTGGACGCGCTCGAGGAGAACGACGATATCCAAGAGGTCTACGCCAACTTTGATATCTCCGATCAGGTGATGGAGTCACTGGCGGGGTGAGTTGGTGTCGCGCAGATGATTGAAGCGCGGACCCGGGTAATATTGGGACTCGATCCCGGCACTGCTTCAACGGGCTTCGGTGTGGTGTCGCAAGCAGGGAACCGGCTCCGGGCTGTCGAGTTCGGAGTCATCGAAACACCCTCGGATCATCGCTTGGAGCAGCGCCTTGAGAGTATCTTCGTGAGCATGGAGGAGATACTGGCGCGTCACAAGCCCGATGCGACCGCGGTCGAGTCACTGTTCTTCAACGTGAACGTGCGGACGGCGCTCGCGGTTGGTCATGCGCGCGGTGTCGCTATTCTTGCGTGTGCTCAGGTAGGCTGTGAAGTCTTCGAGTACACTCCGCAACAGATCAAGCGGGCCGTGGTCGGCTACGGCAAGGCCACGAAGGAGCAAGTCATGGAAATGGTCAAGGTCCTGCTGGGTATGGCGGAATGCCCGTATCCGGACCATGCTGCCGACGCACTTGGAGTGGCTATCTGCCACGCGAACACCGCTGCCTTGAGGGATAGCGTGGACCGAAGTCTCGCACGCGGCGCACGAAGGTCTGCCACCCGATGATCGAGCGCCTGCGAGGAGTGGTGATTGCAAAAGCGGCCGATGGGGTCGTCATCGACGTTGGGGGCGTGGGGTTCCGGCTGGAGACTTCAGCCGTCACGCTGCGTGACGTACCCGCTGTGGGCACCGAGATGACGGTATTCACCCACCTCAACGTGCGCGAAGACGCTCTTCAGCTATACGGCTTCTCAAGCGAAGAGGAACGTGAGCTGTTCCGCCTCTTTATCGGTGTGAGCAAGATCGGGCCCAAGTTGGCGCTCGCGGCACTCTCCTGCAGACGGGCACCGGACCTGAAGAGGGCTCTGGCATTGGGTGACGTGGCCCTGTTCGCATCGGTGCCCGGCATCGGGAAGAAGACCGCGGAACGGCTCATCCTGGAGTTGCGTGAGAAGGTGGGGACGATCCCGGGATGGCCCGCCGCGGCGGCTGGCGGAGTGGATGACGTCGTCGCTGGCGGTGATCTGCCGCTTGCTCGTGCAGCGCTGATGGAGCTGGGGTTCACCCTCCAGGAGGCGGACAGCCTGCTCGTGGGCATGGAACCAGGGCTGTCGGTAGAAGACATGGTGCGTAAGGCGCTTTCGCGAAGGTAGGGGAGATTGTCCGATCGGCTTGCAGATCCAGTGGTGATCCAACAGGACCAGGAGATGGAGGGCTCGCTGCGGCCGCGTTCGCTTGCGGCGTTCGTGGGTCAGCCTGTGCTTCGCGAGCAGTTGGATATCTTCATATCTGCCGCTAAATCGCGCAACGAGCCGCTCGACCACGTCCTTCTGGCGGGCCCGCCTGGACTGGGCAAGACGACCCTCGCCAACATCATCGCGTTTGAGATGGGTGTGAACATCGTCACCACTTCCGGACCGGCCTTGGAGCGTAAAGCCGACATGGCCGCCATCCTCACGCACCTGGAAGACGGCGACGTGCTGTTCATCGACGAGATCCACCGGCTCAACCGGTCCATCGAGGAGATCCTCTACCCGGCTATGGAGGATTTTGAGATCGACATCGTCATCGGTCAGGGCCCCACGGCCCGCACGATCCGTCTGGAGCTGCCGCGATTTACTCTCATCGGAGCCACGACACGGTCCGGACTCATCACCACGCCGCTCCGCGATCGATTCGGGTTCTCGCATCGTCTGGAGTACTACTCGGCGGAGGATCTCGCCCTCATCGTCAAGCGCTCGGCCGGCATCTTGGATGTGGGCATCGATGACGACGGCGCCACTTGGCTAGCGTCGCGATCGCGCGGCACGCCGCGGATCGCCAACCGGCTGCTGCGCCGGGTGCGCGATTTTGCGCAGGTCCGGCACGAAGGCAGTATCACCGGGGCCATAGCCCTGGAGGCGCTTCGGCTCTTTCAGGTGGACGACGAGGGTCTCGACCGGGTGGACAGGGAGATCCTCAACCTCATCCTGCACAAGTTCGACGGCGGTCCGGTGGGCCTTTCGACATTGGCGGTGGCCATCGGGGAGGAAGCGGACACCATCGAAGACGTGTACGAGCCGTTCCTGCTTCAACGAGGATTCATCAAGCGGACGCCGCGGGGCCGCGTCCTCACTCGCCTGGGCTACGAGCACTGCGGAGTCACGCCTCCCGCGGCATCGGGCGTCGCGGGCGACACGCTCTTTTCGTAGCGTCCGTATCCGGCGACGCGTATGAAGCTTCTTCTTCACATCTGCTGCGGTCCGTGCGCGACCGCGACGATCCCCTTCTGGGAGGCCCAAGACGCCGAGCTACTTGGGTTCTTCTACAACCCCAACATCCAGCCGGACCAGGAATACCGTCGCCGACTGACCGGCGTGCGTGACCTGGCCGAAGTCATCGGCCTGACCGTTCTCGAAGACCTTGATCGCGGTCCGGAGCCGTGGTCCAGCGTGGCTCCCGGTCCTGGCGGCTCGCGATGCGCCCACTGCATCCGTGTTCGACTCGTGAGGGCGGCTGCCGAGGCCGCTTGCCAGGGTTGCGACTCGTTTTCGACCACTCTCGCCATAAGCCCCTGGCAGGATCACGACGCGATCAAGACCGAGGGAGCGCGTGCCGCGGCCGAGTTCGGCGTGCGCTTTCTCTATGAAGATCTAAGGCCGTTCTTTCCGGAATCGCGCCGCCTGAGCCGGGAGTGGGGCCTTTACAGACAGAAATACTGTGGCTGTTTCGTCTCCGAGTGGGGGCGTAACCATCGCCTCAAGGCGAAAGGGCGGGCATGCTTCTAAAGGAACTGGACCTAGATATTCCGGAGGTATTGATCGCCCAGGAACCAGCCGCAGAGCGCGACTCGTGCCGTCTCATGCACCTGCGCTCTGACGGCGGACTGGGGCATCGCCGCTTCAAGGAGCTACCCTCTCTCCTTCGCCCCGGAGACCTGGTCGTCTTCAACGATTCTCGAGTATTTGCGGCCCGCGTAAGAGCCCGCAAGATCACGGGGCGGAGAGGTCGAGTTGTTGTTCGTGAGGCGCGCTGAACTGCGAAGCGTCGACCGACTACTTGGGTACGAGGAAGGGGCAGTCGGGGAGGTCTGGGAGGCACTCGCGCGGCCGTCTCACCGGCTACGGGTCGGCACCGCGCTCCTCGTCGGCGATGAGGAGGTGGAGTTGCTGGAGTCGCTCGGGGGGGGAAGGTGGTTGCTACGGGGCCGGCCGGGGAAATGCATGCTCTCGTTGATGGAAGAGCATGGGACCATGCCGCTCCCACCCTACATCAAGACCTATCCGCAGGATCCGTCGTCTTACCAGACGGTCTACGCCGCGGAGTTCGGCTCTGCTGCCGCCCCCACTGCGGGACTTCACTTCACCCCGGAACTTCTCGAGGCGTTGGCCGACAGCGGCGTCTCGTCGGCGTTCGTGACGCTCCACGTAGGCCTCGACACGTTCCAGCCGATACGTGAGGTGCGGGTCGAGGACCACCAGATCCACACAGAAGCCTACAGCGTCTCCAGCGAGGCTCTCGGCGCCATCGCGGAGGCGCGTCAGGCTGGGCGGCGCATAATCGCCGTGGGAACCACGGCCACCAGGGTCCTGGAGACGCTGGCATCCGGTGGCGGGCCAGCTCTTGGCGCGCATGCACGGGGCCCGGCCGCCGACTCTTCCGCCGCGGTTTCGGGCTCCACCAGCATCTTCATCACTCCCGGTTATCGATTCAAGATGGTCGACGCGTTGCTCACGAACTTTCATCTTCCTCATAGCAGCGTGCTCGCGCTCACCATGGCGTTCGCGGGTGCGGATGCCATCCGGAGTGCGTACGCCGAGGCGGTGGCCCAGCGCTACCGCTTCTTCAGCTTCGGTGACGCGATGCTCATCGAGCGCCCGGCAGGCGGTCTAGAGCCCCCAAGGGCGGGCCGATGAGGACCGTGGACGGGCTGCCCGACTTCCCGTTCGTCCTGGAGGCTAAAGACGGAGAGGCTCGGGCAGGTCGTCTCCAGACTCCGAGAGGCGACGTGGAGACTCCGTGCTTCATGCCGGTCGGCACAAAGGGTACGGTGAAGGCGATGCTCCCTGAACGCCTCAGGCAGTTGGGGGCCCGCATGATCCTGGCGAACACGTACCACCTCTCATTGCGGCCGGGTAGCGATGTCGTACGGGAATTGGGCGGACTTCACCGGTTCATGAATTGGGACGGCCCCATCCTCACCGACAGCGGGGGATATCAGGTCTTCAGCCTCCTGGACACGGCACGCGTCGAGGACAAGGGAGTCGCTTTCCGCTCTGTTTACGATGGTTCCAAGCACATGTTCACGCCGGAACGAGCCATGGCCGAGCAGCAACGTCTTGGCGCGGATGTGGTGATGTGCTTCGATGAATGCCCGCCGGGCACCGCGAGTAAGTCCCAGGCCAGGGATGCCGTCGAGCGCACCTCGCGGTGGGCGGCGCGTTGCAAGCAGGCACATCAGCTGTGCGAGGGCCAGGGAACCGACGGCCCCCAGATGTTGCTGGGGATCGTCCAAGGGGGCGTCGAACCGGACCTGCGAAAGATGAGCGTAGAGGCGCTTCTGGAGATCGGGTTCCCCGGCTACGCCATCGGCGGCTTGACAGTAGGCGAGGACCGGCAGGCGATGCTCGACACCACTGCGACCACTGCAAGGCTTCTGCCCGCCGATCGCGTGCGCTACTTCATGGGGATAGGCGACCCAGAGGGGCTTCTCGAGGTGATCGAGCGTGGCGTTGATCTGTTCGACTGTGTGCTTCCCACGCGAACCGCGCGAATGGGCACGGCCTTCATAAGGGGAGACCGGCTGAACCTCCGCAATGCCGAGCATAGCCGGTCGCGAGAGCCTCTGGAGGAAGGCTGTCCTTGCGCCGCGTGCACTGGTTTCAGCCGGGGGGCCATCCGTCATTTCGTCATGCAGAAAGAGATCCTGGGTCTGCAGCTTCTCACGGAGCACAACCTGACCTTCCTGTTCCGTCTGGTCGCGGGAGCCAGGGTGGCGATACGGGCCGGCGACTTTGCTTCCTTCAAGTGTAGTTGGAGTGCCTCGTGCTAACATAAGCGACCAGACAATCCAGGCCGTCTCCGGGCGGGGTCCGACAGACGGTTTCTGAGGAAAAAGGAGGGTTCGTTGGGTAGCTCCACGCTATTGATCGTCTACGTTGTGGCTTTTATCGCCATCTTCTATTTCATGGCGATCCGCCCGCAGCAGAGGCAACGCAGGGCTCATGCCGACCTCATCTCGCAGCTCAAGAAAGGTGATCAAGTCATCACCGCCGGCGGCATGTACGGCACGGTCAAGCGCATCGAGGAAGGCATCGTCGTCATCGAAATAGCCAAGGGCGTCAGCATCAAAGTCGCTCGCCGCGCCATCGCAGAAGTCATCCGCGACAAGCAACTGGCTCGGTCCGTCTCGCCGGAAAGTACGGGGAGACGCGGTAGGGACGATACGATCGACATGGAGGACGAACCCGCCGACGAGGATTCCTCCGTTGAAGGTCCGTCCGATTCCGATAGCGTCAACGGTTCGACGAGTGACGGGCCGCAGGCTGATTCGGTGTTTCCCAAGCTCAGAGGGCGCACCCGGAAGCCTCAATAGTCCGACGGTTCACTCACGGGGATGCGGTTGGGAAGCTGCCGGTCTCGTGTGGCTAGCGCGGACGGGCAGGTCTCGTTGACAGCAACGGACTCGTGGCATATTCTCGTGCCTTGTGTCTGGGGAGATGCCCGTTCCGGGGCGGCAGGGCGGGCAGATGTATCGGTTCTTAGAGAGGGGCGCTGTTGTCCAGAATAAAGCGTGACGCTGGGATACTGGTCCTCATGGTAATCCTGCTGGGCATCGCCGCCTATTTTGCTTTCCCGATCGCCAAGACGAAGCTCGGGCTTGACCTCCAGGGCGGGCTTTCGGTGGTTCTTCAGGCTCAAGGCACAGCCAAGGCGCCCGTGACGAGCGCGGCGATGGATCAGGCGGTCAAGATCATCCAGAACCGGGTGAACAAGCTGGGGGTAGCAGAGCCGGAAATAACCCGTCAGGGCACGGATCAGATCAGCGTCCAGTTGCCCGGGATCAAGGACCCGGCGACCGCTCTGGCGGTCATCGGCAAGACCGCCGTTCTCGAGTTCTTCGACGTCAACACCCAGTTCGGCACGATGTACACGTCGGAGGCAGATGCGTTGAAGGCCGCCGGGGTGACGTCGACCGACAAGCTGCCCGCGGGCAAAGAGGTTATCCACTGGCCCGTCGCGGCGGGGGGAACCACGACGGACAGCTGGTATCTGGTCACCACGGACCCAGTGGTCAATGGGTCTGATCTCACAGGGGCACAGCAGACCTTCGACTCTTTCAACAACCCCCAGGTGGACATGCAGTTCAACTCCGCCGGGGCCCAGGCGTTCTCGAACATCACGCAGAAGATGGCCCAAACGGCACAGATAACCGCGAAGGACCAACTCCTCGCGATCGTGCTCGATGGGACCGTGGAATCGGCCCCTCGGGTGCAGGAGCAGATATCCGGTGGCCAGGCGCAGATCACGGGCAAGTTCACGGTGGACGAGGCCAAGAACCTCGCGCTGGTGCTTCAGACGGGTGCTCTGCCGGTGACGCTGGTTGCGGTCAATCAGAGTGAGATCGGAGCTACCTTGGGCAAGGCGGCTTTGGACCAGGCTCTGCTCGCCGGAGCGGTAGGGATTTTCCTCGTGTTGCTGTTCATGATCGGGTATTACCGGGCGCTGGGGCTCGTCGCCGACATCGCCCTCGTCGTCTATGGAGTGCTGTTCATAGGCATCCTCAACGGCATCGGTGTCACGATGACCTTGCCCGGGATCGCCGGCATGATACTCACCGTGGGGATGGCCGTGGACGCGAATATCCTTATTTTCTCGCGGATGCGCGACGAGGTGGGTAACGGCAAGACCTTAGGCCCGGCGACGGAGGCAGGTTTCCGGAAAGCGTTCCGAGCGATCTTCGACTGCAACATGACTACCATCATCGTCGCGGTCATCCTATTCTGGGCTGCCTCGGGGACGGTGCGCGGGTTCGCGCTCACTCTGGGGGTCGGCGTCGCGCTGTCCATGTTCACTGCCGTTTTGGTGAGCCGCTCCATGCTGGTGCTGCTCAGCCACTGGAAGGCATTCCGCAATCCTCGGTTCCTGGGACTTCACGTACCGCATGCTCTCCGGGTGGATAAGGAGGCGCAGGTATGAGGATCTTCCATTTCATGCGCTACAAATGGTGGTTCCTGGGATCGCTGAGCGCAGTGACCATTTTCGCGATCATCGCGGTGTTCGTCGTTGGGCTTCAGTTCGGCATCGAGTTCAAAGGCGGTACCCGCGTCGAGGTCGCTCTGACCAAGGCCGCCAGCGTGAACGACGTCCGGTCCATCGTCTCGGGCATAGGTATCAAGGACCCGGTCGTCCAAACGGTCAACGGACCCAGCGGAACGACCTCGTATCTGATCACTGCCAAGGAAATGACCCAGACTCAGGCCACGTCGGTGGTTTCGCAACTCGATGCGAAATACGGGGCCAAGGAAGGCGCTCAAGGCCTGGACGTAGTAGGACCGAGCTTCGGCCGCGCCACTACCAACCGGGCTTTCATCGCCATCGCGATCGCTGTTGTGGCCATCATCGGCTATCTATCGTTCCGGTTCGAGTTTAAGTTCGCGATACCGGCGATCGTGGCTCTCATCCACGACGTGGGACTTACTCTAGGCTTGTATGCCGCGACTGGAAAGCTGGTGACTACCTCGACCGTCGCTGCGATCCTTACGATCTTAGGCTTCTCGGTGCACGACACCATCATCGTGTTCGACCGGATCCGCGAGAACACGAACACCATGAAGAAAGAGACGTATGGAGACATGGTGGATCTTTCGATCCGCCAAACGATGGTCCGGTCCATCAACACGGCCATCGCCCTGTTGCTTCCGTTGGTCGCGATCTTGATATTCGGTGGGCCGACGCTCAAAGACTTCGCTTTCGCACTTACCATAGGGACGGCCTCTGGAGCGTACTCGTCGTTCTTCGTGGCGTCGCCTCTGCTCACCATTTGGAAAGAGAGAGAGCCGCGCTACCGTAAGCGTCTGATTGCCGCCGCTGCCGGTGGAGGCGGGGTCCTGTTGACCGCAAGCGCAATGTCGAGCGCGCCGGAGGTAGGGACTTCGGGTGGCATCGATTCGAGCGCACGGGGCAAGAGCCCGAAGACTGTACCGGCAAAGGGCCCACAGCCAAGGGTTTCAGCCGTGCCGAAGAAAGGTAAGTCCTCCAAGCGACCACCGGGGAAAGGCCCTAAGCGGACATCTCGTTGAGAGGAGGGCGCTGTGACGGAAGACTCAACCGAGCAAAGCACCACTGATCCCGTACCCGGCAGCAGCCAGGGCGTTCGCGATTTGATCGAGCGGGCGTTCCTTGTCGGCATGGGCGCCGCGGCCCTGACAAAAGATCGAATCCAGTCGATGGCTGATGAGCTTGTGCGCCGTGGCCAGCTTTCCGGTGAAGAAGGCAAGGACATGGTCGAGAAACTGGTGGCTCGCAGTCGCGACGAGGCCCGCAGCGCGCTGCAGAAGGCCGATTCGTCCATGCAGGGGACGTACCGAAACCTCGGACTTGTCACGAAGCGTGAGGCAGAAGACGTCGAATTCCGCATCCGACAGCTGGAGCACCGCGTGCAATTGCTCGAGGCGGCCGCGGACAAGGATCAGACGACGGTCTAGGCCTACTGCGGGCGGGTGTCTTCCTGTGATTTCGGTCGCGGAGGGTGCCGGTAAGACTCGCCGGTAGAGGTCCGCTCTCGACGCGCTGGATTGTGGGGGGTCTGCTTGGCCGTTTCTCCAATTCGACATCCCAGCGTGATCACGCGCATCCGCAACCTTGAGCGGATACGCGAGATCTCCGAGGTAGCCATCAGGCACGGCTTCGGATACTTCTTCGAGCGCCACAGGCTATTCGGAGTCATGCGCGTCCGGCGGCGCAGAGCGCAGACGCCCCCGGCTCAGCTTGGCCGACACCTCCGGGAGATGCTAGACGAGCTGGGCCCGACTTTCGTCAAGTTCGGCCAGTTACTCAGCACGAGACCGGACATCATCCCGTCTGACATCGTCCAGGAATTGGTCAAGCTGCAGGATAGGGTGTCGCCTTTCCCGTTCGACGTCGTGAAGCAGGTCATCCAGGAGGACCTCGGTCTTACTCTGGAACGGGCTTTCGAAAGTTTTGACCCTGAGCCGCTGGCCGCAGCGTCGATCGGTCAAGTGCATGCGGCCGTCCTACCTGGGGGCGGCAAGGTCGTGGTGAAGGTTCAGCGCCTCGGCGCGTCTAGGCAGATCCGCAAGGATCTGGATCTCCTACTCCAAGTCGCTGAGCTTGTCGAGGGGCGGATCGAGTTCGGCTTCTCGCCGCTGAGCGTAGTCCGCGAGTTCGCGCGCTCGATCAACCGGGAGCTCGACTACATCTTGGAGGCACGCAACGCAGATCGCTTCCTCGCCAATTTCAGGACTCAAGAGGCAGTACAGATCCCGCGAGTGTACTGGCGCTACACGAGCACTCGCGTCCTTACGCTAGAGCGCCTTGAGGGGCCGACGCTCAACTCGATCCTGGAATCGGAGTTCCCGCTGGAGGAACGCCGGCGGCTGGCTGAAACCATGGCGTCTTGCTGGTTCAAGCAGATCATGGAAGATGGCTTCTTCCACGCCGATCCTCACCCTGCGAACGTCGTGTACCTGGGTGACGGGAAGATCGGACTCCTGGATTTCGGGATGGCGGGCTTCCTGAGCGCGGATGACCTCGAGGAGGGCGCTCGGCTTTTCCTCTACGTCATGCACTCAGACATACCGGGCATCAAGCGCTCCCTCAAGAGGCTGGGGGTCCACTGGCTGCCGTCGGCGGACGAGACCGTGACGCAGTCCATCGAGGAAGGGTTCAGCCGCTATTTCGGGATGTCTTTGGCCTCAGTCGATTTCTCGACGGTTCTACACCAGGTCTTCGACTTGATCTACTCGCTTCGACTGCGTCTTCCCAGTCGCTTCCTTCTGCTCGACAAGACCTTGCTCACGCTTGAAGGCGTCGTGACCCAACTCTATCCCGATCTCAACATGTTCGAGATAGCTAGGGGATATACGGGCGACGTGCAGCGGCGTCGCTACGATCCTCGTGTGATGCAGGATCGAGCGCGGCGGGGCGCCGCGGA
This sequence comes from uncultured Thermoleophilia bacterium, assembly GCA_963749535.1. GTDB lineage: Bacteria > Actinomycetota > Thermoleophilia > RBG-16-64-13 > RBG-16-64-13 > Chersky-299. Next base: position 101,196 of record CAVVNF010000019.1, on the reverse strand, counting down.
ATTCACGGAGATTCTGCACGAGTTTCCGCGGCAGGTCCATCACCTACTCGAAGAGATGAGGTCCGGGGAACTCGAAATCAAGTATCGCCATACGGGCCTTGAGAATGTGATGCATCGGCTTGATGTCATCACCAACCGCCTGGTGGTGGCGTTGGTGAGCATCGCCCTGGGGGCCACCAGCACCGCAGTGGCGATCTTGATCAAAGGCGGGCCGCATGTCGCGGGACTTTCGGTGTGGGGTCTCCCTGGTTTTGTCGGCGCACTTTTCTTCGGGGCATGGCTTATCTACGCCATCATCCGTTCCGGCCGACTATGAGGCTTTCTTGCTGAGTCTCATTGCCGGCGGCCCTTGGCAGCCGACGGGTGGGTCTCGTGTCCGCCCGGGCCGCTATAGTGTCAGTGACACATCCGGCTGAACGGTATCCGGGGCGATGCCATCGGCGAACTCGCGCGAGGAGAACCTACTGTCTGGTCTCGATCATATTTCTTGGAGGGTTCGACCCTTCTCTTGGGACGCTGCTAAGAAGCTATCGAGTGCCTTGGGCATCCCGTTTGTGGCGGCGATGGTCCTTGCTGGCCGCGGGTTCGACAACGAGGAAGCCGCCAGGGCCTTCCTCGAGGTTGACGAGAGCGTCCCTAGCCCATTTCTGTTCGGTGACATGCAGCAAGCCGTGGAACGGATCGAGGCGGCGATCGTCGGCGGGCACAGAGTTATCGTTCATGGAGACTATGATGCGGACGGCATAACGGCCACAGCCCTGATGGTGGAGGGCCTAGCGGAATACGGGCTGGATGCGGAATGGTACTTGCCCAGCCGGTTCAAGGAAGGCTACGGGCTATCTCGGGAAGCGGTGGAGACCATCTCCAACGGTGGTCCCGGTCTTCTCGTCACCGTCGACTGCGGCGTCAACTACCCGGCCGAAGTCGCCCTTGCTCGGGAGAGAGGGCTCGACGTGATGGTGATAGACCATCACCGGCCTGGTCCGGAACTCCCAGCTTGCGTGGTCATCCATCCTGCGGTGGGCGATTACCCCAACGAGGATCTCTGTGGTGTCGGCCTCGCCTTGAAGGTGCTTCACGGTCTGCACGTTCGCCGGGACGGAGGAAGCGAGACGGAGGTGCCGGAAAGACTGCGGCGTTTCCTCGATTTGGTGGCGGTAGGAACGATCGCAGATCTGGCGCCCCTGCGGGGAGAGAACCGTTATTACGTCAAGGAAGGACTCAAACTGGTCTCGATAGGAGCCCGGATGGGACTGAGGGCCTTGGCGCAGATCTCAGACTGCACCGGGCGAACGGACTCCTCCGCGGTGGCCTTCCGGCTTGCCCCTCGCCTGAACGCCGCGGGGCGATTGAAAGACCCGTCACCGCCCTTGCGGCTTCTTCTCACAGCGGACGAGCAAGAGGCGGCGGCCATCGCCGCCGACCTGCACAAGCTCAATGGAGAACGTCAAGAAGTGGAACGGCAGATGGTCGAGGAGGCAGTCGCGAGGGTCGAGGCCATGTCTGAGTTGCCGCTGGCCTTGGTTCTGGCCGGCGAGGGGTGGCATGAAGGCGTAGTGGGGATCGTCGCCTCGCGCCTGGTCGAGCGTTACAACCGGCCCACAGTACTGCTCGGGGTCCGGGAGGGAGTCGCCAAAGGTTCTGGCAGGAGCGTGCCCGGCTACGACCTGATGGCCGGCTTGAACGCTTGTGCCCAGCATCTCACCATTTACGGCGGACACGAACAGGCGGTAGGGCTCACTTTGCCCGAGCTGGAGATACCCGCCTTCGCGTCGGCACTCGTCGCTCATGCGGCTGATAGTCTCGGACTCACCGGTCTTGCCCCCACCTACAGGGCGGATGCTGTGATGCCCGGCGAGGACATGAACGCAGACACGGCTCTGGCGTTGGCCGCTCTGGGGCCTTTTGGCAGCGGGAACCCGCGGCCTCGGCTTCTCGTGGTCGGGGCCAGCATCCGGAATCCCGAGAGCACGCGAACCGGTGCGCATCTACGGTGCAGTGTTGAAGTCGATGGAGTGAAGGCGCGTGCGATCGGGTTCGGTATGGCCGATCAGGCAGCTGCCCTGCAGGGCGATGGCGACGGGCTGGTCCTCGGGGTCCAGTTGCAGGTCGACCAGTGGCAAGGGACGATCCGGCCCCAGCTCCAGCTGGAGAAGATAGGCAGGCCTCAGATCGGGGGTTTCTGCGAACGGCGTTGCGGGCCAGACTGTCGCTGGTGGGGGCTGCCTGCCCTGCCAGACTCGCTGGACTTCACGGAAGCTTCCGCACGGACGCGAGACGTGTCGGAAAAGGGGAAGCGCGGGCCGGCGAAAGCATTCGACTGGGGGTCGCCGCCGAGCAACGAAGGAGGACAGAAAGGGAGTCTTTCCCTGATCGCACAAGTTCTTTCCACCGGCGAACCGGTCACCATCGCCACGTGCTCGGTTCCCCATCTTCTCGAGCGAATGCAGGCTGGCCTTCCGATGGACGGACTCGTCCACCTGCCTCTTGCCTGTGTGGGGCGTGGATGTGGCCTCGGACGAGAGGGAGCCCTGGGCGGAGAACGCGTGCTCGTGGCCGAGTGGGATGCGCTATCACCGTTGTTGTACTCGACCAGGGCGTCGAGGCATGTTGTCGTCGCCGATCCGCCGTACCGCCGGCAGCATGTGGAGACGCTGGAAGCGCTTCGTGAAAGCGGAGCCACGCTTCACATGGCGTATGGGGAAGAGGAGAGACGCACCACCGCAGCCCTGCTGCGTTACGTTGTTCACCCTCGGTTCGCAATGGTCTGCATGTATCGCGCCGCCGAAGCCGGTCTCTATGGACGGGAGCGGATGGTGGAGGCGGCTCGGCTGGCCACGGTGGAAAGCGGTGTGGCCCTTGGTCCAGAGGATCTGGCCCGGGCGGAGTATGTCTTGGCGTGGATCGGCCTGGGCGCACAACCCCAGTCCAAGCAGGCTAGAATAGAGGCGAAAGACGTACCTGCCTACGCTGCTGCCGAGGCTGATTTCGAAGAAAGCGTCAGGCTTTGCCAGATACTGTGACGACACCAGATCCATCGCAGGATCCTAGGGCTCGTGATGTTCCGAACGCGGCGGAGTTCGAGGCCGACGACCACCGCGATCTGTTGGACGAGCTCGTCAGGAAGATCGCGAAGTACAACGCCGCCTTCGACCGAGAGCTGGTCACCAGGGCTTTTGACCTGGCTGTAGCCCAGCATCGAGAGCAGCGCCGAGCCAGCGGCGAGGCCTACATAAACCATCCCGTGGGAACGGCCGGCATCTGTGCCGATCTGCGGCTCGACTCGGCAACGATAGCGGCCGCCCTTCTTCACGACGTGGTGGAGGACACGGGGATGTCCATAGAGGCGGTTCGCGCCGAGTTCGGCGACGAAGTGGCCCTGTTGGTGGATGGGGTCACAAAGCTGTCCCAGCTGGCCTTCCGGACCACTGAGGAAGAACAAGCGGAGAACATCCGGAAGATGATCATCGCGATGGCCAAAGACATCCGCGTGATCCTCATAAAGTTGGCAGATCGCCTGCATAATATGCGCACTCTTGGCTACCTCGGCAAAGATAAGCAGATCGTCAAGGCGAGAGAGACACTGGAGGTCTACGCGCCTCTCGCGCACAGGCTGGGCATCGAATCGGTCAGGTGGGAGCTGGAAGATCTGGCCTTCTCCACCCTTCACCCACGGAAGTACGCCGAGGTCCAACGCATGGTGTCCCAGCGGCGCGCGGATCGGGAGCGCGACATGGAGGAGGCGCGGGCGATCCTAGGCAAGGAACTTGCCGCGGTAGGCATCGAGGGGGAGATTTCCGGCCGGGCAAAGCACTTCTATTCGATCTACGACAAGATGAGTCGCAAAGGCAAGGAGTTCAACGAGATCTACGACCTCACCGCTCTGCGGGTGCTCGTGTCGTCGGTGAAGGACTGCTACGCGACTCTGGGGATCATCCACTCCCTGTGGAAGCCTCTGCCGGGCCGATTCAAAGACTACATCGCCATGCCCAAGTTCAATATGTACCAGTCGCTGCATACGACGGTCATCGGGCCCCAGGGTAAGCCTCTGGAGATCCAGATCCGCACCTACGAGATGCACGAGACCGCCCAATACGGCATCGCCGCCCACTGGATGTACAAGGAGAAGGGGCGCGGCGGGCAACGGGCGGAGGCGCAGACTCGAGAAGCTCCAGTGGCTGCGACAGATCATGGACTGGCAATCTGAGACGAAAGACGCCGGCGAGTTCATGGAGTCCTTGCGGGTAGACCTCTTCCATGAAGAAGTCTATGTGTTCACCCCCAAAGGCGAAGTGAAGAGCCTGCCGGCCGGGTCCACTCCCGTCGATTTTGCCTACGCGATCCACACGGACGTGGGACACCGGTGCGTCGGCGCGAAAGTGGACGGGCGCATCGTCCCGCTTACCTATCATCTGCAGTCCGGGGACATCGTTGAGATCCTCACCTCGAAGACGGCGCAGGGGCCTTCTCGTGACTGGCTGCAGTTCGTCGAGAGCTCCGGCGCTCGCAACAAGATCCGGCAATGGTTCAAACGGGAGCGGCGCGAGGACGCGGAACATCTGGGCCGCGAAGCCCTGCTCGAAGCCTTCAGGAAGCAGGGATTGCCGGCTCAGAAGCTGATCGGGTCCGACTTGCTGGCCGAGATCATGAAGGAGTCCGGCCACCAGAAGCGCGAGGAATTCTTCATCGCCGTGGGTTCCAGCAAGATCAGTCCACAGCACGTGGTGACTCGTGTGATCCAGAGTCTCAACAAAAGCGGAGAAGGAGCCGGCGCCGCCCTTGCTGTGCCGACCTCTGCGCCGCCCAAGGAGACCAGGAGCGCGCCTTCCTCGAACCAGCTCGGGATCCACGTGAGCGGGATGGAGGATGTCGCCATACGCATCCCTCAGTGCTGCCGTCCCGTCCCAGGAGACGACGTCGTGGGGTACATTTCCCTCGGCCGGGGGATCACGGTGCACCGCCGCGATTGCCCGAATGTGAGAGCGCTCGAGAAGAATCCGGAGCGCTTCACCACGGTCGACTGGGACACGCACGCGAAAGGCCCGCTCAGGGTGGAGATACAGGTGGAAGCCTACGACCGGAATCGGCTTCTCGAAGACATCTCCCGCACGCTTAGCGAGAGTGGCGTGAGCATCATGGCGGCGCAGATCCATACGGCGCGAAACAACATGGTCAAGGATCGCTTCGTGTTCGATGTCCCCGATGTCGAGTTCCTGGAGACCGTGCTGCAACGGGTCAGGCGCATCGACACCGTCTACGACGCGTATCGGGTCACGCCGCGATAGAGAGTGGATTCCGGCCCCGGTTGGGGCTCTGGTAGAATTGCAGGCCGGTGTAGACCTTGGGCGTGACACACCTCCCGTCGTCCATAAGAGAGGTAGGGTCGGCAGAATGACCAACATGCTTTGCATACCTGTGGGCCCACTGCAGGCGAACTGCTATCTCGTGTGGGACGCCGAGCGTCGTGCCGGCGCGATCGACCCGGGGGGAGAGCCTGAACGGCTGGCGCGCCTCATCGAGCGCGAGAAGTTGAATCTTGAGGCCATCTTGGTCACGCACGGCCACTTCGACCATGTCGGAGGTGCAGCCGGTCTGGCCGCCGCAACGGGCGCTCCGGTGTATTGCTCGAATGCGGTAGCCGCGGTGCTGCAGGGCGCTGAGGATTGCGATGCCACGGGTATGCCTATTGCCTGCGTCGAAGGCGAATCAGTTAATGTGGTCGCCGACGGATCCACTGCTGGCGATAGGGCAACTGCAGGTCAAGGTCATCGGGACGCCCGGTCACGGGCCAGGAGACGTGACATTCGACGTCGACGGGGATCTGTTTTGCGGCGACCTGCTATTCCACGGCTCAGTGGGGCGCACTGATTTCCCGGGCGGCGATTTTCATGCGCTCCTCGCATCCGTAGCCAAACTAGCCGCCCGATATCCTGCGACCACGGCTGTGCACCCAGGCCACATGGATTCCACGACTCTGGGGGAAGAATTGGCGTTCAATCCTTTCCTGACTGGTCTCGACACGAATGCCTGAGCCGATCTCTGCGCCTAAGGGCACGTACGACATCCTCCCGGCCGACCAACCGGTACGGCGCTGGGTCATCGCCCGCGCCGAAGAGGTGTTCCACCGATACGGGTACGAGCGAATAGACACTCCCACGTTCGAGGAGACGCGCCTGTTCACGCCGGGGAGTGGGAGAGTCCACCGACATCGTCCGCAAGGAGATGTATACCTTTGAGGATCTCGGCGGCCGCAGCATGACGTTGCGCCCTGAGGGCACCGCCCCGGTTGCTCGGGCTTTCGTCGAGCACGGCATGCATACTCTTCCTCAGCCGGTGAAGCTGTACTACCACAGCCCGATGTTCCGCTACGAGAGCCCGCAGTCGGGCAGGTTCCGGCAGCACTACCAACTTGGGGTGGAGGCATTCGGCTCGGAGTCGCCGGGGATCGACGCGGAAGTGATCGGAGTGTTGGCCGCGGTCTACGGGGAGCTTGGGCTGGGTGGATTGGAACTGCGCCTCAACTCGATGGGCTGCAAGGCCTGCCGACCTCAGTACTCGGCCTCCCTTCGAGAGTTCTTGGACGCCCACTCTAGCGGTCTCTGCGGGGAGTGCCGGGAGCGGGCGCGGCTTAACCCGCTTCGAACCTTCGATTGCAAGGTGCCGGAATGCAGGCGTTTGCTCGATCGGGCCCCGAGACTCTCCGACCATCTTTGTCTCGGGTGTTCGCAGCATCACGCCCAGGTCCAGCACCTTCTCGAAGTGCAGGGCATCGATTTTGTCCATGACCATAGACTGGTTCGGGGGATGGACTACTACACCCGCACCACCTTCGAGTTCCAGAGCTCACTCTTGGGCGCGCAGTCGGGAGTGGGCGGCGGCGGCCGGTACGACGATCTCGTGGAATCCATAGGAGGCCCGGCGGTTTCGGGGGTAGGTTTTGGTACGGGCGTGGAGCGTATCCTTCTGGCCTTGTCGCGCTCGTCGGTGGAGCTGCCGAGCGCCAGGCCCCCGGCCGCGTATCTCGTAGCGCTGGACAGCGCTTCTCGAGAGGCCGCCTTCTCGCTAGCTCACGAGGCGCGAAGCCGTGGCTTGGCGGTCGATCTCGACTACATGGAACGAAGCCCCAAAGGACAGATGAAGCAAGCGGGCAGGAGTGGTGCGCGGTACGCATTCATCATTGGGGAAGAGGAGCTGCGCGGCGGCACCGTCACGGTCCGCGACCTCGGGCGCGGCGAAGAGGAACGGGTACCACGAGGCGAAGTGCTGGATACTCTCGAGAACGCGGACTGAGCGGCTGGCGGCCAATCGGCGCAAGCGAGGAGAAGAGGACGACGTGAGATATAGAGACCGATGGTGTGGAGAGATAGGCGAGGAGCCGGCCGGCCGTCAGGTGAAGGTAGCCGGCTGGGTGCAGCGGCGACGTGACCACGGCGGCTTGGTCTTCGTGGATCTGCGCGACCGCACGGGCCTCGTGCAACTGGTATTCGAAGCCGAGAGCAATGCGGCAGTCCACGAGCAGGTGCAGGAAGTGCGCAGCGAGTTCGTCCTTTCGGCTGCGGGAACGGTGGCTGCGCGATCTGCCGACCGGGTCAACCCGAACCTGACCACCGGCCGTGTGGAAATAATCGTGGACCACCTTGAAGTGCTCGCCGCGAGTAAGACCCCGCCGTTCTTCCCGGAAGACGATCTCGACGTCGACGAGACTCTACGGCTCAAGTACCGGTATATCGATTTGCGGCGGCCGCGCATGTATCGCAACCTGGCGTTGCGTAACCGTGCCGTCCAGGCGGTGCGGCGCTACCTCGCCGGGGAGGGGTTCTTGGAGGTCGAGACGCCAATCCTCACCAAGAGCACGCCCGAGGGTGCGCGCGACTTTCTTGTCCCGAGCCGCATGCAACCGGGCCAGTTCTATGCGCTCCCGCAATCGCCCCAGCTGTTCAAGCAACTGCTGATGATCGGTGGTTTCGAGCGCTACTTCCAGATCGCGACCTGCTTTCGCGACGAGGATCTGCGCGCCGACCGTCAGCCCGAGTTCTCCCAGATCGATCTGGAGATGAGCTTTATCGAGGAGGCTGATGTACAGGCCATCATCGAGGGCGTCGTTTCGGCTGCCTTCGCCGACGCGCTGGGCGTCTCCTTGAAGACTCCCTTTCCGCGGCTCACATACGCCGAGTCGATGGCGCGCTACGGCTCAGACAAACCAGACGTGCGTTTCGGCATGGAGATCGTCGATGTTACTGATCTCGCGGGTAACGCCGATTTCCGGGTCTTCGCCGACGCCGTGGCAAAGGGCGGAGTGATCCGAGGCCTGAGGGCCGAGGGCGGTGCGGGCTTGTCTCGCAAGGACGTCGAGGACCTGGCGGCACAGGCGGCGGTGTTCGGGGCCCAAGGGGTGTTGCCTGTATGGGTCGAGCAGGACGGTCTGCGGTCGGCCTTCGCCAAGTTCGTCTCTCCGGAGGTCATGGAGTCCATGGTCTCTCGGCTCGGGGGCGAACCCGGCGATCTCCTGCTGTTCGTTGCGGACCGCGTCCAGGTGGTGGAGCCCAGTCTTTCCGCCCTTCGTCTTGCCACGGCCGAACGTCTTGGTGTGGAGCGAAGCGGGTGGGAGTTTCTGTGGATCGTCGAGCCGCCCATGTTCGAATATGACGAGAGGGAGGGACGGCTGAAGGCCCAGCATCATCCCTTTACGATGCCCAGGCTGGACCGCGTGGAGGACCTTGCGGAAAAGCCGCTCCAACTGGGGACCTACGCGTACGACCTGGTCTTGAACGGTGTGGAGCTCGGGAGCGGGTCCATTCGTATATCAAATCCCGCGGTGCAGGAGGCGGTCTTCGCCGCTCTTGGACTGAGCGAGGAACAGGCGAAGGCTAAGTTCGGCTTCCTCGTGGAGGCCATGGATTACGGGATACCGCCTCATGGAGGTATGGCCCTGGGCCTGGACAGGATCATCATGCTGATGACGGGCGAATCGTCCATCCGTGACGTCATCGCCTTTCCAAAGACCCAGAGCGGGTCTTGCCCACTCACGGGCGCGCCTTCACCGGTTGCTTCCGACCAATTGAGGGAGCTTCATCTACGGTCTAGCTGAGTTGCTCGCTTGAAGGCGGGCGGCGGAAAACGCGGCGTTCATGGCCTAGTGCTTATTAGCCGAGAATAGGTTATGAGAGGGCGGCGCGGCAGCCGTCGCCGGTTCGTTGCGGCGCCCTAGGGCTTGTGCTAACCTCGTGCTGCTCGACCTTGTGCGTGATCTGGTTCTAACTTGAGCCAACACATTTTGCTCGGGAGGCAAGTTCGCCTGGATGGCGTATTACCATTCAGGGACAGTCACCCACCTGCGTCAGCAGGTTCAAGCGCCTACCAGACACGGCAAGGTGGAGCATTCCTTTAGGAAGGGAAGAGATGTCCGGACGAAACAGACAAGTGGCGGTGGCAATCCTCCTCGTCTTGGTGGCTCTCCTGGCCGTGGGTTGCGGGTTCGGCGGTGGCGGCTCAAGTGGTGCTACGACTACGGTTATCTCACTGGGCGTTACCCCGAGCGTGACGCTATCTTCGGGGGCAAGTCCGCAGGCCCAACTGATAGGCACCAAGTTCAGGCCCACCAAGGAATCCCCAACGGACGTGGCAGACGCGATTCAACAAGAGAAACCCGTTGTACTGTTCTTCTACGTGTCAGGTAGCACCGATGATGCACAGGTCCTGGCCAGTCTGCAAGAGCTTCAGCCGTCTTTCAGTACCTACGTTTTTGGCATCTATGACTACAAAACCCCAGACGCGTACGGCGATCTTTCCCTGCTCCTACAGGTAAACTATCCACCTGAGCTTATCCTTATCGACGCAACGGGTACCATTCAGCGGATCTGGAACGGTTTCGTTGACGAAGGCACGTTGAACCAGAGCCTCGTCAACCTGGGCAAGGCCTGACGCTCGCTTTTTCCAGCGATCGACTGAGGGCCGGGATATCCGGCCCTTGTTGTTTGTGAGACGGATGGACGAAAGAAGCACACAGCAAAACGGGAAGGGACTTCCGCGCCTCAGTGTCTATGGAGGGCTGGTCACCGAGCGGCTGCGCGAACCGTTCGGGGTAGGACGGCTGGACCACCCCACGGCGGTAGGCGAGGCGGGGGCTATGGCCTGCAGAGGGCTCACAAGGGTCGAGCTCCAAGTGCAAGAGGGGATCATCGAAGATGCCCGTTTCCAGGCGTACGGCTGTCCGGCCACGATCGCCTGCGCCTCCGAAGCGGTGCGTCTTGCAAAGGGTTCGACCTTGCTCGAGGCTGCTTCCGTGGGAGTGGATCGGATAGCGTCGGCCCTCGATCTAGCCGCGGCAAAGCGGAGCAGTGCGGAACTGGCAGTCGAAGCCCTGCAGGCCGCCCTCACCGATGCAATAAGTCGCGTTGAGATTCTCTCTCCGGAGCACGCGGGCGACGATCGGGGTGTCCTCGTGGGCATGAGCGGGGGCGTGGATAGCGCAGTGGCGGCCCTGCTCCTCAAGCGCCAGGGTTTCCGCGTCGCGGGCGCCACATTGCGCTTGTGGATCGATCCTGCCTGCGACACAGTGGCAAGCTGCTGCTCGCCGGAGAGTGTACGGCGTGCCCGACGCGTGGCTCACAGTCTCGGCATCCCACACGTGACGATCGACGCTGTGGACGCATTTCGGGACGAGGTGGTCGAGTACTTCCTGGCGGAGTACTCGGCAGGCAGGACACCCAACCCCTGCTCCAAGTGCAACTCTCGGCTTCGATTCCCGCTGCTGGCCGACGTCAGCCGCAGACTGGGTCTACGGTATGTCGCCACGGGCCACTACGCGCGTCTTTCGGGAGAGCCGCCGGGGCTGTCACGAGGTGTCGACCGCACGAAAGATCAGTCATATGTACTCGCCGAGGTCCCTTTAGAACTGCTGCAGCAGTGTCTATTTCCGCTGGGGGAGATGTGCAAGCCAGAGGTACGAGCTTTGGCGGCGCACGAGGGCATCGAGGGCAGCGAGCAGCCCGAGAGCCAGGATATTTGCTTCGTGCCGGATGATGACTACCGGCGCTTCCTGCGGTCGCATCTAGGGGAACGCCCTGGTGACATCGTGGATAGCACGGGAAAGAGATTGGGCCGTCACAAAGGGACCTACAACTTCACTATAGGTCAGCGAAAAGGCCTCGGCATCGCGGCCGCCGAACCTCTCTTCGTGACGGGTCTGGATACCGAACGGTCAGAAGTGTCGTGGGACCGGCGGCCGGTCTGGGCGTCGGCAAAGTCGTGGTCGGTAGTCTCACCTGGCATTGTCGCCCAGGTCCCGAGCGACGGCGTTGTGCAGCTCAGATCCTCGGGGTGCATGGTACCCGGGCGCCTCGCGGAGTCCTCTGACGATCCTGCCTGCGCGTTCAACTGTGACGATGGCGTAACGCCCTCCGCTCCTGAGCTGGTCAGTATAGTTCTGAAAGAGTCGGTTCTCGGCGTTGCCCCGGGGCAAACGGCCGTCTTCTATCATGAGGACCGGGTCGCATGCGCAGGTACTGTCGTTGCCACGGAATCGCAGAGCCGGGCGCTTGAGGCGCTTCCGGATGAGAAGGCGGCGCAGGGAGCTATGGTATAGTTTCAGCGCCTGTAGCGGCCCGTCGGGTAGCCGTCGGGTGCTGGTCTGTAGCCCGGTTCGAGTGCGAGAGATACAGCAAAGGGGGCTGGATATGGTTTGGGATGCCGGCGCGTTCATGCGGATTGCCATTGGTATCTTCTTCCTGGCCTTCGGAGCTGGTTTGGGATATGCGCTCTTCCGGTTGGCGGCGGTCTTTCGTCGCATGACGAGCATCTTGACGGATGCCAACAAAGAACTAGGGCCCATCCTTACGCGCCTGGAGACCACGTTGGACGAGGTCAACTCCGAGATCGGCAAGGTCGACCAGATCACAGGATCTGTCGCTACCATGGTCGAGACGGTCGAGCACACCACTACCGCCGTTCACCGGGCGCTATCAAGTCCCATCAAGAAAGTCGCCGGCTTTGCGGCCGGGGTGAGCGAGGCCGTTTCGTCGTTCTTTTCTGGTGAGGGGGGCAAGGAGGAGTGATGGGTTTCATTCGTTCGACTATGGCGCTTCTATTAGGGATGGCGGTTGGTGGAGCTCTCCTGATGGCATACCGCGTATCACAAGAGACCGGGAAGTCTTTCCCCGATGCGATCATGGACGTTCCGGGCGAGGCCGTGCGAGTCTATGACGACCTTCGCTCGCGGGCCACGGAGGCTGTGAAGACGGGGCGGCAAGCCTATCGTGAAAAGCAGTCCGAGGTGGAAGCTGGTATGCACGGCAGCACGCAGGCCGAGTAGCGGAAGCGATCCAAGTACTGGTGGCGTCTGCTCCGGACATAGTAACCCTGCATATTTCCCGAGATCTCGGATCTCTGCCTGTAATTCGCGTGATCTTGGACGGCGTCGCGTTGCGCCGCGATCTCCCGATCGACACGCTGGACGACCTGAAATTGGCCGTAGAGGCCATCCTGGCGGACGAGTCTGCAGAAGGCGGTCGCCTCGCCCTCGAGGTAGCGGCAGTGGGCGGTTCCGTGTCCGTATCGTTGGATGGACTCTGCAACCCGGGCCTCAAAGAGGCGTTGCTATCGGAGGGCCCTTTTCGGTCTACAAAGCACTGCGTCCTCGACATGAAAGTCGTCCTTGGTTCCCTGGTCGACGAGTATCGGGTGCTGGAGCGCCCCGATGGCTGCTATGCAGTCCAAATGAAGAAGCGGGCTTTCTAGGTGTCGGTGGTGGAGCCGGATTCCCGGGAGGAGGATAAGGCGTTTCGGGCGCCCTACGGCGAGCGACTCAGCGAACTCTCGGAGAAAGAGCTTCTGGTCCGAGTCCGCGACTATAAGGACCAGCCGTCTCGCGAGGAGCTCATTACTCGATACCTGCCCCTGGTGAAGAGCCTGGCCCGGCGTTTCGCCTCTCGTGGCCAAGCTGTCGAAGACCTCGTTCAGGTCGGCTCGATCGGCCTCATCAAAGCGATCGACCGCTTCGATCTGGACCGCGGCGTCGAGCTGTCCACATACGCCACGCCCACGATATTCGGGGAGATCAAGCGCTACTTCCGCGACAAGGGCTGGGCGGTCAAAGTGCCTCGAGCTCTCCAAGACCTCAACGTGCGCCTGAATCGGGTGATAGAGCAGCTCACCGTGGAACTCAACCGGTCTCCGACCATCGCGGAGTTGGCCACGGCCACCGGCGCTAACGAAGAGGAGGTTGTCGAGGCGATCGAGAGTGGCCGGGCCTACAGCTCTGTGTCCATCTACTCGGGGGGCACGAATGACGAGGATGAGTCCATGGAGTTGCTCGATTGCCTCGGCATGGAGGAGGGAGCTTACGAGATCTTCGAGCAGCGGCGGATGCTGGCTCCCGCGATGGAACGGCTGGACCCCAGAGAGCGGCTTATCCTCCATCTGCGTTTCTTCGAAGGGATGACCCAGACACAGGTGGCCACTCGCATCGGCATCTCCCAGATGCACGTCTCGCGACTGATACGGAAATCCATCGAGACCCTCCGGCAGCAGATGGAAGAGCCGGGCGATCTCTCCTCCGCGATCCGTCCGGACGCCTGCGAGGTCGAATGAGAGCAGAACCCGGCAGGTGGGCCCTCGGGCTCGCGCAGCCTCGATCAGCGTGAGGTCCGCTTCTTGAAGACGTCTGAACTGCGCAAGATGTATCTGGACTATTTCGTGGAGAACGGCCATCTCTTGGTGCCGAGTTCCTCGCTGGTGCCGTATAAGGATCCATCGGTATTGCTGACGACGGCGGGGATGCAGCAGTTCAAGCCGTATTTCATGGGATTGGCCGAAGCACCCAGCCCACGGCTCACCAGCGTGCAAAAGTGTTTTCGTACGTCGGATATCGACCGGGTGGGGCTGACGGCCCGGCACTGCACGTTCTTCGAGATGCTGGGGAATTTCTCGGTGGGCGACTACTTCAAGGAAGGCGCGATACGGTTCGCGTGGGAGTATTCCGTGAAACTGCTGGACCTGGAGCCGGAGAGGATCTGGGTCTCCTTCTTCGAGGGGGACGACACGATCGGGCCGGACGAGGAAGCCGTTGCATTCTGGCTGGCCGAGGGTGTTCCGCGTTCAAGGATGGTGGGATTGCCTCGCAGCGCGAATTTTTGGGGCCCGGTGGGGGCCACGGGACCGTGTGGACCATGTAGCGAGCTGTACTACGACCGGGGGCCGGACTTCGGTTGCTCGGATCCGGAGTGCAGGCCCGGCTGTGACTGCGACCGTTACGTCGAATATTGGAACCTGGTCTTCACGGGCTACAACATGGACGAGAAGCAGCAACTCAGCCCATTGCCGGCACAGAACATCGACACAGGCATGGGCTTGGAGAGGGTGGCCGCCCTGAAGCAAGGTGTCGACTCGGTGTTTCTCACCGACGTGTTCCGACCTCTGGTCGATCTCGGAGAGGAACTGTCAGGTAAGCGGTTTGGCGAAGATGCGGAAGTCGACGTGGCATTGCGCGTCCTGGCAGACCATTCGCGGGCGATGACGTTCCTGGTTGGCGACGGCGTCCTTCCCAGCAACGAAGGTCGCGGGTACGTGCTCAGACGCATCGTGCGGCGCGCGGCGCGGTTCAGCCGCTCGGCGGGGATGGAGCCGCCCTTCCTGCGCCGGTTTGCCGAACGCACCATCGAACTGATGGGCCAGACCTACCCCGAACTTGGGGAGCGGCGGGACACGATCTTGCGCGTTGTGCATTCCGAGGAGGAAAGGTTCAATCGCACGCTCGACCAGGGACTGGTCCTGGTGGAGGAGGAGATCGCTCGCGCCATCGACGCAGGCTCAAAGATCTTTCCTGGGGCGATGGCCTTCCAACTGCATGACACCTACGGATTCCCGGTAGAAGTGACTCGAGAGATCGTGGAGGAGCGGGGTCTGGAACTGGACCTAGGCGGGTTCGAGGTGGCGATGGAGACCCAACGCAAGCGCGCGCGGTCCGCCCAGAAGGGGGAGGACGCCTACCAGGACGCGGTAGCCCGCTTTGCCCGTGAGACCGTGCGTGCCACGGAGTTCAAAGGCTATGAGCGCGAAGATTTGTTCACAGTCATCGAGAATCTGGACGCCCTCGACGAGCAACGGGTGCTGCTATCCCTTCGCGAAAGTCCGTTCTACGCCGAAATGGGTGGCCAGGTCTCCGATACAGGCTGGATCGAGTCGGATACCGGCAAAGCCGAGGTCATCGATGTGCAGCAGCACGGGGGAGTGCAGGTCATCACGGCCCGGGTAGTGGAAGGCGAGATCCGCGCCGGCACGAGGGTCAAGGCGGCTTTGCACTCGTCCTATCGCCACGAAATAGCCGCGAACCACACCGCCACCCACTTACTCCATTACGCGCTGCGTTCCCGACTAGGCAAGGACGTCACCCAGGCCGGGTCGGCGGTGCGTGCTGACAAGCTGCGCTTCGACTTCGCATATCATGAGCCGCTCGGCCCCGTGCGCCTCGCCGAGGTCGAGGAGCTGGTCAACAGGCGCATCGTGGAGAACCATCCTGTGCGAACTTTCACAACCAGCCTTGAACACGCTCGCGACCTGGGGGCGATGGCGCTGTTTGGCGAGAAGTACGGCGACTTCGTCCGGGTGGTCGAGATCGATGATTTCAGTCGCGAATTGTGCGGCGGCACTCATGTGGGTGCGACCAGCGAACTCGGTATCTTCAAGATCCTGTCGGAGGGCAGCGTTGGAGCGAACGTTCGCCGGATAGAGGCCGTTTCCGGCCGGGCCGCCGTCGCATACTACCGGGAGAGGGACCGGCTGGTGGGGGCCGCGATGGGGGCGCTCGGGTCAACCCAGGACCAGCTGCTTCCGAACATAACGCGGCTTCAGGCTGCAGCGGACAGCCTCGAAAACGAAGTGAAACAGTATGTCGCTTCACGGGCCGGTGACACAGTCGACACCCTGGTGAAAGGCTCTGAGCGGGACCACGGAATCTCGGTACTTGCGTCCGTGGTGGAGGCAAGGGACATGGAGCATCTGCTCTCGCTTCTGGACAGGGTGCGAGACCGGCTGCATCCGGCGGTCGTGGCACTTGGAGCCGAAATGGACGGAAAGGGCACTCTTGTGGTGGCAGTGAGTGCGGGCGTGGAGAAGGTGAACGCCGGCCAGATCGTCAAGAATGCAGCACGGGAGTTCGGAGGCGGAGGCGGCGGTACCGCAATGTTGGGGAGAGGCGGCGGGGGAGACCCCATCAGGCTCCCGGAAGCCATCGCGGCAGCCAAAGCAGCGATCATCGCGGGCCTGGAAGAGTAAGCTAGGGCTGATGCAGATGAAGATGTTGGGTATCGACCTAGGCGCGACTCGTACCGGGGTCGCGCTTTCTGATCCAATGGGGATCACGTGCTCTCCGCTGCCTGTGATCGTTGAGCGCGACCAAGCCAAGATACTGGCAAGAGTGGTTGAGGTAGCGAGGGAGAACGAGGTGGACGAGATAGTGGTGGGGCTGCCTCGGCCGCTTAGAGGGGGAAGCAATCCGCAGCTTGAAGGCGCGGAGCGCTTTGCCGAAAGTCTTAGAGCCCGGGGCGGGTTCCGGGTTTCCGGTTGGGACGAGCGGTTCACGACTAAACTCGCCGAACGAGGTCGTTCGCGCACCACTGCGCAGGATTCGGTCGCTGCCTGCTACATGCTGCAAGGGTACCTGGATTCGATCTCCACAACACGGAGCAACATATGAGCGTTCCTCCGGAAAAAGGGACCACTCCGCCACTGGATCCGTTCCTCCAACCTTGGCCCGGGCCCGAAGACGAGGATTCCTGGGGACGCCCGGACCCGAAAGACAACCACCGTCGGAACCGCGTGATCATCGTCACGATGTTCGTTATCGTCTTCTTGGCGGTCATTGCGGTGGGGACGGTGATGCTTGTATCTCATAGCAAAGGCGGAGCAGAGACGGTCACTACTCAGCAAGTCTCGGTTGGCGGCCTGGAAGTAGTAGTTTCCCCGGGAATGAACGCTTCGCAGGTCGCGGCGCTCCTAGAGGACAAGGGAATCGTCAAGTCTTCAACGGAGTTTCTGCGCCGCGTGGAAGCAGATGGCATGATCAACAAGCTGCAGCCGGGAATATATAAGTTCTCGTCCGGCGAGAGTCTCGACAGTGTCGTAAACAAGCTCGAGAAGGGGCTGGGCCAGCCGAATCTCAAAGCCGTCATACCCGAGGGGTTTGCGGCTAGCCAGGTCGTTCCGCTCCTCACAAAGCTGGGGATGCCTGACAGCGCCTCGTACGTGCAGTTGGCTGCGCAACCCTCGAAGTTCACCATCCCCGAAGTGGGGGGCACCACGCCCAGCGTCACTTCACTCGAAGGGCTGCTTTTCCCGGCCACCTACTTCCTGCAGCCCGGCGACGGGCCCAGCCAGCTGATTGCGGCCCAATTGACAGCCTTCGCGTCCAAGACCGCGTCGCTTCCCTGGAGCGATGCGACCGCCCTCAAAGTGACCCCATATCAGGTGGTTATTGTGGCCTCCATCATCGAGAAAGAGGCACAGGTGCCGGCCGACCGGGCCAAAGTCGCCGCCGTGGTATACAACCGGCTGGCTAAGAACATGAACTTGGGCTTGGATTCGACCGTGCGCTTCGCCACAGGCAACTGGAGCGGGCCACTCACCACCAAAGACCTTCAGATCGACTCCCCCTACAACACGAGGACCCACAAAGGGCTGCCGCCCGGTCCTATCTGCAACCCGGGCATCGCTGCGCTGACGGCGGCCTTGGAACCGGCTAACGTTAACTACCTGTACTTTGTCGCGGACAGCCAGGGCAACTTGGTCTTCACCGCTTCCTACAACGAGTTCCTGAACATCAAGAATCAGGCTGCCGGCAAGTAGCACTATCGTCGGCCCCGTGCGTCCGCCGCCAATCTGGCACGGAGCAGGAAGCGCGTCCTCTGGAGGCTCAAGGCCTCCAACCTCGTACTTAAGTCATACGTGACGGATCGATGCATGGCGTTATGCTGGCATTGTAAGGCCGGCTATTGGCGAGAGGAATGGAGGTTGTGGTGGCAACGAGCGCCTGTCAGCTCACTGCGAAAACAGGCCTGCTGGGGGTTATCGGCTGTCCGGTGGAGCATTCACTGTCGCCGCTCATCCACAACGCTGCTCTTCGCGCAGACGATATCGACCTGGTCTATCTGGCGTTCAGGGTCGAGCCCAATCAGTTGGAAGCGGCTCTCAAAGGGGTTCGAGCTCTCGGAATGCGGGGCATCAACGTGACTGTGCCACACAAAGAAGCCATCCTCGGGCTCCTGGACGATCTGGATGCTTTGGCGACCCGGGTGGGAGCTGTCAACACCGTCGTCAACGAGGGTGACAAGCTCGTCGGGTACAACACGGACGTAAGCGGCTTTCTGGGAGCATTGGATACGGTTGCACCCGGTAAGACTTCGGGGGGCCGCTTCTTGATCGCCGGCGCCGGTGGGGCGGCTCGTGCCGTGGTGGCGGGACTCTGCCAGGAGGGGGCGGCCGAAGTGTGGGTGTACAACCGCACCGAGGCGCGCGCCGAATCCCTCTGCCAGGCCGCGGTGGAGTGGGGATCAACCCGCTGCAACGTCGCGCGACTCGGTGCGCTGCCGGAGCTTGCCGCCGGAGTGGACGTCCTTGTTAACGCCACCTCGGTGGGGCTGGGCGAGACAGTTAAGCTGGCGCCCTTTCCTGTCGATATTGTCTCTGGCCGCCATGTGGTCATCGACCTGGTGTACGGGTCGAATCAGACTGCGCTGGTCTCACAAGCACTGGCCAAAGGAGCGGTCGCAATTGATGGGAGAGAGATGCTGGTAAGGCAGGCGGCATTTTCATATCGATTATGGACCGGGCGCGAGGCGCCGGTGGAAGTGATGCGCGTTGCCATCGAATCAGTGGGCAGCTAGAGCGAACTCGATGCAGATACCTGAAGGGGAGACTACGCAGCGGAAGCTCGTTGCTAAGCGCACCGGTGAAGTCCTCATCGAGATGGGGGTGCTCACTCAGGAGCAGCTTGACGAGGTCATCGCCGAACAGCGGATCTCGCACCTACGTCTTGGCGATATCGCCCTGGCCAAAGGATGGCTTACCAAAGACGATCTGATGGAAGCACTTGGCCGACGTCTAGGGGTCAAGTATCTCGACCTTACCAGCATTCGCATCGACGGGGTCGCGGCCGATCTCATCTCGCAGAAAGACGCCCGTCGTTACTCCGCAGTGCCCGTCGCCTTTGTGGACGACCACACCGTCTTGGTGGCCATGGCCGACCCGGCAAACATCGTGGCTATCGACGACCTGCGCATCCTCACGGGCTACGATATCGAGCCCGCAATAGCGGCAGGCGAAGACATCCTCGAATCGATAACGAAGATGAACCGTCTCGACGAGCAAGTAGCCGACCACATGGAGGAGCGGAGCTCGTTAGAAGATGACGTAAGCGTGGAGGATGTCCGGGACATCCGAGAGCAGGTGGACGCCGCGCCGGTCGTGAAGCTGGTGAACGGTGTGTTGGCCCGGGCCGCCGACGAAGGGGCCTCTGACATCCACTTCGAACCGCAGGCCAAACAGATGCTCGTGCGCTTCCGCCACGATGGCGTGTTGCATGAGACCATGACGATCCCTAAGCGCTTGCAGGCCGGAGTGGTCTCCCGGCTGAAAATCATGGCCGACCTCGATATCGCAGAGCGGCGGATCCCGCAGGATGGCCGGATCGGTCTCACCGTGGGCGGTAGGCCTATCGACATGCGGGTCGCGGCGCTACCCACCGTGTACGGCGAGAAGATCGTCATACGTTTGTTGGATCGCTCGAATGTCATGTTGCGGCTTGAGGATCTCGGATTCTCCGACGCAGCCTTGAGCCGTTTCCGCCGCTCCTTCCTCAAGCCCTATGGCGCTATGCTGGTCACGGGGCCGACGGGGTCCGGCAAATCGACCACGCTGTACGCCACCCTGAACATCCTCAACACGGCCGAGAAGAACATCATCACCGTTGAGGATCCGGTCGAGTACAGGTTGGCCGGGATCAACCAGGTCCAGATCAATCCCAAGGCAGGCCTCACGTTTGCTTCCGGCCTGCGATCGATCCTCCGTTGCGACCCGGACATCATTATGATCGGCGAGATCAGGGACAAGGAGACCGCCCAGATCGCCGTCGAGTCCGCCCTTACCGGCCACCTCGTGCTTTCCACGCTGCACACGAACGACGCCCCCGGTGCGTTGAGCCGTCTCACGGAGATGGGCGTCGAGCCCTTCCTCACGGCGAGCGCCGTCGACTGTGTCTTGGCTCAGAGGCTGGTTCGAAAGCTTTGCGACCACTGCAAGGAAGCGTATCAGCCCACGGATGAGATGATGCGGCGGCTTGAATTTCCTGAAGAAGCCGTGGAGCACTGGCGTGAGATCCGCTTGTTCCGACCCAAGGGCTGCAGCCGGTGCAGCAACACAGGATACAGGGGCCGAATGGGCATTTACGAGGTCATGCCTGTGACCGAAGCGGTAGAAAGGCTAATCGTCGAGCGCAAGAGTGCCGATGAGATATGGCGCGTAGCCAAGGCGGAAGGAATGACGTCTTTGCGCGAGGATGGTCTAGACAGGGTGCTGCAAGGGATGACCAGCATCGAAGAGATCTCGCGCGTCATCGTCTGATCAAGAGTCGCGTGCTCTAGCGGAAGGGAACGTCTGTGGATATTGCTGAGATCCTTAGAGAAGTCATAGCGAGGAATGCGTCCGACCTGCACTTGGCGGTGGGGGTGCCTCCTGTCGTTCGGATAGACGGACACCTTCAGAATCTCGATTATCCGCTTCTCACTCCAGGCGAATCTCGGGAACTGATCTACAGCATCCTCTCGCAGGACCAGCGCCAGAAGCTGGAGACGGAGTGGGAAGTCGACCTTTCCTACGCTCTGTACGGCCAGGCGCGTTTCAGGGTGAACGCGTACTTTCAGAGAGGAACCCTGGGCGCCGCTTTCCGGCTGGTGCCCGTGAAGATAAGGAGCATCGAGGAGCTGGGACTGCCCCGAGTCCTTCACTCCATGGCCCAGAAACCTCGGGGCTTTGTTCTGGTGACAGGGCCGACCGGCTCCGGCAAGTCCACGTCGCTGGCAGCCCTGATCGACGAGATAAACGAGACGCGGGCCGAGCACATCGTCACCATTGAGGACCCGATCGAGTTCCTGCACCAGCACAAGAAGTGTGTGGTGAACCAGCGAGAGGTCGGCAGCGACACCAAGGGATTCGGCCCGGCGCTGCGGTCTGCCTTGCGTCAAGACCCGGATATCATCCTCATCGGGGAACTTCGCGACCTGGAGACCATACAAATAGCGCTGACTGCGGCTGAGACAGGTCACCTCGTCTTCGCGACCCTGCACACGCAGGACTGTCCTCAGACGGTCGACCGGATGATCGACGTGTTCCCGCCCCACCAGCAGGAACAGATCCGCGTGCAGATCGCGGCCACTCTGGAAGGCATCGTCACTCAACAGCTCCTGCCCTGCCTGGGTGGGATAGGCCGGGTTGCCGCGTGTGAAGTGCTGATACCGACCCCGGCAGTGCGTAACCTCATCCGTGAGGGCAAGACGCACCAGCTGTACACCGTCATGCAGACGGGTGGACAGCAGGGGATGCAGACGATGAACTCCTCATTGGCGGACCTTGTGCGATACGGGAAGATCACGAAAGACTTGGCCTTGCGTCGTTCGTCGACGCCTGACGACCTCGACCGGCTGCTTCTCAAAGGAGCTGCGTAGGTCGCACAGTCGGCTCGCCTCTACAAAGACCGGGCCCGCAGCCGGGAGTGGGGGAGGCACCGAAGTGCGCGAAGTGAAGGCTCACGAAGGTGGTTCACGGTCGCTGTCATTGAAGGAATCTCGTGGATCGCTTGAGTGGCCACGAGTTTAAGCCGATAAAGCTTGTAAGCAGGCACATAGCGAAGGAGCACCAGCGAAGTGGGAACTTACGTCTACACGGCCAAACGAGATCGCAGCAGCCCGTTCAACGGTGAGTTGGTGGCCGACTCGAAGGCCGCAGTGGTCTCGGAACTTCGGCGCAAGGGCTTCACCGTGCTGCGCCTGGAAGAAAAGAAGTCTGCGTTCGATTTCTCCAAGTTCCTCGAGGGCACCAAGCACATCAAGCCCCGGGACAAAGCGATCTTCGCACGCCAGTTCGCCACGATGATCAGTTCAGGCCTGGCGGTCCTTAGGGCGCTCATGGTGCTAGAGGAACAGACCCAGAACTCGCGCCTTCGCGACATAGTGCGGTTGGTTCGCGAGGACGTGGAAGCCGGGATGCCTCTGTCTGACTCCATGGCGAAGCATCCTGCCGCTTTCGACCGCCTGTACGTATCGATGGTTCGCGCCGGCGAGGCGGGCGGCGCGCTGGATGCGACCCTCAACCGATTGGCGACCCAATTGGAGAAGGACGACAGCCTGAGACGGTCGATCCGCTCGGCCATGGCGTACCCGATGCTTGATCGCCGTGTTCGCAATAATGGTGATGATCGGGATGTTGCTCTTCATCATCCCGATCTTCGCCAACATGTACAAAGACCTGGGCGGGGAGCTGCCGACCCTTACTCGCCTCATGATGGGAGTCAGCAACGCCCTCAAAGGATATTGGTTCATCATATTCCCAGTCATCTTCCTGGTCGTTTGGGGTTTCATGAGGCTGAAGAAGACCGAACAGGGCCGGCGCGGTTGGGACAGGTTAAAGCTGCGCCTTCCGCTAAAAATCGGTGACGTGATCCAGAAGTTGGCTGTCGCACGCTTCAGCCGCACGCTTGCGACTCTGGTCGGCTCTGGCGTTCCGATCCTTCAGGCGATCGAGATCACCGGCAAGACATCGGGCAACTCGGTGATCGAAGACTCGATGGTCGATGTCAAGGAAAGCGTGCGGAGTGGTGAGTCCATCTCCCGGCCGCTGGCAAGGGTCTCGGTGTTTCCGCCCATGGTGACTCATATGATCGCCATCGGCGAAGAAACAGGCTCCCTGGATTCCATGCTGAACAAAGTGGCCGACTTCTACGAAGATGAGGTCGATGCCTCCGTGAAGGCTCTCACGTCCATCATCGAGCCGATCATGATGATGTTCGTGGGAGGCCTCGTGGGCTTGATCGTCATCTCGATGTACCTGCCCATGTTCAACATGATGAACCTCGTCAAGTGATCAACGCGACGCAAGGGTGATGCAGCAAAGCGGTCAGCGCTCCATCAAATTGGCAGCCAACGAAACTGAAGCCGGTTCCCTAGAAGGGGACCGGCTTCTAGTTCGTCGGAGGTCCGGCGGTCTGTTTTCGCCTAGGCTCCCCTCGGGATCGCGAACGCACGATAATGTACATTATGTAAACTAAGGCATGGACTATTGCGTGGGAGCCCGCCGCCCCACCTTGACGCGAGCCTAGAACGGATATGTCAGCAGGCTGAAGACGTCGTAGCCCTCGAGTTTGGAACGCCCATTCAAGTCCGTCAACTCGGTGATGAATGCCAGCCCCACGACGATGCCGCCGGCGCCTTCCACCAGTTCGACCTTGGCCTTAGCCGTACCTCCAGTTGCCAGCAAGTCGTCGTGGATCAAGACCCGTTGACCTGGTTTGATCGCATCGGCATGCATTTCGAGGGCGTCTTTGCCGTATTCCAGGTCGTACTCGCAGCGGTTGACCTTCCAAGGCAGTTTTCCGGGTTTTCGTGCGGCGATAAACCCTGCACCCATCGCGTAGGCCAAGGCCGCGCCAAGGATGAATCCCCTCGCCTCTGCGCCGAGGATAAGATCCACCCTTTTGCCTGCCCCGAATTCCGCCAGACGGTCCACGGCATAGTGTAGGGCCTTTGCATCTTGAAGCATGGGCATAATGTCGTGAAAAAGGATGCCAGGCTTTGGAAAATCCGGAATGTGGCGCATATAGCTGTCGAGGTCCATCGCACTCCTAGTGTTTCGCAATCTGCCGACGGTGGACTCTGCGTAACCCCGGCTCACAAAGGTACGGCGAGCCCGGTCCATTTTACGCCGAAAGGCCTCCAGTGAGGAATCTCTCGTCCAGAGGCGTTCTAACAGTCGTTCAAAGGCCTGCGCGTGCCGCAATCAGGTGTGGAGGCAACGCCAAGACGATTACTGAACGCGCCGCGCGAGAGAGTACAGACTGAGAGGGCGCTATTCAAGCTAGGGTATTCAACCAGGGGCTACTCAACCTCGGAGGCGGGAATTCATACCAGGAGCCGGCGCAATTCCTTGTAGAGAAGAAGATGAAGGAGTTGAGAGAGCAAGGCCCCGAGGTCCTCGAGCATCTTCTCCCCGTACTCTCGCTTGTCCGGGTGGCTTGAGCGCAAGTTTGGAGTTGCCACTTGCTCCAGCAAGGCAGCCTCTCTCTCCACAGAAGAATAGAGCAGGCGCAAGTTACGTGGTTCCACCCCAAAACGGCCCAAAAGTGCGCAGATCCTCGCGATCTCGACTTCGCTCTCACTGAGCTGGACACCGCCAGAGTGAGCCGGTCGGTCGATCAGACGATAGTCCGTGAGCATCCGCAAGAACACTTCGTCCACCCCGGCGGCCTCTCGCGCCTCTTCCCATGTGTACGACGGCTCCTCGCGTTTGAGCGCATGTGCGGCCGTGGAAAGTGGCGCCGTGGGCGTGAGGGGTTGTCCAAGAACAGATGCTGTTCCTCGCTCCACTCTCTGGCGGATCACGTCGAGAGGAAGGTACTCGTCTCGTTGGAGGGTCAAGATGGTACGTAGTCGGCGAACGTCAGATGAATTGTACTTGCGATACCGGCCAGGCGTGCGCTGAGGAGTCAGCAGACCGCGATCCTCTAGGTAGCGCACCTTGGTGATGCTCAGATCGTCGAACTCAGGCTTGAGTTGGTCGACGACCTGCCCTATCGTCAGCAGGCGCTCGGAGCGCGGTGCGACGGAGTCCGCCGTTGCCGAAGCGGCTCGAGAGTAGCTTTCTTTGCCCAGCTGATCGCTCATAGGTCGTCACTCGGTTCTAAGAATGCCAGTTTGAACTTGCCGATCTGGAGTTCGTCGCCGTCAGACAACCGATGGCGCTCGATACGCCGACGATTCACATAGGTGCCGTTAAGGCTGTTGAGATCCTCGACGAGGTACCCCGACTCGTCTTTGATGACGCGTGCATGATGACGCGACACCGTCACATCGTCCAGGAACAGGTCGCTATGTGGACTACGGCCGATTGTGACGACGTCGGAGTCCAAAGCGACGGCCTCCCCCTCTCTGCCTCCACCTGCCCTGATCACGAGCACGATGCTCTCGCGCGGGCTCTCGCGGTGGACCGAGTCCAAATCCAGCTCTTCACGATCCGCGGGCGCATATGTGATAGTCGTCTCCGAGGGGTCTGGAAGTGTCAGCCTTCCCCCACAGCGACTGCAGAAGTTCGAGTCGTCCCGGCCCTCGAGGCCGCACTTAGGGCAGGTCGCCAACTTCAGTCCGCTTCGGGCGAGCCGGCATCGTGACTACTCATCGAACGGTAGTCAGCGAATTGCGCTTGGATCTCGGCTTCGATGCCTTTGAGCACCGCCGGGCGTTGGATGAGAAGGGCACGGGTCGCGTCTGTCGTGTGGGCCACGACGTAGGGGTCGGCCATGATGGAATCGAACGCTCGGCCCTGAGTCAGCTGCTTGACGATGTAGCGGATGATCCGCTCCTCGCGAACATCCACCGACAGATCGCGAAAACGTTTCTGGATCCCACGAACGACTGGTTCTACATCAGCTGGCATGATTGACATCCCTCGACGGTGCGTCAGAGACTGGACGCTTATTACGACTCCGTCTCCGCTTCCCCGGCTGGTTCTTCCTGCTCAGTGGAGAGTCCGCGATTGCTCAAGATGGCGCTCAGCTTATCGATGTCCCCGTCGCTGAACACGCTCTTCCCAGCACGGCCCTGGTCGCGCTTACGGCGTACTATCTCGGCGCGGATTATGTCGAGTTCTCCGTGAAGAAGCCGTCTGCGCTTGGACACCTCCCGCTCCTCCTCCTCCAGACTGTCCTTGAGCGACTTCAGTTGTTCGTCGCCGTACGACTGGATGTTGAGAAGCAGTTCGAAAGAAGTCTCGTCTGTAGTGCTCATGTCCCCACTATAGCCTTTGGCGTGAAAACCTTCAACCTAAGGTCGAGGTCCGCTTGAGCCGCCTCGGTCGCCCCTCCGATACGATGCCCGGCACGCAGGTCTCGGTCTTATTCTTCAACTCAAGAGGTAGTCACTCCTCCTCTTCGACGAGAAATTCGTCGTACTCCTCGGCAGTCATGAGGTCGTCCACTTCGCTCGGATCACTGAGTTGCACCTTCACAAGCCAGCCATCACCGTACGGGCTTTCGTTGATGACCTCGGGCGCGTCTACTGCGTCCTCGTTGACTTCGATGACCGAACCGCTCAAGGGGGCGAGGATATCGGACACGGCTTTAACCGACTCGATCTCCGCATAAGGTGTCCCCGCGGTCACTTCCGACCCGATCTCCGGGAGTTCCAGAAAGACTATGTCGCCGAGTGACTCCTGGGCGTAGTCGGTGACGCCGAACACGGCGGTGTCGCCCTCCACGCGCGCCCAGTCGTGCTCCTTGTGATACTTGAGGTTCCTCGGATTCACAATCGCTCCTTTCTCGGCAACCAGGCTGGCGGTCATGATAGCACAGCCTTTTTTGGGTCTTTGTGGCCGGGGCCGGCGTTCGCAGCCCCCGACCTTGTTATACTCTGGCCAAGCTGGATGATTCAACTCCAGGACAAGGGGGCAGAAGTGGCTCGTCGCAGAGGTCTTGTCATCGATGATGGGCAGATGCATCTGATCGACGAAGTCCTCGCCAAGCTAAGGCAGGTCTCCGGCGCGAAATTCGTGGCCCTCGTATCGACGAGCGGCCAACCCATAACCACCTCCCCTACCAACGTCGAGTCCGACACACTTTCCCTTGCGGCTCTCGCCGCCAGTTCCTTCGCCGCCACACGCCAACTGGCCGAAGTCCTCAACGAGCGAGAATTCACCCTTTTGTTCCACGAAGGCAAGGAATCCAATCTGCATGTGGTGCAAGTGACCGAGCAGATCCTCTTGCTCATCGCCTTTGGGCGCGAGACGCAGGTCGGTAGAGTGCGTTTGTATACGAGCAGAGCGTTGGAAGTGCTCAAGCCGGTTTTCGAACCTGCCGAAGATAAGGCTGGGGAGACAGCACTTATGGACCGGGATTACTCCACCCAGGCGGGCGAGGCCATCGACGGCCTCTTCCGCGTCGAGGAGTAAGACGCGGCAGGGAGCGGCTAGTGGCTCTGATCAACTTAGCGGCACGAGAGATCAACTATAAGATCGTTTACTACGGCTGCGGCCTTTGCGGCAAGACCACCAACATCCAATACGTCCACCGGCGTGTGAATCCCGCAGTGCGGGGACGGCTCGTGAGCATCGCTACGGAGGAAGAACGCACTCTGTATTTTGACTTTCTTCCGCTTTCCCTGGGCACGGTCAAGGGTCTGCGCACCCGTTTCCACCTGTACACCGTCCCGGGACAGTCTTTCTACAATGCTTCGCGAAGACTCGTCTTGCAGGGAGTCGACGGCTTGGTCTTCGTGGCCGACAGCCAGGTCTCCCGTCTGGACGAGAACGTCGACAGCTACCTTAACCTCTGGGAGAACCTGATGTCCCACGGCGAAGACCTCAGCAAGCTCGCCGTAGTGCTTCAACTCAACAAGCGGGATCTCGCCCCGGTGTTCTCGGTGGGTGACCTCACGGAACTTCTCAACCACACGAACGCACCGGTGATCGAGGCCTGCGCACTCACTGGGGTCGGCGTCTTCGAGACGCTGAAAGCCATCTGCAAGCAGGTAGTGTCCCGCAGCTCCCAGGCCTGATCCTCGGGCCGGTTGCGCCAGCCGCCGTAAAGAGGCCCGGCTGGACGCAGGAATCCTCCTATTTAGGACCGACCCTCACTATGAAGTCCTTGGGCGAGTACACGCTTGTGAAGTCGTCCTTGAAGAGCACTTCTCCAGTCGCGTTCTTCACCACCCGGAATACCTGCACGGTGAGTCCATCGATGCCGGGCTCCATGGGCAAAGATGTACCGGGTGCCAATGAAGGATCGCGCACATACCGCGGGTACTCAGCCGAGCTGTCGGGAGGGATGATGTCCTCGAAGGGCGATGTCGAGTACGATACCGAACGATCCCATGTGGGCGCCGCGAGTGACACGGTGAGTGATCGGTCGGTCGCACTGGCGCTGATCAGGATGTACTGACTGGAGTCGTTGCGGAACCTGAAGTCCTGTGCCCCGTAGGTGACCGTCGCGTCACGGCCGACTGGGTAATGATCGATGAACAGCGAATGCGCGTGCCTTTCGACTATAGGCAGCCCGGCTAGAAAGACGGCGTTGAAGAGCGTCGTGGAAACCTGACAGGTCCCCCCTCCCACTCCCGGCACCACAATGCCTCCGCGGATCATCGGCGCTTCGTCGAAGCCCGCCGCGGCGGTCCGCGGTCCCACAGTGCGGTTGAACGAGAATACTGCTCCTGGTGGGACGACGGTGCCGTCGAGCAGAGCTGCCACTTGCTGGATATTGTGCTGACGGGCCTGATTGCTTGCGGGAAAATACGTGGTGAACGTCGCGATGTCTCTGCGGGTGGCAAGCTGGTCGGCGTCTTCGGTACTGAGCTTGGGGTGTGCCACTGAGGTGGGCACGGCCACCCGCCGCGGAGCAGGCTGTAGCAGGGCTTGAGCTATAGCGGGAAGGAGCGCGTCCCAGTCGATCTGGACCCCGTCCCGTGACGGGGTGACGCTATACCCTTTGCCCTCCTTGGCCGGAACCACTTTGGCCTCGACAGTGCTACGTTCGACCGGCGCGAGGAGCTTCGCGAGGAGGGCTCTCCCGGCTTCTGTGTCGAGTGTGAGCGGTAGCCCTCCCCCAGCCAAGCCGTCCCTGTCCACGCTGACGCTCTCATCTAACTGCTCAGTGGTGAGGACGTAGCTTCGTCCCTGGTACTCCAGGACGACGGGAGCCGCGAGGGCATCCCGGGCGGCCGTCTTAGCCATGGCCGCCTGTTGTGTGGTGATGGCCGGAGCGATTTCCAGCAGTGGTGGAGCAACGTGTGCGTCGCCGTTGGATAGGGCGCGGAGCACCAGAGCCGCAAGTCGCTGATCGTCTACCAATGCACCGGATTCTGCCTGCGTGGATGTGATCTGGTCCCCGGTGATGGTCAACAGCGCATCCTGCGCCGGCCTTTCGAACGCTAGCGACACCTCATCCGCGGCATGCTGCCAGCCAGCCCCGGAAATGCTGAACTTGGGGCTGATCCTGGCCGGACGGAACCAAAGCTTCAGCCTGGCGATGCAGTCTCGTAAGAAGCTCCCTGAGCGGCCCTGGGCAAAGCACGAATCCACGGTCGCGCGCACATTGACGGTGGCGCCGGCCTCGCCCGGGATGATGGTGACGGAGTCCTTCCCGTCGGTGACCAGCACTTTCTTCTCGAGGAGGCCTGCCGAGACCTGCCGGATCACTCCCTCCGCGCTAGAGCGAGTCAGTCCGCCCAGGCTCCGTCCTGCCACGACGACCCCGTGATGGATCTCCCCGGAATAGACGAGGAAGTCGGCCCCTAACGCCGCACCGCCCAGCAGCACGACGGCGCCCAAGGTGATGCAAACTGCAAGAAAGACCCTGTGCTTCTTCACACATCCACCTTGAGAGACCGTACGCGGGCGTGTCGGTCCCTCCACTGCTGATTCACTCCGACGATTGACTCTCCGAAATCACCGCTTCGAGGGTGTCGCGGTAGCCGGCCATGAGTTCGGCGGCTCGTTGGTGGTCGCCTGCCTCGGCGTAAATATGGAAGAAGGGTTCCTCGCCGTCGGGCAGCACGAGCGCCCATTCCGAGTTGTCCAAAAACACCTTGATGCCATCCACCAGAGAGATGCGGCCGGATCGCAGCCTTTCTGTCATGCGTCGCATCACGGTTCCCTTGAGGTCCCAGCGGCACGCGACCTGGTCGTGAGCGATGTGGACGGCCGGTACGCGGGCCCGCATCTGCGACAAGGGAAGATCGGACGTGGAAACGAGCTCTAGCACCTTGCCGAGCGCAAACAGCCCGTCCATCGACGGCAGAACCGCCGGATAGATATATCCTCCGTCCACGCTCGCCGCAAAGATGGAGTTGGGGCGGGCGGCCTCCGCTGTAAGGGCTGCCTTCGCGTAACGGGTGCGTCTTATCGTCACACCGGTGGAGGCCGCCACCATCTCGGCGTGGCGGGTCGCGTGCAGAGGCAAAGCCGCAGTGCCGGATGCCGCGTCGCGACAGGCCTGTTGAAGTAGGAGCAGGAGGAGCGTGGAGTCGGGCACGAGCTCGCCCTTGTCATCCACTAGATAGAGATACTCGGCACCAGGGTCGAGGATGGCTCCCAGGTCGGCCTCCATCGCCCTCACGAGTTGTGCGACCTTGATAGCGGACTCAGCGGGTGAGTCCCATGGTTTCAGCAAAGGCCTCTCCCTGGCTGTATTCATGGTGACGGTCTCGACCCCAAGCTTGTCCAGCGTGGCCGAGAAGAAGAAGGCAGGCGCGGAGTGTGAGTAGTCCAGGACTATCCGCGGCATCCTCCCTCTGATAGCTACCGTGTTCCAGTTTTGCAGGAGGGAGTTCGTGTAAGTCTCGATCGCTCTCGGCGGATAAAGGACTTCCCCCATCTCTTCGATAGAGGCACGTCTAAAGTCCTCCCGGAAGTAGTGGTTCTCGATGGCGCGCTCCCTTTTGCCCTCGATCGGGATGCCGGGGGTCTCCGAGAAGATGATCTCGATCATCTCGGGATTGTCGCGACTCATCTGGACGTGGATGCCCCCGACCGCCAGTCCACTCTTGATGTCGAAACGGTTCACCGCGACGGGGGCCACAGTGAGGTCTCGCACATTGACGCCGGTGGAGTTGAGCCCGCTTATGAGCGCCCGTTTGAAGACACGGCAGACGTGGTGCGTGTCGCGGCTGGTAGTGACGTAGGAATCCTTGGCGATGAGAGTCCCGTAGGACATGGCCAGGCGCATCGCCATCTCCGGGGTGACGTCCACGTTGGCGAGGCCGCGCACGCCGTTGCGGCCGAAGAGTGTGCTCATCCCCCGGGTCTCCCACACGATCGACGAGCGCACCGCGGAGCCCGGTTCGATGTTCTTGAACGGATAGATCTTGACATTGTTCGCCACCACGGCGTTCCGGCCCACCACGGACCGGTCGCCCACGATCGCCCCCTCGGCGATGTGCGCGTTCTCGTGGATCTCCACGGCGTTGCCTATGACAGCCCCGGAGACCACGCAGCCGGCAGCCAGATACGAGTTTTCGCCTATCACCGAATTGCCGACCTGCGCCCCGGCTCGGACCACAACGTTGTCTCCCAGGACGGTGTGTGACTCGACTCTCGCCCCAGGATCGAGACGTACGTTGCGCCCGATCACCGCCGGGCCTTCCACGGTATCGAGACTTTCGAGGGTGGCGCCTTGGCCTACCCAGACATTGCCGCGTAGCCGCACTCCCGGCATGTTCACATGCACCTTGCCGTCCAACGCGTCGCGGTTTGCCTGGATGTATTGCTCGAGGCTGCCGATGTCTTGCCAGTAGCCTTCGCAAACCGTGCCGTACAAGGGCTTCTTCAGGTCAAAGAGCTTCGGGAAGAGCTCGTGGCTGAAGTCGTAGGCGACGCCGGACGGGATGTGATCAAGCACCTGGGGTTCGATCACGTAGATACCGGTGTTCACGGTGTCGGAAAAGACCTGACCCCAGCCCGGCTTTTCGAGAAAACGCTCGATGCGCCCCTCTTCGTCCACTATCACCACACCGAATTCCAGGGGGTTCTCCACGCTCTTGAGCGCGATGGTGATCATCGCCTCCCGCTCGTGGTGGAAGTCGACGACCCGGGTAAGATCGAAATCGGTCAGCGCATCTCCGCTGATGACGAGGAAAGTCTCGTCCAGGAGATCCTGCGCGAGCTTGACCGAGCCCGCAGTCCCGAGCGGCTTCTCCTCGACCGTATAGTCGATATGCATGCCCAAGGCGGAGCCATCGCCGAAGTAGTTGCGGATGAGCCGGGGCAGGAAGGCCAAGGTCATCACCACATCGGTGATGTCGTGGCGCTGGAGCAACTCCAAGATGTGCTGGATAGTGGGCTTGTTGACCACCGGGACCATCGGCTTCGGCTGGTTGGAGGTCAACGGGCGCAGCCGTGTCCCCTGTCCGCCGGCCATGACTACTGCCTTCACCTGGGAGCCTCCGCTGTGGATGAACGATGGTGCCTGACGTGCAGCATACCCCTAGTACCCGGCTCCGGGAAGAAACAACAGGCCGGCCTCCACGGAAAGAGCGGAAGAACACAAAAAGGGCCTGACGATCAGGCCCTTGTGGACAGAGTCGGGACGGCGAGATTTGAACTCGCGACCTTCCGGCCCCCAGCCGGATGCGCTACCAAGCTACGCCACGTCCCGCAGCGCGACCAGTATAGCATGGGGTCCCGCGAATTCAGGCGACGGCAGCGCAATAGCGCAGCCCCGCACCTACGGTCCCGGGAGTCATCGGGCGACCAATAGACGTCGCTCAATGGCGCGAAGTCAGGAACTCGGCGCCGGCAGCGACTCTGAGCGAGGCTGGCGGGTCATCAGGTCGCGGACGCTGGTCCTCACGTCTTTGCCTTCGCACAGGATGGCCACCAGATTGTCGGTTATCGGGAGCTCCAAGCCGACCCGGCGGGCAATCTCCAGGATGGCCGGCGCTGCCGTCAAGCCTTCCGCGATCATGCCCATCTCGGCCTCTACGGTATTCGGGAGGGTGCCCTCGCGCGATCATCTCTCCGGCAAGGCGGTTACGGCTGTGGCGCGACGTGCAGGTGCCCACCAGGTCGCCTAGGCCGGCAAGCCCGGAGAACGTCTCGCTCTTCGCTCCCAGGGCCAGGCCCAAGCGCGTCATCTCTGCCAGTCCGCGGGTGATGAGCGCCGCGCGGGCGTTGTCCCCGAAGCCCAGGCCGTCCGCCATGCCGGTGGCAACGGCGATGATGTTCTTCACCGCACCGGCGAACTCGACTCCGATCAAGTCGCTGTTCACGTAGGCCCTCAATGTCTCGCTGGTCACGATGTCCTGGAGAGTGCCGGCAAAGACCGGATCGCTCGAGGCGATGACCGATGCCGTGGGTTGGTCTTCCGCCACCTCCTCCGCATGATTGGGGCCGGAAAGGACCGCCACGGCGGGAGTGAGTGAAGCCAGCTCGGTCTCCAGCACCTCGCTCAAACGTCGAAGGCTGGCGGGCTCCACGCCCTTTGTCAGGCTGAGAACACCGATGCCTGTCGGTAGCCGCGACGACAGCAAGCTGACCACCTCGCGGTAGGCTCTGCTCGGCACCGCGAGCACCAGCAGAGCGATCTCGGACAGGTCGGCCGAGCCATACGTGCCGTAGCAGAGCTCCGCCCGGTAGGTCAAGATGGGTCAGATAGTCCGGATTATGCCGGGATCTTTGCATCTCCCGGGCTTGCTCTGCCCGCCGGGCGAGCAGACTGGTCTCGACGCCACAGTTGACCAGATGACGGGCGAAAACGGTTCCCCAACTCCCGGCTCCGACGACCGCCGCCCGGTACGGCTGGCCGGGCCAGCGAAGCCAACGCGGCGCAGGAGGTTGTTCTAGGCCGCTCACGGCACTCAGCCGGGCCGGCCGCCGCTCTCTTGAGGCGCAATTCCGTCGCCGGGGTGCGTTGGCGCTTCGACCGACATCGACTCGGAAGTTACCGCCGCGGCCTGTGTGCCATCGGCCGGACACCGGACGATCACGGGCTTCTTGGTCCAAGGAAACTGGGTCTTTTGCTCCTGATGCCGCCAAAGACGGACAAAATTGCCCCGGTGGGCCCACAGGACCACCGCGGCTATGAGAAATGTCACCACGATGTACGGCAAAGGTTGGTGGAAGACGATGGCGACCACCGGAAGCAAGATCGTGCATGTGATGGAGGCGATCGACCCCACGGACGTGCTGAACAGGATCACACCGAAAAGGACCCAAAGGATGGCCATGGGCAGCGGCATCATGCCCGTGGCGGCTCCGGCGCCGGTGGCCACGCCCTTGCCGCCTTTCCCGCGGAGGAAGATCGAGTAGTTGTGCCCGGCCACCGTGGCGAACGCCACGAACACCGTCACCAGCGGCGAGCTGACGTAGCTGGCAAAAAGCACCGGGAGCGCCCCCTTCAACGCGTCCCCTACGAGCACGGCGACCCCCAGGCGCGCGCCTAGCACCCGAAAAGCATTGGTGGTGCCCGCGTTGCCGCTGCCATGCTGCCTTACGTCGACGCCCTTGAACACCCTCCCCAGGAACACGCTCGGCGAGAGGGAGCCGAACAGGTAGCCTAGAACTACCAGGCCAACCGCCACAAGAACAGAGGTCACGCTCAAGAGTACCGTTCCTCCTTGCCCTCGAAGTCGATCACCAGTGGGATCCCCCACATACCGAACGTCTCGCGAAGCTGATTCTCGAGATAGTACGCAAAAGATTTGGAAATAAGCGCGCGAGAGTTGACCATGAATTTGAATCGAGGCGGGGCGACGTCATATTCCACGGCGTAAAAGGTTTTCAAGGTCTTGCCGCCTTTTGACGAGGGCGTGCGACGGGCCCGGACATCTTCCAGCCACCTATTGAGCTCGGCGGTAGGGATGCGGGTGCTGTAGAGCGAGTACAGCTCCAGAGCGAGCGGAAGGATCCGGTCGATGCCGCGCCCTGTGATGGCCGACGTAGTCACCCAGCGCGGCTTCATCTGGACCTTGTCTTTGACCCGGGCGGTGACCATCTCGAGGTCCATATCCGCGATGTCCCACTTGTTGAACAGGATCGCGGTGGCGCATTTGGCGCGCTGAGCTTCGTATGCCACCTGAAGATCGAGGTCGACCAGGCCTTCGTTCGCGTCGACGACCACCAGGGCGATGTCGCTTCGCTCCATCGCCCGGATGGCCCGGAGTGAGCTGTAATACTCCACGTCGGTGGTGGTGCGCTTGCCCGGGCGGCGCAGCCCTGCCGTGTCTACCAGCGTCATGCGCGTGCCCTCGAAGATGAGGTCGGTGTCTATGGCATCGCGAGTAGTGCCCGGAATCGAGGACACGATGGCGCGCTCGTCGCCGAGGAGACGGTTGACGAGCGAGCTCTTGCCCACGTTAGGCCGACCGACGATGGCGATCTTCACCGGAGCGGGTTCTTCGATCTCCTCCCCCGATTCGGACAGTGGCTTGACTACCTCGTCCAGCAGGTCTCCCACTCCCAGTCCGTGCTCGGCCGAGATGCCCAGCGGTTCCCCGAGGCCGAGCTGCCAGTACTCGTTGAGGTTCTCCTCCGCGGCACGCGAGTCGATCTTGTTGACTGCCAGGACTATCGGTACGCCGCTGCGGCGTAGGAGGGCGGCGATCTCCTGGTCCTGGGGCGCCGGCCCGGCCTTGCCGTCCACCAGAAAAATGGCCACCGAGGCCTCGCTCAGCGCCACCTGGGCCTGCCGGCGCACCAATTCTCCTAGAGGCTCGTCGCTCTTCAGATCGATGCCTCCCGTATCGACTACCACGAACCGGTAGCCGACCCAATCGGCCTGTCCTTCCTTGCGGTCCCTGGTGACACCCGACTCTGGAGCGACCACTGCCTCGCGAGTGCCGGTTATGCGGTTGAATAGCGTGGATTTGCCGACATTCGGATATCCGATGATCGCAACCCGGGGAAGTGCGCGAGCGTTCACGTCTCGATCTCCTTTAGGCGGCGGACCACCGCGTCGATCTGATCCGGCGGGGTCGAAGCCCCGGCCGTGATGCCTACAACTTTGGAACCAGAAAACCACGCGGGATCGATCTCGGCGGCCGACTCGACATGGTGCGTGCGGGGCTGGACCTCAGCGCAGAGCTCGGCGAGCCTCCGCGTGTTGCCGGAGTTCCTCCCGCCCACCACGATCACGACATCCACATCGCCGGCCATGGCTATCGCGCCGCGCTGCCGTTGCTCCGTGGCACTGCAGATCGTGTTGTATACGAGAAGCTCTTTGGTCCGCGGCGCCAAGTGCGCGGCAAGGTCCGCGAGGCGTTCTTGCGATTGGGTCGTCTGCACAACGACACCCACGCGTGAACTCGGCAGCTCGGCCGGTAAATCCCCCGGCTTCTCGACCACCAGGGAATCCGGACCGGCGTAGGAGCGCAGTCCGAGGACTTCCGGGTGCTCTGTCTCCCCCAGGATGACTACCAGATAACCCATCGCGTGTAATCTTGCCGCCTTATCTTGTGCAGATTTCACAAAGCGGCACGTGGCGTCCAAGACGTGGACGGGTCTCCGCCCCAACTCCTCGCGCACCTCGCTTGGGACGCCGTGCGACCTCAAGATGATGGTTCCCTCAGAAGCCTCAGAGGGGTCGCGCAGGACGCCGATCCCCTGCTGCTCGAGCTCGGCGATCACCCCGGGATTGTGGATGAGCGGTCCTAACGTATTGATGGGTCCTTGAGCCTCTTTGGCAGCACCGCGAGCAACTTCCAAGGCCTTCTCCACCCCCCAGCAGAAGCCGGCGGAATCGGAGATCCGGATCTCGAGCTTACCCATGCTCGGCCTCAGAGGGTCGATCGGTCTGTCGCATCTTCGCTGCAAGGTCTTCGTACGCCCGCCGCAGCCTGTCCGCGGTGACCTGAGCCCTTTCCGAATGCGGAACCTCAGGCCCTGGAATGGGCAAAGGGTCGCCGTAGAAGACACGGACCCGCGGGAAGCGGAGGAGCCCCTTGCGCACGACGCGTTCGGTGCCCGAGAGCATCACGGGAATGGTGGTGACTCCCTCCCGGAGCGAGAACAGAGTGACTCCGGGATTGATCTCGCCAAGCTGTCCGTTATGCTGCCGGTGCCCCTCGGGGAAGATGCCGACGACGGCGCCCGTCTCCAAGATGTTCAGGGCAGCTCTGACCGCGTGGCGATCCGCTTGCCCACGATTGATAGGGAACGCCCCATAGGCAGTGATCAATTTGCCTAGGACTTTCGACCTCCAGAGCTCGGCCTTTGCCATGAAGTGGATCTGTCTCGGACAACTGCATCCCAGGAAGAAAGGGTCGACGTTCGACAGATGGTTGGATGCCAGCACCACGCCTCCGCGTTTCGGGAAGCGATCGGCTCCGGAGATATCCATCCTGAAGATGACCTTGAAAATCGCTGGTAGGAAGCCATAGGCGAAACGGTAAGGCCGGGTATCCAAGGGACTGAAAACCATGCCGCCCGGTCCGCGCGGCGGTTGAGCCAATGCACACACCTTTTGGATGACCTCTTCGATGCTGAGCCTGCTCGTGTCGATCTCGACAGCCTCGGCGGCTTTGCGAAGCGGCGCCAGTTCCCGGCCGGAGTCATACGTGTCCCGCGCCGCGATGTCCTCTGCCAGTTGGGCGACCGGCACGGCGACGCCCTGTTGCTTAAGTTGCAGTTGTCGCCGGCGGGCCCGCTCTTCGAGCGAGGCCGTCAGGTATATCTTGAGATCCGCGTCGGGGCAGACCACGGTGCCCATGTCCCTACCCTCGAGCACGACGTTGTCCTCGGCCGCTTCGGCGCGCTGTCGCGCGGTCAGGACCCGGCGGACCTCTGGCTCCGCGGACACGGCAGACACGTTCTTCGAGACGAGCGTTCCGCGGATCTCGTCCGTGACTTCCCGGCCGTCCAGGAAGACCCGGGTGAGGTCGTCGGGACGCTCCTCCAACCGCAGCGACACCCTTTCGGCCAGCTTACCCGCCTCCGCCAAACGGTCGGGGACGAGCCCGGCCTCGAGGGCGAGCAGGGTGATCGCCCGGTACATCGCCCCGCTGTCCAGGTACCGCATGCCTAGACGCTTTGCCACTTCACGCGAGATGGTGCTCTTTCCAGAGCCGGCCGGGCCGTCGATGGTAATGATCATCGCCGGACCTCGTCGGGCCGCACCGAGCCGCCCAAACAGCTCACCGCGTCCGCAAAGCCCGGGTACGACACCGCTGTACAGTCGATGTCGTCGACGTGGACGCCGTCGCGGGATGCCAGGCCGGCGATCGCCCCCACCATGCTGATGCGGTGGTCGCCGCACGCGGAGATCGCCCCACCGTCCCAACCTTCCGGCCGGCCCTCGATGTCCATGCCGTCCGCATGCTCCTCCACGTTCACTCCCAGCGCGCGAAGCACGTCGGCCATCGCAGATAGGCGGTCGCTCTCCTTGGCCCGCAGTTCGGCAGCGCCGCGCAACCGCGAGACTCCGCGCGCCTTGGCGGCAGCCAAGAGGAACAGAGGTAGCTCGTCGATGAGGTTGGGAACAAGACGCGAGCCGACATCGACCGCTTGCAACTCGGTCGACTTCGCAGTGATCCGACCGACGGGCTCTGGGCCCGCGATAGGCGAAGGCTCCACCTCGATGTGCGCGCCCATGTCCTTGAGAACCTCGAGAAGGGCCGTCCGTGTCGGATTCAGGCCCACGTTGTCGATGGTCACCTCTGATCCTGCTACAAGGATGGCCGCGATGATGAAGAAAGCGGCCGAGCTGAAATCGCCCGGCACCGCAATATCGCCCAGTGCGAGGCGTTCCACGGGCCACACGCTCACCGTTCCCGGGCCGTCAGCGGCGCCCTCCCGCTCCACACGGGCTCCGCCGAACCGCAGTAGTCGCTCCGTATGGTCTCGGGAGGCTCCAGGCTCGACGACCGAGGTGACTCCTGAAGCTCGCAGACCCGCCAGCAGCAGGCAAGACTTGACCTGGGCCGACGCCACCGGCAGCTGATGCGTGATGCCCCGCAGAGGCGCGCCGAAGATGGCCAGTGGCGGCAGTGTGTCACCCTTTCGGGCTAGGACGGTGGCGCCCATAGCTTTGAGCGGCTCGACGATGCGGGCCATGGGCCGCCGGCGGATGCTGGCGTCTCCCGTGAGCATAGTGAGGAAAGGCAAAGACGCGAGTATGCCTGGGCAGGAGCCGTATGAGCGTACCTGCGTTAGCAACGTCGATGACGTTCTCGGGCTCGGAGAGCCCAGCCCAGCCCCTGCCGCCTACCACAAGGCTTTCTCCCCGGTCTTCGATGCCGACGCCTAGGGACCTTACCGCGACCACGGTCGCCATGGTGTCGGCGGAGCGCAAGAACCCCGTGATGGTGAGGGGGCGCGAGTTGACCGCGCCCAGAAGAACGGCTCGGTGAGAGATGGATTTGTCCCCGGGAACGATCACGTCCCCGTGCAGACCCTGCTTCGCCGGAAGGAAGATCGCCCCCCGCGGCTCACTCACTGCCGTCTCCCGTAAGGCTCACGACCGTGGGATATCCGAGGCTTTCGAGAAGCGTGCTCGTGGAATCGGCCACATCCTCCCCCGCGATGAAGAGCACGAGATCGCCGCCGGCGCTCCGGCTGATGTGGTGCAGGGTAAGGTCCTCGATGTTGATGTTGGCTTCTCCGAGGGTCGTCATCACCTTGGAAAGCACCCCGGGTTGGTCGGGAATGCGGGCGACCACCTTGTAGAGAGTGTCGGGAACGAGGTCCTCATATTCGAGTAGCTCCTCGTGATACGCGGCGGCGACGTCGATAGACTTCGCCACCCGCGCTTCGTCTCCCCGGTCGAGCGATTCGGAAAGCCCCTGCAATTCGGCGGCGACGGCTCTCAGCGAGTCCGCCAGCGCCTCGCGGTTCTCCATGAAGATGTCGCGCCACATGGGCGGATTGGCGCCGGCAACACGCGTGAGGTCTTTGAAACTCGGTCCGACCCAATGGAGCGCCCTTTTGCCGGAAACCCGGTACTCGCCCACCTGTTGCATCAGCACGTTGGCGAGCACATGAGGAAGGTGACTGATCACCGCCATGATGCGGTCGTGCGGGACGGCGCCGATGTGCACCGGCCGTGCGCCGAGGTCCGAAACGAACTCTTGCAGCAGAGCATAGAGCTCGGGTAGCGCCGCACCCGTGGTGCAAAGAAAGTAGGTGGCTCCGTCGAACAGGTCGGGGCGCGAGTAACGCACGCCCGCGGTGGCCGCTCCGCAGATGGGATGTCCGCCCACGAACAGCGAACGCGCCAGCGGGGATAGGCTGCTGATGATGGCTGATTTCGTGCTGCCGATGTCGGTGACGAGACGGGGCCGCGGAGACGCATTCACGCATTGCTCCACCAACTCGGGGATACTGCGAACCGGCGTGCAAACCACCGCCAGATCAGCGCCTGCGGCGGCCTCGACCGGGCTGCCCGCGATCTCCGTTATGACGCCCATGCGGAGGGAATCGGCAAGAGCCATCGGGTCCGAGTCGTATCCCACGATCTGGGTCACTCCGGCTCCGCGCTGGGCGGCCAGGGCCAGGCTCCCCCCCATGAGGCCTACCCCGATGACGGCCAGGCGCTGAACGCCACTATGCGGATCCCGGTCGGTCATCGAGCCTAGCCGAGGGTCTCGTCCATCCAGGCGATCATCGCTTTGATCCGGGTCGCCACGCGGGAGAACTGACCTGGGTCAAGGGACTGACCGCCATCGGACAGAGCGGTTTCGGGAGTCGGGTGCATCTCGATCATGAGCCCGTCCGCCCCAGCTGCGAGCGCGGCAAGGGAAAGCGGTTCCACGAGGTCTGCTTTGCCCGCCGCGTGGCTTGGGTCGACGATAACGGGCAGATGGCTTCTCTGTTTGATGATCGGGATGGCCGAAATATCCAGCGTGTTGCGCGTGGCCGTCTCGAAGGTGCGGATACCCCGTTCGCAGAGGATCACCTTATCGTTGCCCTCCTTGACGATGTACTCCGCCGCCATCAGCAGCTCGTCGATAGTGGCCGCAAGACCCCGCTTGAGCACAACCGGCCGATCTACCTCGCCCACGGCGGAGAGCAGTTGGAAATTCTGCATGTTGCGCGCGCCGATCTGGATCACGTCGGAGTACTTGGCCACATCCTCCAGGTGGCGAGGGTCCATGAGCTCGGTCACGACAGGCAGGCCCGTGGCTTCCCGCGCCTCGGCCAGGATCTCCAGTCCTTCCACCCCCAGGCCCTGGAAGGCGTACGGCGACGTGCGCGGTTTGAAAGCGCCGCCACGCAGCATGGTCGCGCCCGCCTTCTTGGCTGCCTGTGCCGCCACCAGCAGTTGCTCGCGGCTCTCCACCGAGCAAGGGCCGGCGATCAGGGCGATGTGACCCCCGCCGACACTCGTCCCGCCGACAGTGATGACGGTCGGGGTGCGGCGGAATTCTCGGCTCACCAGCTTGTATGGGCGCAGGATGGGCAGAACCTTGTCCACACCCGGGTACGCTTCGATCGGCAGTCCCGCGATCACGTCCCGCTCGCCGACGACACCGATGACCGTCACCACATCTCCGGTAGAGACATGTCCCCTGGCCCCAGCCTTGTCGAGGCGTTCCAGTATTCTCTCCACCTCTTCCGGGGTAGAGTCCTCACGCATCACGATCATCATCTCTGTGCTTCCGCCGTCCATGTCAGCTCTCCAAACCCCGCAACTCTCTCATAGCGGTCAAGAAGTGATCGTTCTCTTCTACTTTACCAATGGTTACCCTTATCCACCCCGGGCACCCCATTGCGTACCCGGACCGGACCATCACCCCGCGCTCCAGAAGGGCCTGCACGGCCTCTTCCCCGGGCACGGTCAGTTCGCGCACATCCACGAGGAGGAAATTACCCTGCGAGGGGAGCACATTCACGGCTATGCCGTCCAATGAGGCCATGATCCGCCGGCGCTCGCTATCCACGTGAGTACGCCTGTCCTCCATCCGCATCGGGTGACGAAGTGACTCCAAGGCCGCCACCTGTGACATGGTCCCCACATTGAACGGCTGGCGAAGCTTGTCGAAGGCGTCGATCACTTCCGGCCGGGCGATGCCGTAACCGATGCGCAGTCCGGCCAGACCGTAGATCTTGGAGAAACTGCGGAGAACGACGAGATTAGGGTAGTCGGCGATCCACGGAGCCGTATCCTCGTCTGCGGCCGCAGTCACAAACTCCCCGTAGGCCTCATCCAGAACCACCACCGTGTGATCGGGGACGCGGTCGATGAGGGCTCGCAGTTGACGCGGGTCCAAGTAGTCCCCAGTGGGGTTGTTAGGGTTGCAGACGATGAGCAAAGCGGTGTCGTCTCTCACGGCCTCGACCAGCGCATCGACGTCGTAGCGCAGGTCAGGTTGGACTACTGCCGTAAAGGGTGCGCTGTTGGCAAGCGCGATCAACCGGTACATCACGAACGAAGGCATGGGGAACACCACGTGGCGGTCTGGGCCCAGGAAGGCGTCGGCGAGCAGTGTCAGCAACTCGCACGAGCCATTACCGAAGACCAGGCAGCCCTCAGGGATGTTCAACCGGACCGCTAAGGTCTCGCGGAGTTCCGCACACCACCCATCCGGATAGCGATTGAGACCGCTGGTGGCTTGCTTCAGCGCTTCGACGACCTCAGGAAATGGCCCTTCTGGGCTTTCATTGGCTGAAAGTCTCGCGACCTGTGCCAGGTTGTATCTCCTCTGAACCGCCGCAAGCGGCGGCCCGGCCCGGTAAGGCGTAAGTCGCTCCAGCACCGGATTCAACTTCATGACGGCTCCGTACTCCTCGTTGTCAGATGGAATCTCGCGGACGAGCCGAAACCGCGCACAGACCGCGAACAAAACAGTATAGTGCAGCTTGAGGGCGCGCGGGTCCCTCGTTTAACCCACGCCCCCCGCTCTTCTTAGGGATTCCACCTCAGCCGGCGTCAAGGGCCGGACTCGTCCCACAGGCAAGTCCGCATCCTCGAGCCCGCCGAACCGGCTGCGGTGGAGCGCGAGCACGGGGTGACCGACGCTCTCGAGCATGCGTCGCACTTGACGCTTCCGCCCTTCCCTGATGACCATCTTGAGTTCGGAGGTGGGTCGCCCTATGGCGGGATTGGCCCGGGAGATCAACTCGACCTGGGCGGGCAAGGTCGGCCCGTCCTCGAGTTCCACCCCGCGGCGCAGTCGGCGCAACGTAGGGCCGGAGACCGCTCCTTCGACCAAGACTCGGTACTCTTTCTCCACGTGATACCGGGGATGGAGTAGGTGTGCGGCCAACTCCCCGTCGTTGGTGATCACCAGGAGTCCAGTGCTGGCGAGGTCCAGCCGGCCTACAGGAAACACCCGGGAATTGGTGGGGATAGAGTCGAGCACCGTCGGTCGGCCCTGGGGGTCGCTTGCCGTGCTTACCACGCCGGCGGGTTTGTTCAGCAGCCAGTACTCCTTGCACTCGCGCTGGACCGGCGCGCCGTCGAATTCTACGCTTTGCTCCTCTGGGTCCACGGAATCGCCTAGTGTGGCCGTCTGCCCGTTGATGGTCACCCGGCCGGCGATGATGAGCTCTTCGCAGTGGCGACGGGAGCCGAGTCCCGCCTCCGCCAGGAACTTCTGCAGGCGGACCTTCATTCTGGGACCCTCACTCCGGCACCGCGAGCAACCCGAGCCGCCGGCGCAGTTCGAGCTTCTGGTCGTCGCTGAGTTCGAACTCTTTCAAGTCCGGCAGGTCTTCAAGGCCCGCCAGCCCGAACATGGCCTCGAAGCGCATGGTAGTGCCATAAAGGATCGCTCCGCCGGCAGATTGGCTCCGGCCCACCTCGGCGATCAGGTCGCGTTCCACGAGCGTCTGCACGCACGAGTCGGAGTTGACGCCCCTGACTTCAGCGATCTGGGGACGGGACACGGGCTGCAGATAGGCGACCACGGCGAGGGCCTCCATAGCCGCGGGTGAGAGACGGACAGAGTCGTCGGGCACGTCGAACAACGCCGACACGACTTCGCGACAGTTCGGGTTGGTGCGGAACGCCCATCCCCCCGCCAAGCGCAACACTTCGAATCCACGTTCACCGCCGGGCGGAAATTCTGCCTGCAACTCGGCGAGGACGGCCTCGATCGCGGCAAGGCCCGGCGGCTCGGGCTGCGCGAGCGCTTGCGCGAGCACGTCCATCGGCAGCGGCTCGCCGGACGCGAACAAGAGGGCTTCCACATCTCGTTTCAGCGTACTCATGCGGACTTCCTTGTCTCCCGCGACCGCACCACGATATCGCCGAACAGCTGGGGCTGGGACGCCCTGAGCTCGCCGGATGTCATCATCTCCAGCAGGGCAAATAGCGAGAGCGCCTGAACCAGCTGTTCCTCCCCACCGAACGTGCGGTCGAAGGAGAATCTCCCCCGCTCCGCCAGCAGCCGTCGTATGGCGTGGATCTGGCGCTTCAGCTCTACTGTCACGTGGGCGATGTGCGCGGTGTCCGGTTCGCGCCGGTTGTCCAGCAGCCTCTGCAACGCAAGCCCCAGTTCCGTCGCCTCCGCGAGGTGGGCGATCTGCTCGACCGGCGGCAGTACCTTGCGCTGATGGGCCGCGGGCGGACGCAAGAGGCAGCCTCGGTTCGCCTCACCCACTTCGCGGAGTCGCTGCGCCGCCGCCTTGAAGCGACCGTATTCGAAAAGCCGGAAAAGCAGCTGATCGCGCGCTTCCTCAGGACTCAGTTCCTGCTCGAGGTCCGGGTATCGTCCGGGCAAAAGGAGGCGAGATTTTACCTCCAGAAGAAGGCTCATCAGCAAGAGGAACTCCGTGGTCTCGTCCCAATCGGGGGCGCCGTCCGCCTCGCGCTGCTCGAGATAGGCCAGGATCACCTCGAGGAGCGGCACTTCCAGCAGGTCGACCTCTTCCTTGAGGATCAGAGACAAGAGCAGGTCGAACGGTCCCTGATATACGTCGAGGTCAAGCTCTAGTACTCTCACTGTCCCCCGTTCTTTGCACTAGAAGTACGCTGGAAGGACAGCGCTGAAGAACGCATTATAGGCGGCCGTCAGCTGAGCGCCGATCGACGAATAC
This sequence comes from uncultured Thermoleophilia bacterium, assembly GCA_963749535.1. Classification (GTDB taxonomy): domain Bacteria; phylum Actinomycetota; class Thermoleophilia; order RBG-16-64-13; family RBG-16-64-13; genus Chersky-299. The sequence goes on along the minus strand of CAVVNF010000019.1, from coordinate 56,481 downwards.
GCGATGACGATCAGCAGCACGATCAGGATGTACATGCCGTAGCGATCGAGGCGTACCCAGGCTTCGTACTGGTTGCGCGGCAACACCCCTCCGAGGATCCGTGAGCCATCCAGCGGCGGAATGGGAATGAGGTTGAAGATGCCCAGTACGACGTTGACCTCGAACGCCAAGTAAAGGATTTGGACGATCGCGCTAGTCAGCGAACTGGTGGCTCCCTGGTGCGGCGCTATCAGCAGCACCGGCGCGAGCAGCGTGAGAATCGCCCAGAAGATCACCGCGAGCACGAAATTGGTGAGGGGGCCGGCTGCCCCCACGAGCATCATCCCTCGCTGACGGTTCCGGAAATAGTAGGGAGAGACGGGCACAGGTTTCGCCCAACCGAAGATGAAGCCGCCAGCTAGATACGTGATGACGAACATCGCGGTGCCTAGGGGATCCATGTGGCGGAGCGGATTCAGACTGAGTCTCCCCCGCTGCTTGGCCGTCGGATCTCCAAGCTTGTACGCGACATAGCCATGCGCCAGCTCATGCAGCACCATGGAGAGAACGAGAATGGCAACGAGCGGGATGAGATAGCCCCAACGGCTGCTCATCGTATCCGCTCCAGCAGTCGGTGGGCCGCAGCCAACTCTGCGTCGCGTCCCTGGATCTTTCCTTCCACACGCATCTCCTTGAGCTTCTCAAGCGTTCGCCCGACGGCCGGGCCTTTCTTCAGTCCAAGAGCCAGGATATCGTCTCCGGACACATTAAGTCTGCGGTGCCTTATCTCACCGAGGTACCGACGCAGTCTCGCTTCGGCTGGGCCCGGGTCGGTTCGAGCGAGAGTCAGGACGACGGCTTCCACCGGGACCCTTTGCAATACCTTGTAGACTTCCCAATCGCTCATGGTCTCATTGCACAATCGGGGGGCCAGAAGCGGACCCATGACCACACCGGCACGGATAACGTCGGCGTCCGCGCGTCTGAGCTTCAACTTCTCCAGCCACATGTAGAGCTCGTCGTGGTCCATGTTGCGGGTCACCGCCGCCAGCCGGAGGCGCCACGTCACAACCTCTGACTCAAGTGCCATCTCTCTCACCAAGGAGTCGAGCTTCGCGATCAGCGCGACTGTCTTCTCCCCTGTCGCCAGCTTCGGATGCACCTCCCGGGCCACGCCCAGCTCGAACAGGCGCTTGAGGGTCCATTGTACGTTCGGTTCGCTGAAAAGCGGGATCAATTCCTCGCGGAGACGCACGCTGGACAGGTCCCCTACCAGATGCATATCGACGCAGCTCTTTGCCAAGGCTTTGGTCTGTTCGTCCATGCGGAACCCATACCGATTCTCGTAGCGCACCGCTCTAAATATGCGTGTGGGATCTTCGATGAAGCTGAGGTTGTGAAGAACGCGGATGGTGCCTTCACGGAGGTCGCGCATGCCGCCGAAGAAATCCAGCACCGCGCCGAAATCATCGCCGCGCAGCGAGATGGCCATGGCGTTGATCGTAAAATCGCGGCGGAAGAGATCTTGCCGGATAGAGGCGTGCTCCACCCTCGGCAGGGCCGCCGGATAATCGTAGAACTCCGTGCGCGTCGTGGCGACGTCCACGTGAAAAGGCTCGTTTGTCGCCCTGAGCCATTCGGGAGCTTCTCCCAGGGTAGCGGGTGGAAGCAGCACGACCGCGGTTTTGAACTTGCGGTGCATTCGCACCCTGCCACCCAGCTCGGCGGCGAGGCGTCCCGCGAAGTCGATCCCGTCGCCCTCCACGGCGATGTCGACGTCTGCGTTCGGTTGGTCGAGGAGCAGGTCGCGGACGAAGCCTCCCACCAGGTACAAGCCGGCGAAGTCTTCCGACAGCGCCGAGCAGGCCCGGAACAGCCGTCCAAAGAAAGGATGGTCGGCCAACGCCTGGAGCGTATACACCTGAGGCTCAGCCAGTTTGGCTTCCTCGTCCTCCCACCGCCCTTGGTATGCGGCAAGGACGTCCGTACGTGTTGCGATACCGACGACGTCTCCCACCCGAGCGCTTCCCGCGGCCACCGTCTCTTCGTAGGCCTCGTCGCTCACCACGGGTACGCGCCCGACGTTCCCCTCCACCATGATGCGTCTGAGCTCGTCAACGGTGGTGGAGGCCCGAGCGAACGTGATATTCCGCGTGGTCACGCCCTTGACGGGAGCGTGGCCGAGGCCATGGCGGATGGCCTTATCGAGATCGCGGCGGGCTACTATGCCGACGACCCTGCCCTGATCTTTGACGCAGATCCCCGAATGGCCATAGCGCTGGGCGGTAGCGAGAGCCTCGGTAACCGGAGTGCTTGCGTCGATGAACCGCACCGGGCGGCTCATGATGTCCCCCGCAGTCGGAACGACCAGATTGGTCTGAGTCAGAGCCTCGAGCAGGCTATCCAGCACCCCTGTAGCGGAGCCCTCGCGAAGAACCGCTGAGGCGGCCTGGGCGTGTCCGCCCCCGCCGATGGTGTGCAGCAGAGCACCAACATCCACCGAGCCGGCCCGGGACCGGGCAGTGACGAAAACCCTATCTTCCATCGAGACGGCCTGGATCAGTACTTCCGCATTGATGAGTTCCATGAGCTTGTGCGCTAGGACGCTCAATCCATCGACGTATCCTTTGACCTCCAGAGCGACGACGTGCACGTCCAAGCCCCGCACCCGCTCGAGGCGGACGGAATCGACCAGTCGCATGAGGATGTCTCGCTGCTCGCGGTTGAGCGCGCTATGGAGATAGCGCTCGATCAAAGGCTGCGAGGCGCCGAGCCTCATGCACGCCGCGAGCATCTCCGCGTCTTTGATGGTGGTGCGCGGGTAGGTGAGGGATCCGGTGTCCTCGTGGATGCCGAGCGCAAAGATGGTGGCTTCGAGCTTGCCTATCTCCACCCCACGTTCGAGCAATATGTGGACCATGGACGACGCCTCCGCACCGTCGGAGGACAGCACCCAGTTCTCGCCGGTCACGAATGGAGGTCTTACGAGATTCTCGGCTTCGTGATGGTCGAACACGACTATCTCCACCCCCGGGCTCCCGAAGAGCTCCCCGAAGTCGCCGATCCTGTCCGGGTCCGCAGTATCCACCACGATAAGCCGCTCGATGCTTTTGTGGTCGAGACCACGCTGAGCGACGATGGGCAGGGTCTCCCCATGCAATGAAACAAATTCTCGGACGTTAGGGTTCAAGGAGCCGCCAAAGACGATCTTGGCCTCGGGATAGAGGAGCGAGGCGGCCACAGCCGCGGCCAGCGCATCGAAGTCCGCGTTCTGATGGGTCGTTATGACGACCGAGACCTGCATCAATGAGGGCGGTGCTGTCATAAGACGAGAGTATACCGAGGAAAAGGAACAGCGCCGGTCAACGGCGACCCCAGGCCTCCAAGACGGCGCCCACCACCTCAAGCACCCGCCTTGAGGCGAGGTCGGCAGAAGCCAGCACTGCCTGATGCGCATCGAATACGCCAGCCGACTGAACCGCGGCCGATGCTGAGGTAGTACCCGGGTTGGTAACGACGGCCAGCACGGCCAACCGCATCCCGGTGTCAGCGGCCGCCCGCGCCTCCACCGCCGTGGACATGCCGACGACTGTGGCCCCCATTGCACGGAGTACCTCGATCTCAGCGGCGGTCTCGTATTGCGGGCCGGGTACCGCTGCATAGACGCCGGTGGTCGTCACAACGCGCCCCCTCCCCTGCGGCGCCGGGTGCGACGTGGGCGGGCACAATGCAGCGATGATCTCCGCCTCCGTGGCTCCGATCGTCGGTGGGCAGGCTCCTGGCGCAGTGGTCTGCAAGTCGAGGATCTCGGTGACGAGGACCACATCCCCGGCCGCCAGCGAGGAGTCGACCGCCCCGCAGGCGTTGGTGAGTATCAGCTTGCCCACCCCCCAGCGGGCCAGCGCGCGCACCGGAAGCTGCTGTTCGCTAAGGTCGAAGCCCTCGTAGCCGTGAATGCGGCCTCTGAGGGCTACCAGACGCATGCCGTCTCTCTCGAGCACCGAGAGTGTGCTGGGGTGGCCTGGCACGGTCCCGACAGCCCAGTGAGGCACGTCTGCATAATCAACGCCACCTAGCCACGTGCCGAAATGGCCCTGCTTGCGGTGGTCCTCTTCATAGTGGGGGGCATCGCCACCCTCCGAGCCGAAGAGCCGTTGAAGCCCGGAACCTAACACGACGGCGACCTCGGGCGCCGGCCCCAAGTGTCTCGCCAGCCACGAAGCGGCCGTGGTGGCTTCTTGCTCCCCTACCCTACCCGGGACGCGCCGAGGATGGCTCTTGGAAGCTCGAGGGTCCGCCAGAGTGCCTGGGTAGGGCCGCCAGCCTCGGCTGGGGCGTTGCTCGAGCACCGACTGGCCCGCCAGTGCCGGTAACTTGCCCGTCAGATGAGCGTAGATCGTGGCCCCTGTGTCGGCGAAGTCGCCCTCAAAGCAGGCCGGCTGCGTCGCGGGAGGTCGCGGGTAAAGCAGAAGCGGCACGTATTCGCGGCTGTGGTCTGTGGAGACGGTGGTCGGGTCCACGCCATGGTCGGCGGACAAGAACAGCAGGTCGTCCGGCCTGAGATCGCCGAGGATGTCGGGCAAGGCGCGATCCACGGCCGCCAAGCCGCGCGCAAATCCTTCGACGTCGTTACGGTGCCCCCAGGCCATGTCGAAATCCACCAGATTGGTGAAGATCAGGCCCTGCTTGACGTCGCGCAGAGCCGCGCGTAGCTGCTCCAAATTGTCGTCGTTCGATGCCACCTTGTGCGAGGAGCTGATACCACGGCCCGTGTAGATCTCTTTGATCTTGCCCAGTGCATGTACGGGGATCCCCGCGTCCTGGAGAAGGTCTAGATACAGCAGCCCGGGTGGAGAAAGTGAAAGGTCCCGGCGATCCTTCGTCCGGACGAACGCTCCCGGCGCGCCGGTGAACGGCCTGGCAATGACTCGGGCCACGGCGTGAGGACCGGTCAAGATCCGTCGGGCTATCTCGCACCACTCGTACAGCATCGGGAGCGGGATCAGTTCGACATGCGCAGCAATCTGGAACACGCTGTCGGCCGACGTGTACACGATCGGGAAACCCGTGGCCAGGTGCTCCTCGCCGAGCTCGTCGATGATCTGCGTGCCGGAGGCTGCGTTGTTGCCAAGGACGCCACGCCCGATCTGCTCCCGGAAGGGCTTCAGCACTTCCTCGGGGAAGCCGTTCGGATACGTGGGGAAAGGACGAGGCGTCACGAGTCCCATGTGCTCCCAATGGCCTACGGTGGTGTCCTTGCCGGCGGAATGCGGGGCCAACCTGCCTATCATGGCCTCCGGTTTGGACGCGGGCGGAACACCGGGCAAGGGCAGGATGTTGCCCAGGCCCATCTTCTCGAAGACCGGCAGACGCAGGTCGACCACGCGCGCCAGGTTGCCAAGGGTGTTCGAACCGGTGTCCCCGTAGTCCGCTGCGTCGGGCAGGGCCCCGACGCCGACCCCGTCCAGCATCATGAAGATGCATCGAGCCATCCTAGTCCTTCCTTGACCGTGCTCGAGGATGGGCTTCCCGATAGACCTTCTGCAGGTGGCCGGTGGTGATGTGCGTGTAGATCTGAGTCGTGGAAAGGTCGGCGTGGCCCAACATCTCCTGCACGGCCCGAAGATCGGCTCCCCCCTCGAGCAGGTGCGTGGCGAAAGAATGCCTCAGGGTATGTGCAGAGACATCGTCGGGAAGGCCCGCCTCACGCACATAGTGTTTGATGAGCTGGTGCAAGCCTTGGCGAGACAGCCTGCGCCCGCGGGTGTTGAGGAACAGCTCGGCGGATTTCAATGTCCCAGGCCCGCCCAGGAACGGACGGCCGCGCTCGTTGTACAGGCGGAGGGCGTCCAGGGCTTTCCTGCCCAGCGGTACGACGCGCTCCTTGTCACCCTTACCTATGGCGCGAACGAAGCCCACATCCAAGTCGATGTCTTGGAGGCGGAGCCGCAGTACTTCGGAGGCCCGCAATCCAGCGCCATACAGGACTTCGAGTAGAGCCCGGTCTCGTAAGCCGGCAGGCGTCGCCTTGGGCTTCTCCAGGAGCCTGGCCACCTCCTCCACGGAAAGCGTGCGCGGGAGATTACCGTCCAAGCGAGGGGTGGCCAGAGCCTGAGTGGGGTCCTTGGACGCTTCCCCTGACAAGATCCTCGAGCGGAAGAAGGAGCGGATAGCGGCCGTCTTTCTCGCTCTGGTGGCGGGACGCCACTCGTGGGCCGCAAGAAACGTCCTCAGATCTTCGGCCTTCGCACTTTCGAGGGCGACTCCGCGCTCCTGTAGGAAGAGTCCGAGCTGCACGAGGTCGCGGCGGTACGAGTCGATCGTTCGTTCACTCAGCCCCCGTTCCAGTCTTAGGGAGCGGAGATAGGTGGCGAGCGCCGGTTCGATGACGGAAGGTGTGTTGCTCACGACCGGTATCGGCCTGGAAATCAGGTGTATTCGATCGGCAGGACGTACTCCAGCGGAAAATAGGGATTGCCCGTGGCCTTGGCGACTTCGGCGATGGTCACTTTGCCTTCCATAACATTTATGCCCTGGGCGATCGCCGAGTCGGAGCCGGCGGCATCCACCACGCCCTTGTCGGCGAGGGTGAGGATGAACGGAAGAGTCGCGTTCGTGAGGGCGAGAGTCGAGGTGACGGGGACCACTCCAGCCATGTTGTCCACGCAGTAGTGGATGACGCCGTGAGCGGTGAACGTCGGCTTGCGGTGCGTGGTCATCCTCGAAGTGGCGACGCAGCCGCCCTGGTCGATGCTGAGATCGACAATGACCGATCCGAGCTGCATGCTTTTCACCACCTCCTCGGATACCAAGACCGGAGTCCGGGCTCCCGAAACAAGTACGGCGCCGATCACCAGATCCGCGGTATGCACCTCTTGTTCGATCGTCAGTCGATCGCTACACAGGGTATGCACAGTGGGCACCCGACGCTCGAGCTCGGCGAGAGCCGGAAGGTCGATGTCGAGCACCTTCGTGTGCGCTCCCATGCCCGCGGCGATGCGTGCGGCATTGGAGCCGGCCATGCCTGCCCCCAGGATGACGACGTTGGCCGCCTTGACCCCGGTTGCGCCGCCAAGCAGCTTCCCCTTGCCCCCGCTCATGCGCTCGAGGAAGTACGCGCCGATCTGTGGAGCAAGACGGCCGGCGATCTCGCTCATAGGCGCCAGCAACGGCAGCCTTGCATCCGGCGTCTGCACGGTCTCGTATGCGAGGCACGTGGCTCCGCTATCCAGCAGGCCTCTCGTCAGCTCCCGATCGCGGGCGAGATGAAGGTAGGTGAACAGGACATGCCGGGGCTCCAGGCGTAAATACTCCTGCTGGAGGGGCTCTTTCACCTTGAGGATGAGGTCGGCCTCCTCGAAGACGGCCGCCGCATCAGGAACGATCACTGCGCCCGCGGCAACGTAAGCATCGTCCGGGAACAGCGACCCGTCTCCGGCCCCTTGCTCGATGTACACCTGGTGGCCACGGAGGGCGAGCTCGCGAGTGCCCGCGGGTGTAAGGGCCACCCGGTATTCTTCTTCCCGTATCTCCTTTGGGACCCCGATGCGCATGGCGTTGTCTCCTTCGCGGCTGGGTCAGCTCCGAACCAGGTGCTTCTGCACCAGGAGCAATGTAGCAAGAGTCTTGGCGTCGAAGATGCGTTCTGGGTGATCCAGGAGGTCCGCCAGGGGGAGTCCCACTACCTCCAGGTCTTCGTCGTCGTCGGGGTCATCGCCTACCTCAGTAAGCTCGGTGGCCAAGAAGGCTTCCAGCCGCTCGTTGGCAAACCCCGGGGAAGAGTAGAAGTGACCCAGATGGACCCAGGTCTTGGCCTCTAGGCCTACCTCCTCTCTCAACTCGCGCTTCGCGGCGTGGGCTGGGTCCTCTCCCGGCTCGAGTCCACCGGCGGGCAATTCCAACAAATAGTCACGCAAAGGATGGCGATACTGGCTGACCAGCACGACGTTGCCGCCTGCGTCGACAGCGGCCACAACGACCGCGCCCGGGTGCTTCACCACCTCACGAGTGGCGGTACCGCCGTCCGGCAAGCTGATCTGGTCGATTCGCAGGCTGACGACCTTCCCCTCATATACCGAGCGCGTGCCGACAACGGGTGGCAGCGCTTTGTCTCGCGCGGACGGGTTATTCACCGTGAGGTCTCCCAGAAGATAGCGACACAGTCGTTCAGCTCGCACGGGGGCCGAACTCGGGAGCCAGCCGTATCATCTCGAGGGTCAGCCGGCAGAGTCGATCGAGATCGTCGAGAGTGAGATACTCGTCCGGGCTGTGCACCTGCATCATGCCGGCATCCAGGTTCACCGTGGGAAGGCCGCGAGCGTTGAGGATGTTGGCATCGGAACCTCCGCCACCTGTGAGCAGCCGGGGTTCAAGGCCCAGTGCCGCCACAGCCGCTTTTGCCAGCCTCACGACCGGCGTCCGTCCCGTGAGCGCAAAAGCGCGATATTCGTGTATGAGCGCGATGTCCACGTCCACGCCGGCGTGTGCCGCGCCCTCTTGGAGCGCATCGACCATCGCCGCGGCCGTGTGAGCCAGCTTCTCGTCGTTGTGGCTGCGACACTCCCCTTTGATCTCACAATAGTCGGGGATGATGTTGGAGGCAGTGCCGCCATGGATGATCCCGATGTTGGCGCTGGTCTCGTCATCGACGCGCCCCAGCTTCATCGCTGCGATGGCTTTTGCGGCCCCGAGTATCGCGCTCCGTCCGCGCTCCGGCTCGACTCCAGCGTGGGCCGCCCGGCCTCTGAACACCGCCTGCAGGCCCTGCTGACTGGGGGCCTTCACCGTTATGCCACCCACCGGCCCCGAGGAATCGAGCACGGCCGCGAACGGGCTCGAGAGGACGTGCTCTCCCAGATGCTTGGCCCCCACGAGGCCTGTCTCCTCGGAAACCGTGAAGAACATCTCGTACGTGGGGAAAGGCTCGCCGGTGCGCACCAGCAACTCAGTCGCATGGAGCATGGCGACGACCGCAGCCTTGTCGTCCGAGCCTAGGATCGTGCGCGCTTTGTTGGTGAATACCCCATCCACCAACTGAGGCTGCAGCTCCGCTGAGGGTTCCACTGTGTCCATGTGCGCGCCGAGCGCCAGACACGGCGTGGTCCCGGTCCCCCGGACTACGCACCAGAGATTTCCAGCGTCTCCGTCGATGCGGCGGCCCGTATCGTCCTCGCGGACGTCCACTCCGACGGCCGCAAGGTGGTGAATGATCGCGTCTGCTACGGACCTTTCATGACGCGAAGGACTCGCGAGCGCCGTCAACTCGAGAAAAAGCTCCGTGAGGCGGTCTCGCGAAGGTTCCGGAGTCTGGGTCACGCGTCTGTTTCCGCCGTGGTCAGACATTGCCCCTTGATCTCTCCGTCGCGGGTGCCACACTCGCAGGCTATCGCAGCGCCGATGAAGTCACGGAAAAGCGGATGCGGCCTGGTGGGCCTGCTCTTGAACTCAGGATGGTACTGGCACGCGACGAACCACGGGTGGTCATCGAGCTCTATGACCTCGACAAGCCGCCCGTCGGGCGTCATGCCGCTAATACGCAGGCCGGCGTCCACCAACTGGCTGCGGAAGATGTTGTTGACCTCGTAACGGTGGCGATGCCGTTCGTAGATGACTTCCTCGCCGTAGGACGCAAAGGCTTTCGTGCCCGGGAGCAGCTTCGTGGGCGACGCGCCCAGCCGCATGGTGCCTCCCTTGTCCTCCAAATCTTTTTGCTCCGGCAGGAGATCGATCACCGGGTAGTTCGTAGACGGGTCGAACTCAGACGAATTGGCCCCCACCATGTGCGCAACGTGGCGTGCGAACTCAGCCACAGCCACCTGCAGGCCCAGGCAGAGCCCAAGGTAGGGCACGCCGTTCTCGCGGGCATAGCAGGCCGACATGATCTTGCCCTCGATGCCGCGTACGCCGAAACCGCCGGGCACAAGGATGCCGTCCGCGCTTTGCAGCCTCGAGGTGATCTCTTCCTTGCGCAGAGTCTCAGCATCTACCCATATCACTTCGAGCTTGCGCCCGTGGTGGATCGCGCCATGCCGCAAGGCCTCGACTACGCTCAGATACGCGTCTTGGAGCTGCACGTACTTGCCGACGAGCGCGATCCGCACGGTACCGTTGACGCTCTTGACCCGGTCCACGAGGTCGGTCCATTCGGTAAGGTCGAGCGGCCCCGCGTCAAGCCCGAGTTTCTCGACGACCAGACGATCGAGGCCCTCGTCTCGCAGGTTGAGCGGCACGAAATAGATGTTCGCGGCGTCGACGCAGCTGATGACTGCCTTCGGCTCCACGTCGGTGAAGAGGGCGATCTTCTCCTTGAGCTCCTGACTGATCGCGCGATCCGACCGGCACACGATGATGTCTGGTTGGATACCGATGCTCCGCAGCTCGTTGACGCTGTGCTGGGTGGGCTTGGTCTTGAGCTCACCGCTCGCGTTGATGAACGGGATGAGCGTGACGTGGATGTAGATCACGTTGCGGCGGCCGATATCGTTGCGGAACTGGCGGATGGCCTCGAGGAAGGGAAGGCTCTCGATGTCGCCGACCGTGCCCCCGATCTCGGTGATGACCACATCAACGTCGGGATTGCGGGCGATACGGGCCACCCGCTCCTTGATCTCGTTGGTGATATGAGGGATCACCTGGACGGTGCCGCCCAGATAGTCACCTTTGCGTTCCTTGCGGATGACGTTGTAGTAGACGGAGCCCGAGGTGATGTTGGAGTCGCGGCTAAGGCTCTCGTCCACGAAGCGTTCGTAGTGGCCCAGGTCCAGGTCGGTCTCGGCGCCGTCATCGGTGACAAAGACCTCTCCATGCTGGAAGGGGCTCATCGTGCCAGGATCCACGTTCAGATAGGGGTCGAACTTCTGGATCTGGACTCGGAGGCCCCGGCTCTTGAGGAGCCGGCCAAGCGAGGCGCCGGTGATTCCTTTGCCGAGAGAAGAAACTACGCCACCCGTGATGAAAACGTGCTTAGCCATGCTCACCTCAACTGCGCTGGTGGTCGAACCGGGCGGCGCTCGGCCGTTCAGCCCCGCGCCCTATCTAGTCTAGCAGGCCGCCTGCTGCTCTGTCTCGCAGCAGTCGGGCATGAGCCATGGCTTCGGCGTCTTCGGGCTTGCCGCCCATCATCCGAGAGAGCTCCCCGACTATGCCCTCTCCATCGAGTAGGCTGAGCCGGGTGACGCTCACGCCGGCCTCGACCGTCTTGTCGATGACGTAGTGGATATCCGCCAAGGCGGCTACGCGGGCGAGATGAGTGATCACCACCAGCTGCGTCGTTTCGGCCAGCTCACGCAGCTTGCGCCCGATGGCCACCGCGGTGCGTCCGCCGATGCCTGCGTCCACCTCGTCGAAGACCAACGTCTCGTGGCCACCGACGCCGGCCAGGGCGCACTTCACGGCGAGAAGCATCCGGGATAGCTCGCCCCCTGAGGCCGTTCGGGCAAAGACTGCGCGCAGGCTGTCCGGGGTTGGCCGCCCACAGGAACTCCACGGCATCCGCACCATCCCAGTGAAGATCCTCCCAGGCGGGACGTGTCTCCAGGGCGATCACGATCTGAGCTTCAGCCATCCCCAGATCCGCCATCTGTCTTTGCATCGCGGCTTCCAGACGGGGCGCGACCCGCATGCGCTCTTCGGTCAGTTGCGCGGCCAGTGCGACACATAGGGCGATTTGCTCGCTCCGTTGTTCCTGGAGGGCGGCCAAGTTCTCCTCGGTGGCCTCGAGTTCAGCCAATCGGTCGGAGTTTTCTTGCAGGAATTCGAGGACTGCCGCGGTGGAACCGCCGTACTTGCGGCCCATGTCCGTGTAAACACGGAGGCGGTCGTCCACCGTCTGCAGCCGCGCGGGATCCGCGGAAACCCTGCCCAGGTAGCCGTGAAGCTCACGGGAGAGTTCTGTCACCTGGTACTGAGTCTCGGTGAGGGCCGCGGCTATGCCATCCAGGGTCGCGTCAAGTCCGGCCAGTCCACTGAGCCGGGCGGAAGCCTGGGCAAGGAGTGACACCGAGTCCGGGGATTCGCCGTCATCGCTCAGGAGAGTGGCGGCTTCCGCCACCCCTTTGAGGATGTCCTCCGCTCTGGCCAGTACTCTTTGCTCGGCCTGCAGTTCGATCTCCTCTTCAATCGAGAGCTTCGCCTGCGCCAACTCGGAGGTCTGAAAGCGCAGGAGTTCGATCTCACGGACGCGCGAGCCGGCGGATTGCACGGCTTCGGCCAGAAGCCGTGCTGTCTCCCGAGCGGAACCATAAGCCGCGCGATATCTGCCGCGCAGTTCGAGAAGGCCATTGCCACCCCATTCATCCAAGACCTGGAGCTGGTACGAAGGTTCAAGGAGCCGCCTGTACTCGTGCTGGCCGGCGAAAGAGAGCAGCGCTCCCACCAGGTCGCCGAGGGTGGTCAGGGTCACGGCAGTGTCATTGACGAAGCAGCGGTTGCGGCCCTGTTTCGATAGCCTCCGGGTGACGATGATCTCCCCCGCATTCAGCGGGACGAGCTCGCCGACGGAGGTCGGGACGTCGGCCAACTCCGTTTCCGAAAGCTCGAAGACCGCTTGGATAAGGGCCTCTTCCCCGGCTAGGCCTACCAGCCCATCCTGCGACCTCTCCCCTACCAGAAGGCCGAGCGCGTTGGTCAGCAGAGTCTTGCCGGCGCCCGTCTCCCCCGTGAGGATGGTGAGCCCGGGGGCAAACTCGAGTACCGCATCCTCGATCAAGACGAAATTTCGGATGGCGACTGACACCAGCACCGGAGCGCCGCCCTCGAGCTAGAGAAGCCGGTCGCGGAAGTGCAGGTAAAGGCTGTCCCCCTCGAGAAGGGCCAGCAGGGCGCTCGGGCCACCCATGCGGATCTTGAGAGTGGCTTGCGGAGCAAGGATCGCGAGTCGTTGACCATCGACGTCTATGAAGACCTCTTGGTTGGTGGCAGCGTTGGTCACTTCGAACACATCGCCAGGAGCTGCGACAATCGGCCTCACGCCTATCGAGTGCGGCGCGATCAAGCTGATGACGTACGCTTGAACATCGATGCCGAGCAAAGGCCCTCCAGCAGCCAGGCTGTACGCGGAGGAGCCCGCTGCGCTCGCGGCTACCACCCCGTCGCACAGCATCTCGAAGAGCGTCACGCCGTTGATGGCGAGCGACAGCGAGCACAGGTGCGACTGGTCGCCCTTGCTGACGACGATGTCGTTGGCGGCGGTGAAGGTGCTGGTGGGAGAGGTCGCCTCCAGACCTTGAAGGGTGTGCAGCACGAAATCCCCGTCGAGCAAGCGATCCAGGCCGACGGCCAGTTCCTCTCTCTTGAGCGTCGTAAGAAAGCCCACACGGCCCAGGTTGATGCCGGCCACCGGAACGACGAGGTCGCGCGTGATGTGAAAAGCCCTGAGCATGGTGCCGTCCCCGCCGAGGACCAGGCAGAGCCCTACTTCGCGCAGCTCCCCCGGCTCGGTACTGAGCTTGACGTTCGAATACGTATCGAGAAGCGCGGAGTGTTTGCCCCACTCCGAAGGCGGTACCAAGACGGCGATCCCGCGGGCAGCGAGGCGCACCAGGACTTCGTCGAGGACGGGAGACGACACGTCCGCCCGAGTGTGGGTGAGAACAAGCACTCGCTCGATAGGATCTCTCACGTTCGGCCACCGTCTGTAGGATTCTGGAGGGCTCTCAGGGTTTCCCCTACGACAGTGCTCAGCGTATCAAGTCCAAGACCCTTTTCTCCACCTCGCGAAAGGCGGAGGAAGAACTCGACGTTCCCGTCCGCCCCGGGGAGGCCGGAGTCGCACACACCGAGTATGTCCAGGTTTAGCTGTGTGCTGACGAAGCTAGCAACACTCATGAGCACCTCGCGGTGCACATCCTGGTCGCGGACGATACCGCCCCGACCGACCCGCTCCGGCCCCGCCTCGAACTGGGGCTTCACAAGGACCAGGCCCCAGAAAGACTCGCCCATACAGGAAACGACCGCCGGCAAGACTTTTTCCACCGAGATGAAGGAGACGTCCATGGTCAAGGCGTCGGGAACGAACGGCAGCTGCCCGGGGGTCAGGTATCGCGCGTTGAGCCGATCTAGCACGTGGACCCTGGGGTCCTGTCGTAGCCGGGCGTCAAGCTGGCCGCGGCCGACATCGACAGCGATGACGGAGGAGGCGCCGCGCTGCAGGAGACAATCCACGAATCCTCCCGTGGACGCACCCACATCCAGCGCGCTAGCTCCAGTGGCGTCGATGCCGAACGTCTCGAGCGCGTGGGCCAGCTTCTCGCCGGCCCTCGAAACGAAACGCGGTCTCTTCTTCAGACGCAATGTGGCAGTCACGGGCACGGGGGTCCCGGGTTTGTCGCGCATCACTCCGTCCACCGACACGAGTCCAGCCATGATGAGACTGCGCGCCAGTGAGCGACTATCGGCCAAGCCCCGATCCACGACCAACTCGTCCAGCCGCATGCGAGGAGTCCCCGCCATCGACCCTAACTCCCGGCCGGAAGATTCCCGTTCAGCAGCGCCACGCACACCTCAGCCACGTTGTCAGGCGTCAGCCCGACGAGCCGGCGCAGCACGTCGAGAGGCCCCTGGTCTATGAATCTGTCCGGAATCCCGACGCGCGCTACCGGGCAAGACAGATGCTGTTCCGGGAGCAACTCCAGTACCGCCGAGCCGAAGCCGCCGGCCAAGGCGTTCTCTTCCACCGTGACAGCTGCGCGATGACGCCCGAGGATCTCACCAAGGGCCTCAGTGTCGAGCGGGTGCACCCGTCTCACGTTGACAATCGTAGCCGACACACCAGCGGCCACCAGCTCGGGCAGGGCGTCTCGAGCTATCTGGACGCCAGTGCCCGTCGCCAGGATCGCCACGTCAGAGCCTTCGCATAGGATCTCGCACCACGGTCCGTCAATGGGACAGATGGGACGGGGCAGGTCCACGCCAAGGCCTGGTGAGCGCGGGTAGCGGATGGCTGATGGTCCATCCAGGGTCAGGGCCGTCGCAAGCAGACGCTGGAGCTCGGATTCGTCCTTTGGTGAGAAGACAGTGAGGCCCGGAATGATCCGCAGGAACGAGAGATCGAAGACTCCGTGGTGAGTGGGTCCGTCTTCGCCCACCAAACCCGCCCGGTCGATCGCGAAGACCACCGGAAGATTCTGGAGCGCGACCTCATGGATGATCTGATCGTACGCGCGCTGTATGAACGTCGAGTAGATCGCTACTACCGGCCTGCGCCCCGCCGCGGCCAATCCCGCGGCAAAGCCGACGGCGTGAGCTTCCGCGATGCCGACGTCGAAGACGCGTTCGGGCAGAACCTCTTTCAGGAGGTTAAGTCCCGTGCCCGATTCCATGGCGGCCGTGATGCCCACTACGCGCTCGTCCGCTCTGGCCAATTCGAGCATAGCTTCACCGAAGGCGCGCGTGTAGGTAGTCGGCTTTTCCTGGTCGAGGCACTCGCCTGTACTGACAGAGAACGGCCCCAAGCCGTGATACCGCCCAGGTTGGCGCTCGGCGGGGAGGTAGCCTTTACCCTTCACCGTGCGGCAATGCAAGAGAACAGGACCTTCGACCGTGAGCGCTCTTCGGATGCTGGCACGCAAAGCCTCGATGTCGTGCCCATCGATGACTCCGACGTAGGTGAAGCCGAGCTCCTCGAACAACATCCCAGGCACTATGGCTGCCTTGATGCTGTCCTTGAGTTGTGAGCCCATGGCCGCGACCTTATCCCCCACGCCAGGCAGACGTTGCAGCCTCTTCTCGAGATCGCGACGGAATCGGTAGAGCTTCGGGTCGAGTCGCAGACGCGAAAGATAGGCGCTCATGGCACCCACATTGCGCTCGATGGACATGGTGTTGTCGTTGAGTATCACGAGGACCGGAGTCCGCAGGTGTCCCGCATGGTTGAGGGCTTCGTAGGCCATGCCCCCTGTGAGCGCGCCGTCCCCGATGACGGCTGCCACGCGCCTTCGCAGCCGAGGCTCGGCCGAGTCGCTCTGATCCGAGCAGCCCTCGTCCGGTCGCACCGCCAGCCTGTCTGCTTCCACCATGCCTACCGCCGCGCTGATCGAGGTGCTGCTGTGGCCGGTGCCATACGCGTCGTAGGGACTCTCCGCGCGGGCTGGGAAGCCGGAGATCCCGCCATAGGTACGGATGGAATGAAAGTCGGCCAATCGTCCGGTGAGCAACTTGTGCGCGTAGGATTGATGTCCGACGTCCCAGATGATCACGTCTTCAGGCGTATTCAGCTCTGCGTGAAGTGCGATCGTCAGTTCTACCACCCCAAGGCTTGCGCCGAGGTGCCCTCCGTTGGAGGCGATCGTCTCGATGATCTCCTGGCGGACTTCATCGGCCAGTTGACGGAGTGCCGCCGGCTCGAGGGTGCGCAGGTCCGCCGGTAAGTCGAGGCGTTCGATCAATCTAGCTCCGGTCGGGTTCATGTGGTCAGCGCTCCGCGCCCGTGTCGACAGCTTGGTGACCCTCGGACAGCGAACCCAGAACGCCGTTCACGAGGGCGCCGGCCTCATCGGAGCAAAAGCGCTTCGCCAACTCGACAGCCTCGTCGATGGCTACCGCGCGAGGCAATTCGACTTCCCAGAGCATCTCGAACACCGCCAATCGAAGGATACTTCGCTCCAAGATACCCAGTCGCTCGAGTGTCCAGCCGGAAAGGTTGTCCGCCAAGAGTCTGTCGATATCGGAGACATGATGTGCGACCCCGGAAACAAGACTTTGCGTGTACGGGTCAAGTGCCCCGGCATCTGAGACCCGCGCCAAGGCCGCCTCGGGAGTGAGGCCGAGCAGATCCTGCTGGTAAAGGACGAAGACGGCGTGGCGCCTCGCGCTTCTACGACCTATGGTCACGGTTCACGGTCTTGCTTTGACCGGAAACACACCCGCAAAGATGACGTCGACCGCGTTGACGGTGAGGCCTGTCATGCCATTGAGTGCGTCCGCGGCTTTCTCTCTGGCCACGGTCGCCAGAGCGGGCAGATACTCGCCGAAACGCGCGTCCACATGGAGGGTGGCCCGGCAGCTGTCCCCCTCGACTGCGATCTCGATGGGGTGAGAGCGCATAAGAGGCAGGGGCGCATGGAAACGCAGGCGCTCATCTCCCTCCAGGGAACCGCGCACGATGGCCTCCAGCACGTTTGTGGCGATGCAGTACTCGGTCATAGCTATCCTCGCGATACCTGCTGGACAAGAGCCGGAAGGTCGTTCATCGACTTGTCGAGAAAACCCGTCGAATAGCGTCCTTCCACGAAACTCGGATACCGAAGTATATCAAGGTGTAGGTCACGGGTCGTCGGCAGCCCCTTCCAACGTGAACTCCTCGAGACTGCGGATGCTTCGCGCGATACAGGATCGACGGTCGCTATCCCAGACGATGATCTTGGCAAGCAGGGAGTCATAGAATGGTGGGACCGCATGGCCTTCATACTAGGTGGGTATCCACGCGCACGGCCGGCCCTCCCGGAAAGGAAGGTTGCGACACTGTCCCGGCACGCGGCACGAAGTTGTTGCGGCGCCAACCCCGCCGGCTGAAGATGCATCAACGATCTGAAGGTGGGGTCGACGACGCCGATGCGACGCGCTGACATGCGGTTGTCCTTCCGGCCCGGGGTCGTCGGCGAGAGAGCGGATTAGGCGCGAGTGGCGTACTCGCGGGTGCGCGTGTCCACCCGGATCACGTCGTTCGGCTCGATGAACAGCGGCACCTGTAGGGTAGCGCCGGTCTCGAGGACAGCCTCCTTGCTCCCGCCCGACACCGTATCGCCACGCACACCCGCGGCTGTTTCCACCACCCGAAGGTCGACGAACGTAGGAAGCTCGACATCGAAAGGCTCGTCGTCGATGTAAACGACCTCCACCTGCATGTTCGAGGTCATGAGATCGAAACGATCGCCGAGGGCGCTCTTGGGCAGGCTCAGCTGCTCGTAGGATTCCGCATCCATGAACACGACTTGGTCCGGCTCGTCGTAGAGATAGGTCATTACGCGGTTCTCGGTGCGCAACTGTTCGAACTTCTGCTCCGGCCGGAAGGTCCGCTCCATCTGGAGGCCGGTTTTGGCGTTCTTCAGCTTCGTGCGGACGAAAGCCCCGCCTTTACCGGGCTTGACGTGCTGATACTCGACGATACGGTAGATATCGTTCTCGAACCTGATGGTCATGCCAACTTTGAACTGATTCGTTGATATCACGCGACCGGCCTCCGTCGACGACTGCTTAGACGACCCTGCGCAGTCTCATTTGCGCGCGCCGTCTGTTATATCCGCGGCCGTGGATTCTACACCACGTTACGCGCCAGAGCGAAGAGTAGGCTGCAACCGCACCGACGGCCCGTAAGCTCGCGAAGTCCCTAACCGAGCAGCTTTAAGTCCCGCGGCCATTCGGTGAGGACTTCCGCACCCTCCGCCGTGACGAGCACCGTGTCCTCGATACGGATGCCGCCCAGGCCCGTGAGGTAAGCGCCCGGCTCTATGGTCACGACCATCGCCTCGCTGAGAACGTCTTCGGAACGCGTGCTCAGCCGGGGGCCTTCGTGCACCTCGAGCCCCACACCGTGGCCGAGGCTATGCAGGAAAAGGTCTACCTTGCCAGCCTCCTCCATAACACCGCGGGCAATGCCGTCAAGATCGCGGCCCGAGATCCCGGCTCGAACCCCGCCCCTGGCCCGAGTCTGAGCAGCCTGGACGACGCTGTAGACCTCGGCAAGCTCCCCGGGTAGAACTCCGGTGGCATAGGTGCGGGTCATATCGCTTGCGTAGCCGGCCACAGTCGCGCCGATATCGACAACGATGAGTTGGTCACGTTCGATCAATGCGCCCGAGGCTTCTCCATGAGGCATGGCAGCGCGGGCTCCGGCCGCGACAATGAATGGGAAGGGGACGCCCTCCGAGCCGCGTTCCCGCAGATAGAACTCCAGATCCAGTGCGACGCCCAGTTCGCTCCGTCCGACAACGGCGGTATTCTCCAGATAGGCGAACGCCTCCGTAACAAGGGTTCCCGCTGCGCGCAATGCCGCGAGCTCGTCGGGGAACTTCACCATGCGACACCGCGAGACCAACTCACTCGTCACGGTAAAGGCGACCTCAGGATCCTCGGAGAGCGACTGACATAGCCTTTCCCAGCGTTTGAGCGTGAGGTGATCGCCGTCGATGCCCACACGCTCGACCCCACCCACTGCTTCGCGCAGCAAGCCAGGCAATTGATCGTCCTGGTGTTCTACCGCCAGAGCCAACCTCACCGCAGGCGCTTCGTCTGCTGCCTGTACGGTGAAGCGCGAGTCGGTGACCAGTATCAGGTCGTCCATGGTGACCACGACGCTGGCCGCCTCTCCGGTGAAGCCCGTTAGATAGCGGCAGTCGGCCTGCCCGAAGGAGACAAGCGCGGCTACGTCCTCCGCCTGCATCGACTTCCGCACGCGTGCCAACCTTTCCGGTAACGACGAGGCGATCGGGGGCAGGATGATACTCACGCCTCCCACCTGTCGGTTTCGTCCGCGTACATGCCGATCAACCTCCGGACGGCATCCAGGTAGCCGTCGAGGCCGCGGCCGGACACCGTAAGGGCCACCACATCGGATATCACCGAATGCCTGCGCCACTCTTCCCTGTGGGAAACGTCGGATAGGTGCACCTCCGCCACTGGGGCGGTAGCCAACTCCAGCGCATCCCGGATCGCGTAGCTATAGTGGGTCCAAGCTCCCGGGTTGACCAGAAGCGCTTGTGCATGACGAAAACGATGGACGAGCTCGATAAAATCGCCCTCGTGATTTGTCTGGTGACACTCGCAACGCCAGCCGGCCTTCTCGGCTTCAGTCTGCACCGCTTGCTCCAAGTCGGCGAGGGTGATGGTCCCGTAGTGTTCAACAGGCCTCTCTCCTAAGAGGTCCAGATTGGCCCCATGTAGCATCACCAGGAGTGGGGACCGGTCGACAGTGTCGATCGAGTCATGGTCTGTCTTACTCACGAGCGGATGACCTCCAGCGAAGCTCTCAATACCTCGGGGGGCACATCGACGCTCCACACTGGTTGGCCCACAGCACGCAGGCAGACGAAACCGGTGGTGCCGGCGGCGACCTTCTTGTCCCGCGCGGCGGCGGCCATCAGGATGTCGACGGGCGCCAGATGCATCCGCGTGGGCAGATCAAGAGCCGCGAGCAGTCCCATCGTGCGCTCCCTAACCGTCGCCGGCAGAGCAAACATAGTCTCGCTCACTGCCAGAGCCACCAACAGCCCCATGGCCACCGCCCTTCCGTGGCTGAGCTCGCCGTAGCCCTCGGTCACCTCGAGCGCGTGCGCTGTGGTATGACCTAGATTGAGAACGGCCCTCCGCCCCCTATCTCGCTCGTCCTCTTGCACGACCATGGCCTTGTACATCACACACCGTTCGATCAGCCGCTCCATCACACTGCGATCGCCAGAGCGGACCTTACCCGATTCCGACTCCAGAAACTCCAGCATGCCCTGGGTATCGAGAAGAGCGTACTTTACGACCTCACCGAGCCCATTGACGAACTCAAGGTCGGGAAGTGTTCGCAGAAACTCAGTATCGAGAACGGCGAGATCGGGCTGATAGAAGCTGCCCACCAGATTCTTCCCCGCCCCCAGGTTGACTCCGGTCTTGCCGCCGACGCTCGAATCCACTTGCGCGAGAAGTGATGTGGGAAGCTGCCAGAGTTTCATCCCACGGACGTGAGTAGAGGCCACGAATCCGGCTAGATCTCCGACAACGCCACCTCCGAGAGCCACGACCGTGTCTTGGCGCCGCGCCCCTTTGGAGGCAAGCCATCCCCAACACGCCTCTGCCGAAGCGACACTCTTGGTGGTCTCACCGGCAGGCATGACAAGCACATCGTCGCTGGCGATAGCCCCATTGAAAATGCGGACGATCTCGCTACCCCAAGCCCTCTGCACATTCGCGTCCGTGATGATGAAGAAGCGGGTGCCCTCTGCGCACGCCGTCGCGGCTTTTTGCGGAAGGACCCGCACGCTGGTGGCTCCGCCGATGATCGTGGACGGTCGGATGGTTGAATTCATGTCTATGCGCCAGCTCATGGGTTCTTCTTTGTCAGGCCTTGGGACAGGACGGCGATCTCCGCCGCCAACTCCCCGACGCTCTTTTGATCCACGGTCACGACGGCGTCTGCTACGTCCTCGTAAACGCCGGCCCTTCGGCCGAACAGCGCTTCGAACGAGATCCTGTCGGTGGCGAGTGGCCGGTCGCTCTCTGCAACGCGCTGCCATGCCGCGGCCGGGTCTACACACAGGTAGATCACAACGCCGGCATCCTTGACGAGACGGGCCGCCTCCGGGTCGGTGAGAGTGCCCCCGCCGAGAGCGAGAAGCACCCCTCCGGAAGATCGCCCCTCGAGGAGGACCGATCGCAAGGTCTCCAACTCCGCCCGCCTGAAGGCTTCTTCGCCTTTCTGTAAGAATATCTCGGGGATGCTGACCCCCAGAGCCCGTTCTACCTCCGAGTCCAAGTCGATGAACGACCAATCGAGTAGTGCGGCGGCGGCCGCTCCCACGCTGGTCTTCCCGCTACCCATGAACCCCGTCAGGGCTACGACCGGCGCCAAATCCCCTTCTCCTCAAGACGGCCTTCGTATGCCGAGACCGCTTGCTTGAAGTCCTCCAAACTGTCGCCACCGAACTTAGCGAGGTAAGCGTCCGCGACGACGATGGCTACCATGGCCTCTCCTACTACGCTTGCCGCGGTGACCGCGACGATGTCGCTCCGTTCCACGTGAGCCGCGGTAGGAATCAAGACAGCGAGATCAACGGAGGGAAGGGGTTTGGTGAGGGTCGGGATCGGCTTCATAGCCGCCTGAACCACCAAAGGCATGCCGTTTGAGACGCCACCCTCCGTCCCAGCAGCATGGTTGCTCGGCCGTGTGATTGACGCCCTCTCGCCACTTTCGCTTAAGACGATCGGGTCGTGCACACTCGATCCGGGAAGAAGGGCATTTGCGAAGGCATCGCCCATCTGGACCCCTTTAACGGCCGGGATGCTACCGACTGCTCCGAGCAGTCGTCCGTCCAGGCGATCCGCGGGTTCCGCGTAGCCCCCAAGACCGGGACAGACCCCCCAGCACCAGATTTCGAACACGCCACCCAGAGACTCTCCCGCCTTCGCGCGCGGAATCGACCTCGGCGCGCATCAAAGCATCCGCCACTTCGTCATCGCAACCCAAGGACGATCTTTCGACCGTGTCCCAGTCCACACTAGCGGGGTCCGCATAATCGGGCCGGGAACTAGAGGCCACCGAGCCCACGCCCACCACTCGGGCACGAACGCAGACTCCGACCTCGGCGAGCAAACGTTTTGCGACGGCGCCTCCGGCGACAGAGGCCGCGGTCTGCCGCGCACTGGCTCGTTCGAGCACGTTGCGCAGGTCCTCATGGTCATATTTGGCGGCGCCCGCCAGATCCGCATGGCCCGGGCGAGGTATTGTCAACGGCACCGGCGATCGCCCCGACACGGGCTGGTCCGGCCCCATGATCTCGAGCCAGTTGGCGTGGTCTTTGTTCTCTACCAGGATGCAGATGGGGCTGCCGAGCGTCCTCGAGTGTCGCACGCCGGCAAGAAAGGTACACCGGTCGGTCTCGATGAGCATGCGGCCCCCGCGGCCGTACCCCTTCTGGCGACGGGCGAGATCGACATCTACGTGCGCGCGGGAGAGGCACAGGCCCGCGGGCACCCCCTCCAGGATGCAGATCTCGCCGGGTCCGTGCGATTCGCCAGCTGTGGTGAGCCGTAGGTAGCCCATTCCATCCCCTTTATGAACAAGGCGCCTTTCGGCGCCGGTGAGTCGCGATACGAGTCCATCATCTTCTCCAGCACGGCTACTTAAGTATAGTCTGGCCCACGCTCAGAAGCTCGGTCTCGCTGCCGTGAAGCAAGGTCACCGTCTGACTGGAGGTATTGATATCGAGGACCTTGATCTGCCCGAAGCTTGTGGAGACCGTATCTCCTTTCTGCACATCACTATAAACGGTGCTGTCTACCTGGAAGGTAACGACCGGAGAACCATTGATCGTGCTTATCGACAGGATCTTCAGGCTGTGAAGCTCATTGTTTGTGCCATGCGGCGCGGTAGTGGTGGTGGTCGCCTGAGTCGTGGTCGTTGTGCTCACGTAAACCGTGGTCGTTGTGGTGGACCCCGAGGACGTCGTGGTGCTCGTGCTGCTGCTGGTGGAGGTAGTCGTAGTGGTGGTCGAGGTGGTGGTCACCGTCGTGGTCGAGGTCGTTGGGGGGATCGCCTGTGGAATGAACGGATCCTTGCTCTTGAAAGTCGAAAATGCGGCTTCCACAGATGTCGTGTCCGTGAGGCTTGACGCCCCCGATGTAGGTGTCGTTGCCGGGAGCGTTATCAGGGAGATATTCGTGGTTGCGGAGCCTCCCCCCATACAGCCGGCCAATCCGCAGCCCACGGCCAAAGCCAGGATGATAGCCACGACGACGGAGGTGACGACTCGGTGTCTCAAGTCATCCTCCTATTGGCTCGTCGGAGCAACCGTCGTGGCCGTTGAGCCGGCGGCGGTCGTCGCAGTAGTGGGCTGAGTGGTAGGCGTTGTGGCCGCGGCCCCCGTCTTCGCGACGTCCGGGTTGATCTCGAAGGCGTAGATGGTCATCGTGACCTTCAGAGTCGGACTAGTACCAAGGCTGCTGGCGGAAGTTGCGGTGGTCCCCGTGGGAGCCAAACCCAGGCTCTTGATGGCGAGAAGCCTACCCGGCCCTGCGACCATTTGCTCGGCCCGGTACACAAAATCGCTCACGTCAAAGAAGCGTCCTTCGAATCCCACCTGCAATGGGAGGATCTGGTACTGGTTCAGTTGGATCAGGGTGCCAGGTGTGATGGTTGTGAAACTGATCCCAGACTCGTTCGCGAGATCTTGTATCTGCAGAATCAAGCTGGGGATTTCCTCGGCGTTCGGGACCATTTTCGCCAACTCGAGCAGGCGTGCCTGGTTCTCCTTGCCCTGCTTGCTGGTCTCTTGAGCCTGGGCCACTTGGTCTTGGGCGGTCGCCAACTTGGCCTGTTCGGTCGCGATCTGGTCGTTGATCGTCGCGATGTTGTTGCGGGTGGGACTTATTGCAAAGAACCAACCCAGCGCGATAATGACGACGAGGGCGACCGCACCCAGGATGTACATGATCCGGCGGCTCACGGCGACGGCACCTCGACCTGGCTTAACGGGAGGGGCGTATCGGTGGGCTGAGTGTTGGTGACAGTCCCGGCTACACTGAACCCGACCACGTGTTTCGTGGGATCGACGTTGCCCCCTGGCGGCCCCGCCGAGGTGAGGCGTAAGTCAGTTAGCGCCGGTACCAACTGAAGGCGCACCAGTATCTGAGCCACGTCGTCGAAGCCATACGTATCTCCATCGATGCTGAACACATTGTCTGCCACAGTCTGCGTGGCGGCGGTCCCTGGCGGCACCGGATCGGATGTGCTAAGCGTGAGGTCCAGGAACCACGCCGTGTCCGGGACTACGAGGCTTAGCTCGTCAAGGATATCGGACACTATGGTCCGTCCAGCGTAGATACCCTGGACCACCTTTTCTGATTGCACCCGCTTGCCTTGCAACGCCTCGTACTCCTGAAGCGTCTCCAGTTGGCCTTGAAGCTGAGCGTTCTGTTGTTGTACCGCCGTCAGCTCATCCTGCTTGTTCGACAGTGAACTCTTGAAGCTGTAGTAGCCAAAAGCCAGCGCCGCGATCACGATCACAACAGCCACGATCAACAACAGCACACCGAAGTCAGTAGTGGTACGCGGCCTCTCACTGGGAGGCACTAGGTTGATCCGTTTTACCACGTTAGTCGTCCTCAGGTACGGCCAGGCCGACGGCTACGGCAAGATATGGAGCCAAGAAAGCCAAGCTCTCGTCTGCAACGCCACTAAGATTCTGTGAGATGCGGATAAGCGGATTCCCGATCCTTACCGGGATCGCCAAAGCATCCGACAGTTGCGCGTCCAAGTTGCGCAGCAGCGCCCCGCGTCCGCTAAGGATCAGCTCTTGTACCGGAAGCGCGTTCTCCTGGCTGTGATAGTAGTCGAATGACCGTCTTATCTCGTCGGTGAGTTCGGCGGCGACCTGTGCAAGTTGGGTCCTCGTCTCCTGAAGCACCTCATCCGAGTACAGTTCCTCGTCAGCCGGCAGTGGCCCCGGGAGCCCCACTCTCTGCACCATCGTCAGCGCATCGTCGAAGGGAATGTGGCGAAGCTCGGCCAGACGCCCGCGGGAACCGATCGCTCGAGAAATTGATGATGCGTGTGAACTTAGGGATCCTGTCGACTGCGACCACGAGTGTGGTGACGGAAGAGGCTACATCCACGATGCCGCGGCAATGGACGGCTTGCTCGTCTTCCGGAAGGAAGGGTGTGGGCGCAGTCAACGCGCGTACCAGGGCGAGACTGGCAACGTCGATACCGGCCACTTTCAAGCCGGCCTGCCTCACGCTGTGGATGAAGGTATTGATCATCGTGCGCTGCGCCGCGACGAGAAGGACTTCCTGCCGAGCCCCGCCGTCGGCAGCGACATGTTTCGAGATAACCTGGAAATCGAGCACGACCTCATCTACGGGAATCGGGATGTAGTCTTGGGCCTGAAACTCAATCGCGCCGCGCAGCTCCTCTTCTGTCATCTCGGGCATGTCGATGTTACGCACGATGACCTTTTGGTTGCTGACGGCAAGATGCACCGCGCGGCCACGCAGCTTATGCTCCCTGACAAACGCGCGTAGTTCCCGAGCGAACAGGTCGCCATCGACGATCTCGCCATCGACGACTAGCCCCTCCGGCAGGGGCCACTCGTAGCAAGCCCGTAGTTTGAGAGACCCCGCACCACCGGTAACGTGAAGCGCCACGACGCTCGAACCACCAACGTCGAGTGCGAAAACGCCAGACTGGAAAACCCCCAACGGCATCTACGTCACCTCGGGCCCTTCATGGACAAGGACTGAGACTCTACTTTCACAAGTTAGAGATTCTTGTTTTCGACAGGTTTAGAGCCGTCTCCTGCCTTACGGCAGAGAGTCCACTTTAGCACGGGTACTTCAATCAGCAAGCCAGTCATAAAATCCACCTTCTTGCTGAAGTCGAGGTTTGCACTGGAAAGACTCATCTTATTCTCGAGGCTCAAGAACCATCTCAATGATAGAGGCCTAAATATGCGCCAAGTAATGTTTGACCCGCAAGCACGGCAAGCACCGAGCCCAGCGCGAGGTAGGGGCCGAAGGGGATCTTGTCCTTGCGCGAGCGCTTCTTGCTGATGACGAGGTACCCGCCGACCACGCCCCCGAAGAGAAACGCGAGGAACAAGGCTAAGATCACATACTTCCCAAGCACGGCACCCATGAACAAGGCCATGCGAATGTCCCCCGGTCCCATTCCTCCAGGCCAGATCATCGCCAGCGCGAACATGAATGCCGCCGCCCCCAGGGACCCGGCTAGGTAGACCCACCATTGCTGGGGATGGAGTGCGACAGAAGCCATCAGACCGACGAGCGCGCCAGGCAACACGATGCGCGTGGGGATGATCATATGATCGTAATCGATGAAGGCCACTGCCACCATAGCGGCGATGAAGAACCAGGCGACCAGTAGTTCCCAAGAGAGACCGAAGCGAGCAAAAGCGAGAGCGAAAGCGATACCAGTGACGATCTCGACCAGCGGGTAACGGGCCGAGATGCGGCTGCCGCAGTCGCGACAGTGACCACGCAGCACGAGCCAACTCGCGACAGGCACGTTGTCGTACCACCTGATTGCGGATCCGCAGCCGGGACAGTGCGACCCTGGCCGCACGAGAGACTCGCGCCGAGGGACGCGCCATATCACGACGTTCAAGAAACTGCCGATGACGAGGCCCATCAGCAACGAGCAAACGTAGAAGTAAGCCTGCACCTCTCCCCTTCTTCGCTGCACATCCAGACGATACTGCTAAGGATAGTTATCGGCCCTTTCTGCGCATGCTTGAACAGATTAGAACCAATCCTCCTTCAAAGATTACCGACGGTCGCGAGTGTTTTCGCCCTACCTTGGTCGTAGAGGGGCGGACGGACCTCCAACTCCCCTTGGGCGAGAGAAGGTTGCCAGAGGAGCAATGTGGTGGGGCTGCGACCGAAAAGACGCGCGAGTCAGTGTAGAAGGCCCGCGGCTAGCATGGCCGTTCTCAAGACCTCCTGTCCTTTTTCCGTGAGTGACTCCAGCGGGGGGCGCAGCGGGCCCGCCGGCAACCCAAGCCATGTAAGGGCCTGCTTGACTGGGATCGGGTTGGTCTCTACAAACAAGGCGTCTACCACCTCCATGATCTGATAGTGGATGCGCTGAGCCTCTGAGATCTGGCCTTGCCACACGGCTTCGCACATCGCCTTTACCTCACGCCCCACGACGTGGCCGACCGCAGCTATTGCACCGGCGGCCCCGTGGCAGAGGAGCGCGAGGGTCATGACATCCTCGCCCGAGTAGATCTGAAAGGTGGCCGGGTCCGTCGACCGATAGATCTCCATGGCTTGGTGAAGGTCCCCCGAGGCGTCCTTCACACCCACGATCTCTGGTACTTCCCTCCAAAGGCGCGCGATCGTGGCGGGGTCGATGTTGCGACTCGTTCGTCCAGGGATATTGTACAAAACCGTGGGAAGTCCGGATGCTTTAGCAATCGCTGAGAAATGATTGAAGAGACCTTCCTGGGTGGGCTTGTTGTAATAGGGACAAACCTGCAGTGTGGCGTCCGCGCCTATCTCCGCAGCCAGCGTCGTGAGCTCAATCGCCTCCCTCGTAGAATTCGATCCCGTAGAAGCCATGACAGGCACACGTCCAGCGGTCTTCTGAACAACCGCGCGAATCGCGTCGGCGTGTTCTTGGTGAGAAAGAGTAGCGGACTCGCCGGTGGTGCCACAAGGCACCAGGCCGTCAACCTTGATCTCCTCGATGTAATAGTCGACGAGTTCTGCCAGGCCCGCGAAGTCGATGCTCAGGTCCTCATTAAATGGCGTTATTAGAGGAATGATCACACCTCGAAGACCCCATTCGACTTTCGCTACCACGATCTTCCTCCCATCAATAGATGAACACAGCGGGCCCACCGTAGGGAAACAGTGAGTGGCCTCGCAATAGCGGCTTTCACGCATTATAAGGAATCAAGCCCCGCGATGCAGACGGTCTGCCCCCGGCAAAATGGACTTCGCCGTTCCTGTGAAGGACCGTCCTGATAACAGGCCAACGCGGCCCGGGACGAAAAAGAGCCCGCCATGACTGGCGGGCTCAAGATAATCCCGGCGACTTCCTACTCTCCCACAGGGTCTCCCCTGCAGTACCATCGGCGTTGAGAGGCTTAACTTCTCTGTTCGGAATGGGAAGAGGTGTTTCCCTCTCGCTATGGTCACCGGAAACTTGAAAAAACTAATCCCGGCGCGCACACCTTCAAATCTGCATAGTGACGGATTAGATGTATTAAGTCAAGACCTCGACCGATTAGTACTGGTCTGCTGAAGACATTACTGCCCTTACACATCCAGCCTATCAACCTGGTGGTCTACCAGGGGTCTTACCTAGTTACCTAGTGGGAGATCTCATCTCGGGGTCTGCTTCCCGCTTAGATGCTTTCAGCAGTTATCAGATCCAGACGTAGCTATCCAGCGGTGCCGTTGGCACGACAACTGATACACCAGAGGTCTGTTCATCCCGGTCCTCTCGTACTAGGGACGAGTCCCCTCAAATCTCCTGCGCCCACGACAGATAGGGACCGAACTGTCTCACGACGTTCTGAACCCAGCTCGCGTACCGCTTTAATGGGCGAACAGCCCAACCCTTGGGACCTACTCCAGCCCCAGGATGCGATGAGCCGACATCGAGGTGCCAAACCCTCCCGTCGATGTGGACTCTTGGGGAGGATAAGCCTGTTATCCCCGGAGTACCTTTTATCCGTTGAGCGACGGCGCTTCCACTTGCTACCGCCGGATCACTAAGGCCTGCTTTCGCACCTGCTTGACTTGTTGGTCTCGCAGTCAAGCTCCCTTGTGCCTTTACACTCTACGCACGATTGCCGACCGTGCTGAGGGAACCTTTGCGCGCCTCCGTTACATTTTAGGAGGCGACCGCCCCAGTCAAACTGCCTGCCAGACACTGTCCGGTAGCCGGATCACGGCCTACCGTTAGAAGCCCAATACACCAAGGGTGGTATCCCAAGGGTGGCTCCACTCGGACTAGCGTCCGAGCTTCGCAGCCTCCCACCTATCCTGGACAAGGTGCACCAAGCTCCAATATCAAGCTGCAGTAAAGGTTCACGGGGTCTTTCCGTCTTGTCGCGGGTAATCGGCATCTTCACCGATACTACAATTTCACCGGGTCTACGGCTGAGACAGTGCCCAAGTCGTTATGCCATTCGTGCAGGTCGGAACTTACCCGACAAGGAATTTCGCTACCTTAGGACCGTTATAGTTACGGCCGCCGTTTACCGGGGCTTAATTTCAGTGCCTCGCCTTGCGGCTAACACCTCCACTTAACCTTCCGGCACCGGGCAGGCATCAGCCCCTATACATCGTCTTTCGACTTAGCAGAGACCTGTGTTTTTGGTAAACAGTCGCTTGGGCCTAGACTCTGCGGCCTCCTCGGGCTCGGGAAGCTAGATTCCGTCACCCTAACGAGGCGCCCCTTCTCCCGAAGTTACGGGGCTATTTTGCCGAGTTCCTTAGCCATAGTTCTCCCGATCGCCTTAGTATTCTCTACCTGCCCACCTGTGTCGGTCTTGGTACGGGCACACACTAGAGCTCGCTAGAGGTTTTTCTTGGCGGCATAGGATCGGCGGCTTGCCGGCAAAAGCCAGCTGACATCACGCCTCAGGCTACATGGTCTCCGGATTTTCCTGAAGACCGCCCTACACGCTTGTCCGTGGACAACCAACGCCACGGTCCGCTTACCTTTCCGCGTCACCCCGTTGCTCAAACGCTCAGTGGTGGCACTGGAATATTAACCAGTTATCCATCGCCTACGCCTGTCGGCCTCGGCTTAGGCCCCGGCTAACCCTGAGATGATTAGCATTGCTCAGGAAACCTTGGGCATTCGGCGGGCGAGTTTCTCACTCGCCTTTCGTTACTCATGCCAGCATTCTCACTTCCCATGCCTCCACGGCTGGCTTACGCCGCCGCTTCACCGGCATGGGAACGCTCGCCTACCGATCCAGCGACCCGAAGGTCGCATGAATCCCGTAGCTTCGGTACCTGACTTGAGCCCCGTTGGATTGTCGGCGCGTGAACACTTGACCAGTGAGCTATTACGCACTCTTTCAAGGAATGGCTGCTTCTAAGCCAACCTCCTGGTTGTCTGTGCACTCGCACATCCTTTCCCACTTAGCCAGGATTTAGGGACCTTAGCTGACGATCTGGGTTGTTTCCCTCTCGGCTACGGAGCTTATCCCCCGCAGCCTGACTCCCGCGCTCTTGACTGACGGCATTCGGAGTTTATCTGAGTTCGGTAACCTTTAGGGGGCCCCTAGCCCAAACAGTGCTCTACAACCGCAAGTAAACACGCGAGGCTATACCTAAATATATTTCGGCGAGAACCAGATATCTCCGAGTTTGATTAGCCTTTCACTCCGATCCACAGGTCATCCCCTCCGTTTTCAACCGAAGTGGGTTCGGGCCTCCACGAGGTCTTACCCCCGCTTCACCCTGCCCATGGATAGATCACTCGGCTTCGGGTCTACAGCATGCGACTAAAACGCCCTATTCAGACTCGCTTTCGCTACGGCTCCGCTCACGCTTAACCTTGCCGCATACCATAACTCGCTGGCTCGTTATGCAAAAAGCACGCCGTCACAGCCACGAGGGCTGCTCCGACCGCTTGTAAGCACACGGTTTCAGGTTCTATTTCACTCCCCTCCCGGGGTGCTTTTCACCTTTCCCTCACGGTACTAGTCCACTATCGGTCACCAGTTAGTACTTAGCCTTACGGAGGTGGTCCCCGTAGCTTCCTACCGGATTTCACGTGTCCGGTAGTACTCAGGAACTGGTTAAGGAAGAGATCAACATTTCGCCTACGGGGCTCTAACCCCCTGTGGCCCGGTGTCCCAACCGGTTCGGCTATATCGATCTTTTGTAACTCCCCGGATCGGATGCAGCCGACCCAAAACCAGCCCTACAACACCGCACCTGATACGCCTGCACGCAATCGCGCAGGCACGGTTTGGGCTCTTCCCTTTTCGCTCGCCGCTACTCAGGGAGTCGAAGTTTCTTTCCTTTCCTCGGGCTACTTAGATGTATCAGTTCGCCCGCTTACCTTCTCCTAGCCTATATATTCAGATAGGGATGACCAGACATTACTCTGGCCGGGTTTCCCCATTCGGAAATCCGCGGGTCGAAGGCTGTTCAGCGCCTCACCGCGGCTTATCGCAGCCGTCCACGTCCTTCATCGGCTTCTGGTGCCAAGGCATCCACCGTGTGCTCTTAGTATCTTGACGGAAGAACATCACTATTTACTGTCACTATGCAGATTTCAAGGTGCGCGCGAAGCCGTGCTTCGCAACTGGAAGAGCCGCGTCCATGTGCGGCGCGGTCTTTCAAAACTGAGCAGTGTAGATAGGAAGCGTACGATCAGACGCTTCCATACCAGGTCGACGTACATTCCAGGTTTCCGCATCCACCGCGACACGAGTTACTCGAGTCAAGCGGCTTAAAGGGATGCAGACCTGCGGTGTTGGTCACCGCAAATCCCTAGAAAGGAGGTGATCCAGCCGCACCTTCCGGTACGGCTACCTTGTTACGACTTCACCCCAATCACCAAGCCCACCTTCGACGACTCCCTCCCTTGCGGGTTAGGCCACCGGCTTCGGGTGTTCCCAGCTTTCGTGGTGTGACGGGCGGTGTGTACAAGGCCCGGGAACGTATTCACCGCGACGTTGCTGATTCGCGATTACTAGCAATTCCGCCTTCATGGAGTCGAGTTACAGACTCCAATCCGAACTGAGACCGGCTTTAAGGGATTCGCTCCACCTCGCGGTATCGCAGCCCGTTGTACCGGCCATTGTAGCACGTGTGTAGCCCTGGACATAAAGGGCATGATGACTTGACGTCATCCCCACCTTCCTCCGGTTTGTCACCGGCAGTCTCCGATGAGTCCCCAACTTAATGATGGCAACATCAGGACAGGGGTTGCGCTCGTTGCGGGACTTAACCCAACATCTCACGACACGAGCTGACGACAGCCATGCACCACCTGTGTACGCTCCCCGAAGGGTCGGTCACCTTTCGGATTCCTACCACGTACATGTCAAGCCCAGGTAAGGTTCTTCGCGTTGCGTCGAATTAAACCACATGCTCCACTGCTTGTGCGGGCCCCCGTCAATTCCTTTGAGTTTTAGCCTTGCGGCCGTACTCCCCAGGCGGGACACTTAATGCGTTAGCTTCGGCACCGGGGGAGTCGACACCCCCGACACCTAGTGTCCATCGTTTACGGCTAGGACTACCAGGGTATCTAATCCTGTTTGCTCCCCTAGCTTTCGCGCCTCAGCGTCAGTACTGTTCCAGAGAGCCGCCTTCGCTACCGGTGTTCCTCCTGATATCTACGCATTTCACCGCTACACCAGGAATTCCACTCTCCTCTCCCAGACTCTAGCAAGCCGGTTTCCGATGCAGGCCTGGGGTTAAGCCCCAGGATTTCACATCAGACCTGACAAGCCGCCTACGCGCTCTTTACGCCCAATAATTCCGGACAACGCTCGCCACCTACGTATTACCGCGGCTGCTGGCACGTAGTTAGCCGTGGCTTCCTTTGGGGGTACCGTCAGCCCTTGGGCTATTAACCCAGGTGCCTTCTTTCCCCCTGACAGAGCTTTACGACCCGAAGGCCTTCTTCGCTCACGCGGCGTTGCTGCGTCAGGCTTTCGCCCATTGCGCAAGATTCCCCACTGCTGCCTCCCGTAGGAGTCTGGGCCGTATCTCAGTCCCAGTGTGGCTGATCATCCTCTCAGACCAGCTACCCGTCGTAGCCTTGGTGAGCCGTTACCTCACCAACAAGCTGATAGGCCGCGGGCCCATCCCAAGGCGGAGGCCGAAGCTACCTTTACTTGGCCCACTTGCGTGGGACAAGCACGTCCGGTATTAGCCCCGGTTTCCCGGAGTTATCCCAGTCCTTGGGGCAGGTTGCCCACGTGTTACTCACCCGTTCGCCGCTTTACTCAGGGCCGAAGCCCCTTTCACGCTCGACTTGCATGTGTTAGGCACGCCGCCAGCGTTTGTCCTGAGCCAGGATCAAACTCTCC
Source organism: uncultured Thermoleophilia bacterium (assembly GCA_963749535.1). GTDB lineage: Bacteria > Actinomycetota > Thermoleophilia > RBG-16-64-13 > RBG-16-64-13 > Chersky-299. The sequence goes on along the minus strand of CAVVNF010000019.1, from coordinate 23,275 downwards.
ATGAAGTATTGCGATACGGACCGAAGTCCGGATCTGACTTTGGGAAAGCTGATTAGCTCTCAAAAGTGTGTCACCCAGCCGGCAAGCCGACTGAGGACGGGGGCGAGAACGACCATCCCCGAGGGGACGACGTCCTCGCATGATTCGTGGCTGGCAGATCGGACTATAAAGAATAGTCCGACCCACAACACTGCTCAGTTTTCAAAGACCAGTGCGCTCTTAGGCGCGGCCGGGAAGATTAGCACCACCTGCTACTGGCGTCAACCCGCCTTCGCGGAATTACTTTGACGCCATCTCCCAGGAGAATCAGGACCTTTTACAATCTACCCAAAATGAACGAGCCGCCCCGTCAAACACATAGGCGGCCCGAGCGAGGCGGCTATCTAACCCAGCCTATCCGCACACCCTCGTAAGGTCGCTTGTTCTATCAACGAGTAGATTCTTCATCTTGGACTTTTCATAATAGAGCTTTCCCGCGCTTCTGTCAACGCGCGACGCCAACTCAAAGTCCCATCCTCGCAGCTCAAAGCCCCGCCAAGGGCCGCACATTCAGAGCCACCACCCGGACTTCATCTTCCGGCCAGCCTCGAGCGACGACAGCATACCAGATTCCGGCGTCGGCCCACTGGACGCAGAGGCATTCGCCAAGCTTGTACAGAGTCGCCGGATGCCCGGATACCATTCCAACAGGACTTCCCGTAACGTCACCCAAGTCGCCACGCACGTTCTCGACGATCTCGAGCCAGCCACGGTCCGATCTGAGCACAAGTCGGATCTCAGGCAAAGTTCCCGGCGAAGAGGCTATGCGCGGATTCGGCACAGACGGACCTTGGTATGCCGCCGGTGAGTCCACTCGCGACACCGGCCACCACGTATCTGGGGCGACGGTCTCCCCAGGTAGCAGCGTCGGGGCGTACAGCTTGAGCCCTCCGGCGTTCGCGCGCGCCGCGGCCAACGCGCGAACGACGGAGGCGCCGGGCGAGCTCCAGCCGGACGGTGGGAGGAGCGGCTGGAACAACGGTACTTGTTGAGAGGTTTTCAGAGACCGTTGTGCCAACAGTCGAAGGAACGCCGGCGGAGCTCGACACCGTGCCTGGCTGCGCGGCACTCCCACAGCCGCTACCAACTAAGACCAGAATCGCCGCGAGAGCTAGGGCCGTCGCTGCGCGCCCTCCGTCCCACGATCGCCGGGTGCAACACGCGGACAGCGAGCGCACGAAGGCGAGCGAAGGCCAGGCATGCAGCATGGAACGTCACCTCTCCTCGGTGTTGCTGATGTCAGCAGAGCTAGGCGAGAATAGTCGGCGTGCCCGGTGGGGAAATGCAACCTTGGTCGTATTCTGGCGCGCAAGCAGCGGCGCCCGTTGACCTGCCTGCTTTAGAGGACTTTCAAGAACTTGCGGCGGCCAACCTGGAGTATCGCGCCACGCAGCGTCTCCTCCGGGAGTTCGGCCTGGGGATCGTCGACCGTGACATCGTCTACCTTCACTCCGCCCTGCTCGATGAGCCTGCGGGCATCGCCGTTCGAAGCCGCCAATCCCAAGGCAGTGAGGAGTCGCGGCAGCCATACGCGACCATCGCGCACCGCGTCGCCGGGCAGCTCCTGCTCGGGAATGGATTCCGGGCGGTCCTTCTGCTTGAAGACACGGTCGAAGTTCGCCCGGGCGTCCAACCCGGCAGCGGTTGAATGGTAGAGGCTCACGATTCTCTCCGCCAGGTCGCGCTTGGCCTGGGCGGGATGATACGTGCCATCCTTGAGGCCCTCCCCTACCTTACCCACCTCGTGGCGTGTCATGCCTGTAAGAAGTGCGAAGTAGGTGAGCATCAAGTCGTCTGGGATCGACATCACCTTCCCGAACATCTGATCCGGGACGTCGTTGACGCCGATGTAATTCCCGTATGACTTCGACATCTTCTGCTCGCCGTCGGTCCCGACGAGCAACGGGACCGTGAGAATGGTCTGAGGGACCGCTCCATAGGACTCCATGATCGTCCGGCCCATGAGAAGGTTGAACTTCTGGTCGGTGCCCCCCAGCTCAACGTCGGCTCGTACGGCCACACTGTCGTAGCCTTGAAGAAGCGGATACATGAATTCGAGCATCGAGATCGCCTCATTCGTGGCGTAACGATGGGAGAAGTCGTCTCGCTCCAGCATGCGGGCCACGGTCACGGCCGACGTAAGGCGCAAGACTTCGTCCATCCGCAGCGGACCAAGCCAGTCGCCGTTGGAAACCAGCTCCACCCTGTCCATGTCCAGAACCTTGGCGGCCTGTTCGACATAGGTCGCCGCATTGGTGGCTATCTCTTCGTCTGACAGTCGCGGCCTGAGTTTTGAACGACCGGACGGGTCACCCACCTTCGCAGTGAAGTCTCCGATGATGAGCACCGCCTGGTGCCCGAAACTCTGGAATTGGGCGAGTTTCCGCAGGACGACGGTATGCCCGAGGTGGATGTCCGGAGCAGTGGGGTCGACACCGAGCTTGACGCGAAGCGGACGGCCCTCGATGCGCGAACGCTTCAGCTGTTCCAGCAGCTCTCCCTGGGGTAGCGCGTCGACACTGCCCAGAAGTAACTCCTCGAACTCTTCCACCACTTCGGCGGGTGCAGCAGCACGTTGTCTGTCACTTTCCAAAGCCCACCTCCAGGCGGGCAGGATATCACACACATCCCGCGATTCCCGTCAGCGGAGCGTATACGAAGCACCCTTAGGAACGCCGCAGACGGCCGATGCTCTGCGCTCTAGTTTCGGGCCACGCCTCCGTGCAGTCCGCCTGATGTAACATCTCCTCGTGGCCAGCAGAAAGAACGGCACCAGAAGCAGAGCCGCCTGTGGGGAGGGTAGTTGGGCGCGACGCCTCATGAGGGGTGTGCTGTTCGCCCTCTTTCTTGTCATAGTCGCGGCGCTTTCCACCTGAGCGCCACCGAAGATCCACAGTCCAGCGAACCAGCCGGCACTGTCGCGCAACGGACATCGGCAGCAGGAAGTCTCTTCACCCAGGGCCGGACGGTGACGCTGGTCGTGTCGGGCGCAGTGCCGCAGTCCGCGGCCACAACGGTGCCGACCTTCCAAGGCCTCGACATCGCCGCGGCCCGGCTGCTCGCCGATCAGAGCGGCTTGGCACTCAACGAATCGACCGAAGCGGGGCCGGATCCGGCAGGGACCGTGGTCTCCCAGGACCCAGCGCCCGGGACTGATGTGGCGTTAGGAGCCAGTATCGACGTGATCGTCAGCTCTGGTCCGGCAGCCACGCCCTAGCACGCACCCGCGGTTGCTCGCCGGCGTCTCCTAGGCGCGGCTCGCTAAGCCCGGCTCACCCTGGTGAACCCTGAGCACGGTACGACGCTCACCCCGCGCCTCTCGTACTCGTCGATGATCAAGTTCATGCCCAAGGAATCCGAGGCGTGATGGCCCGCGATGACGACACTGATGCGTTCTTCCTTCGCCTTCTTGCGATGCTCCTCGCCCATGTGCATGCCGACGATGGTTCCCACGCCCGCCGCGGCCAGACGACTGATCGACTCCACCGGACCCGATGTGCCGCCGGTCATGTCCACCATAATCTTGCCGGCCCGCCGGGATCCGTCGCCCTCGTAGATAACGGGCCCCATACCTTGAACAACCCCTTCCCGATACTCAGGGATGGTCTTCAACATCTCCACCACTTCCTCTACCGTCGCGCCCTCAGGAAGCTCGTCGCAGCGGGCCTGCACGAACTCGTTCACGCAGTTGTCGGCAGGGGTGTGACAACACATGTAGGGAAGGCCCAGTAGCCTCGCGGCCGCCAGTGGCTGGTCGTTGTTCCGGGCATGAAGAGAGCGCCTGATCTCCAGCATGCGTTCGGACATGACGGCGTCCCCATACGAGATCGAGACACCGAACTTATGCCAAACGTCCGCTTGGACGCCCATGACCTCTTCCAGCCGCGCGAGAGCCCGGCCGTCTGGATGGTGCGCAAAGAGCAGGTCGACGCGGGTGCCCTTCTCGTTGAGGCGGTCAGCCAGGAGCACTTCGCCTACTCCAAGATCGATCCCCACGAGGATACTGGCGATCTCACACTCTGAATCGCCGACCAAAACGCGGGTGTCTGCGAAAGGATTCGTCAGTCGTTGCGTGTCGAACTCCCAGCGGCGCCGTTCGGGAAGATCTTCGTACTCCTTGCGCGCAAGCTGCAGGACGCGGGCCACGCCGTCCGCTCCGCGTGGGTCGGCTTGTCGACCCTTTTTTACGGCAACCTCGTACATATCCAGCAACTTCATCGACATTCCCCTCTCCCTGGTTTCCCCCCACGCGACACGAAAGAACTGCCCTCCTCGCAAAACCGCAGCTGCAGCTCCTTGGCTCGCGAGATGCCCACCCTCGATGACGATGTGACCATCGGCCTTGCGCCGTCGTCAAGGATGCATATCCCCGAGGCATTCCCGACACGGAGCCCGTTCAAGCTCAAGTCCAGCCCCAAGTGCTTGCCCGATCCTGCCTGGACCCCGGGACAGATCCCGCGGGTCGAATCTCTCCGGGCTGAGGCCCCGATTGCACGCCTGCACGTCCAATATCCCCATAGGTTCATAAGACCGGATGAGAACGGCCGAGGCCACTGACACCCGATCGCATACCAGGTTGAGCAGCACGTGGATCCCATAGCTCACGTAAACGTAGATCGTCCCCGGTGGGCCGAACAACGCCCGGTTACGAGGCGTCGGCCCTCGTGCTCCATGACACGCAGGGTCGTCGACCGGAAGATACGCCTCTACTTCTGTGAGTCGCCCTCCTCCCACGCCCTTGCGCCAGAGGATCTTCCCGATCAGATCAGGTGCTACAAGATCGGATTGCCGCGCAAAAAAGGACGCTCCGAGCATGCGCCCCGGGGGCGTCGCGACTCGGCTAGCAGTAGGACAGGGTGCGCTCACGGCGCAATGGTAGCACGGGCGACGAAACCGCCCGGAGGTGGCTAAGCCTGTGTAACCTCGACGGAGGACAGCACTTTCGCCGCGACCGCGAATTGCTCCATCACACTGGCAGGTGATGTGCCTCCCGGAGATATCTTCGCCTGGACAACGCGGTCGAGATCCACCACCTCATAGTACGAATCCTCGAAAAGAGGGCACAGCTCCTGCAGCTCCGTCAGTAATATGTCGGCCATGGGACTGTGTCGCCGGGCCAATTTGGCCACCAGCTGTCCAGTTATCTTGTGAGCATCGCGGAAAGGAAGTCCCCGGGCCACGAGATAGTCTGCGACGTCGGTGGCTTGAGCGTAGCCTCCCTCCGCGGCCCGCCGCGCTGTTTGGGCATCGAACGTCAGGACGGTGACCATGGCTGTCATGGCTTCAAGGCAGAGATCGAGCTCTTCCCTCGTGGAGAACACGTACAGCTTGTCCTCCTGCAGATCTTTGTTGTAGGCAAGGGGCAGACCTTTGAGCAGCGCGCCCAGACTCATCAGGCGGCCAAGGAATCCGGCGGATTTGGCGCGCACCAATTCTGCCCCGTCGGGATTCTTCTTCTGCGGCATGATGCTCGAGCCGGAGGTCCATTCGTCGGGCAGACAGGCGAACGCGAATTCCTGGCTGCACCACAGGACTATCTCCTCGGCCAACCGAGAGAGCGTCAAGGAGCAAACCGCGGCAGCGGCGAGGTACTCGAAGGCCGAGTCTCGAGAGGCGACAGCGTCCATAGCGTTCGGGGCGACCCGCTCGAAGCCCAGCTCAGCGGCCACGCGTTCTCGATCCAGCGGGTAGTTCACCCCGGCAAGCGCGCCGGCCCCGAGCGGCATCCAGGAAGACCTGTGCCAACGGACCAGGCGGTCGTGATCCCGCTCCAGCATGAAGAAATAGGCGAGCAGGTGGTGGGCAAGCAGGACCGGCTGAGCCCGCTGCAGATGAGTGAAGCCCGGCAAAACCACGTCCTGTTCTGCCCGGGCCTTGTCGTAGAGGGCTCTCATCAACTCGCCGATGCGCCGCAGGTGGCCGGCCACGGCGTCGCGCAGATATAGCTGGAGATCCAGGGCGACCTGATCATTGCGGCTTCGGCCCGTGTGTACCTTGCCGCCCACGGGGCCCAGGATCGCCACCAGCCTACGTTCCACGGCCATGTGCACATCCTCGTCGCCGAGCTCCCACGCGAAAGAACCCGCCGCCACCTCGGCGGCGACCTGGTCGAGGCCGCCGAGCAGCTTCGTCTCGTCCTCTTCGGACAGGACGCCGATCGAGGCGAGCATGCGAACGTGCGCTCGAGAGCCCTGGAGGTCGTACGGTGCCAGGACGTAGTCGAAAGGAAGCGAGGCGTTCAGGCGCTCGAAGAGCGGCGCTGGCTCTGTCGAGAAACGCCCACCCCACAGCTTTCCCAGAGGAACCTGGCGCTGACGAACCAGGAGGACCTATGTCACTTCGCATTCCTAACCTCCGTAGCTGCCTAAAGCAATCCCTGGCGCTTACGGGCCCAGACTTCCACAGGCAGTCCCCACAGCTCGATGAATCCTTTGGCCGATTGATGACTGAAGGTATCTCCGCACCCGTAGGTTGCCAGTTGGCTCACGTAAAGCGAGTTGGGCGAGCGCCGGCCGACCACGTTGCACGAGCCTTTGTAGTACTGCAGACGCACTTCTCCGGTAACGAACTTTTGGCTCTCATCGATGAACGCCCGGATCGCATCCGCCAGGGGGCTGAACCACAAACCGTCGTAGATGAGCTCGGTGAGCCTCTGGTCGATCATCCGCTTGAAGTGCTGAAGCTCGCGGGTGAGAGCCAGATCTTCGATCTCGCGGTGGGCCTTGATCAACGCCAGGGAGCCGGCTACCTCGTACGTTTCGCGACTCTTGATACCCACAAGCCGGTTCTCGACCATATCCACGCGCCCGAACCCATGGGCGCTGCCCACTTTGTCTACCAGCTCGACCAAGGCGACCGGGTCGAGCGCGTTACCGTCCACCGTGACGGGGATCCCGCCTTCAAAACCGATGACCAGTCTCGACCCCCTGGTCCGGAGCCTTGGCTGGGTTCACCGTGAAGACGTACGCGTCCTCGGGCGCTGCCTGCCACGGGTCCTCCAGCTCACCGCATTCGATGGCGCGACCCCACAGGTTCTCGTCGATGGAATACGGATTCTTCTTGGTGAGCGGGATATCGATGCCCCGAGCGGCCACGTAATCGAGAAGCTCCGGCCGGGTCATGTTCCAATCTCGTGCGGGACCGAGCACCGTGATGGAGGGATCCAGGCAGCGGATGGACACATCCATGCGCACCTGGTCGTTGCCTTTGGCGGTGCATCCGTGAGCGACGTACTTGGCGCCGTGCTCGTGGGCGACCTCTACCATCTTCTTGGAGATGAGCGGCCGGGACAGGGCCGAGTGAAGCGGGTACTTCTCTTCGTACAAGGCGTTGGCCTTGAGCGCGGCGAACGCGAAGTCACGGACGAACTCGTCCTTGGCGTCGATGACCACAGACTCGATGGCCCCAGCCTTGAGCGCCCGCTGGCGTAGCGCCTCTAGGTCTTGCATCCTGCCCACGTCGACGAGGGCCGCGATGATCTCGTAGCCGAACTTCTCCCTCATGTACGGGATCAACGCAGACGTGTCCAGTCCCCCGGAGTACGCCAGCACGCACTTCTCCTTGCCCATCTTGTTCAGCCTCCCAGTTCTTTGAGATACACGTATACGGACTCGGCCGATGCTGCATCCTTACTCACCAGTATCACCGTGTCGTCCCCGGCCACGCACCCGAGGATCAGCTCGGTTCCCAGCTCATCGATCACTCTGCCCATCCCGGGAGCCGCGCCGGGGTCACATTTGAGTACGAGTAGATTCTGCGCGGTCTCCAGGCCCCGGCCGAATTCCTTGAGCATGCGACCACACGCACTCTCGGGGTCCTTGTGCTCCTCGGTGGAGGGCACGAACACATAGCGCGGTTGACCGGCGAGATCCCTGCTCTTCTGGAGCCCGAGCTCGCGGAGGTCGCGGCTCACGGTGGCCTGGGTGACGTGACAGCCTGCCGCCGCCAAGACCTCGACCAGCTCGCCCTGGCTGGCGACCGTCCGTTCTTTGAGCACCTTACGGATGGTCTGCTGTCTCTGCCGCTTGTTCACGCCTATCACCGGCCAGCCATCAGGAACGCCATGAGCGACTTTTGGACGTGAAGACGGTTCTCTGCTTGGTCGAAGACCACGGACTGGGGACAGTCCATCACTTCGTCGGTGATCTCCTCCCCCCTGTGGGCGGGCAAACAGTGCAGCACGATCGCTTCACCCCGGGCGCGGGCGAGCAGGCTCGAATCCACCCGGAAGGCCTTCATGGCGGAGACTTTCTCAGTGTCCTTCTGCTGGCCCATGCTGATCCACACGTCGGTGTACAGCGCAGAGGCGCCGGCAACGGCCGCCTCGGGATCTCGCTCCACCCAAAACTTCGTGCCGTATTCCGCCGCGAGCCGGGTGATGCTCTCCATCTTCTCCCGGGGAAGGTCGAAGCCCTCCGGCGAGCAGAGGCACACGTCGATACCCGCCATGGCTCCCGCCTCAGCCAAGGAAGCGGCCACATTGTTGCCATCGCCCAGGTAGACGATCTTACGGCCCGCTGGGTCTGGGAACCGCTCCATGAAGGTGAATATGTCCGTCAGCGCCTGGCACGGGTGATCTTCGTCGGTGAGCGCGTTTATGACGGGCACCGACGATGCAGCCGCGAGGTCTTCCACGTCGCGTTTGGCGAAGGTGCGGATAACGATGGCGTCCACGTAGCGCGATAGCACCCGCGCCGTGTCCTCGATGCTTTCCGATTTGCGCATCTGCAGCTCTTGCTCGGCGAGATAGAGGGGCATACCGCCGAGTTGGTGGATGCCCACGCTGAAGGAGACGCGCGTGCGGGTAGACGGCTTGCCGAAGATGAGGGCCACTGTCTTGCCCGCCAGGATGTCGGAATACCGCGAGCGCTTCCATTTCGTGGCTTCACGCAGGACATGGTCGAACTCTTCTTTGGTGAGATCCGGAACGGTGAGGAAATGCCTGACAGTCATGCCCTGAACTCCTCCTTCAGCCTTGAGCCTTGGACCCGGGAACGATCTTGGTTCCCAGACCCGAATCATCCGTGAGTATCTCGAGCAGGATGGAGTGCGCGATGCGGCCGTCGATGATGTGCGCGGCGCCGACGCCCGCTCCCAGGGCGGCCAGCACCGCTTCTACCTTGGGGATCATACCCTTGGAGACCTTCCCTGCCTCCACCAACTCGATCACATCCGCGGAGGTGCATGCGGAGATGAGGCTGCTCTCGTCGTCGAGATCGGCGCGCAATCCGGGCACGTCGGTAAGGAAGATGACTTTCTCCGCCTTGAGGGCCGCAGCCAAGGCGCCGGCGACCGTATCCGCATTGATGTTGTAGCTCTCCCCCCCGGTCCCCAGACCAACGGAGGCGACCACCGGCACGTAGTCGGCCTCGAGGAGGTCTAGCAGGCGGGTGTTGACGTCGGTGACTTCGCCCACGAGTCCCAAGTCGAGCACGGAGCCGTCCTGGCCGCGTTTCACCAGCGGCTTGGCCATTATGAGGCCGCCATCGTCGCCGCAAAGACCGACGGCGGGCGCCCCTTTGCTGTTGATCAGCCCGACGATCTCCTTGTTGACCTTGCCCACGAGCACCATCTTGGCCACTTCCATCGCCGCTTGGTCGGTCACCCGCAGACCCTCCACGAATCTCACCGGCAGATCCAGCCGCTTCATGTAGCCGCTGATCTCATTGCCGCCACCATGCACGATGATGGGCCGGATGCCCACGTAGCGGAGCAGCGCGATGTCAGTGGCGAACTCCTCCTTGAGGTCGGCGGAGCTCATCGCCGCTCCCCCGTATTTGATGACCATCGTCGTCCCGCTGAACATGCGGATGTACGGGAGTGCTTCGAGGAGTGTCTCCACCCTTTTTCTGTAGATTTCGCGCATGTCTCCGCCTACGTGTGGTACTCAGCGTTGATGGTGATGTACTCGTGGCCCATGTCCGAGAAGAAGATCTCGAATGAGGCCTGACCTTCACCCAGGTCGAGGTGGATGTCGAGCTCAGGCTCCTTCATCGCTGCGTGCATCTTCACGCCCTCGTCTTCCCGCACCGGGAAGGCCGCAGCGTCCTGGACCACCTTCACCCCGCCGAGGAACAACGAGGCGCGCGGCAGAAGCTTGCCGCGCATGGCAGCGCCCGCCGCGCTGATCACCCGGCCCCAGTTGGGGTCTCCACCATGCATAGCTGTCTTGACCAGAGGGGAATTCGGCCACAGCGCGCGCGACGTGGACGGCGGTTGCTTCGTCAGGCGCTCCGGCCACTACCAAGCGCACTATCTTGGTGGCCCCTTCGCCATCGGCGACCATCATCAGAGCGATGCGCAGGAGCATGGCATCGAGCGCGGCCCCGAGCCGGCCCATGCCCGCCGGCGAAAGACTCACGCCCGAAGCACCACTTGCGATGAAGAACACCGAATCGTTCGTGCTCATCTCGCCGTCCACGGTGATCCGGTTGAAAGTCTTGCCTATCGCATTCTTGAGGAGCAGCGCCGCGTCGCCGGGCGAAAGAGCAGCGTCCGTGGTGACCACGCAGAGCATCGTTGCCATAGCGGGCGAGATCATCCCGGCGCCTTTGGCGCAGACGCCCAGATGGACGAGCCCATCCGCGGTCGGTACATCAAGGGCACACATCTTGGGGAAGCGGTCGGTAGTCATGACACTGGCCTCGAAGGCGGGACCGCCGCCGGGCACCACCGCCTTGGCCGCCTTGGCGATGCCGGCCGCCAGCGTGCCTTCGTCCAGCGGGACTCCGATTATCCCGGTGGATCCAACAGCAACACTTGCTGTGGGGATGCCCAGGGCCTCCGCGGACGCTCTCTGCATCGCCCGGGCGACCTGCATGCCCTGCTCGCCCGTGCAGGCGTTCGCGTTGCCACTGTTCATGGCCACCGCGAGGATGTGATCCAGATCGCATTCGGCCTTGTTGACCCGCACGGGGGCTGCGGCGAAGGCGTTGGTCGTGAACACCGCAGCCGAAGAGACAGCCGAACGCCATTCCGGCGCGACCGCCAGGACTCCCATATCCGGCCGGCCGCTGTCCTTCAACCCGCCCACCACCCCTGCGGCAACAAAGCCGCCCGGGTAAGTGGCGCCGGGCGAACCCGCGGCAGATTCCACCAAGCTCACGTCCGGCGGCAGCTCGAAGAAGCGCGAACTCCCCGGATCGACGACTATGGGATGGTCCGGTCCGCCTTGTGCGCTCATGCTATTCTCCTTAGCCCAGCGTCTTCGTCTAGTCCGAACATGATATTCATATTCTGCACGGCCTGTCCGGACGCTCCTTTTACCAGATTATCGATAACGGAAAAGACTTTGACCACGCCTCCAGCCGGGTCCACCCGCACCGAGATGCGGCAATAGTTCGTGCCCTGCACCTCTTTCAGGCTCGGTACCGCACCTACCACTTCCACGAAGGGCTCGTCACGGTACCGCTGGACGTAGAGCGAGAGCCACTCCTCTGACGTAAAGACAGCACTGCGGGGGCGGAAATACATCGTGCTGAGGATCCCGCGATCCACGGGCAGCAGGTGCGGCGTGAAACTCACCGGCAGCAAGTTCCCTGCGGCCAGCGCAAGCTCCTGCACCATCTCCGATGTGTGACGGTGGCCCACCTCGCTGTACGACTGGAAATTGTCGTGCACATTGCAGAAATGGGTCTTCTCGGAAGGGGTGCGCCCGGCTCCCGAGACGCCAGATTTTGAATCGACGATGACCCCCGAAGGATCGACGTACTTCGCGACCGGAAGAAGCCCGAGCAACATGCCGGTGGGAAAGCACCCGGGATTGGCCACCAGACGGGCCCCCGCGATCTCAGAGCGATAAGCCTCCGGAAGTCCGAACACTGCTTCTCTCACGAGATCGGGACGCGGATGGTCGAAGCCGTACCACGTTGGATATGCACCGGGGTCTTTCAACCGGAAGTCCGCGCTCAGATCCACGACGCGACAACCTGAATCGACCAATGCCGCGACCACCGCGTGGGATTGCGCATGTGGGTAGCACACAAACGCCACGTCCGAACCGAGGAGAGACTCCGGAGAATAGGCGGTATATCTGCCGTCCACTCGAAGGTGCGGGAACACCTCCGACACAGACTTTCCAGCATAAGAGACCGACGTCAGCGCACCCAGTCGCACACCGGGATGCTCGGCCAGGATGTCGGTGAGGACGGCTCCTGTGTACCCTGTTGCGCCCACGATGCTCGCGACTATCACGACGATCCTTTCTCGAGGTTCTCGAATCTGCCCTAAGCTTCCCCGAGGTAGCCATGAACGGCTCAGCCTTACTCGCGGGAGTGTATAACTATACATGCTAGAGCAAGTGGATACAAACGCTCTGCCCGACGGCAGGGCGAATACGGCTAAACCCTGAGCGTCGCCCCAATCGAAGCCGTCAAGGATTCCAGGATCTTTGCACGCAACTCGTTGACCTCGGCCTCGCTCAACGTGCGTTCTCCCGAGCGGAAGCTCAGCCTCAAGGCAAGGCTCTTCTTGCCAGGGGGTACCTGGTTGCCCTCGTACAGGTCGAAGATGCGGGCGTCTTGCAAAAGCTCCCCAGCGACGGTCTTGACGCCGGCGACCACAGAGTCGGCCGGCACGTCTCTATCGACCACGAGTGCGAGATCCTGCTCGACCGGCGGAAATGCCGAGAGCTCCTGGAACATCCGCGTCTCCGGTCGGAGAGCCAGCAATGCCTCGAAGTCGAGCTCAGCGGCTACCGCGGGCAAGCCGCGCAGATCGTATTCCTGGAGAACGAGGGGATGAACCTCCCCCACCCAGCCGATCGTTCGCCCCTTGGCGTCGCACACGGCCGCGCTCTTCCCAGGATGCAGGAAGTGCTCGGAAGCGGGCCGGAACGTCAATTCCAAACCTAAGCCGGTAGCAAGACGCTCGACGAGGCCTTTGGCCAAAAAGAAATCGGTGGGTACGTCTACGGCCGACCACGTCGGTGCTTCCCACGATCCGGCGACGAGCAGGCCTGCCCTTTTTCTCTCATCGGGCAACTCCGCCTTGGAGGCGTGGTAGGTCCTCCCTATCTCGAAGATGCGGATGGTCCCTCTCTGGTCGCCACGTTCTTTCGCGCGGTATCGAGGAGCCCCGGCAAGAGCATGGTGCGCATGAGCACCTGGTCGCTGCTCAGAGGATTCGCCACTCGCACGCCGGTCCGTCGCGGATCCGCAGGTTGCAGGCGCAAACGGTCGCACCATTTCTCGTCGCCGAACGAATACGTGATCACCTCGGTGAGGCCCGCCCCCACCAAGAGGTCCTCCGTAGTCCGAAGGGCCTTCTGCTCTGGGCTGAGGAGGCCCCGTCCGGACCGCTGAGGCGGCAGCGTAGACGGCAGATCGCCCACCCCGTGGATGCGGCCGATCTCCTCGATCAGGTCCACCTCACGCTCGAGGTCGCCGCGGAACGAGGGCACGGTGACCAGAAAGTCGTCGCCGCAGTCGCGGACGTTGCAGCCCAAACGGGCCAGGATGCTTTCCATCTCCGAAGCAGGCAAGAGTGTGCCCAGGAGGTGGTCCACTCGTGCCGGCCGCAAAGAGACGACTCGCAGCGGTGCAGGGGGGACGCGGACGTCGATAGTCCCTACCGAAACCGCCCCTCCGCATAGCTCGACCAGCATCTTGCACGCCATGTCGAGAGCCAGAGGGATCAGCTCAGGGTCAAGTCCCTTTTCGTAGCGGGTGGAAGCCTCGCTTCGAAGACCGAGGCCTGATGAGGTGCGCATGATCGACGGGCCGGAGAAATTCGCACCTTCGAGGAGCACGTCGGTGGTCTCCTCGGTGATCTCGCTATCCATGCCCCCCATGATGCCGGCTACAACCGAGGCCCGCTCGGCATCCGCGATAACCAGCATGTCCTGGGTAAGCACCCGCGTCTCTCCATCAAGGGTGACGAGCGACTCGCCCGGCTTAGCCCTGCGGACAATGATCTTGCGGCCTTTCACCTGCTGCAGGTCGAACGCGTGAAGAGGTTGTCCCAGGGCCCAGAGGACGTAGTTGGTGACATCAACCGCGTTGTTCACGGGCCTCATGCCAGCGTGCACGATGCGTGCCTTGAGCCAGGTGGGAGATTCGCCGATCCTTATCCCCTTGATGACCCGCGCTGCGTATCGCGGGCACAAGTCGGGGTCCCAGACTTCCACCGATATGTCCTCATCCACCGTGTGCTCGCCCCAGGTAAGCGGGTAGCAGACGTCTTCTTCAAACGGCATCTCCGTCACCGCAGCAATCTCACGGGCCAGCCCACGCACCGAGAGACAGTCTGGCCGGTTCGGCGTGATCTCGAGCTCGAGAACATCTTCGGACAGGGGCAGATAGTCGGCCAGGAGGTCGCCCACAAGCCACTCATCGGGAAGCTCCACGATGCCCCCGCTCTTAGGCGCATAGCCCAACTCGGCTTCCGACAGGATCATTCCCGCCGAGGCCACACCCCTCAGCTTGGCATCCTTGATCCTGGTGCCATCCGCCATCGTGCCGCCCGGAAGAACGACCGCCACAGTGATACCCGCTCTTACGTTCGGAGCTCCACACACGATGGTGCGCGGGGTGTCTTCCCCCACGTCGACGACGCATACCGAAAGCTTGTCGGCGTCGGGATGCTTGGAGCAGTCCAGGACTTTCCCAACGATGAAGTGCTCGAGGTTGTGTTCATCTCCAGCGACCCCAACGTGCGCGACGCGCTCGACCTCGGTACCGGTGAGAGCGAGCCTCGAGGCCAGTTCCTCGACCGGGATCTCGATGGAGACATATTCGCGCAGCCAGGATAACGGGGCTTTCATGGCGACTCCAGGTTAGAACTGGCGAAGGAAGCGAAGATCGTTCTCAAAGAAGAGCCGGAGGTCGTTCGCACCGTGCTTCAGCATGGCTATCCTCTCGATGCCCATGCCGAACGCGAACCCGGTGTAACGCTCGGGATCGTAGTCGACGAAACGGAACACGTTCGGGTCTACCATCCCCGCCCCCAAGATCTCCAGCCAGCCGCTCCGCTTGCACAACCGGCAGCCGGCGCCGTCGCACATCATGCACGACACGTCCACTTCCACCGAGGGCTCGGTGAAGGGGAAGTAGTGGGGACGAAGCCTGACCTGCCGCTGGACCCCAAACATGGCCTTAGCGAAAGTCTCGAGCGTGCCCTTCAGGTCGGCGAGGGTGACGCGCTCGTCGACGACCAGGCCCTCTACTTGATGGAACATGGGCGTATGCGTAGCGTCCGAATCCCGGCGATAGGCCCTGCCTGGACAGATGATGCGCACCGGTGGAGCCTGCTTCTCCATGACCCGCACCTGCACCGGGGACGTGTGCGTCCGCAGCAGCACATTCCCGCCCACGAAGAAGGTGTCGTGCAGAGAACGCGCCGGGTGATCGGCCGGGGTATTGAGCGCCTCGAAGTTGTAGTATTCGGTCTCGATCTCCGGACCTTCGGCGATCTGGTAGCCCATGCCGACGAAGATGTCCTCGATCTCGCGCCGCGTCTGCGTGACCAGATGGAGACGCCCGAGCGGGGAAGCGCGTCCCGGGAGGGTCACGTCGAGCTTCTGGCGCTCCAGCCCGAGAACCAGCTCCTGAGTCTCTAACTCGCTGTGCCGGGCCTCAAACGCCGCTTCCAGCTGTTTGCGCACCAAGTTTCCCCACCGGCCCACTTCCGGGCGTTCCTCGACCGGCAACTCTGGGATGCTGCGCAGAAGCAAGACCAGCTCGGCCTTTCTGCCGAGATACTTGACCCGAGCTGCTTCGAGGGCGGCAAGATCGCCGGCCGCAGCGATACCGGCTAGGCCGCCGGTGAAGATAGACCGGAGGTCCGGCCGCGAGATCTGATCGAGGATGGCGTCTCTGGGGATTATGGCTCCTCCTTTCGAGCAGTCTATCCTAGCTAACCGGCCTGCCGATTACCAATCCGAGCCCGTGCCAACTCGTAGAGCAGCACGGTCCCCGCCATGGCAACGTTCAACGAGTCAAAGCTGACCTGAGGGATGGTGACCCTCGGGAATGGCTCCCAAGGTTCTCCCGGTCCTGCCCTCTCGGCCCCCAGGACGAGAACTACCCCCTGCCTCGCTTGGCTGCGCCAGCAGCCTCGCGTCTGTGCCCCCGTGGGCGTCGGCTACAAGCACCGACACCTGGCGGCCACCCCGGGACTGCTCGGCCGCCAGCCGCGATTGGAGATCCTCCGGGGACACTTCCGAAACGATCTTGCACAAGAATTGAGCCCCCATGCCCGCTCGCATCGCCTTTGAACCGTAAGGGTCCGCGGTGCGAGGCGCGGTGATCACTCCGCCGAGGCCGAAAGCCACCGCACTTCGGATGAGCGTGCCCACATTTCCCGGGTCCCCCACCTCGTCGAGGTAGAGCACAACGGACTCATCGAGTGCGAGGTCGGACAGGTTCCACGACGGCTCGCTCGTGACGAAAAGAACATCGGCGGCGCCTCCGAGCGAGCTTGCCGCAGCCAGCGTCTCCTGGTCGCACACGCCGATGTCCAGGCGCCCCGCTTCCGCGGCATCAGTCAGGGTCCTAGGCAGACGCGAAAAGAGGTCCTCACGGATGAGGACCTCCAAGATCTTGGCGTCGGCTTCGTACGCTACCTGAAGAAGGTCGAGACCTTCTCCAAGCAGCCAACCACGCTCGCGCCGATGTTTCTTCTGCTGCAGCTTCCGGGCAAGTTTGACGCTATGGTTCTGCCGCCCTGCGATATGGCGGATCACCTCGGCCTCTCAGTCGCCATAGGGCTGCAAAGAAAAGTGGGCGCCTCGCCCCTAGCCGGCGGCGAGGGCTTCCTTCGCGCGAGCAGCGATCTGCGCAAACACTTCCGGCTCGCGCACCACCAGGTCGGCAAGCACCTTGCGGTCGATCTCGATCTCCGCCTGCTTCAGCCCGTGGATGAACTGGTTGTAGCTCATGCCGTACTCGCGAGCGCCCGCATTGATGCGTGTGATCCAAAGACGGCGGAATTCGCGCTTGCGGGCCCGGCGATCGCGGTAGGCATATGTGCCGGACTTGATGAGCTGCTCTTTCGCGCGACGATATGTCGAGCTCTTGAGCCCCCAATAACCCTTAGCTTCTCCTAAAGCCTTGCGTCGTTTCTTCTGGGCGCTGATGCTCCTCTTTACCCTTGGCATCGCCTGGCCTCCTAACGTCCCAGAAGATCACAGATGCGAGAGGTGTCTCTCGAATCCATGACCGCAGACTTGCGCATCTTGCGCTTGCGGTTGGCAGATTTCTTGGTAAGCAGATGGCTGGAAAAAGCACGGCGCCGCATGACCTTGCCCGTCGCGGTCAGCTTGATCCTCTTCTTGGTCCCTCTGTGTGTCTTCATTTTGGCCATTGTGGCTCCCCTTCTCTTTTTACTCCGGCGCTCGGGCAACGCCTTTTCAGCAACCGTCTTCGTTGCGCCGCAGTGGGGCAAAGGCGGTCGGCGATCTTCTACATGTCGACAGGCGATCAGACAAAGCCTGACCCCCACCGGGTTATCCCCGCTTGGGCCCCAGCATCATGACCATGTTGCGGCCGTCGAGATTAGGCTCCGACTCGATGTCGCTGATGTCCGCAAGATCTGCCGCCATCCGACGGAGGAGCCGCTCACCCAGGTGGGGGTGCACCAACTCTCTCCCCCGGAACATGATCGTAAGCTTTACCTTGTCTCCCTTTTTGAGGAAGCGCTCGACGTGCCCCTTCTTGGTTTCGAAGTCGTGGTCGTCGATCTTCGGCCTCAGCTTGATCTCTTTGATGCTGATGGTCGTCTGGCGCTTCCGCGCTTCCTTCGCCTTCTGCTCCTGCTCGTACCTATACTTGCCATAGTCCATCACTTTGCAGACCGGCGGAGTGGCCATCGGCGCCACTTCGACCAGGTCGAGGTTCAATCTGTCCGCGTAAGCCAAGGCTTCCGACGTACTGACGATCCCCACCTGCTCCCCATCCGGCCCGATCAAACGGACCTGGTCGGCACGGATCTTCTCATTGATGCGAACGATGTCGGCTATTAGCCCTGCACCTCCCCCGGTGCTACCGGATAGTCACTACTCATGAGAACGCAAAAAGCGGTGCCACCACCGCTCTCCCATGCTGCAGCCCCGGCCAGAATGCGGGCCGCGGGCTTCTATGGCTTGACCTCAGCGCCGTCAGGCACGAGGTGGGAAGGGTGGCTTCCTCTTTATGCTTCGCCGGAGTATAGCCTAACTGCAGGTAGCGCTCAAGCCCGCCCCGCGTACAGAGCAGGCTGGGCCTGCGTCACCTCGCGGCTCCCAAGCCGGCCGGCGAACAGGCTTCAGCTCTCAGGGCGTGTCGGGCGGACGGCAGGCTGCGCTCAATCGTTCCACCAAGGCTTCCAGGCCAAGGGGTTCCGTCTCCTTCTGACCGCGAGTCCGCAGAGTGACCCCCCGCGACTCGATCTCCTTGTCGCCTACGACCAACATGAAAGGGACCTTGAGCATCTCGCCGTCTCTGATCTTCTTCGAAACGGACTCCGCGCGCTCGTCCACTTCTGCCCTCAGGCCGGCGCGGCCGAGTGCGACTTGCACCTCTCGCGCATAGCCGACGTGCCGGTCGGCGACCGCGATCACGACCGCCTGGACCGGAGCCAGCCATGATGGCAACGCGCCTCCGTAGTGCTCGATCAAGATGGCCAGGAACCGCTCCACGCTGCCCAGGACCGTACGGTGGATCATGACCGGACGGTGACGCTGATTGTCCTCGCCCACATACTCCAGATCCAGCCGCTCGGGCATGGCGAAATCCAACTGGCACGTCGCGCATTGCCAGGTGCGGCCCATGACGTCCTCGATGTGGAAGTCGATCTTGGGCCCGTAGAAAGCGCCATCCCCGGGATTCAAGGTGTAGTCCAGTTCGGCGCGGTGGAGCGCAGCAGCCAAGGCGCTCTCGGCGGTCGCCCACATCTCATCGCTGCCGATAGATTTGTCGGGCTTGGTGGATAGCTCCACGTGGACGCGCTCAAAGCCGAAGGTGCGATACATCCGGCGCACCAGCTCGATCACCCCGAGGACCTCGTCCTCGACCTGCCCGGGCAGGCAGTAGATGTGAGCATCGTCCTGAGTGAAGAGCCTCACCCGGAAGAGACCGTGAAGCACTCCGGACATCTCGTGCCTGTGGACCAGGCCCAGTTCCGCCATGCGCAGAGGAAGGTCTCGGTACGAATGCTGGTCGGTCTTGTAGATGAGGATGCCGCCGGGGCAGTTCATCGGCTTGATCGCGAAGTCGACATCATCGATGCGGGTGAAGTACATGTTGTCCTTGTAATTGTCCCAGTGCCCCGACCGCTCCCAGAGCGTGCGCTCCAGCATGATCGGGGTCTTGGTCTCCTCGTAGCCTGCCGCCACGTGCTCACGCCGCCAATAGTCGAGCAAGGCGTTGATCACCCGCATCCCCTTCGGGTGGAAGAACGGGAAGCCGGGACCTTCGTCGTGGAAGCTGAACAGCCCCAACTCGCGTCCCAGCTTGCGGTGGTCGCGTTGCCGGGCCATCTCCATGCGCTCCAGGTACTCGGCCAGTTCCTTCCTGCCTGCGAAGGCGGTGCCGTAGATGCGGGTAAGCATCATGTTGTCGCTGCTGCCCCTCCAATACGCTCCGGCCACCGAAAGCAGCGCGACCGCGCCGATCCGGCTTGTGTCGGGCACGTGAGGACCCCGGCAAAGATCGAGGAAATCGCCCTGCCGATAGACGCTGATGGTCTCCCCCACCGGCAGATCACGGATGAGTTCGAGCTTGTATGGCTGGTCGGCAAATAGCTCCAGCGCCTCTTCCTTCGACACTTCCCGCCGCTGAAAACCGGCCCCAGTGGCGACGAGCCGCTCTATCTCTTTGGTGATGGCGGCTAGATCGTCCTCACCGACGGGCTTCGGGAATTCGAAGTCGTAGTAGAAGCCGTCCTTGATAGACGGGCCGATGGCTACCTTGGTCCCTGGATAGAGGTGGACCGCAGCCTCGGCCATGACGTGCGCCGCCGAGTGGCGTACCACCCCCAGGCCCTCGTCCGAAGCGACCGTCAGGATGCCCACCTGGTCCCCGTCGTGAAGAGGGGTGGCGACATCAACGGTTCGATCGTTGACTTTTGCCGCCACAGCAGCTTTGGCGAGCCGCGGGCCGATCTTCTCGGCTACGTCGAGCGCGGTGGCGCCGTCATCCATCTCCAGTCCGGAGCCGTCCGGGAGCAAGACCTTCATGAACCCTCACATGGATCTCGGATGGTCAGAGCCCGTGGGCTGAGGCGGACCGGCCGCTTGAGCCCGGCGGGCCCTCAGTATATCAGCAGGTCGATGCCGCCCCGTCGCCGGTACCGCGGCCCGGACAGCCGGTTATTGGTGGCGGATGGAGATCTTCTTGCCGGTCTTCTTGCGATGCTTCCTGAGCGCCACTTTGCGCTTCTTGTTCACGCGGCCTCCTCTGAGTCACTTTCGAACTCTGCTAGCCGCGGTACCCAAGAAGCTTGTTTGCGACACACGGCTCGCGGCCAAGTCGATCAAGACCAGTGGAAAGTGGATACTCCCTCCCGGCTAATCCCCCACGAAGACAACATACAGATGCACACCGGGCCCTGCTGTTTCAGCTAACCGTTCTACTTCCGGCAAAGCGCGTGTCTCCTCGTCATTCTCCGCCAAGGAGGCCAGGATTTGTATTTCCGGAATCACGACAAAAGGAGCCCTCTGGCGAGGACTCCCCTGTGAGTAGTGGGCGCTGTAGGATTTGAACCTACGGCCTCTTCCGCGTCAAGGAAGCGCTCTCCCCCTGAGCTAAGCGCCCGTCAGGGCCGGAATGATACAGCCGGGTCCAGCGACAAGCAAGCCCGAGCACCCGCTCAATAGTACAGATCAACCCGCATCCCGTACGTGAGCCGCGGATACAAGGCGTCCATCGAGGTCAGAGTCACGCGGACGCAGCCATGGCTGGCCGGATAGACCGGCAACGAATACGAGCCAGGGATGCGTAGGCTTCGTGGAAATAGGCGGAGCGATAGAGCTTTCCCAACGCGCTCTTGCGCCAGTAAGGCAGCTCGCTGTAGATGGCGTAGGTACCCGTTGGCGTCTCCAGGCCGTTCCCCCCGCTGGCGATGGGGATGTTCTTGACCACCTGGTCGTTGTCGATGAGCATGACGATCTGGCGCGTGAGGTCTATCTTCACGCGGTCTCCGGGCGCTGATTTCCCTGGCGTGGGTGCCATCGCACCCGCGGCGGCCGTCCAGACAACATTCGTGGTGATGCCGTTGCGGGCGAGATCTTCGACCTTCCCGAAAGCCAGCACCGCCTCGCTGCTCCGCTGGTTGAACACACCGTCTGACTTCTCCCGGCTCATAGGAAATCTTGGTGAGCTTGTCCTCCAAGCACGCCAGGAGCAGGCCTCGCGAGCCTATCCGGGCAGTCGCACAACCGGCTTCGGCTGGAACCGCGGCGGTGGATCGGTCCGCGGCCTCAGTGGCTGAGCAACAGCACGAGACAGGACCACCACGGCCCAAGCTTTCGTGAGCGTGAGGAAAGGGTAGAAGCGGCCATCGTCCGTTGGCGGGTCTCATGGTTCGGCCTGACGTTCGTTAGGAGGCAACGACCGGAATTGAACCCGAGTAGCGGGTTTTGCAGCTTCGCCATCCCCGTGTGCCCCGGTGTCTCAATGTGTCGGCTCGTGGTCATCGGGCGGCAGCTAACGCCTGCATAGCACCATCATTTGGCATGGTCTCATGACCACTCGCACTCACTCGTGAGCGGACGCATCAGCAGAAGGTTGTGGAAAAGTGGACGGCAATTGGACGGCAAATCGGACCCCTCTCACGCGCGCCCAGTTCTCCAGCCGTAGGGCCCGGGGACGCGCCGGCGAGGAGATTCGCCATCTCGTCAATAGCCTCCGCTGGACCACGAGGACAATGGCAGGAGCGCTAGTGTCATCGCCGCCTGAATAATGGACACATTCCGCCGGTTGAAATCTGAACACTCCTTGAGGTGTGCTCGGTTTTCGACGAACCTGCTGCCAAGGAAGCGGCGGCAGGAGGAAGGTGTATAGCGTGCATGATTGGGCTGAGTTGAAGCATCCGTGTGAACGCGAGGGAGTGAGCAAGAAAGCGGCAGCCGAGAAGCTGGGCATGAGCCGAACGACAGTGCATCGGCTTCTTTCGCTGCCGGAGCCGCCCGTCTATGAGCGAGCGAAACGCTCCTCGCTTCTTGATCCGCATCGGGAGGCCATCCTGGCCATGCTCCGCGAGGACGCCACGGTGCGAGCGACCGTGATCCGCGAGAGGCTGCAGGCCCAGGGCTATGGCGGCGGCATCACCATCCTTAAGGACTTCGTGGCCGATGTCCGTCCTCAGTTCCTGGCGGCTCGCGCCTACCAGCGCACGAGCTATCTGCCCGGGGAGATCGCCCAGGTGGATTGGTGGCACCTGCCGGTGAGGCTGTCGCTTCGAGAAGGGATAGAGGCCAAGGTCTATGCTCTTGTCGTCACCCTGCCTCACTCTGCCGCCCATGCCGCCTTCTTCACGTACCGCAAGACCCTTCATGACTTTCTGCCCGCGCTTCTCGGCTGCCTTTCTCGTCTGGGCGGAGTGCCTTCCCGCCTGGTACTCGATAACGACAGCTCCATGGTGGTGCGCGTCCCCGGGCACCGCTCCCGCCTTCACCCCGAAGCCGCCGCCCTTTTCGGGGCTCTGCGGACGAAACCGGTGATCCTTGCCCCGCGCCGGCCCACCTCCAAGGGATCTGTGGAGCGCACCGTCGGATATCTCGAGACCTCCTTCCTGCCCCTGCGGACCTTCGGAAGCCTCGAGGACCTGCAGGCCCAGCATGACGCCTGGGCTAAAGAGATCGCCTATCGCCGCTCGCCCCGGCGCCTCGGAGCCCGCGTGGCCGATGCCTATCTGGTGGAGAAGGGTTATCTCGCTCCGCTCCCCGGTCCGCTTCCCCAGACCGACCAGCAGATGAGACCCGGGTCTCGAAAGACGCCTTTGTCCGGGTGGCCGGCGCCGACTATTCGGTGCCTCCCGGCCTCGTCGGGCGTCGGGTGCAGATCCGGCTCTCGCTCTCCTCGGTCTTCGTCTATCTCGAAGGCAAAGAGATCGCGAGTCACCTGCGCAGCTACGTTCCCGCCGATGTGGTCATCGACCCCGATCACGCCCGGGCCCTCGTTGAGTCCCGAGAGGCCAGCAAGCGCCTGCGCGGTGGAGACGTGGCCGTGGAGATTCCTAACCTTGCCCGCTATGACGTTCTTCTTGGAGTGACGCTATGAACGCCGCCTCCGAGGTGGCCTTCCTGTCCCGGGCGCTTAAC
>CAVVNF010000018.1:0-198117 GCA_963749535.1 uncultured Thermoleophilia bacterium | reverse complement strand
CTGCATATTCCTGCCCTCGTTCGTCGTGCTTGTGTTCGTGGCACCCTACTTCGACCGCCTCAGGCGCAACCGCTATTTCAACAGAGCCATCGCCGGCATCCTACTCTCGTTCGTCGGGCTGCTGCTGGCGGTGACAGTGCGCCTAGGTCTGAACGTAGGCTGGCAGATATGGACGATCGTGCTGGCGGTGGCTGCCTTCGTCGCGCTGCGGCTTAAGGTGGACATCATGTGGGTCGTCTTCGGAAGCGTGGTGATTTCACTGCTGGTCGGGCTAGCCTAGGCAATCCCAACCTTGATCTCGTTCGAGAGCGGATAGAGCTGCTTGCCGGCGTCTCCCCCTGCAGAGCACAAGAGTCGGCGCCAGCTTGTCCGCGCCCTGACAGCAAAGCGTCATTCTGAAACGAGTTGTAAGGGCGGCCCCGCCTTAGCGGCGACCGCCCCCAAAAGCCTTTGAAAATTACCACCTGGCAGATCGGCCCAGATGGTTCTACGAGAATCGCCAGACTTGCTTACTCTTCCTGCTCTTCGAATACGTCCTGGGTCGAGCCGCACTCCGGGCACAACCACTCGTTTGGCAGGTCTTCGAAAGGCGTCCCCGGAGAGACATCTTGACTTGCGTCGCCCGCGTCCTCGTCGTAGACGCAACCGCACGAACCACACTCATACCTGCCCATCACAAGACCTCCTCGAGTTGTCGAGCTTCGCACAAACGAGTGATGGCCCTGTACCCAGATCGGCCCTCAAACAAAAGTACGAGCCCCAAGTGACCCGCATACCTCCGCCATCGAGGCCCATCTGCATGGTGTTTCACGGTACTTTCCCGGTGTTTTGTTTCCGGGTTTCCTCCACACCAGCCCTTCTGGACTCTCCGGAAGACGCGCTACGTCTCTCGGGACTCGTGGGTACTATGTACGCATGCTTCTCGATCGCTAAACCTTGTCGGTTTCCCAAAGTCATGGAGGCGTCTTGAAATACAGCGAAGGTAGTATCGGCCGCGTGTTCGTACTGCGACTGGAGGACGGCGAGATACTCAACGACACGCTGGAAGCGTTCGCCCGGGAGCATGGAATCACCCGGGCTCTTGCCTACTATGTCGGCGGAGTGGCAAGCGACAGTCAGGTGGTGGTCGGCCCAGATGCCGAGCGCGAGGACGCCGTCACCCCCTGGTTTACACCCTCGGGGGAATCCACGAGGCATTCGCGGTGGGCACTATCTTCCCGAACGAGGCTGGCGTGCCTCTGCTGCACATGCACGCCGCCTCCGGCAGGGAAGGCGGGGCTACGGTGGGCTGCACCCGGGCCGGGCTGAAGACGTGGCTGGTGGGCGAGGTCGTCCTGGTCGAGATCCTTGGCACCCGGGCCGTGCGAAAGACGGACCCGGGCACTGGTTTCGACCTGCTCGAGGTTTCCGAGTAACGACGCCGGCCAGGCGGCGCGAGGCCCTACCCCTGGGAGGTGCGCGCAATCGGGGAGGCTCGGCTAAAACGGACCGATGGGCGTGAGGCCCGGAGACAGTACCGCCGGCACGACAGCCCATTCGATGCCGAGATTGAACGCCAGTCTCAAAAAGCAAAGGATCCCCATGATCAACGCCGCCGTGGCAAGACCGTGCCCGGAGAATCCACGCGACCTCCGAAAGATCCACCAGTAGATGATCGGGCCCGGAATCGCCAGAACCAGACAGACAAGGCCTACAATCAACTCGTGTGGATACCGAAACCCGAAGGCAGCCCCACCCGACGTGGACCATGTCCCCCAGGAGACGCTGGCGACAAGCGGCAGTACGACGAGGCTAATCAGCGAGACGATGAACGCGGCTAGGGGTCCCTTGCCGGCACTGGGGCGCGCCCCCGACAGGCCACCGGGTATTGCACCAGCGGGTACACGGGGTAGCCCGCCACTGGACTGACCGGGTACGGCATGGCAACCCGGGCCGGATAAGCGGGCGGCGCGTATGGGGCCGTGTACTCTTGATCTGCCGGGGCGCTCGCGGACGCCACGAAGAAACCACCGGCGTAGCCGGGCGGCGCGGAGCCGGCATAGCCGGGCGGCGCGGAGCCGGCATATGGACCCTGAGACCAAGGCTGGGCCACCGGGGCGACCGTTACGAGCCGGTCCTGGAGCCGACTACGCAACTCCGCTGCAAGGCGTGGCTCGCCGATCCCATCGAGCACGCGGATCGCCCGCAGCTTAGCCTCTCTGCTCCCGGGACGGGCAACCTGGACCACCGCTGGCCCCACATGCGCTCGACCAGCGATCAACTGGTCAACCACTGCGGAGACCACCGTAGCTATCCCGCGGTTGGCCGGAAGATTGAGCATATAGTCAAGATCATGCCACTTGCCCCCGGCCCGGAGCCGTCTCGCGACAGCTTCCAGTTCCATTGCGACATCGGCGTCGTTATCCGTGCCGCCATACGCCCAAGCCAGCCGGACCAACTCTCGCACGTCGTCGCGCGACGCTGCTTTCCTGATGAACGACTCCACCATGGACCCCCGGCGGGTCTGTCCGCCTCGCGGACAGACCCGCGGTAGCCGCCGCTTTAGTGCATGTTCAGGCCACCGTCGACCAGGACGGTCTGGCAACTCATGAAATCGCTGTCCTCAGAGGCTAGGAAGAAAGCCGGTCCGGCGAGATCTGCGGGTACCTCGTTGCGTTCCTTGATGGCCTGCTTGTCGCGGTTGACTTCGTACCAGGCCTGAGCGTCTTTGGTCAACTCAAGCTGAGCGTCGGACAGGGTGAAGCCAGGCGCCAGAGCGTTCACCCGAATGCCGAATTCGCCCAGTTCTTTGCCGATCGATCTGGTGAATCCGATCACTCCACCTTTACTCGAGGTGTAGTGTATGAACCCGGGCACGCCCTCAAAGAAGGTCGAGGAGCTGAGATTGATGACTTTGCCGTACTTCTGCTCCTTCATATAGGGGAAGACGGCCCTCACCATGAACCACATACCCCGCACATTCACGGACTGCATGTTGTCCCACTCCTCCACAGACCATTTGTTGAAGGGCTTCCAGGCGCCCATGGTCCCGAAAAAGGCCGCGTTATTCACCAGGATGTCGATCCGCCCGTTCCACGCGACAGCCACCTGTTTGGCAGCCGCCTCGCATTGAGCCAGGTCGGTTATGTCGCAGGCGATCGCGATCGCGTCCCCGCCGGCCGCTTTGACCTCGTCGGCCACCCGGGCCGCGCCGGCCGCGTTGACGTCCAGCACTGCCACTTTGGCACCCTCGGCGCCGTAGCGCAGGCAGATAGCCCGGCCGATACTGTTGGTCCCCCCGCCCCCGGTGACGATCGCCACCTTGTCTTTCAAGCGTTGCGGCGCCCCTACGTACTGGTCCACGGTCACCATCCTTGTCTAGGCTTGAGGATCGACCTCCCGAACGACCCGCTTTTCCGCAATCGGAACCCGCCCCCGACCGGCATCAAAGCTCACCCACGGCCAAGTTCTCACGGTTCCATGCTATCGCATGAGACGCGCCCGGAACGAGTGGAGAGGGAAACGCGACGCGAGGACCACAGATGTTCGCGCGCGAGATCTACTCGAAGAGTCGAACGGCGTCCTCGAGTTTGTCGGCCACCGGCACGTTCTGCGGGCACGCCTCCTCACACTGCCCGCACCGCGTGCAGCTGGACGCCTTGGTGCTCGTCTTGAGCTCCAACCCGATCTGATAGGAGGCCTTCTCCGCGGTGAAGTCGTCGAACAGGGAAGCGTCGTTGAGCTCCCCGAGCACCACCGGGATGTTGATGCCCGACGGACAGGGCAGACAGTATCCACAGGCGGTGCAGTCCACCACTGTCCTTGCCCTGTAGGCCTCTCGCACCTTCCCGATGAGCCGCAACTCGTCGGCGGTGAGCGATCCCGGCATCGCTCCTTCGGTCGCCGCGACGTTCGCGACCACCTGCTCCATGGCACCCATGCCGCTCAGCACCGTCGAAACCCCGGGGTCGTTCCACACATAACGAAGGGCCCAGTCCGACGGCGAGCGTTTCACGGTGGCTTCGTCCCACAAAGCTTGTATCTCGGCAGGAACACGCCCGGCGAGGCGACCACCTTTGAGCGGCTCCATCACCACCACTCCGATGCCGCGGTCCGACGCGTAGCGCAGACCCTCGAGACCGGCCTGGTATTGTTCGTCCATGTAGTTGTACTGCATTTGGCAGAACGCCCAGTCGTAAGAGTCCACGATCTTCTTGAACAGCGGCACCTTGTCGTGGAAGGAGAACCCGGCATAACGGATCCTGCCGTCGGCGAGCGCGGCGTCCAGGAACTCGAGCGCGCCCACGTCGCGCATCTTCTGCCAGGTGGCTTCGTGGAGGCCGTGCAGGAGATAACAATCCACGTGATCGGTGCGGAGTCTTTCCAGCTGACCGGCGAGCACGGAATCCATATCGGCCCGTGTCTCCACCACCCAAGGCGGCAGCTTGGTGGCGAGTATTACCCGGTCGCGGTAACCGCCGGCAAGTGCCTCCCCCACGAAGGTCTCGCTCATACCCGGAGCCTGGAAGGAGGTTCCGTGGTAGGGGAAGGCGGTGTCGACGTAATTGACCCCGTGGTCGACAGCGTAGTGCAGCATCCGTGTCGCGAGCGGCACGTCGATATGGTCACGCTTGCCCTCCAGGATCGGCAGGCGCATGCAGCCAAAGCCCAAGATGGACACCTCTTCGCCGGTGCGGCCAAATGAACGGTACAGCATGACACTCCTTTTTCAGTCCGAGGCCCGCAGACCCACGCGCGCACGCTCGGGATCAAACCCCCGCTAGCGCTTTCTTCCCGGCACCCGCCCTGCGTAACCGCAATCCAAAAAGTAACCGGGTAACAGCGGTTCGCTTAATCACCAGGCTGCGCAGCCAGTCCACGTCGTGGTGCCGTTCGGTCGTCTGGGCGATCGGTTCCATCGGCCCAGTGTACCAACCCAGACCGCGCCGGTTGGGCGGCTTCCGGTCGCTTCGCTTTTCTTCACTCGGACGCTTACACCGAAGCCGTGAGTGGGTAAGAGAGTGAGCGGGCAAGAGATCGTACGAGTAAGAGATCGTCTCGTTACCACGTCTACTCAGGAACGCTACCGTTCTGTTTCATAACTGGGGGTGCTATCACCGTGGATGTGATGATCGAGGCTCAGGGAGTGAGGAAGGCCTTCGGCCAGACCTTGGCACTGGCTGGGGTGGATCTGATTGCGGAGACCGGCAAGGTTTTGGCGCTGCTCGGGCCCAACGGGGCGGGAAAGACCACACTGGTGCGTGTGCTTGCCACTCTGCTCAAACCCGACGCGGGCTGGGCGCGCGTCGCAGGCTACGATGTGGTCAAGCAAGCGAATGCCCTCCGATCGGTGATCGGATTGGCCGGCCAATTCGCGGCTGTGGACGAGAATCTGACCGGCCGTGAAAACCTGGAGTTGGTGGGGCATCTATACCACCTCACCAAGCCGGTGCGCCACACCAGGGCCCAGGAAGTTCTCGAGCTATTCGACCTCGCGGAGGCCGGCAACCGGCTGGTGAAGACGTACTCCGGCGGCATGCGGCGCCGCCTCGACGTTGGCGCAAGCCTCGTGGCTAGGCCCCCCGTCCTCATACTGGACGAGCCGACCACGGGGCTGGACCCGCGCTCCCGCATCGACCTGTGGCAGTTCATCGAGGGGTTGGTCACCGACGGGACCACCGTGCTACTGACCACCCAGTACCTCGACGAGGCAGACCGCCTCGCCCACAGGATCGTGGTGATGGACGCCGGCAAGGTGATCGCGGAAGGCACCTCCAGCGAACTCAAGGACCGTTTGGGCGGCGACCGTCTCGAGATCGAGGTAGGAAAGAGTTCCTCCTTCGAACAGGCGACGGAGATCATGTCGAACCTCGACCCAGGGACCGCCCCCCTAGTCGATGTCGCACAGCGGCGCATCTCGGTGCCCACCCGTGAGGGCGCCCTCACGCTCATGGTGGCGGCCCGCCGCCTGGACGAGGCCGGCATCGCGCTCGAGGACATTTCACTGCATCGGCCGTCCCTCGACGACGTATTCCTGGCAGTCACCGGCCACGCCGCCACGGACGTGGCCGGCGCGCCGCCGGTGCCGTCGGCGGGTCGTCGTCGGCGCGGGAGAAGGAGGGCGGCATGATCGATCCGGCAACAGCACGGACTTCATCGCGGCCCCGAATCCAGGGCGCCCGGCCCTTTTCGCCCCTGGTGGCCCTCAGCGACATCCTCGCGGTCACAAAACGCAACGTGATGCACCTGTATCGCGTGCCCCAGTTGCTGGTGTTCTCCACCATCCAGCCGGTCATGTTCGTGTTGCTCTTCCGCTATGTGTTCGGCGGCGCCATCCAGGTCCCCGGGGGACAGTACGTCAACTACCTCATGCCAGGGATCTTCGTGCAGACGGCGCTCTTCGGCGGCGCGTCCACCTCCATCGGCCTGGCCTACGACCTCAAGGGCGGCATCATCGACCGCATGCGGACCTTACCTATAGCCCGCTCCGCCGTTCTCGCCGGGCGCACCAACGCCGACTTGCTGCGGAACGTCATGGTCGTAGCCCTGATGCTGATCGTAGGAACGCTGGTGGGCTTCCGCTTTCATGGCACTCCAGCCGCAGACTTCCTCGGCGTCCTCATCGTGCTGGCCTTCGGATATGCGTTCTCCTGGGTCTACGCCACGATCGGACTGGCCGTCAAAGACCCAGAGACTGCGCAGGTGGCGGGATTCATCCCCATCTTCCCGTTGGTGTTCGCTAGCTCGGCGTTCGTGCCCATCAGCACCATGCCGGGATGGCTCCAGGCGTTCGCGAAAGTGCAACCGGTGTCGGTGACGGTTAGTGCGGCCCGCGCCCTGTTCAGCGCGCAGCCTTCGTGGCACTACCTTTGGCAGGTGATCATCTGGGTGGCGGCGATCGTCGTGATCTTCGTCCCCTTGGCGGTGAGACAGTATAGAAGGACGTAGCGACCTCTGAGCCACTCCCAGGGGATGGACTTGGCCCCGGCCAGCGCATAGACTCCGCCTCCAAGCGCCGATATCCCCACCGCGAGTCCCAGGATGATACGTGCCAACCGAATCAATGTGTGGCTTAGCCTCCGCTCGGGGTTTGGGGCGCTACCCCCGGGTCCTGCCGCACTATGGCAGCCGTTCGGCGCCACCTATCGCCCCGGCTGGACAAGACGCTAAAGTTCGCCGCTCTGCTTCCCGAAAAGAAGTGAAGGGACAGCGATACCGTGGTCTTGAATGTGCTCAGGAAGGGGGCCCGCGATGAAAAGGTGGCTGTGCGTGGCACCAGTGGTGACCATGCTCGTGCTCACCGGTGCGCTCTTGAGCCTCGCGGGCTGCGGTTCGACCCAGCCGGTCATTACGACCCTCACCACGGCCAACCTGGCCGGGCAAGCGGCGGCGCAGGCCGCGCAAGAAGACACTGGCTACAGAGCCGCACTTGAAGACTGGGTGAAGACATATTTCGACCCGATAGATGTCGGAGCTCTCTATGTCCACCGGGAGCAGGCGAAGACGCCGCAAGACTACATCGCTCTGGCTCGGGCATATGAAGTCCAGGTGCGCACGGCCTGGCTGGCGTTGAAGCAGTTCACGCCGCCGGCGAGCATAACTCAGAAGCACGTACAGTTGGTTGAAGCCTTCGGAGACGAGGTCAAGATCCTGGGGTATTTGATCGACGCGGTGCAGAGTGGGAATCAGGCTTCCTTGCTGGCTTTGGTGGACGCGCAGTGGGCAGCCGACCAGCGCCTCCAAGAGGCTGAGGCCGCGCTCAGCCCTTATCTGGAGAATCAAGCCTCGCCGTCCATGTAGGCCCGTCTGCTGGGATGGGTGCCGAAAGGCATCAACCGCCGCCGGTGCAGACCGCTACCCACGGACCGGCGTCGAGACAAACGGCCGCGCATGAACCAGCGTGGGGATGGGTACCGGAGGGGCATGTCGGCGTCCTCAGCCCGTTCCTACTCCTCGCGAAACGTAGTCACCGGCTACGTGATCATCAATGTTCTCTTCACGTTGGCCGCTTCCCTCATCTGGGCTATCAACACTATCTTCTTGATCCGCGACGGTCACCTAGGCATCTTCCAGGTGATGATCGTGAACGCGGTCTTCACGGTGGGTCAGATGGCGTTCGAGGTACCGACCGGGGTAGTGGCGGACACGATCGGGCGCCGGGCCTCCGTCTTGCTGGCTTTGGTCACGCTGATGATCTCGACCCTGCTGTATGTGGCGACCCCCCACTATGGCCTGGGCATCTGGGGCTTCATCGGAGCGAGCATCATCCTAGGGCTGGGCTTCACATTCCAGACCGGATCGGTCGACGCATGGATGGTGGACGCGCTCGACGCCACCGGCTGGGACAAACCCAAGGACCGGGTGTTCGCCTGGGGTCAGATGGCCTCCGGTGGCGGCATGCTCACCGGCTCGCTTCTGGGCGGGCTGCTTGGCCAGATCAACTTGTCGCTGCCCTACCTCGCGAGAGCCGGGCTGCTTGCCGTCGCCTTCGTGATCGTTGCGATCATGGTGCGAGACGTCGGCTTCACTCCACGGCCCCTGCGAATCTCGACCTTCGGGGCGGAAGCACGAAAGATCATGCAGGCCGGGACCCGGTTCGGCTGGCGCAGTCCTGTGATCCGCCCGATGCTCTGGGTCTCGGGATTCACGGGGATATTCCTCTTCTACGGCTTCTACGCCTGGCAACCGTACGTCCTCGATCTCCTGGGCAGAAACTACATATGGCTGCTCGGGGTGGTTACGGCGGCGTTCTCGCTCACCGGCATCGTCGGCAACTTCTTGGTAAAGCGCGTCATGAGGGAAGGGTTGAAGAGACGCGAGGCGCCGAGAGTCCTCGCGACTGCAGCGGGGATGGAAGCAGCCGTGGCGCTGTGTATCGGCCTGGTGGGCATCATCTTTGTGAGGTCGGGTTTTGTCCCCGCCATGATCGCGATCGTGCTCTGGCTGGTTCTGGGACTCATCACCGGTGTCTCGGGACCAGTCCGGTCTTCCTACATCAACGACTACATCCCTTCCGCGCAAAGAGCCACGGTGCTGTCGCTTGATGCCTTTTTCGGCGACACAGGCGCTGCAGTGGGCCAACCGGCTCTGGGTTGGCTGTCAGGGCGGATCTCGATCCCGGTGGCGTGGCTCATCGGCAGTGCCTTCCTCTGGACCGCGCCATTTCTCTATCGGAATTCGGGCGCTGCAGCTCGCCGAGTCGCGGCAGAGCCGACCGAACCTTAGAACGTCGTCAGCGTGGGCCCGCGTCGCCACTACGCCAGATAGCCCGTAGCAGCCAAGTTCAACAAGCCCTAACGCCCCGGCACCAGCACTGTCACTGAGAGAGCCGACAGGCCTCCGCAGGGACCGTTTCATGGCGACAATGACCCCAGCGGTCCAGGCAGCGGTCCCGGGTTCTACCAGAGGGTCATCGACTCGAGGAACATCCTCCGAAAGTCGTCGGCCGACGCGGGGCGAGGAGACAACTTGATCACCCGATGCTGGGGCAACGTTCCCTCCACTAACTTATCAACGTCGTTTTCTGT
The DNA here is from genome assembly GCA_963749535.1 of uncultured Thermoleophilia bacterium. Lineage (GTDB taxonomy): Bacteria > Actinomycetota > Thermoleophilia > RBG-16-64-13 > RBG-16-64-13 > Chersky-299. The sequence continues at coordinate 188,611 of CAVVNF010000018.1, read as the reverse complement.
GTAGCCGACCGCTCTCAGGCCGTTGGGCATCCCGCACTTCCGCATGAAATCGACAACGGCGGATGCCACCACGTCACCTGCCTCCTCCGGGTCCACATCCTTGGTGTCCACGCCCATCAGTTCTGCGGCCAGGAGGAATCTTTGAGGACTGGCGGGGCCCATGAAGCGAAAGGCCGCGGGAGACATCAGGGCGACCCCCATGCCGTGGGGGATCATCGGATGATCGTTGGGATAGCCGTCGGGATAGTAATCACGGGCCATGCCGCAAACAGGGTAGGACATACCGTGGGCCAGCGTGGTCCCGGAATTGCCGAAGCCGATGGAACCATACGTGGAGGCAAGGATCATCTGAGCCCTCGCCTCGTCATCATCTGGGTCCGCGAGAACACGCGGCAGGTACTGTACACACATCTGGGCCGCACGCCCCGACCAGATGTCGCTGATGGGATTCGCCCCTTGGTAGGTGGGGCGCGATCCTGGCGTCTCTGGAGCGGGGCGGCTGGTGTACGGTAGGGCGCTCAGCCCCTCGATCGCCGGACACAGCACGTCGAGCGCCACACAGGCGGCCACCAGACGCGGCACCGTGCGGGTGTTGTCGGGATCGATGATGCCCATGTTCGGCCGGAGAGCACGGTGACCGATGGCCGTCTTGACCTGCATCCCTGAAACTCCGAAGATGGCCATGCCCGAGACTTCGCTGCCCGAACCGGCGGTCGTGGGTACGGCGACCAGCGGCTTGAGCGACCCCGGGACCGGGAGGCCCTTCCCGATTGGGGCGTTGACGTAGTCGTAGAAGTCGGCCGGATACGTCGCGTACAGGTTCGCGGCCTTGGCAGTATCGATGGTGGAGCCGCCGCCAACGGCCAGATACGCGTCGAAATCACCGGCCGCAGCGAATTCCGCGGCAGCCTGAAGGGAGAGGTCGCTGGGCTCGACCCGCACCCTGTCGTAGACTACGAAGTCGAGACTTTCACGGCGCAGGGAATCCAAGGCGACGGCTACCGTATCGCTCTCCAGAAGGTTCGGGTCGACGACCACCATCACCCGTTGCGCGCCGAGGGCTTTTAGGTCGTATCCAACCTCGCGCGTCGCACCGGGGCCGTACTTGATGCTGGACGAGTCGATGGTGAACGCTGTCTCGTGGCTCATGCTGGTCTCCTTGTGCGGTCCCCGGCGGTTCGGATTCAGGTTACCATCGCGATCGTGAGGCCCGCAGAGTACAGCCGGCATGGTGCTTTCGAGAACCTCGTTGCCGCTCGGACCGAGCGGGCTGCTGAAGAATAGCGCCTCGGCCCGGAGCCCTGCCGTTTGCTGTAGCCCGCTTGGGCAACCATGAACTGGCGGGGTGAGTCCGCCTCACTATCTGCGTTGACCGCGAACGCGGTATCATCACCAGCGGATCGAGGCCAGAAACAAGGGGAACTTGAAATGGTGACTTCAGAGATACTGAGCGTGGTCATACCGCAGACTCTTTTCGGGGCGGGTGCTACAGCCAAACTGGGTGAGCTAGTCCGCGATTTTTCGCCCACGAATATCCTCATCGTCACCGACCCGGGCGTGGAGAAGGCGGGCCTTGTCGAGACCGTGAAGGCGCCGCTCATTGCGGCCGGCTTCAAACCGGATGTCTTCTCCAAATGCGGCGTTGAAGCCCCCGCGTCCATCATCGAGGAACTCCGCGATCTGATCGTCACAGGGGGGTACGACCTCCTCATCGGTGTCGGCGGGGGCAGCGCAATGGACACGACCAAGGCGGCCAGCGTGCTCGCCGCAAACAGCGGCCTCACTATCCGAGACCTGCTCGAGTTCAAGCCCGCCGGTGCCAGCGTGAAGAAGATATTGATCCCCACTACCTCCGGCACTGGCTCCGAGTGGAGCTCAGCCGCGGTCGTCACGTTGGATGCTGCGGATGGCCGCACCTACCCGTACTTCACGCCCAGGAACTATCCTGACGCAGTCATCATCGATCCGGAGCTGACACGGAATCTGCCTGCCAAAGCGACGGCCCACACGGGCATGGACGCGCTGACCCACGCCATCGAGGCCTACACCTGTTGCCGCGCAAGCGTGGTGAGCGACATGTTCGCCGTAGCCGCCATCAAGCTGATAGCCGAAAGCCTTCGCCCGGCCTTCGCCAAGGGAAGCTGCGACATGGAGCATCGGTACAAGCTCGCCATGGCTGCCTCGGCTGCAATGGCTGCCGGCTCCGTTGCAGGCGTGGGCATCGCCCACTTCATGAACCACGGCCTGGCCAGGAAAGCCCACACCTCTCACGGTTCGACGGTAGCCCTCATGCTGCCCTACGTCATGGAGTTCAATCTCGTGTCCAACCCCGCCAAGTTCGCCGAGGTCGCCCGGCTCCTCGGAGAAGAGACCTACGGCCTCTCCGTGATGGACGCCGCGCAGGAGTCGGCAGTGGCGGTGCGCCGGCTCCTCACCGATCTCGAGATGCCACAGACGCTTACCGAGGTCGGGGTGACGGAGGCCGATATCCCCGAATTAGTCGACGAGTTGATGACCTATCAAAGCTTCCCGATCGCGTTCATGAATCCAAGGGATGTGAGCGCCGAAGACGCCGCCGCCATCTACATGAGCGCCCTTTGAGCGGGCCAAAGTCAGCAAGGAGGTCCGACCATGGCAAACGGGTATGTTGGTAAGCTGCTGTTTGTCGATCTCACGGCGGGTACGACGACTGTCGAGACGCCGGACGAAGAGCTATACCGCAAATATATCGGCGGGACCGGGCTGGGAGTCGGCATCCTCTTTGATCGGATGAAGTCGGGAGTGGACGCCCTCGGACCGGACAACATGCTGGGATTCACGACGGGGCCCCTTACCGGGACCGGGGTCTACGGCGGCGGACGCTTCACCGTGGTGGCAAAGTCTCCGCTCACGGGAGCCTGGGCCGACTCGAACTCCGGCGGCACGTGGGGACCAGAACTAAAATTCGCCGGGTATGATGGGGTCTTCTTCTCGGGTATCTCCCCCACCCCTGTGTACCTTGTCATCGAGGCCGGGCGCGCAGAACTGAAAGACGCGGCGCACCTCTGGGGCAAGGACACCTACGAGATAGAGGACCTTCTCCAGAGCGAACTGGGAGGCACCGGAAGCTGGAAGATCGCCAGCATCGGTCCCGCCGGCGAAGAGTGCTCGCTCCTAGCCGGGATAGTCAACGAGAAGGGGCGTATCGCGGCCCGTTCGGGCGTGGGCGCCGTCATGGGCTCGAAGAAGCTCAAGGCGATCGCGGTACGAGGCGCCAGCAAGGCTAGGATGGTCGTGGCGGACAAGGAGAGCCTGAGGACCGTCCAACAGAAGTTCGGCAAGGACCTAAAGGAAAGCCCCTTCCACAAGGGTCTGAGTATCGCCGGCACCGGCGGGGGCACCAGCTTCCTCCTCTCCATCGGCGACTGCCCCTCCAAGAACTGGAACACCACCGGCACTGAGTCGATGCCCACGTGCGACAACCTCGATGCGGGCAAGATGGACAAGTACAAGCTCAGCGGCTACGGTTGCCACACCTGCCCGGTGCGCTGCGGCGCGATCATCAAGGTCGACGGCGGCCCCTACCCCACGGAGGACGAGGTCCATCGGCCTGAATATGAAACCTTGGCCGCCTTCGGACCCCTCTGCCTCAACGACAGCGTCGAGGTCATCATCAAGGCGAACGAGATATGCAACCGCTACGGCATCGACACCATCGGAGTGGGTGGCACGGTAGCCTTCGCTATCGAGTGCTATGAGACCGGCGTGATCGGCAAGGACGAGACCGATGGCCTCGAGCTCACGTGGGGCAACGAGGATGCCATCGTCAAGCTCACCGAGAAGATCGCGCGCCGGGAAGGGTTCGGTGCCCTCCTTGCCGACGGGGCCACCAAGGCCGCGGAACGCATCGGGAGAGGGACCGGACAATACGCCATGGACGTGGCTGGACGTGCCCTTCCCCTGCACGATCCCCGGGCCACGCCAAGCATCGGCGCCGCCTATGTCGCAGACGCCCAGCCGGCCAACCATATGGGTCCGCAGGGCATGAGCATCCTCGACATGGGCGAGCCCCTGGGACCGGACCCGCTCCTACAGCCGGAAGCCCTCGACCCCTTCGGGGATTATGATCGGAAAGGGGACATCTACGCGAAGGGCTCGGCCTACTACCAGTTGCTCAGCTCCGCGGGGCTCTGTGCCCTCTATTGCCAGTTCTACACCCCACCGGTGGTGGAACTCATTCGCCCTGTTACCGGCTGGGACCTCGATTGGAAGGAAGGTCTCGAGATAGGCAAGCGGATCCTCACGCTGCGCCAAGCCTTCAATGCACGCGAGGGAGTCCGCCCGGACGATTTCCAACTCCCCGAACGATTCAAGACGCCTCTGGGAATGGGGCCCACTGCCGGGCAAGACGTTCCGTTCACAACTCTGAAGGAGCGGTACTTCACATCCATGGGCTGGGATCCCGAGACGGGGGTCCCCCTGCCGGAGACTATGGCTGCACTCGAGGTCGGCTAGGAGGCTAGCGCCGGTCCGGCTCCAGAGGCCGGGCCGCAGGATGGCAGGCCGGTCGGGACCGCTTCCACGAGAAATGGGGGCCGGACCCGACATCTCGGCCTCAGGAAGACAGGTCCGCGCCGGCCCTGCGAGCGGGTCGGTCGCCTGTTCGGCGAAGACCCCTCACCCGCAACCGGGTAGGTTGACATGAAAGCGCGTGCTAGATTGTCGCCATGAGCAATGGGCCAGCCTCCACCAAGGCCGCCAGGGCCTGCCCGACCCCTCAGCCTTTTCGGGCCGTCATGGGGAGCGTTGCCTTCGTAACCCTGCTCTTCTTCCTCACATTCGTCGCCCGCTTCATCTTTTCCCCGCTGGCTCCCAGCATCGGCAAGGACATCGCGATAAGCTCGGGCCAGCTGGGCTTCGCCTTCTTCCTGGGCGCTGTTGGGTTAGTGCTCGGCTCGTTCTCTTCGGGCTTCGTCTCCTCGCGCATCGATCACAGGGGCACACTCCTCATAGGCACTTTCGTGGTCGCGGCGGTCCTCCTCGCTTCGTATTTCCTGAACTCAATCTGGGCCCTTCGCGGTGTCATGATCGTGCTCGGGATCTGTGCCGGCCTCAACCAGCCGTCAGTTGTGGCAACGATCACTGCCATAGTCCATCCCGCTGATTGGGGAAAGGCTCTTTCCGTGCAGCAGGTGGCGCCGCCCCTCAGCCTGGTGGTAGGGCCCTTGCTGGCAGTGGGCCTTTTGACCGTGTTTTCATGGCGATTGACGCTCGTGTGGTTGGGCGTGTTCGTCGCCGTGGTGGGCGTCGCCTTCCTTATCTTTGGGCGATTCGCCGCCTTTCCCAGCGAGCCGCCGTCTGTATCGCTTATCAAGCCGGTAGTGCGGCTGCGCTCGCTCTGGGTCATGGTCTTCCTGTTCGCGCTTGGGATGGGCGCACAGGTTGGGATCTTTACTATGCTTCCCCTGTATCTCACCGTCCAACGGGGACTCAGTTCCACCACCGCCAACACCTTCCTGGGCCTCTCGAACATCTCCCCATTGGCCATGGCCTTCTTCTCGGGGTGGATCACCGACCGCATCGGGGAGAAACGGGCTATCTTCGTCTTTCTCGTGCTGACTGGGGCGGTAACGATCATGCTCGGGAGCTTCAGTGGGACCTGGCTCAGAGTGATGGTCTTTCTCCTGCCGGCGCTGGCCGTGTGCTTCTTCCCTCCCGCGTTTTCGGCACTGTCGAGGATCGTTCAGCCCAATATGCGCAGCACGGCGGCGGCTCTGGCTCCCCCGATCGCCTTTCTCTTCGGGGGCGGGCTGCTTCCCACCGGCTTGGGCTACGTGGGACAGCGATACAGCTTTGGGCTCGGCATCGTGATCACGGGCATGGTCATCGTTGTGGGCGCAGGGGCCGCTTTCCTGCTCAAGCTTCTCGAGGACCTGGAAGAGGGTTGTTAGCCCTCCCCACGGTTCCCCCAGACCGGTCTAGCGTGCGCTGAGCGCGAGACCGGTCCAATGCTGCTGGTCTTCCCACTCGGCTTTATGCCTTGTTTACTCGTTCGTTTCAATCCCGTAACCGTCCGCTTACGCGCACTTTATGGCTTATGGGGCAAACTGAGCCCCACGGATATCCGCGGGAAAGAAACGACCTGGAGGTAAAGGCACGTATGAGAGCTCTGCTGAGACGGAAATGGCTGATCCCGGTAGCAGCGCTGATCTTGACTCTAACGATCGGTGCAGTGGCCTGGGCAGCGACGGGTTCCGGCTCCAACGACTCAACGACTGCTCCGTCCACCAGTACACCCTCGACCAGCCCATCCGCCAATACCCCGACTTCCGGGATCGATGGACTGCATGGACAGTGCAACGGCCGAGGCGGCAGGCTTGGCAACAGGGCACCCCTCACCGACGCACAGAAGCAAGCGCTCCAGCAAGAACAACAGAACCGGCAAGCCAAGCGTGACGCCGAACTGAAGGCTATCCGCGACAAGATGAGCCCAGCCGACCAAGCCACTTTCGATCAACTGCAGGCCACTGCCACCCAACAGCGCACGGCTCTACAGCAAGCTGAGCAAAACCTGAAGACGACCTCGGACCAGCTCCGCGCCCTGATTGAAAAATACCAGGGGACCAACTCGTCCGGCAGCGGTTCGTCCAGCACGACACCTGGCTCGGACACGACCACGCCGAGCACGGGAGGCGGCACCTCCACTACAACCGGGAGCTCCACCTCCACCTGATATCAGCAGACAGAGCGTCCCTCCACGCTCTCGACCGCACCCCACTTCTTGGTGCCGGCCGGGCCCCCAAAGGGTCCGGCCGGGGCTTTTCTGGGAAGACGTTCGACCGCCTCTGCGACCCGCGACGCGACAAGGCGCCGGAAACCGATTAGAATCATCCGAGTGGGCACAGTGCTCGATGCCCACACGCCCCGATTCACGGCACCATTGCAAGGTAGGAGCGAAGTCTGGTGGGAAAGCAAGAGCGGTCATCGTCCGAACTCGGTGTGGACGTGGCGCGCCTCCTGTTCCTCCGTTCGATCCAGAAAGAGGCATCGATCGTCCTCAAGGATCTGCGGGAGTGCGTCCTTGGTGCGTGGAGCAGACCACTTGCCCCGGCGGGTCTGAACCGGCTCCAGCCCCCCCTTACCCGGCGCAGCGTGCGCTCTCTTTGGGAAGTCGGCGAACTGGATCGCGGGCGCACCTCTCCGAGTGCAAATGACGCTCTGGGTGCGTGGGCAGTCCGCTGGAACCTCTCCACCCCGTGGGCCGTCGAGGCCGGCTGGGAGGCATGTGTCTTTTGGCTCAAACATCCTGAGACCTTGCGGACTGGGCCGCTTGAGTGGAGCCCTGCAACAATGGCCAAGCTCAAGCCGGTGCCGGCGGAGGATCGAGCTCTGGACGGCTGGGATCCGTCTCTCGAGTCCGAGCAAGCTTTCCGAGATCGCATCGAGCAACACATCGTCCGAGTGAAGGACTATGCAGCCGGCCAGGGATGGCGCGCCGCTCTTGAGGATAGGGATGACTGGCGCTTCGACTGGGTGGTCTGGTACCAGGTGTTGGGACTCGGGTGGACGGAGATATCCTTGAAGGACACGGGGACGCCCGCCCGAGAGACGGTGAAGTCATGCGTTGCGCGAATCGCCGGGCTCCTAGGACTCTGCCTGCGACCTCCGCAGGACGACTAGGCGGTCGGCAGCAGCTTGGAACGACAGAGTCTTCCTTGGCGGCCAGGCCATCACCATGATGCGGGGCGAATTGCTGACGCCTCTTCACCACAATCTGGGAGGGACCGATGACCGATGACAAAGTGACCCTGGCAAAGGAAGCTGCACTCGACAAGTTTCGGATGTCGGGGCCTGGCCACCTGAACTGCTCAGAGACCGTTCTCACCTTCGGCCTGGCCGTGATGGAGGGCGACCCCGACCTCGTCCTCGCAGCCCACTATTTCGGCGGAGGCATCGCTCGCACGGGGCAGATGTGCGGAGCACTCACGGGCGCGGCTATTTCGCTCGGCCTGCGTGACTATCTACGGCCTGGCAGCAACGCGGACGCTACGGCTCCCACCATCGAGCGGCTCACGGAGCTCATCCGCGGGTTCAAGGCGGAGTTCGGAGCGGTTGCGTGCATCGAGTTGACCGGTCACGACATGAGTGTTCCCGGTGGTCATGATCGTGCGAAAGAAGCTGGAGCCCTGGAACGCTGCCCCCTCTTCGTTTCCTGGGTCTGCGATCGTCTGGCACCGATGCTCGGCGAACCCGCCGACCACTGATGGGACACGCAGTATACACGTGGCACCTGGCGGCTCGCCGCCATCCAGTGTGCCTCAGAAACGCTGGAGGCCGCCTGTTTCCAGACGGCCTCCAAAAGCTCTAAGTTAGCGCTGCGACCCCGAAGGCGCCGTCGGAAGGCGTGCGTCGGGAATCCAACGACTAAAGGCGAGCGCCACCTCCGGTCCTATGGCCGCTGCGCATACTGGGCAAACTGTCTATCTGGACCACCTCCTTTCAAACGCTTGATAAAGATTTTACTCCCCTCCCTCCAAATCCTGCAACGTTCTTGGCCAGTCGTCCCTGAGGAGCCGCGACAGCGCGCGATCAGCCAGGATGCGTCCTTCTGTCTGACAGCCCGGACAGTAATTGCATTCGTTCTCTGCATAGACGATGCGTTGCACCGGAGCCCCGCAGACCGGACAAGGTTGGCCGAAGCGACCGTGGACGGCCATCTCGGGGCGAAAAGCCGTCACCTTTTCAGGGAAGCTCGAACCAGCCTGGGCGCGAAGCCTTGCCGTCCACTCCAAGAGCACCGAGCGGCTTGCGTCGTACAGCCGGTGCCACTCTTCCTCGGTCAGAGCGCCGGTCAGCTTGAAAGGAGACAGCCGGGCGCGATGAAGGATCTCGTCGGAGTAGGCGTTGCCGATGCCGGCGAGCACATGCGGATCGGTCAGCGCGCGTTTGAGGGTCCGATTGCCACCGGCAAGTGCGGCGCGGAATGTCTCGAAGCTGGCCGTCATCACCTCTACCCCACCGGGATCCAGCGCACCAAGGGCCTCCCTGCCACGCACAAGATGGAGGGAGGCGCGCCGTTTCTTTCCAGCCTCGGTCAGTACGAGGGTGCCCGTGGGAAAATCGAAAACGGCGAGCCCCGATCCGCGCGGAATGGAATCACCCGACGACTTCCAGTGGAGGCGGCCGGCGATCATCAGGTGCACGACCAGGAAGAGGTCGCCGTCCAAGGCGAGGACCAGGCGCTTCCCCATCCGCTCGATCGCGATAACTTGGTGGCCCACCACCTCGTCCAACGGCGGGTCGATGGTCCGAAGAAGGAACGGGTTGCCCAGCCTCACCCCGATGAGTTCCTGCCCGAGGACGCGCGGACGTAGGGCGCTGATATATACCTCGAGATCGGGGATCTCTGGCAATGGGCTGCTCCTCCACGTGCAATCTCGTAGTGACGCCATGTTACCGCGGACCGCCGTTGGGTACCCTTTAGCCAGAATGAATAGACCTCATGTAGACATCCGCAAAGTGCTCAAGCAGTGGCTTCCTCTCGCCATCGCCATAACGCTGCTGTGCGGACTGGTCCACGTGGCGGTCCAGCAGGAGGTGAGGCTTTCCGCGAACGACCCGCAGATCGGCATGGCCGAAGATCTCGCGGCTGTCATACCCTGATCGTGACCCTCGGAGCCGTTGTCGTCCTCAAGCCACTTAGACCACGGAGCGAATGAGCCATGACCACATTCCGCGTGATCACTTACCCTACCGAAGGTGACTGGTGGATAGCCAAGTGTCCCTGTCTTCCCGGGTGCATGAGCCAGGGGCGATCGAGAGAGGAGGCGCTGGCCAACCTCGAGATCGTCCTCAGCGGGTGCGTGGCGGTGCGCGCAGAATGTGGCATGTCGGCGGCCCTGGAGCCGGAGTCGCCTGCCCTCCCCGGGCAGGAGGTCGACCTTCTGGAAGTCGAAGTCCCGGGGCCGATCCCCGGCTGAGGCCGAACGACATGCCACACCAGCCTGTTATGAGTGGTCATGAAGTCGTGAAGGCCTTCGAGCACCTGGGCTGGAAAGTGGTGCGGTGGCACGGGAGCCACGCGATCATGGTCAAGCTCTCTCAGGAGGACGGCCCCGGCAACGTGACTTTGACCATCCCCGAGCACCCCGTTGTTGCCACGGGACTTCTGCATGCCCTCATTCGCGCCGCCGGCGTGGACATGGCCGATTTCGAGACAGCGGCTTCCGGTCATCACGGCGAATGCGCGCGAACGGACAAGGACCAAAGACTCTCAAGGAGGCAACGATGGCAACCGTCACGCAAACGACTGAACTGGGCCCATTCTCGACAGTGGACGTGCGTGCGCTCGGCGACCTGATCATCGAATCCGTAGGCCCCGAGACGCCGGCAACGCTCACCGTCGAAACAGCCGAGGCTATCCTTTCCAAACTCCGCAGCCGAGGTCAAAGACGGCCACCTCATCCTCACCTTTGACCTCAAGTGGTGGGAATGGGTCACCTGGTGGTTCAAGTGGGCGACGCTTTCCGAAAAGAAGGTGAAGTACACGATCAAGGCGGCCGGCATCAACGAGATCAAGCTCGCCGGGTCCAGCACCGTGTCCGCGGACTCCCTGACAGCCGACCAGGTGGCGCTCAGGATCGCCGGTTCCGGAAAGATCCAGGTGAAGCAGTTGAAGGCCGGAGAGCTCACGGTGCGCGTCTCTGGCTCCGGCGACCTGACTCTGGCGGGCGAGGTGGATCGACAGGACATCGGCATAAGTGGCTCTGGCAAGGTGGATGCTGGAGATCTCGAGTCCGGAAGCACTCACATCACCATCAGCGGCTCGGGAACTACGAAGGTCAGAGCGAAGACCGAATTGGCCGTGAAGATCAGCGGCTCAGGGCGAGTTTCCTACTTCGGGGAGCCGCAGACTCTTACGCAGCGCGTGAGCGGTTCCGGGAGGATAGAGAAGCTCGGTTAGCCGACCGACTGGGTCGATTAGCGGGGGCGGGGCCGGCACTCGGCCGGCGCCCGCCCAAGCCCGTCGGCCGCACTCTCGCCGGGACACAAGGCACAAGGGATGCGCGCCAACGAGCCGCGCGCCCAGCGCATTGAGGCAAAGTCTCCCCTATCTTCCTCCGGGGTCCTTCCGCTTACGGGGTTTCGCCTCTTTGACCGGGAGGGAGCCAACGAACTCGACCGATCGGCGCAACCATTCCTCGAACTCATCCGGATCCTGGTAGACGGCGCCCGGCACGACGACGTACTCCTTCATGAGCCTTCCCGGCATTGGCTCGAAAGGGATCATGTCTGCGTCGCGTTCCGCGGCAACCCGATCCTGTTCGGTGAGACGGAGGACTATCTTGTTCCCGTGGACTCCCCCGATCATGTTCCCATTGATGAAGAGCGATACCCCGCCGAACATCTTTCGGGTGTCGACGAGCGCGAACCGCCGCGCTGCCTCGATCAGCAGTTCACCGAGTTCCGGCGACGCCTTCTCCCAATCCACCATGACCTCCTTGCCTCGAGCTCACGATCGTGCGGCGATGAACCGCAAAGCCCCCTGGAAGATCTGCTCCCGGTCATTGTCGAGTGTGGCGCAATGGTGTGACTGCGTGAGCTGGACAAACTCCTTGTCCCCAGTAAGAAGCCGGGCAAACAACTCGCGTTGATTCGCCGGCGGGACCACGTGATCGGCCGGAGACGAGAACACCAGCGCCGGACATTCGACCGCAGGCAGCGCCTGGCGCGTCTCGCTCAGCAGGAGGGCCAACTGGCGCATCGCTCGGACTGGGATCTTCGCATAAGCGCGCTCGTCCTGGCCAGGCTTGCGGATGTCATTACCGATGGCCTTGAGCCACCTGGGGTGGCCGACGGAACCCAAAACACGCATCAGCGGTTCCTCGCGGAAGCGAAGGGCCGCGTTCACCGTGATGAGTCCAGCTATCTCCGGATGGTGTTCCGCGATCCAGACGGCCAGAGTGCCACCCATGGAAAGACCTGTGACGAAGATCTTGTCGGTTCGTTGGGCCAGCCAGGCGTAGGCTGTCTCGGCGTCACGAGTCCAGTCCGACCAACGAGCCTTCTCCATGTCCTCCGGAGCGGTGGCGTGACCGGTGAGCAAAGGCAGAGCCACGGCATAGCCGGCGCCCGCCAACCGCACGGCGTACTCCTGCATCGAGTAAGGCGCGCCGCCAAACCCGTGAAGGACCAACACCCCCACGTGCGAGTGGTCGCCCGAGCCCTCTTTGTATAGCGGTTCATTCCATTCCATCGGCTGCTATTGTAACCGCAGGGGCGGACAAGAAACGACGGTGCGGACAAGAAACGACGGTTTTGAACGTCCGTGGCACGAAGCATCGACGCCGAATCGGGAGGCATTCACGGCGAACGTACCAAAAGCGGTTCTGGCACTGGACCAGGGCACTACCAGCTCCCGGGCGGTCGTGTTTGCCCACGACGGAACCATCCTGGGCATGGCGCAGCACGAATTCCCCCAGCACTATCCGCAGCCGGGCTGGGTGGAGCACGACCCTGAAGACATCTGGGCCACACAACTCCGAGCGGGGCGAGAGGCCATCGCGACCTCCGGTCTGGAAGCGAAGCAGTTGGCAGCCGTCGGCATCGCCAACCAGCGGGAGACGACCCTGCTCTGGGACTCGGACTCCGGCGCTCCTCTGGGAAACGCCATAGTGTGGCAGTGCCGACGAACGGCCGAGCGCTGCGACCAGCTCCGCGAGTCCGGTTGGGACCCGCGCATACGGGAGAAGACCGGGCTCCGCCTGGACCCGTACTTCAGTGCCACCAAGCTGGAGTGGCTCCTCGCGTCTCGCCCAGAAGCCCGTACCCTGATTGGCACGCGGACGGCTCAGGGCGGGCACGGTGGATAGTTTCCTCGTCTGGCGATTGACCGGCGGCCGCAGTTTCGTTACCGATTACAGCAACGCCTCGCGTACGATGCTCTTCGGTCTACGGTCTCTGGACTGGGACGACGAGTTGCTAGGCGTTTTCGGCGTGCCCCGTGAGATCTTGCCCACACCATGCCTTTCCTCCGCCATGCTCGGAGTGACGGACCCAAGCTGGTTCGGCGCTTCCGTGCCGGTCGCCGGGTTGGCCGGCGATCAGCAGGCGGCGTTGTTTGGCCAGGGATGTCTCCGACCCGGGGACACCAAGAACACCTATGGGACGGGATGCTTCTTGTTGATGAACGTGGGCGGAGAGCCGGTGGTCTCCCAGCACGGACTCCTTTCGACGGTGGCATGGGGCCTGGCCGGCGCTGGAACGCCCGACTCTGGGGACGCAAACGCGGATCGCGGAGACGAGCAGGCCGGCGACCGCCACGGGCGGGACGGCGACAGTGCCGGACAGACCGGCGGCGCCGCGCGCAAGGAAGCGGGCACTCCTTCCACGCCGCGAGAGGTGGGGGTGATCTATGCGTTGGAGGGCTCTGTCTTTGTGGCCGGAGCGGCCGTCCAGTGGCTGCGGGATGAGTTGGGACTTATCGAGAGAGCCGCGGACATCGGCCCACTGGCGGCTCAGGTGCCGGACAACGGCGGACTCTACTTCGTGCCGGCATTGGCCGGCCTGGGTGCCCCTATTGGGACCCGTACGCACGCGGTCTACTGGTCGGAATCGTCCGCGGCACCGGCCGTGCCCATCTGGCCCGGGCTACGGAAGAAGCCATCTGCTTCCAAACCCGGGCGATCCTTGATGCCATGACCCGCGACGCCGGCCGCGTTCTCCGCTTCCGAGCGGATGGCGGAGCCACCGGCGACGACTTCCTACTCCAGTTGCAGGCCGACCTGCTCGGTATCCCGGTGGAGCGCCCACGAGTCAAAGAGACCACAGCCTTGGGCGCCGCAGCCCTGGCTGGCCTCGCCGTGGGGTTCTGGTCGATCGATGATGTTCCGGGGGCTGGCGGGTGCCGACCAGGTCTTTCAACCTCGCATGACCGATTCCACGCGGGAACGCCTCTACCGGGAATGGAGACGCGCTGCGCGGAACGAGCGCTGGGCTGGGCCCGAGAGACCGGACAGTTCTGACCGGCTTACCGCCGGCCGATCAGAGTACCTTCGATCTTCACAACCATCTTCACCCAGTTGACGCTGTCGGTCGCCTGCTGCCCACTCACCGGACTGACGAAGGCAAGCCGTAGCGGGCCTGCGTCAGCGGGAATGGAGGCGCCGCTCTGTTGGTAGGCCACGATCATTTGGAGACTGCCGGTGATGTCGCCGGGGCCGATAATGGTCGGAGAACTTGGATTGGAAGTGGGGTTGTACATGGTGAAGGCGTTGTTCTTGACCTGGTCATAGGTGAACGTCTGTACGTACGCGTCGAGGCCGTGACCTGGGATTCCTTGACCAGCGGGTAGGCCGGGCAGCAGACTGAGCACACTCATGCCCGTGAAGGACCAAGGGCCCTTGAAGCTAGGGTAACTATTCAGGAATCCGCCGTAGCCGGAAACGGCAGTCATACCCTGGAGTTGGGCAATGCTGTAGGTGTTGTAGGTGCCGTCGTAGTTGACAACTACCAGGTCGAAGGAGACGAAGAGGTACTGGTCAGCCGCGCTGACAGCGCTGGTACCGTTGGCTGTAGTCACGGGACGCTTACCACGGTGCCGGCGGCGTGGGCCGGGGCGCTGGTCACAGTGATCTGGGTGGCGGAGTTGACCGTGAAGCCGGCGCTCAAAGTGGTGGTCCCAAAGCTAACCGCAGTTGCCCCGCTGAAGTTCGAGCCGGTGATCGTGACCGAGCCCGCGCCCACCGTCGGACCAGAGTTCGGACTGACCCCAGTCACCGTGGGCAGAAGAACACCACTATAGGTGTACTGGTCAGCCGCGCTGACAGCGCTGGTACCGTTGGCTGTAGTCACGGTGACGTCCACGGTGCCGGCGGCGTGGGCCGGGGCGCTGGTCACAGTGATCTGGGTGGCGGAGTTGACCGTGAAGCCGGCGCTCAAAGTGGTGGTCCCAAAGCTAACCGCAGTTGCCCCGCTGAAGTTCGAGCCGGTGATCGTGACCGAGCCCGCGCCCACCGTCGGACCAGAGTTCGGACTGACCCCAGTCACCGTGGGCAGAAGAACACCACTATAGGTGTACTGGTCAGCCGCGCTGACAGCGCTGGTACCGTTGGCTGTAGTCACGGTGACGTCCACGGTGCCGGCGGCGTGGGCCGGGGCGCTGGTCACAGTGATCTGGGTGGCGGAGTTGACCGTGAAGCCGGCGCTCAAAGTGGTGGTCCCAAAGCTAACCGCAGTTGCCCCGCTGAAGTTCGAGCCGGTGATCGTGACCGAGCCCGCGCCCACCGTCGGACCAGAGTTCGGACTGACCCCAGTCACCGTGGGCAGAAGAACACCACTATAGGTGTACTGGTCAGCCGCGCTGACAGCGCTGGTACCGTTGGCTGTAGTCACGGGCGACGTCACGGTGCCGGCGGCGTGGGCCGGGGCGCTGGTCACAGTGATCTGGGTGGCGGAGTTGACCGTGAAGCCGGCGCTCAAAGTGGTGGTCCCAAAGCTAACCGCAGTTGCCCCGCTGAAGTTCGAGCCGGTGATCGTGACCGAGCCCGCGCCCACCGTCGGACCAGAGTTCGGACTGACCCCAGTCACCGTGGGCAGAAGAACACCACTATAGGTGTACTGGTCAGCCGCGCTGACAGCGCTGGTACCGTTGGCTGTAGTCACGGTGACGTCCACGGTGCCGGCGGCGTGGGCCGGGGCCCTGGTCACAGTGATCTGGGTGGCGGAGTTGACCGTGAAGCCGGCGCTCAAAGTGGTGGTCCCAAAGCTAACCGCAGTTGCCCCGCTGAAGTTCGAGCCGGTGATCGTGACCGAGCCCGCGCCCACCGTCGGACCAGAGTTCGGACTGACCCCAGTCACCGTGGGCAGAAGAACACCACTATAGGTGTACTGGTCAGCCGCGCTGACAGCGCTGGTACCGTTGGCTGTAGTCACGGTGACGTCCACGGTGCCGGCGGCGTGGGCCGGGGCGCTGGTCACAGTGATCTGGGTGGCGGAGTTGACCGTGAAGCCGGCGCTCAAAGTGCCGAACTTGACCGCCGTCGCGCCAGTGAAACCGGTGCCGGTGATGGTGACGCTGGTGCCGCCCGCGGTGGAGCCGCTGGTGGGACTAAGAGCGGTCACCGTTGGGGCGACACGACCCGCCAAGCCTGCTCGGATGAGGAGGGTCGCGGCCGAAATACGGCTGACGGCAGCCTCTGGATCTAGGTTGCCGGCAGAGTTGCCCTTCGTGATGCCGTTGGCGACTGCGAAAGCCATCGCCGCGCGCAGACTGGTGCTTACGGAGGCCGCATCGCCATAGGGGGCGAGCGCGGTAGAGATCTGAGCAGCGGTCATGCTGGTGAGGTCATAGTCTTGCTCGGCTGCCACCTCGCGGGCGATGATGGCCACGGCTTGCTCACGAGTGATGGTGAGACTGGGGCCGAATAGGCCTGCGCCTACACCATTCACGAGACCTGCCGCATACGCGCCTTCAATATACTGATAGTAGAAGTGGCTGCTCGGAACGTCCGAAAAGGTAGGGGCAGCCGGATTGGCGAGATCGATAGCGAAGGTGACATCAGCCATCTTCACGAACTGGGCCCGGGTGATGCTCTGATACGGCTTGAACGTGCCGTCCGGATACCCGCTGGAGATACCTGCTACCTGGCTGTTGGAAACACCGTACGCCGTGAGCAAGCTGTCAGGGACGTCAGTCCAGGAACTCGCGAGTGCGACGGATGCAAGACCAAGAACCAGCACAACGGAGATAGCTATGACCATCGTGAGCTGGGTAATCCGCTTACTCATTCAAGGCTCCCTTCCTGTGTGTCCACATGCTCGCTGAATAGAGATCAGCCGTTGTTGCCGGTGGCGTTGAAGGTCACCGGGGAACCGCTGAGGCCGGTGCTCGTTGCCGTCAAGGTGTTGGGACCGGCGGTGGCACCCAGTGTCCAGCTGCCCACCGTGGCGATGCCCGCGGCGTTGGTGGTGGCCGAGCCACCCGTTACTGAGCCGCCGCCCGTACCCACGGCGAAGGTCACGCTCACCCCGGAGACGGGGTTAGCGTGGGCGTCGGTGACGATGACGCTCGGCGCGATGCTTACCGCCGTGCCCGCTGAGGCCGATTGATTGTCGCCGGCGTTGAGGGCGATCTGGCTGGCGGGGCCGACGGTGCCGGTGGCGTTGAAGGTCACCGGGGAACCGCTGAGGCCGGTGCTCGTTGCCGTCAAGGTGTTGGGACCGGCGGTGGCACCCAGTGTCCAGCTGCCCACCGTGGCGATGCCCGCGGCGTTGGTGGTGGCCGAGCCACCCGTTACCGAGCCGCCGCCCGTACCCACGGCGAAGGTCACGCTCACCCCGGAGACGGGGTTACCGTCGGTGTCCTTGACGATGACGCTCGGCGCGATGCTTACCGCCGTGCCCGCTGTAGCCGATTGATTGTTGCCGGCGTTGAGGGCGATCTGGCTGGCGGCGCCTGGGCCGATCACGTTGAGCTGGTCTATGTTAGAGGCGCTGTCGCTGCTCGGCGACATCACCACATTCTCGGACGTGGCATCGGCGATGATAAAGCGCAGCGGGCCAGCGGCGGTCGACATGACGTTCCCCGCCGGGTCGCTGTAGATCAGCACTGCGGCCAGCGGTCCCGTGAGGTTGGAGATCGGAACCGTGGGGTAAGGAGACGTCGCGCTGTACATCGTGAAGCCCGTAAAGTTGACCAGCCGGTCGTATGAGAAGGTCTTGCCATAGTAGGGGCTGGTCTCGGCCAGGAGGACCGACTCGCTCGCCGTCAGCGGCGTGCCGAGCGCATTCGCCACGATGTCGGTGACCTTCACGCCGGTCATCGCATCGGGGCCGACGATGGTCCCGGTGCTCTTGCGGAATCCGGCGTTGCCGGCAAACGACGGCAGCGCCTGGAGCTCAGCGAGGCTGTAGGCCCTGACGGGCGTGCCGTTGTACTTGACCAGGAGCAGGCCGTTGTTGCCGGTGGCGTTGAAGGTCACCGGGGAACCGCTGAGGCCGGTGCTCGTTGCCGTCAAGGTGTTGGGACCGGCGGTGGCACCCAGTGTCCAGCTGCCCACCGTGGCGATGCCCGCGGCGTTGGTGGTGGCCGAGCCACCCGTTACTGAGCCGCCGCCCGTACCCACGGCGAAGGTCACGCTCACCCCGGAGACGGGGTTAGCGTGGGCGTCGGTGACGATGACGCTCGGCGCGATGCTTACCGCCGTGCCCGCTGAGGCCGATTGATTGTCGCCGGCGTTGAGGGCGATCTGGCTGGCGGGGCCGATCTCAACATACGCGTATCTGTCGGCCCCGCTGGTCAGACTGGTACCCCAGGGCCCGGTCACCGTGACGTTCGACAGCACCTGTGCCGGCGGGAGCGACCGCTGTGATCCAAGTATCTGCATAGACCTTGAAGGACTTGGCGTCGGTCGAACCAAACTTGACGGAAGTGGCGCCGGCAAAGCCATCACCAAGGATCACTACTGTGGTGCCCCCGGCGGCGGGGCCGCTCGTGGGGCTAAGAGCGGTCAATGTGGGCGGCGGCACATAAGTGAACTGGTCGGCGCTAAGAGAGGCGCTGGTGCCCCCGGCGGTGGCGACGGTGACATCAACCGCACCGGCAGCATGGGCCGGGGCGGTAGCGGTGATCTGGGTGGAGGATTTCACCGCGAAGCCCGCGGCATTAGTGGTGCCGAATCTGACCGCGCTAGCCCCGCTCAAGTTGGTACCAGTGATGGTGATGGTGGTACCACCCGCGGTAGGACCGGAGGTGGGGCTAAGAGCGGTCACCGTGGGAGTTGCGACGTAGGTGTACTGATCAAGGCTCGAGGTGGCCGAGGTGCCCCTGGCGGTGGCGACGGTGACGTCCACGGGGCCAGCCGCATGGACTGGAACGGTGGCGGTGATCTTGGTGGAGGAGTTCACCGTGAAGCTGGTGGAGTCGCTTGAGCCGAACTTGACCGCGGTGACTCCGACGAACCCGGTGCCGGTGATCACTACTTGATTACCACCGGCCAAAGGACCGGTCGCAGGGTTGAGGGAACTGATCGCTGCACCGGAGAACTGCTTTACCGCCACGGCGGCTCGCGCGACCATAACCACGGCCTGAGCGCGGGTGACTGAATTCGTTGGCTGGAGAAGCCGGGAGACTCCCGCGGAGGCACCGGTGACGATCCCCCTATACAAGAGGTATGCGGTGGGGGGGCAGTGGACGGCAAGCAGACCGTCCGAATCGCTGAAGGGCTCCAAACATTCCTCGCCATCGGCCGCAAACCAGAGGGCCAGTGTCGCGTAGGATTCACCCGAGTCTTGGATCCCTCCCCGGCTGCTGATCTCCGCAGCCTAGAGATAAAGGCCCAGCAAAGAGTTGCACTGCTGGCGGGACATGGGCGCGAAGGGGCGGAATGTGCCGTCGTCATAGCCGGAGATCAGACCAGCCGCGCGGCCACCTTCGATCCAGGGGTAGAAGGTGCTGCCGGGCTCCACGTCGCTAAAGGAAGGGGTGGCGGGATCGGCAGTAGCCAGTCCCAGCCCAGCGACCGCCATCTTGGCGAGCTGGCCGCGGGTCACCGGCTGCGACGGATGGAAGCTCCCGTCCTCGAAGCCCGCCGCGACTTGGGCGGCCTGGGCAGCGGTGATTCCATAGGTCTGGATCCACTGGGCGTCGGTGATGTCGGTCCAACGGTCCGCGGCGAGTACCGTGGAGGGAGAGACGACCAAGCCCGCGGCCAAGAACGCGACCGCCAGCAAGAAGACCACGAAGGCCGTGAGAAGACCGGTGAGTGATCTGTGTATCGGCCGATGGGACATCATTGCGGTAACCTCCGTGCTCTTTGTCTCTCGCTGATCAGGGTCGTAATTCTGGTCGATGGGCGGGACTGGATATTGCCTCTATTGCCTCGAAATCATCGCTGTCGCGGGTGGGCCTTGTCACTCCAGCTCGATCTTTGTCACATATTTCACCCAGGAAGCGCTTGGAGTGAGCTGGTCACTTTGCGGGCTCACCAGGGCCAACCGGAGTGGGCCCTCGTCGGCGCCTAAGTCGATGCCGTTCTTCGAGTAGGCGACGATCATTTGCAGCGACCCCGATATGTGCGTGATCTCATCGCCGGTGGACGGGTCGAACATGGTGAAATCACCGTCCTCCACTTGGCCGTAGGAGAAGGTCATCGTGTACCCGTCCGAGGCGGTCACGAGGAGGTTCCGCCCCGAGGGCATTCCCCCGACGGTGGCCAGAAGGGTCGGCACGGAGACCCCCTTCAAGCAGAGACGGAGCCGTGATCGTGCCCAGCTTGTTCTTGAAACCTCCGTAGCCCTGCACCGCAGTCATGCTCTTGAGTTGGGCCATGGTGAAGGACTTGGTCCCAGAGGACCCGGTGACCTGCAGGACCACCACGCCGACGGTGGTCGTGGTGGCCTTCGCCGTGGTCGTGGTGGCCTTGGCCGTGGTCGTGGTGGCCTTGGCCGTGGTCGTGGTGGCCTTGGCCGTTGTGGTAGTCGCCATTGCCGTCGCGGTCGTCGTGGTAGTCGTAGCTGAAGTGACCGTCGTGGCGAGGGCGGTGGTATCTGAAGCGCCACTGGTCGTGGTCGATTGAGAGGTTGTCGACGAGGCGTTGCTACCCGCGCCGTCGGGTGTCGTGGACGATGTGGCCTTGATTGCTGTGAACGGGTTCGTCCGGATAGTGGTCGCAGCCGCCACGGAACTGCTGGTGGCTGAGGCGGACGCTATGGTCGTCGAGAGATCTCCGGAAGTCGGAGTGCTCGTGCCAGCAGAGCCGCAACCGATGCCCGCAACGCTGAGCATCAACGCTACGGCCGTAAGAACCGCCGCGCTGTTCGGAACGCGCCTGGCGAAAACGCCGGGTCCCATCCTGCCCTCTCCCTCTCCTCGAAAACCTTGACCGCGCCGGCAATGAGACCGGCTATCCGGCGGCGCCGGATCAAACATGCCCCAGTCTTCTAAGCGTTCGCCGCTGCTTGGCCTTGCAAAGACTTCCCATTCACAAGCCCAGAGCCCATTCGCGGGAGTGATCACTCGCCACCCTTCTCACTCCCGACCGGCGGTTGTGCTACAAGACAAACCGAGCGCTTGCTCATCCAAAGCCAGAGATTTCCACCGTTCTGCGTGGTCCCGAGCCTCCCCATCGAGGCATCGCCATCTTGCTGACCTTGTACTGGTACAAGTGACTAAATCAACTACCAGAATCAGAACCAAAATGCAAACATTTCTGTGCGGAACGCCGCCGGAAAGTGCAAGAACCGCGTCTAGCGTGCAATTAGTTCCCTCGCCCAAGCCGCTCATTCTGTCGGGAGATGGTCGCAAGCAATCACAGACGTGGAGCCATCTGAATAACGGCGAAGGGTGAGCCAGAGTCGCCGATGCCCAAGCAGACCAGGGAAAACTGTCTGCTGCGCGCGACAGGATCTGATCTGGATCGGCCCTGAGAGAAAGCCTCAGAATCTCGCCGGAATTCCCGGGGAATTCCCGATGTGAATGCGTCTCAACGCGCGCCGGGCCTCACGCCCCAAGGGCCAAGCCGTTTTCGTCAGACCGGCGCAGAATCTCCATTGTTCGGTGCCGCTGGCGCGACCGGGTTGACCGCGCCTGTATCCAGCATCGTGTCGCTGATCCGTTCGGGCGGAGGAGGAGGGGCTTGCTCCTCGGGAAAGCACACCGTCTCCAGGCACAGCCGCCTCCGAACCGGGGAGAGATCCATGGGCCAACGCTTGATGATCGAGCCCCAAAGGCCCCGCGGCGCCCAGATCACCACAAGTGCAGCAATCGCCCCGATCAAGATGAGATACCAGGAACCATAGTTCGACAGGAACTGCTGGAGCACGAAGAAGATCACCGCCCCGAGAATAGGCCCTTCGATAGTACCCAGCCCTCCGATGACGACAGCGAAGATCATGAGGGCGCTGTAGTTCAAGCCGAAGGCCGCTTCAGGCTGAATGCGCAGAAGGTTCAAGTAGATGACGGACCCCGGTGATCCCAGTACCGAAAGCGGCGATGATGAACACCCAGAGCTTCGAGCGCCAGACGTTCACGCCGAGACCCTCAGCACCGGTCTCGTCATCCCGGATAGCGGTGAGTGCAAGGCCTCGCCGCGAGCGGAGAAGCCAATAAACCAACGCGATGGTCGCAACCGCCACGCCCAGCGCCAGCCAGTAGACCGCCGCCTCGCGAGTGGCCCGGTTCATCCGCGTGACGCTATCGATGGTCACGCCTGCGCCCCCGCCAAGGAATCGCGATCTGCGTCACCAGCAAACGGAACACTTCTGCGATCACCCAGGTACCCACTGCAAAATAGCCTCCTCGCAGTCGGAAGGCCAGAGCGGCGACGGGTACGGCGATGATGGCCGTGACAAGCCCGGCTATCAGAACGCAGACGAAGGGTTGGATGTGGAACTTATCGGCGAAGACCCATAGCGCATACGCGCCGGCGCCCACAAAGGCCTGCTGGCCCACGGAGACCAACCCGGCGTACCCGGCAAGCAGGTTCCACATCTGGGCGAGAGCGATGAGGGTGAGCAGCGTCACCCCAGTCTTCATAAGGTTGGAGCCTCCCCAGACAGGGCACGGTCGCGGCAGCCACGATAACGACTCCCGCCAACGGTAGCGCGATGCGGCTTGCCTTGGTGTATCGCTCCACTCGCAAAGGAGTCGCCATCACTGCACCTGCTTCGCGAAGAGCCCTTGGGGACGCAAGGCCAGGATGGCCAAGAAGACGAGGTGTCCGGCCAGAATGCCCCAGCCCTGGTGAATATGGTCACCCAGAACCTGGGCGATCCCAAGGAGCATGCCGCCGACGAGGGTCCCCCACAGGGAGCCGAGCCCACCGATGATAACCGCCTCGTACGCGAAAATCAGGAGAAGTGGACCGGCACTTGGGCTGAACGTGGTCCGTATGCCGAGAAAGACGCCACCGATGGCCACGATCGCCAGTGCGAAGGCCATGGCCATGCCGTACAGATGCCGGTTGTCTATTCCCATCAATTGAGCCGCCCGCTGATGGTCGGCGGTAGCCCGGAAGGCGCGACCCGTGCGTGTGCGGGCTAGGAAGTTTTGGAGGGCTAGCAGGACGATCACCGAAGTAACCAGGGTCACGAGCGAAAACCAGCCGATAGTGATCTGATTCGTCACCTTGATTGCCGCGGTGCCGATGCGTCCGGCGTCAAGACCCTTACTGTTCGCCGTGAATGCCTGCAGCAACAGGTTCTGGATGATGATGGCGACTCCGAACGTCGCCAAGATGGCCGGCATAGGCCCTGCATCCATGGCCTTGTTGAGAAGCCCCCGCTGTAAGAGATAGCCGAGGATGGCCATGATGACCATCACCATGGGAATGGCCAGGAACGGATTGAGGTGCGTAGGCCCGACGATAATGAGAGCGAAGTATGCGGCAAGGATGCTCAGGTCGCCGTGAGCGAGGTTTACGAGTCGCATAACGCCGAAGATAAGGGAAAGCCCCGCGGCGAACAGTGCGTAAAGCCCGCCGAGAAGTATGCCCTGGATTATGTCGTTGGCCCAGACCACTGATCAGACTCCAAAATAAGCGGCAAAGATCTCTTCATGGGTGATCTCGCTGGGACGGCCCTCAAGGACCTGACGGCCCTCCAGCATGCAGGTGATGCGATCGGCGAAGGTCATCGCCTGGCCCACGTCCTGCTCCACCAGGATCAGCGTAGTCCCCGCGGCCACGATCGCCGGGACCGCTTGGTAGATCTTCTCGACAACCACCGGGGCGAGGCCGAGCGAAACCTCGTCGAGGAGCAGGAGCCGAGGATTGGCCATCAGTCCCCGTCCGATAGCGAGCGCCTGCTGCTCTCCACCCGAGAGACTGGAAGCCTGTCTCTGGCGCAGCCGTGAGAGCAATGGGAAAAGCTCGTATACCTTGTCCATCGTCCATACGCCGCTGCGCTTGGAGTGTGCCCCCACTTGCAGGTTCTCCTGCACGGTGAGGCTCGGGAACACCCAGCGGCCCTCGGGCACGTAGCTTATGCCCAGCCCGACCCGCTTGTGCGGAGGGAGCTGACCTATCGGCTGACCGTCGAAGAGCACCTTCTCCGCCGGCGTGCGCAGGAGTCCGCAGATGGTGCTCAGGAGAGTGGACTTGCCGGCGCCATTGGCGCCGATTACTGCGTGGGTCTCCCCCTCCTCGACAGACAGCGTGATGTTGAACAGAGCCTGGAAGCTACCGTATCCCGCGGAGAGATCATTGAGTTCCAGGAGGCTCACGCCCGCATGTTCCCCATGTAGACGTCCCTAACCTGGGGACTGTTGATCACCGTCTTGGGGTCGCCCTCCGCGATCAGGCGTCCGAAGTCGATGGCCATGAGTCTATCGACCACGGCCAGAAGCGCGTGAACGATGTGCTCGATCCAGATGATGCTGATGCCTTCGTCACGGAGCTTCTTGATGGTCACGATCAGCAGGCGGACTTCCTGCTCGGTAAGGCCGCCGGCGATCTCATCCAGGAGCAAGACTTTAGGCTCGATCGCCAGAGCGCGGGCGAGCTCGAGGCGTTTGCGCTCGAGGAGGGTGAGAGATCCCGCCAGCACGTTCGCCCGGGGGAGCAACCCGGTGCGGTTCAGCGCAGCAGCGCAGCTCTCGTACGATGCCTTCTCGGTCTGACCCTTGCCGTAGGTAGCCCCTACCAGCACGTTCTCGAATACGGTCATGCCCTCGAAAGGCTTAGGAATCTGATATGTGCGGCCCAAGCCCGCGTGAGTGCGCTCAAAGGGACGCCGGCGCGTGATGTCCGCCCCGGCAAAGACGATGCGCCCCTCGTCGGCATGGGTGGTCCCGGTGAGAAGGTTGAGCATGGTGGTCTTACCGGCACCGTTGGGACCGACGACCCCCAGCGCCTCCCCCTGTGGAGGGAGACGCTGAGGTCGTCGACCACTCTCAAGCCCCCATAGGACTTTGTGAGATGCTCTGCTTCAAGGATTGCCGTCACCGGAGCGCGATGCTCCGGTGACGGCAGACTAAGGTCGGTACGCAAGGTTGGCGACAATGCCTTGCCCTGTCCCTGCATCAGCCGATGGGAACCAACGTGCCGCTTGTCGGGATCGTCGGGTAGTGCGAGTTGTCCACGACGTTTTCCTGCCACGGCCACTTCGTTCCCTTGACCCACTGACCACCCACCAAGGGAGTCTTGCAGACGTTGGGGACCGGTTGGCCCGTGAACTTGATCGGGCCGAGGATCGTCTGCAGGTCGGTGGACTTGATCGCTGCGATGATAGTCGACGGATCGTCGAAGTTGGTGGTGCGCTTCACTGCGTTGATAGTGACTTCGAAGGCGCCGCCGGTCAGACCCAGCGAGGCGTTGTAGCCTTTGTTGTTTGCCTTTTCCCATGCGTCGGCCTGCTGCATGCAGGTGAGGCCGGTCAACGAGGAGACGAAGGGGTGGGTGGAAGCCCACCACACTTCAGTGCACAGGCCAGCCCCGATATCCCCGATCGCCGCGATGTCGGGCCGGACCAGGATGGCGCGTGCAACCGTGGCCATCTTGGGATTGAAGCCTTGCTGCTTGGCCTGCTTCCAGAAGTTGCCGAAGTCCGGAGGCGTACAGAGGCAGGTAAGAACCTCACAGCCCGCCGATTTGAACCCATTGATGAGACTCGAGAAGTCCTGGGTGCCGTTCGTGTACAGACCCGGAAATTCCACCTTGTAGCCCGCCTTTACCATCTCCGGCGGGAAGCCGCTGGTCTTGTCCGAAGTGGCTACCCCGTCGGCGTCGTTCGCCCACAGACAACCCACGATCTTGTTGGTCTGTACCTTGCCCCAGAGAGCGAAGTACACGGCCTCCAGGTCTTCGATACCCCAGAATAGGTGGTACACCGACTTGTATCCCAGTGTTGGGTCCTTCACGCGGGTGGGATCCCGGAAGTACCAGGCCTGCCACGGCGATCCGTAGGAGACCTCAGGCATGCCGTTGGCCTCGCACTGGTCGCTTACCGGGTTGGTGATCCCCGGAGTCATCCCCGCGAAGACGATATCGACTTTATCTCCAGTGATGAGGTCGCCCGCCACCTGACCCGCCCGGTTGGGGTCGGACTGGCTGTCCTTAACGATCCAGGTGATCGGGTGTTTCTGGTTGTCCGCGCAAACCAGCCCGTCACCGATGGCGTCCTTCGCCTGCTGCAGCAGGAAGGGATCTGGCTCGCTCAAGCTCGCAAAAGCGCCGGTGGTCATGGTGACCCAGCCGATCTTGACCTCGCGGCCCGCCTGCGCGGTAGACGAAACGGTGGTCGTAGAGCCACTGGCAGCCGTGGTGCCCGTACCCGCCGTGGTGCCTGTCGTCGCCGGCGTAGTGGCGGCTGTCGTGGTGGTGGTCGTGCCTCCGCACGCGGCCAACACGCCCCCGAGCCCGCCGCCGAGCCCGACTGTCGCGCCGGCGATGCCGGCGTATTTCAGAAACTCTCGCCGGGTGACGCTCTTGCCTGCTGGCGGAGCCTCGTCCATCGCCCGACTATCTTCAGATTTGTCTGCCATCGCCTTCCCCCTTATCTGGGACCGCATCGCGGCCCCAGTCGCTCCAGAATTCCCCGATCCAATGCGTCGCGTTTGCCGACCTTCACGCTCTCAATAAACGTCGACTGACTTCGCGAACTCGTCACCAGCGATAGCCCCGGGACATCACCTGCCTCGGTGGAGGCAGCGGACGCGAGTCTCCACGCCCCTAAGCCTCGACGGGTCGAAGATGCCACCAGCACAGACTGACACCAACAGTATCACCGCGGACCGACCGAAAATGCTTGCCCCTTTTCCATGACGCGCTGGCAGATGCGCACGCCCTCCATGGCGTCGGTCGTCCAGTAATCCGCGCCCACGTAGCCGGCGATGTTCTGGTCGATGGTTCCTCCGCCGATCATGATTATCGGCGCCGTGCCGAACTCTCCGGCCTGGTCCTTGAAAAGGTTCACGACATCCCGCATCGCTGTGAAGGCGACAAACAGCAGGCCCGAGAGCCCCACGATGTCGGGGCGAAAGCTCTTCGCCGCTTCGAGGAACCGCTCGGCTGGAACGTTGACGCCCAGATCCTCGACGGTGAAGCCGAAGGTCCGAAAGGCCAAGCCCGCCATATTCTTGCCGATATCGTGGATGTCCCCCGACACGGTTCCGAGGAGCACTCGCCCAGAAGCGTTTCCGATGAGCTCATTCTCCAAGCCAGGCTGCGCCAGTTGCATGATGCCGCGGAATATCTCCCCCGCCATGATGAGGCCGGATAGGAAGATCTCTTGGCGCTCGTATCGCTCGCCGACGGCGCGCATGCCTTCTTCCGCAGCGCGCACGATCCCGAGTGAACTCTCCCCCGCTTTGAGAGCTTCGTCGACCAAACGGATGGCCGATCTCTCATCCAAGGCCGCTACTGCAGCGGTAATGGCCTGCACGTTACCCCCTGGGTGCTACCCCATCTTGGCGCTTCTGAGCATCAGTTTCTCCTCGCCTCATATATATAGATAATTAGATGACTCCTGTCAAGCCTAGACGCCCTCGCGTCACGATTCGCGGTTGAAAGAGCCGGGAGTCACCCCGATAGAAGTGCTGAGCCGGAACTGATCGGCCCGGCAGAGGAACCAACCGCAACTCACCGACCGCCCGTCGAAGTCTCGGAACAGATGCTCGAGGCAGAAGGCCGGTGAGCCCTCGGCTACGCCTAGGAAGCGAGCTGCCTCCGCATCGAGACTGACCGCCTGGACCGTCAGTTGACCGCTGGGAATACCCTCACCCCCCGCCGAACGAAGCAGGCCGTCGAGCGAGGTGATCTGGAGCTGGGATTCAACCAACGGGCGATGCTCGTCGTAGACGACATGCTCGAGTTGATAGATGAGAGGCGCCCCATGGCGCTGGATGAGCCGCCGCATGTAGACCGTCGGCGCCCCGAGCGGGCATTCGAGCATAGCCGCCACCTTCTCGCCGGCAGGGACGATCCGCGCCTCCAACAGCAGCACTCCCACAGACGCGTCCCCGGCCCAAAGGTCCGTAAGCTCCTGCAGCCGGAATACTGCTTCACCCAGTTCGAGGCTCCGTACGAAGGTGCCTTTGCCCTGCGTGGTCGACACCAGCCCTCGGTCGAGGAGAATGCTGATGGCGCGCCGGACGGTCATGGGGCTGACCCCGAACTCCGCCCGCAGTTGCACCTCGGTGGGCAACTGGTCGCCGGCTCGATAGATGCCCGACCCGATGCGATCGGTCATCTTGTTGGCGATGTGGAGATATGCCGGTTCGTGCGATCGCCGGCCATGATATCCGGGTGACCCCGTCCGCGTGGAAACCGTCTTCGGTGTGTCTTCACGTCTGGGCGGCCGAAATGGATCCCCTGCCACGTCGCCCTTGCGCACGATTTCCGTCATTGCTCTCTCAGCTCCCAGATCCGCTCTGTCGGCGGTCGCCAGCGCCTTAGCGTCGACCATGTCTGTATGGCCCCCCGCGTGAAGCCCTCGTGGACCGCATCGATGATCGGCCTTTGCTTCCGGCAGTCGGGCGTCAGGAGGCCTTCAGCCGTCCATGGACGGTCCGCCGCCAGGCGTCAAGTTGGCTGGCAGTCACCAACCAGTCCAGCCATCTTGACCAGAATCGCTGCCCCTTGTCAACGGCGTCTCCCTACTGATCCCTTCTGCGCTTGATGAAGGTGCCCCGGTTGTACTCTTCAAAGGCCACACGCAACTCGTCCTGGGTGTTCATGACGATGGGCCCTCCCCACGCCACCGGCTCTTTGAGCGGCCTGCCGGACACCAGCAAGAAGCGTGCCGGCTTGTCTCCGGCGGTCACCACTATCTGATCTCCGTCGCCGAAGGCGACAACGTTTTCCGGCCCCACCAGCGCCGACCTCGTGGCGCCTATCAGTTCGAAGTAGTTGGCCCCGTCCACGGGAAACGCGAAGGGATCCCGCTCCGGGGAGAAATAAGCCGTGCCGTCGACTACATACGCGAATGCGCTGTGGCCGCGCTGAACCGGGTGCACGAAGTCCTGGCCGGCTGCGAGCGACACGTCCAGATACTCTGGGTCGGTGACGATGTCGCGCACCGGACCCCGCACGCCGCTCACCTCGCCGCAGATGACCCTCACCGTGCCCCCGCCGTCAAGTCGCACCCGGGGGATGTCGCCGGCCCGGACGTCCCGGTAGCGTGGGTCCATCATCTTGTGCGAGGCCGGGCAGATTGGCCCAGAGTTGGAATCCCCACATGGCCTCCGCCGTCGGGGACAGGATGCTCTCGCCCTTGGGCATCTCCTGGTGGATGATCCCGCTGCCCGCCGTCATCCACTGCACGTCTCCGGCTCCTATCACGCCGCTATTCCCCATGCTGTCGCCGTGCTCGATGTCGCCGTGCAGCACGTAGGTGATGGTCTCGATGCCACGGTGCGGATGCCACGGAAACCCGGCCAGGTAGTCCGCCGGGTCGTCGGAGTGGAAGTCGTCCAGGAGCAAGAAGGGGTCGAATTGCGGCACCTCGCGGTACCCGAACGCCCGCTTGAGATGGACACCGGCCCCTTCGATCGTAGGGCGGGCTCTTAGGATGCTGACGATTCGCCTCGTTTCAGGCATCGTGGCCTCCTTCCGGCTTCACGGCGCACCATGCAGGCGCCAATGTAGGTCTGAGGTCGGATATCCCCCTCAGACCCGCGTCTGTATCATCGCTACGAAGCCTTAACAGGCTGCTGAAGAATGGCGCCTCGCCGCCAGAGCCCGATGGGTACGCGCGAGAGAAGGACGCAGGAAGCGTGAATAGCAGCGCTATTGACGCGACCGAGGACGTGCTACGTGCCGCCCAGTGCGCTTCTGACGGGCCGGGGCGCTGTTCTTCAGCAGCCTCTTAGGGAGCGGACCAGAGCTTGAAGTTATCGAACCGGAACTGCACTCCGCTGGAAGTGAGCGCCTCGCCGATGAGCCCGATCATTCCAGAACTGAAGGTGGTGTCTGTGATCGGATCCCCGACCTGGGTGCCGTTCACGAACAACGTTATGGTGCTGCCCTGACAAGTAACGCGGAGGTGGTTGTAGCCGGTGGGATTCAAGACCGCTGACGCGTTAGCTGTCACAAGCGTGTCGCGGGTGCCTGCTACCCGCTTCCACAATTGGCACGTTCCGTCGTTCGACACGGCGAACTCGTAGTAGTTATTGTTGTCGGTGAGCCGGAAGACAATGCCGTATATGCCGTCCAGTGTGTTGGCGATCTCGCCGTCCACCTCGGCCGTGAAGTCCGTGTAGATGGGGCTGCGTCCACCCCAAGCTCCTAGCGGCGCTTGGTTGATGCTGATGACGTAGTTCTGATGGACGAGGTCATAGCCGACCGCGGACGTCTGGTCGGCAAATATGGACCAGGGATACGGCCGTGCGGTGGTGGAGAAGTCGTCCGCGAACAGGATCCGCTTCCCAGGTGCCGGCGGCAAGGTGCCCACGGCGTTGTAGAGGTTCCAAAGGATCTGCGCTGCCTCTCCGCGAGTGGCGGTGGCATTGGCATCCCAGGTGGGGCCGAATCCGACCAATCCGTCCAGCAGATGGTTATACTCGGCGATCCGGAGATTCGCTCC
Source organism: uncultured Thermoleophilia bacterium (assembly GCA_963749535.1). Classification (GTDB taxonomy): domain Bacteria; phylum Actinomycetota; class Thermoleophilia; order RBG-16-64-13; family RBG-16-64-13; genus Chersky-299. The sequence goes on along the minus strand of CAVVNF010000018.1, from coordinate 158,113 downwards.
ATGGTTGGGATCGGAATAGAAGGCCGGGTTGAGCACTCCGGACCAGCCGGCCGGCGGATCCGGCAGGGCGCTCGCGTTGAACAACCTGCCCGCCCTTACGACCATGCTGATGAGCTGGATGCGCTTGATGTTCTTGAAGGGGTCGAAAGTAGTGGCCGTGGTGCCCTGCGCCATGCCGATGTTGTAGGCAACGGCAACATAATCATGCGGATACAGTTTTCCAGCCACTTTGGGTCCAAGATCGGTGAATGGTATGTGTGAGGCGGTCCAGTCGGTGTCCGTTACCGGCACTTGCAAGACACCGAGCGCCATCTTGGGGAATTGAGCGCGCAGCACGCTATTGCCCGGGCGGAATTCCTTGGTCGCGCCCACTTGGTAGCCGTCGATGACCCCGGCTTGGCCGAGACCCTGGATGGCAGAGAAGTAGGGGTCGGTCGCCGGCACGTCCGCGAAGATCGGATTGCCGCCCGGGAACTGGAGGCGGACCGGTGCCTACGCGGTATTTCACGATCGTCCCCGCTTGGCCCACGGCAAACCCATGAGTCGAGTCCAACATCGAGATGGCGCTCAGACCATTGACCGTCCCAGAGACCTGGGCGACCCAGGTGACACCACCGTCACTCGTGTAGAGGATGAGTCCGGCATCCCCGATTATCCATCCGTCGTTCTGATCGATGAAGTAGACAGCTTCAGGAGTGCCGGCACTTCCCACAGTCACCGGTTGCCAACTGCGCGCGCCGTTGGTCGTGTGCATGAGGAAGCGGACGTACTGGAGAGGGCTCGTGCCTTGGACAGAGTGGTCACCGATCAGCCAGCCGTTGTTTTGGTCGATGAACGACAAGCTGTCCACCCCGTAGAAGCCCCATGCCGCTCCAAGCGTGTTTATGCTGCCGCCCTCTAGCCACGTCTGGCCACCATCGGTGGTCACTCGCACATGGTAGTCACCGCCTGTGAATCCATACGTCTTGTCCACGAACTGGATCGAATTCAAAGTGATAGAACTCGAGCCCCCGAGGCCCGAATCCTGTGCTGTCCAGGTGGTGCCCCCGTCGGCGGTCTGGATAATACCGGCGGAACCGCCGCACGCCCAAGCCGTGTTCTTGTCGACCACAGTAAGCGAGGTAAGCCCCGTCGTACTTGGCGACTTCTGGGCGACCCAGGTAGTACCGCCGTCGCTCGTGTGAAGGATCACCGGGCCGGAGCCGGAGGTGGTGCCGACCGCCCATCCATTGCTTGCATCAGCAAAGGCGACGGACAGCAGATCGGCGGTCGTGCCGGAGGTCTGGGCCTGCCAGGAGATACCGCCCGTGGTGGTGGCGAGGATCACTCCGCCGTTCCCAACAGCCCAGCCGACACTCTGATCGACGAAGAACACCGAGTGGAGATCCTGCGCGGTGCCGGAGCTCAAGACCTGCCAGTAGCCTTGACTGGCGAATGCCGGCGTCGCGCCGAAGACGACGATCAGCACAACGAGCGCGAGGAGTGCGAGCCAGGGGAGCGCGCGCCGCGAGCGCCGCACACCCCGGGATCCGGAATTGCCGGCAGCGATGCGACAAACGACCCTTCGCCCGGCGCTGCTGCCATTCGTGCATAGTGGTGAGCTGTCGAAGAGCGGGCTGTTGACGCCCTGCCCAGTCATGTCACTCATGCGCCCTCCCCTGTACTGCTGGCCGTGACAGGCACTAGAGAGTTCCTAGTCTACGGGAAACCTCCTGCCAAATGAAGAGACTTGGCAACTCGGCGGCCTGGACGAATCGCAAAGGGAGCTCGCCGAGACCTAGGGCTTTTCCAGCCCGTCTTCTCGCCGCACCGCCCTCTCCCCATTCGACATCCTTGATCAGGTCGTGGCCGCAGCCGCATCTCCAGCTCGACCTCGTCCCTTATCGGGATGCCGTATGCCCCCACGATGGGAATCTCCGGCTTGAGCCTCCGGGCCACATCTCGAAGCCCACGGTGCACCGCGACGAGTGAAAAGCCGCGGCGCTGGTAGAAACGAAGGGCGTCCACGTTGTCGTTGGTCGTGATCAGCCAGAGCCGGTGACAACCATTCTCAATGGCGGCCGTCCGCACGGCCTCGACCAGTCTGGTGCCGATGCCCACGAACGGAACGAAGGCATGCAGGGTGACCATTTGGCATTGGTCGTCCGCTACTTCGTACGTGGCCAATCCGACCCGCTCACCGCTCGGGGAAACCGCGCAAAAGCCGGGAAGATCTGCCGCGAAGATCTTGCGACCACGCGACACCACGAAGTCGGTGCCCCAACCCTGGACGATCTCCAGGGCCCACTCACGATCGCCAGGGCTCAGCGCACGTATGAGAGTCTCGTACAATCGCCCCCCGAATCGTTACTTGGCTTGCAGCGGATCGAAAGCATTGTACGCTGTGGCCATATAGAATGAGACGTGATCGAGATGGGATCGCACCGCTTTTCGCCGCTCCATCCGGGACCGCGGCTCTCATGCGGCCGAAGAGTATCCGAGGAGGGAAGCCATGGATGAGCTAGTGGATTACGACTCCATCCTGGAGCGTCTCGCGCCGTGCGGAGTAGACTGCGAGCGCTGCACGTGGCACGCGGATGGGCGTGTGCGACGAGAGGCCACACAGCTCAAGCTGGATCTGGAGGGTTTCGAGAACCTCGCGGCACAGTTGGCCGGCGAGATCCCGGTCTTGGCAGGGTATGGTGAGTTTCTCGCAGTGCTTGGCTTCCTGGCTGAGGGAAGTTGCATTGGGTGCCGCGCGGGAGGATCGAATCTGCCTTTTTGCCAAACCCGCGTGTGCTTCCGCGAAAAGGGCGTGGATTTTTGCTTCCAGTGTGATGAGTATCCCTGCACGCGCAACCGGTATCCGGAACCTCTGGCGCGGCGCTGGCGCACCGCGAACGACCGCATGAAGACCGTGGGAGTCGGGCTCTATTATCGCGAGTCTTGCGAAAGACCCCGCTATTGAGCACCGTTCGCTCCATGCCCCCCACGACCGTTGTTTTCGACATGGACGGCGTGCTCCTCGACTCCGGTCACGCCTGGAACGAAGTGTTGCGGGAGCTGTTCCGGGCATGCGACCGCCCCTGGAGCGCGCTCGACCAGCAGGCCTTCGCGGGTGGGGACAACTCACGACAATGGGCCTCATATCTGCGCCGCACGCATGCACTCCCCTGGTCGGACGGCGAGATCGTCCGCTGGGTCACGGAGAGAATCCTCGAGCGGTTCCGGGTCAGCTTGCCACTCCTGCCGGGAGCCGAAGCGGCAGTCGCCCGATTGGGCGCGTGCTACAAACTCGGCTTGGCCAGTTCGTCCCCTCGGGAGATCATTGCCTACGTCCTCCGTGCGAGTGGAATGGAGCCACACTTCACTGCTTGGGTGTCCTCGGATGACGTCGCGTCCGGCAAGCCTGCCCCAGACGTCTATCTTCATGTGTGCGCGCTCTTGGGAACGGCGCCGGACACGGCGGTCGCCATAGAAGACTCACCCATAGGCGTCGCCTCGGCCAAAGCCGCCGGTCTTCGTGTGATCGCGATCCCTCAGGTCTGGTTTCCCCTGACGGGCGACGAGCTTGCCACGGCGGACTTGGTGCTCTCTTCCCTGGCCGAGCTACAGCCGGAGACGGTGGCGGCGCTGTAAGAGATAGAGCAGACCAGACTTTGGAAAACGGCTCTCCAGGGCACACTCACAGATCTTGTCCGAGTCCCGAGGTATGCTCTTGTCATGAGTAACAGCGCTTTGCGAAAACGACCGCCTAGGTTGTCCAAATCCAGGTACACGAGCTTCGTGGCCTGTCCACGGTTGGGCTATTTGAGGGCCTACCCCTCCCGTTTTGGGAGTTACTGCGCCTTTTCCCCCGAGCGCGAGGCGCTCTTCGCTTCCGGCACCAGCATTGGGCAGCTTGCCCGCGACTATTGGCCCGGAGGGCTACTCATCCAGGCCGACTACACTCGCATCCCCGAGGCCATTCGGCAGACGAATGAGGCTCTGGCCCTGCGCCGCGAAGTCCTCTACGAGGCTGCAGTCGAGCACCAGGGAATCCTCGTGCGGGTGGACATCCTGCGTCGCCTCGGCGACGGCACGTACGAGCTCACTGAGGTCAAATCGGGCACCAGGGTGGACGCGGTCAGGCACGTACCGGATGTGGCGATCCAACTCTATGTCCTCGAGTCGTCGGGGCTGCCCGTGGCCAAAGCCAGTCTCATGCATGTGAATCCGGACTACATCCACGTGGGCGGCTCCTTCTATCGACCCGGCGATCTGTTCGTCTCCGAAGACGTGACCGAACAGGCGCGCGCACATATCGCGGCGGCATTACCAGGTTCGCTGCGAAACATCGCGGTGTGGTTGATGCGGGACGATCCTCCGGAGTCCACCATCAAGAACTCCTGCCACGATTGCGAGTACTACGACGGTTACTGTCGCCCTCGCTGCTGCGAGTTTCCCGTGTCCGAGTTCGGATGGGCGTGCCAGACAGTCCCGTTACTTGAGGAGCTGGGCATAACCGACACCCGGCAACTTCGCAAAGACACGCTGGAATACGCCAGGCTCGTCGGTTGCGTGCGAAACACCGCGTACGGCCCACGGGTCTTGCGGATGATCGACAGCATCCTTTCGGGCGAGCTACGGGTGGACCCGGAACTCGGCAAGATCTTGGGGCGCCTGTCCCGCCCGCTACATTTCCTGGACTTTGAGTCCTGGAACCCGGCACTGCCGGTCTTCCCGGGCACCCGGCCGTATCAGCAACTGCCATTCCAGTGGTCCGATCACTGCCTGTATGAAGATGGCACCACCGACCACGCCTACCACCTCACCGATGGGCCCCAAGACCCTCGCCCGGAAGTGGCTGAGACCCTGATCTCCCGGTTTGCTCAGGACGATGGGCCGATCTTCGCCCACCACGCCGCTTTCGAGAAGGCGTGCCTCAACAGCCTGGCGGTGCGATCGCCGCGCCTGGAGATCGCCTTGCTGGACATCGCCGCACGGCTGGTAGACCTCGAGGCACTGGTCGCCGATTACGTCTACCACGCCGATTTCCACGGGAGCTTCTCGCTCGAGGCGATATTACCGGCGCTTGTGCCGGTGCCGGCTACAAGGACCTGGCTGTGACCAATGGGAACGCCGCGGCACTGGCTTTCGAGACCTTCAGGACACTGTCGTCGGGCCGCGAGAAAGAACGCGTCCGTGCCGAAATGCTTGAGTATTGCGACCGTGATACGTGGGGCATGCTCGAAATCTATCGAGCGCTGGAGGCTCAGGTCGGGCTGGTCTGACCGCGCGCGGGCGCAGCTGCGGCACCGAGACGACCTGCATGCGCGTCGGGACACGACCCTTCCCTTTGAAGCCTAGTATCTATCAAGAAGGAGTGCAGCAAAGCCCGGGGCCTCTTCGGACGCATCCTCGGCATAGTCGACGACGACCAGTCCGGGCACGCCGTCCTCAACGCGGGGAGTCTCCCCCGGCTCGTCAATCCCGCTTGAATGCTCCCTTGATACCGCCGCTCAGTTGTTTCACCGTGGCCTCCGCCTCGGGCGAGACGAAGGCAACGTCCTTCCCCAATTCGATCGAGAAAGGCGTGGGCAGGAACGAATGTCCGGAGACCGTATCGGCGAAGAGCCCACCGGAGAGGACGTAGCCCTCCACGAGCCCCGTCTTTTCGTCGAACTCGAAATCCTCCACCTTGCCCAGGTCCTTGCCCTCGGTGGTCTGGAGACGCAGGCCGCGGATCGACTTCTTGTCGTCGAGCACCGTCTGGATCTCAGGGATTTCGGAGGCCTTGACGACGCTCTCGGGTGTGGAAAGGATCACGGAATCCGGACCTATCGCCTGGATCGATGACCACTGAACGACACGAGCCGCCTTAAGCAGACCCTCCGATACGATAAGCCCCAGCACCTGCTTACCCGGCGCATCGACAACGAGGTCCTTGATCTTGCCAAGCTCTTGGCCACCTTCCCGCGCGACGGCGGTGCGACCCACCACTTCACTTGCCTTCATGAGACCTCCTTGGAGGGGGGCATTCTCACAGTGCGGGCGTGCCGAGCAGTCTCAGCCCAGAGCAGGGCCGGGCAGGGCGCCGAACGCGTGCACCGTGCCGGTGACCTCTAGGACGACGAAGATGATGATGGCCAGGACGATCAAGGCGCCCAAGTCCCACCAAATACCGTGCGTTCTCCTGCCTACGAACCTGGGCATGCAAGCCTCCTGAAGCACCGCGCCGCAACCGGTCGACAATGATTTCCATTCAATGATTCCCATTATTACACCTGGATGCGCTGCTGCGAGTTGAGTACAAAAGAAACGGCGGGGGAAAGGATAAGCGAACGCGCCCGGTAACGCCGCGCGAAGCGCCCGGCCCCGAAGGAGTGACCTTGCCGAATAGGTTGGCCCATGAAACGAGCCCCTACCTGCTGCAGCACGCCGACAACCCGGTGGACTGGTACCCGTGGGGGAAAGAAGCATTGAACAAGGCGGCGGCGGAGAACAAACCCATCTTCCTCGTATCGGGTACTCAGCCTGCCACTGGTGCCATGTCATGGAACGCGAGTCGTTCGACCGATCCCGTCACGGCAGATCTTCTGAACTCCAGCTTCGTGAGCATCAAAGTCGACCGGGAAGAACGACCGGACCTCGACGCCATCTATATGGATGCCGTCACCGCCTTCACGGGCAGAGGCGGCTGGCCGCTGAGCGTGTGGCTGACTCCTTCCGGCGCACCGTTCCACGGCGGCACTTATTTCCCCGATCGGCCCCGCTTTGGGATGCCTTCCTTCCGCCAGGTCTTGCAGGCCATCGCGGAAGCCTGGGCCTTCCGACGGCAGGATCTGGAGGAGACGGCGCTTGCGCTGGTGGGGCAGCTTGCCCGACGGGATCTGCCTCTGACCGACAAACAGGGAGATATGGCCCCTCCCGCGAAGATGGTCACCCCGGCCGAGCCCGGCAAGGACTCGCATCGTGCCGGTCCAGAATGGCAGAGAAGACCATCCAAGATCTTCAGGATTCCTTCGACTGGAGCCACGGCGGTTGGGGCGGCGCACCTAAGTTCCCGCAGCCCCTCGCTCTCGAGTTCCTCCTCGCAAGTCTAGTGCGCTGGGCTCCCCCCAGCCCGATCGGGCGGTCGCAGTCTCCGAGCTGGTCCGGCTGACGCTGGACGCCATGGCCGCCGGCGGCATCTACGACCACCTGGGAGGCGGCTTCCACCGCTATTCCACCGATGAGGATGGCTTGTGCCGCATTTCGAGAAGATGCTCTACGACAACGCTTCTCGCCCGTCTCTATCTGCACGGTTGGCAGTTGACGACGAAGCCTCGCTATCGCCAGGTCCTCGAAGAGACATTGGACTTCGTGCTTCGGGAGATGACGAGTCCGGAGGGCGGCTTCTCAGCGCGCAAGATGCGGACTCCGAGGGAGAGGAGGGCAAGTTCTTCGTCTGGTCCGCGACGGAGATCGACGAGGCGCTCGGTGCCGACGCAGGGTTGTTTCGACAGACGTACGGGATGGCTCCCCCGGCTGGCAATTTCGACGGCCGCTCGGTACTCAGCTTGGTGTATCCACCGCAGACCCCGCGGGACGTCGCGGCCCTGGAAGGTGCTCGTGCGCGCCTCTTCGCCGCCAGAGAGGGACGTGTCCATCCCGCGTGACGGCAAATCTTGGCGGCTTGGAACGGATTGACGTTGGCCGCGTTCGCTGAGGCGGCCCGGGCCCTCGGTTCGTCGCGGTACCTCGAGCCGGCCCGCAAGAATGGCGAGTTTTCTCGCTGCGGGAGATGAGTCTGCCGGGTGACCGGCTGTGCGCTTGTGGACAACTGGATCGAGGGGCGGGAACGGCTTCCTGGAGGATTACGCCGATGTCTGCCACGGTCTCTTGGCGCTGTATCAGGCTACGTTCGAGGACCGGTGGTTCGTCGCCGCCCGAGATCTCGCCGAGGCCATGATCGCCCATTTCCGCGACCCTTCCGGGGGATTCTTCGACACGAGCGAGGACCATGAGGCGCTTATCACGCGGCCTCGCTCCCTGCAGGACAACATCATCCCGAGCGGCAACTCCATGGCTGCCGCCGTCTTGCTCCGACTGGCCGCCCTGACCGGGGAAGGCCGCTACTTGGATATCGCCCTGGAAACGATCGAAACGGCGCGCGGCCTGTTCGAGCGGGCACCCATCGGGTGCGGTCCTGGTTGCTCGCCCGACTTCTCGCAACCGGAAACCTGCGCGAGGTGGCTGTGGTCGGCGAGGCGGAGGCTAAACCCACTCGGGATTTGCTCGAGGTGGTGTTCGGCACATTCAGGCCGGACGTGGTAGTCGCAGGGAAGACTCCCGGCCATGCCTCGGCCGTTCCCTTACTCGCCGGGAGAGAACCTGATCCAGGTCTGGGCGCGGATGGCGCTGTCGCGTGGGTATGTGCAGACGCCTCCTGCAGCAAGCCGATAACGGACCCGGAGCAGCTGCGCGCGACCCTCGACGCGCACCCGTTCAGCCTCTGAAGCCCGCGCACGGAGATACCGCTGCCCCGAGCCGACCCCGCGGCGCGCACCAGGCCGAACCCCATGCTAGAGTCCTTGGGGTGGATGCACGACGGACAATCACCGGCCTTGGCCTTTTCTTCATGGCGGCGGCGCTGTTGTTCGGCATGGTCGCACCTCCGGCGCTCGCCAGCCGTTTCTCCGACGTTGGCGACGAATGTGCCTACCAACCTCAGATCGAAGCACTTGCCGCCGCCCACATCGTCGAGGGCTTCCAAGACGGGAGCTTCGGACCCGGTCAAAACGTGACCAGGCAGCAGTTCGCGAAGATGATCGTGCTGGCCTTGGCGCTGCCCGTGAGCGACACGAGCGTATGCCCATTCTCAGATGTGGCCAACGAGGCGGGCGAGCTGTATCCGTATCACTATGTAGCCGCAGCAGCCGACGATGGGATCACCACAAGGGTCCGCGGCCACCGATGTTCGCTCCAACGCGGAACATAACCATCGCCCAAGCGATAACCATGGTCTCCCGCTCCGTGACCGCTCTCACGCAGGAACCGCCGCCCGGGGTGACCTCGGTGTTCGGCACCTTCGACACCGTCCACACGCCTTGGGCCGACAGAGCTCAATACGCCGGACTTCTTGACGGGCTCGAATGGTCCGCTGCCAAGGACCGGCCGACCGACCCCATCACCCGGGGCGAAGCGGCCGCCCTCCTCAGCAATCTCATAGCACTCAGATATGCGTCCCCTTCGCTGCACCTCCTGGCTGTGACGGACGAGCACCTCGCGACCTGGCAGGCGGGCGGAGCGACAGCCGGGATGACGAGTCAGCACTACGCCGCCCGCATCGAGAACCGGGGCAACGCTCTGGTAGAGCTTAGTGGTCTGGCTTCCGGTATGGCGGCCCAGGGCGGGACGTTGTGGGAGAGGGACCTTCTGGAGTTCATCCCTCGCGTTCTCGCCCCTGGCGAGGCCGCGTTCATCGGGTTCGAGAGCACGGTGATGCCGGGAGTCCCCGTGGCGGCGAGCGTCCATCTCAATCTTACGGGCCTCCCGGTGGGCACATCTTCTCCGCGTTTGCTTGTGAGCCGGCTGGAGGGCCACGTCGACCCAACGGTCGGCTATGTCGCGGCGGGCGAGGTTGTCAACGACACGGGCAAGGATGCGAGCCTTGTCGACGTCGGAGTGGCTTTGTATGGCGCGGATGGCGGGCTGCTGGGGTTTCAGGCGAGCTATCTCGACGATCTGGAAGCTGGAGGATCCACCCCGTTCACCGCGGACCAGCACCTGATCTCCCCGACCGACGCAGCCCAGGTCACGCGACTGGTCGCCGTCTCCTGTTCGCCCGGCGTTCAGTCAGACCCGTGACGGGAGCGCGAGCGAGACATGTGGCTGAGGCCGCACACTCGCTGGTCGCGGGAGCAGTAGTCGCACCGCGACGGTCACCGCGGGGTATATCGTGCGCCGCGCGTCGCGAGGCGGTGGGCTCAGACCGACGAGGCCTACCCACGAACTCGATCTCCACCTGCTGCACGTCCCAGAGCGGCTCGATCTTCTCGGCGATGTCGTTCTTGATCGCCGCGGCGAACTGATGGTCCGGTCAGGTCGACCACCACCTTCGCACCGATGCCGTCCTTCGAACGAGATGTCCTTGACCAGGTCGGTGCGCACGATGTCGAGCCCCATAAGCGGGTTCATGACGTGCCGCAGGCGCTTCTCGATGATCTTGACCGTCGTCGGCTCGCGCTCCTCCACCAGGCCGTGCGCTCCTCGTAGTCGCGCACCGCCGCCCGCAGTCCCTCCACCGCCAGGACCGAGCAGTGCGCCTTGATCGGCGGCAGCCCGCCCAGTGCGTCCGACGCCTGCTTCCAGGAGATCTTCTTGGCCTCCTCGATGCGTCTTGCCCTTGGCCAGCTCGGTGATGATCGACCCGGTGGCGATGTTGGAGGCGCAGCCGTAGCTCGAACTTGATGTCCTCGATGACCTTGCGTCTCGGGATCGACCTTGATGTTCACCGAGACCATGTCGCCGCAGGCCGGGCTGCCCTCGATGGCCTTGCCGTCCGGGTTCTCCAGCTCGCCCACGTTGTGGGGGTGCGGAAGTGCTCCAGCACCGTCTCGTTGTAGGGGAACTTGGTCCATCGTCCTTCTCTTGCACGGTGCGCTTTCTCGCCGTCCCGTCTGCTCTCTTGGGGGCCAGCGGGCTGATGGCGCGCAGCTCGCTCACCACTTCGGCGATGGCGTCGACCACCCCGTCGGCGTCTTCCTGGGTGTTGTAACGCCCGAAGCTGAAGCGCACCGAGCCGTGCGCTCGCTCGTGGTCGCCGCCGATGCCGAGGATCACGTGGCTCGCCTCGAGCGACGTGCTGAAGCAGGCGGAGCCGGTGCTGACCGCGAATCCCCGCATGTCCAGCTGCAGGGTTATCGACTCGCCCTCGACGTAGTGGAACGTGATGTTGGCGTTCTGCGGCAGGCGGCGGGTACGGTGCCCGTTGAGGGTGGTGTAGCGGGATCTCGGCCAAGCTCTGTCGAGGAGCCGGTCGCGGATGACCCTGGAGGCGTGTCGTTCTCTTCATCGGTCACCAGTTCGAGCGGCCGTGGCGAAGCCGACCGCGCCGGCGATGTCCTCCACCCCGGCGCGTCAGTCGAACTCCTGGAAGCCACCGTCCATCCACTTGCCTGAGCGGCGTACCCTTGCGCACGGAGATACAGCCCGCCCATGCCTCTCGGCCCGTGGATCGTGTGAGCCGCCACAGTCACCAGGTCCACCGGCATCCGGGTTCACGTCCAGGGGCACCCTGCCGAAACGTGTGGGTGGCGTCCGTGTGGAACAGGACTCCCTTTGCCTGGCAGATCGTGGCGATGCTGTCGATGTCCTGCACCGTGCCGATCTCCTGGTTGGCGTGCTGGACGCGAGACCAGGATCGTCTCGGGAGAGATGGCCTGCTCGACTGCGGCCGGGTCGACGCAACCCGTCGCCGTCCACTCAGCAAGGTAGTCACGCTGAAGCCCTGTCGCTCGAGTGCCGCGCGCGGTATTGAGCACGGGGAAGTCCTCGATGCGAGACGTGACGAGATGCCGGCCCTTCTTCTCGCCCAGGGCCAGCGCCACGCCCTTGAGAGCCATATTGCTCGACTCGGTGCTCCCCGAAGTGAAGACGAACTCCTCGGCGGCGCCGCCCAGTCTGCCGGCGAGCGATGCCGCGCGCGCCGCTCCAGCGCCTCTCGCGCCTCGATGCCCATGCGAGTAGCCGAACTCCGACGTGGCCACCGCGTAGGTGTCGAACAAGATAGGGCTTCATCGCCTCCAGCACACGCTCGTCCAGCCGCGTGGCCGCGGCGTTGTCGAGATACACGGTCTCCCCGAACATGTAGGCCTCCTAGATGAAGAGGGTGATGCGTCACGCGTCAGATGCAGCGAGCTCTCGCTTCGATGTAGGTGCCCACCGCGCAGTACTCGGCGATGAGATCCTGCGCGAAGGTCCTCCGGTCCGACTCCCATGATGTCCATGGTCATGTCGCACGCGAAGATCTTGCCGCCGAGCGTCCTTGAAATCCTGGGCCAGCCGCTCCAGGGAAACGACGTTGCTTCTCTTCATCCTCCGCTTGACCATCCATTTGCCCAAGCCGAGCATGTGCATCTTGGAGAGCGGACCTCTGTCGAGCTTGACCCTTCTTGAGTCGCAGGAGGCCCCAGAAGGTGAAGTACATGGACGCTTCCATGCCCATGGCGAGCGCGCCGTTGCCGATGATGAACGCGCTGTAGATCTTGTCGAAATCCCCGCTGTGGACGACCAGCGTTGCCTTTTCGACGGCGGCCGGCTCGTTCATCGCCGTATCCTGATCTTCCACGTGTCGCCCTCCTCCTCCACGCTGAGCAATTCGAGCTTCAAGGCCTTGACCGCCATCGGGATCTCTTTCTTGGACGATGGATGGGTACCCACGACCTCGACCACGTCTCCCGGCGCCGCCTGTCGGAGAGCCTTGCGCACCTCCACTAGGGGCACCGGGCAGGTCTCGCCTCGTACGTCGAGCTTGATCTCAGCCACTGTTAGAAGCCTCCCCTCACCGGCCGGCGCATCTGGCCAGTATCCGACAACTCTGATACCGGCGGGCTACCCGCCGCCGGCGGCGCTCAAACAAAAGGCGCCGGACCGGCCGGCGCCTTCGTTCGATCATTAGTCATCTGGCCGGATCGCAGTTCAGCCAGCGAAGTAGCTTTGATCTACCAGCGGGAGCCGCCCTCCCGGCCCCCACTGCGGCTGGAGCCGCCGTAGCCGCCGCTACCGCGACTGCCGCCGCCGTAACCGCCGCCACCACCACCGTAGCCACCACCGCCGCCACCGTACCCGCCGCCACCGCGACTGCCACCGAAGCCGCCCGGCTTGCGCTGTTCCTGCTCCCGAGCACTGTCGACGTTGATGGCACGCCCGTCCAGGTCGGTCCCATTGAGCGCAGCCTTAGCAGCCTCGCCCTCTTCCGGAGTCGACATCTCAACGAACGCGAAACCCTTGGGCCGGCCGGTCTGACGGTCGGTGATGAGGTTGACTGACACCACTTCACCATGCGCCGAGAAGACCTTCTCAAGCGTCTCTTTGGTGGTGCCGTAGGACAGATTTCCCACGTACAATCTTGCCGTGCTCATCAAATCCTCCAACGACTAAGGGACAGGACCGCATGCGTTCGGATGCACTTGCGGACGAACGGACATGATGAAGCACTCTGCACGTCGCCTTGAGAGCCGTCCTATCGATGCGCGCTCATCATACCCGATTCACGTTTGTTGTATACGGCTGCTAAAAGGCTGATTCTTGTCTCTGGCCGCCCGGAATCCGTAGGAGCTTGCCCTTGGACATCATTCGCGGCATCGAGGGGTACACTGCCGGAGAAGGGCGACGCGCGACACCAGCCCCGGCAGAGAGGACGACGTGCATTTTCAACGGATAGTCACCGAAGGTCTGGCGCACTTTTCGTATCTGGTGGGAGACGCCGGCAAGGCCGTGGTCATCGATCCCAGGCGCGATTGCGCCGTCTACCTCGACGAAGCTCGGCGAGCCGGACTGCAGATCATGTACGTGCTGGAGACGCATCGGCACGAGGACCTGGTACTCGGATCGGTAGAACTGGCGAGCCGTTCCGGAGCGGAAGTCTGGCACGCGGACTCTCAATTGCCGTACGAGTACGGCCAGCCCCTCCGCGAAGGCCAGGATTTCCAGGTGGGTGGACTGAACCTGGAGACGATCGCATCTCCTGGGCACACGGAGGGCGGCATCAGCTACCTGCTGCGCGACCGGGCAGGCTCGCCATGGATGCTGTTCTCAGGGGACACGCTCCTGGCCGGCGACACCGGGCGTACAGACCTCCTTGGACTTGGACGTACTGCGGAGATGAGAGGCCTGCTTCACGAGACCCTTTTCCACCGGCTGCTCGTGTTGGGCGACAACGTGCTGCTCTGGCCCGCGCATGGCGCGGGCACCATCTGCAGCCGAGCCGTGGCGGACCGTGCCTGGACCACGATCGGCATGGAACGCAGGCTCAACCCCAGCTTAGGCCTTACAGACGTGGAAGCCTTTGTCGCCGCCGCCGGGGCGCAATCGGATCTGCCGCCTTATTTCTCCACGGCCGAAAAGCTCAATGTGCGCGGCGCGCCAGCACTGCCCGAGATCAGTCCCACCTTCATAGCCCCTCGCGCCTTCGCAGACATCGTGGATTCCGCGCAGGTTGTCGACCTCAGGCCGGAACTTGCCTACCTTCCGGCGCATATCCAAGGGTCGCTCTTCCTCGGTCCAGGCGGCGTCTCCCGGTATGCCGGCTGGTTCCTCGACCCGGCGCGTCCGATCCTTCTTGTCACCGAAGAGGGCGGGTCGGCAGCGGTGGGTAGGGTTCAATTGGCCCGCATGGGGTTCGAAAGTGTCACCGGGTGCCTGGCCGGAGGGATTGATGCGTGGCTGATGCGTGGGCTCCCCGCCGCCCAAACCGCGGGGGTCACCGTCCACAGCATGTGTCGTGAACTCGAATCCGATCGTGATCCCTATCTCATCGACGTACGAGCCCAGCACGAACTAGATCAGCAGGGGCGCGTGCCGCAGCCCGCCACGTCGACCTGCTGAGATTGCCGCCGCAGATCGCCGAGATCCCGCTTGATAGACGCATCTATGTGCTGTGTCGAAGCGGCTACCGCTCGACCGTGGCAGCCAGCGTCCTTGAACAGAATGGAAGACAGGACCTTGCCGTCATATTGGGAGGGGTCTCGGCTTGGCAGTCGGCGGAGTGCTCCGTGAAACTCGCGTGGAGCACCGCCGGAGAGAGCCAGCTCGAGGCCGATCAGTAGCCCAGCGCTCCCTTCTGCACTCGACTATTTCGACGAGCTCGGGCGGCTGGGATCGGGCCGGGTCACGGCGTTCTTTATCGACTACGACGGGACGCTGGTCGGGCTAGAGTCTAGGCCTGAACTCGCCGTCATGTCTGAAGCGACTCACGCCCTGTTGGCTTCTCTCTCAGAACAGTACCTTGTGTGCATCCTGTCCCGGACGAGGTCTAGAAGACCTCCGGGCAAGCGTGGGACTGGACAAGGTGTACTACGCGGCCAGCCACGGCCACGAGGTGGAAGGGCCGCGCGATTCCCGGGGTCCATCTGCAGCGAGGTCTTGAGTTCAGTGCCTCCTTGTCCACTATCGCGCGCTCACTTCAGGAACGCCTCGCCTGGGTGGAAGGGCTGGTTGTAGAGCCCAAAGGGCTGTCGGTGGCGGTCCATTACAGGCTTGTGCCGCCCTCTGATCTCAAGGCGGTGGAGAGGGCTGTGAAGCGGATGGCGGGTGCTCATCCAGAGCTCCGACTCAGCTCCGGCAAAAAGGTGTACGAGTTCACGCCCGCTCTCGATTGGGACAAGGGGAAGGCGCTCGTTTGGCTCCTTGGGACACTGGGAATCTCGCGAGACCGGGTCTTTCCGATCTGCCTGGGCGATGACCTTACCGACGAGGACGCGTTCGTCGCGGTGAAGGATTGGGGGGCGTCGATCGCTGTGGGAGAACTGCATCGCGCGACCGCGGCAAGCTACTGGCTGCGCGACCCGACGGAGGTCGGCCGATTCCTCGGACTATTCGTTGAGCGGATCCCGGCGCAAGGCCGCCCAGCGGTTAAAGGCGAGCCTCCCCGGGTATCAGCAGATACCCAGACGACACGGGAGTGACGGGATGGATTTTGCGATCAAGGACTGTGCGCTGGCGAACATCGCCACGGGGCGACGGGCGCAGACGCTCCGCGAGATGCGCAATATCCTGCGGGACATCCACCCTGGCTCCGTGTACCACCACTTCTGGGGCACACTTCTGCGCCCTCAGTCGTCGGACCGCGAGTTCAACAACGACTTTGCCTCCTGGTCTCTTCAAAGTCTTCACGACAACCGGATGGCCGAGCGGCTCGCTGTGATCGACCCCATGGATTTCGCGGATCTGGAGGGTCTGCGCCAGGAGGTCATCGAGGTCATCGACGAGCGGCTCGATGAGAGCGAGGTGGTGCTGGTCGCACGGGGCGATCAACAGTTCCACTTCGTGCGCTCGACTATCGTCGTCTTCGACACCCATAGGCGGCTCGGCCGGCCCGAAGAGTTGGTGGACGCCCTGCCCACGATGTCGGTGGGGAGCATCTTCTACCACTTCATTGACGCCCGCCGCCGCACCAAGGGGGGTGTGGACGACTTTCGGGCCTGGTTGAGCGGCCTGGATGCTGATTACTCCGCTCTCTCTGATGCCCTGGCCGAGACCGACCCCTACTTCGACTCGCTGTACAGCCTGAAGGCCCGTTTGGGTACTCTCTTTGAGAGCTACTTCCTCCCCCCGGTCGGCTTCCAGGAAGCGCAAACGGGGGACGAGGCCTCTCCAAGTGTGGCCGCCGCCACCGACGAAACAACTGCTGGCCGGTTATCAGCGACAGCGACTGGAGACTGACAATGGCCGACCAGGGCCTGACAATGGCAATCCCTTCTCCCCCAGCTCTTCTGGACAGATACGCCAGGCACGCCGGGCTCGACGCGGTCGAGCAGCTTCGCCAGCTCGCCGAGCTGTTGAAAGGCCTCAAGGTCGTGCACGTCAACTCCACCCGCCAGGGTGGCGGGGTAGCCGAGATCCTGGAGAAGTTGGTGCCCCTGATGCAGGAACTGGGTATCGACGCGAGTTGGGAGGTTATAGAGGGCAACGAAGACTTCTTCGCATGTACCAAGGGGTTTCACAACGGGCTCCAGGGCAAGACGGTCCATATCCCCGATCGGCTCCTGCGCGTATACGAAGAGGTCAACCAGGCGAATTCCGAGCGCCTCCGACCGATGCTTGAGAGCGCGAACGTCGTCTTCATCCACGATCCGCAGCCCGCGCCCCTGCTTCTGTACTGCGGCCGCGGCGCCGCCAAGTGGATCTGGCGGTGCCATATCGACGTGAGCCACCCCTGGAGACCTATCTGGAAGTACCTGCGCCAGTTCATCAACCCGTACGACGCTAGCATCTTCTCCCTCGATGCGTTCGCCCAGCCTATGCCGCACACCGTGTACATCATCCCGCCGAGCATCGACCCCTTGAGCGAGAAGAATCTTCCCTTGTCGGCGCGCAGAGTGCTCGAAGTGAAGACAGAGTTCGGCATCGACCCGCAGCGTCCGATGATCCTGCAGGTCTCGCGCTTCGACCGCTTCAAAGACCCGCTTGGTGTCATCGAGGCCTACCAGTTCGCCAAGAGGTTCGTGCCCAGCCTACAGCTGGTGCTAGCCGGCGGCGGGGCTGTCGACGATCCGGAAGGGGAGGTCGTCCTTAACGAAGTGCGAGAGGCGGCGGCTGGCGACGCGGACATCCATGTGCTAGCGTCAGGTCACTACACCGACCGTACGATCAATGCTTTGCAGACCGGGGCCGACATCGTGCTCCAGAAGTCCCTCCGAGAAGGCTTCGGACTGACCGTCACCGAAGCGATGTGGAAAGGTAAGCCGGTGATCGGCGGCAACACCGGGGGTATCCGGCTACAGTTGGTCAACCATCAAACGGGCTTCCTGGTGGACACACCCGAAGGAGCCGCTCTTCGAATCCGCTACCTGCTTTTCAACAGGCAGCGGATCAAACAGATCGGAGAGAACGCACGAGAGATGGCACGCCAGAATTTCCTGATCACGCGGCACCTCCGCGAGTACCTCACCGTGATGGTGGCGCTCATCCACGGGAACGAGGACCGCATAGAGCTGGGTTAGCAGCCGGCATGGAGCGACTGATCGTCGTTTCCAACCGGCTTCCCTATGTCCTCAAGCGCAAACCCAACGGGTGGGGACTGACGGCAGGCTCGGGGGGACTGGTCACGGCTCTGCTCCCCGTACTCCGCAACCGCGGCGGGTTGTGGATCGGCTGGCCCGGCGTGACCGAGCCGGTTCCTCAACTCAATGACATCCTCCAGGAGGCAGCCGCCGATGCCGGGTATTCGCTCAAACCCGTGCTTCTCAGCTCGGACGACTATGACCGCTACTACAACGGTTATTCCAACGAGACCATATGGCCGCTTTTTCACGACATGGAATCCCAGTGCAACTTCGACCCCGAGTACTGGCATGCTTACGTCAAGGTGAATCGCCGGTTCGCGGAGGCCGTCGCACAGGAAGCCGGGCCGGCCGACTTCGTATGGATCCATGACTACCAGCTCCTCGACGTGGCTCACCACCTCCGAGAGAACAAGAACTGCCCCGATCTAGCTTTCTTCCTGCACGTCCCGTTCCCACCGCCGGACATCTTCCTCAAATTGCCCGAGCGACAGGCCGTGCTCGATTCGCTCCTCGCCTACGACCTCGTGGGATTTCAGACCCTACGAGATCGTAGGAACTTCATCCAATGCGTACGCACGCTGCTCAGGGGAGTGCGTATGAAGTCGGAAGGCCACCTCCACTCGATCCAAAGCGCCGGACACGAGACGCACGTGGGCACCTTCCCCATAGGGATCGATGCTCACGACTTCGCCGAGCGAGCGGCCTCACCGCAGGTCGAGATCGAATACCGCCGCATCCTTTCGCACTTTGGGGAGAGGCAGCTGGTACTCGGTATCGATCGTCTGGACTACACCAAAGGCATCCCTCACCGGCTACGGGCATTCCGCGATCTACTCGAGCGGTTTCCCGAAGTGCGCGGGCGCATCAACCTCATCCAAGTGGTCGTGCCCAGCCGGGAAGGCATCCCTCGATACGACGACCTCAAGCACGAGATCGATCAGCTGGTGGGGCAGATAAACGGTCGCTTCACGCAGATGGGCTGGGTGCCGGTGCACTATATGTTCCGCAGCCTGGAGCCCCGAGAACTTCTAGCCTTCTACCGCGCGGCCCAGATAGCCCTGGTCACGCCGCTCAAAGACGGGATGAACCTGGTCTGCAAAGAGTTCTGCGCCTGCAGCGTCGAAGAAGACTCGGTGCTCATCCTTAGCCAGTTCGCTGGGGCGGCGGCGCAGCTCGGGCGCGCGGCGCTGGTGGTGAATCCATACGACGTCGAGCAGACGGCCGACGCGATATACAACGCCTACCGGATGGACGTCGGTGAGCGCAAATACCGGATGCGTCGACTGCGCAGCAACATCCAATCACAAGACGTCTTCTGGTGGGTGGACTCGTTCATGCGCGCGGCCATCGACAAGGAGCTGCGCGACTTCCCCGTTCTCGAGGAGTACATCCCCGAGCGGCACGAGCACCGATAGCACCGATAGTCTTTCTCGCGTCCCGACGCCCGAGCCAAATCCGAGGCACAAGGCGGCTGGATCTCCGCAACGGGCCTCGTTCTACAACCCGATCAATGCCATCCTCGCCAGATGTGCCCGTACAGATAGATCCCAAGGCCGAGGGAAATCAGCCATGAAACGAGTGCGCTGCGCATGAACCACGTGTAGCGGCGCGGCGCTTTGACCACCCCGGTGAAGGCCAGGTTAATATAGATCCACAGGCCAAGGACGATCAGCCCGAACACGTGGTGGACGATCATCTCCACGATGAAGGTGGACCAGCCGTTCCAGTGGCTCAGGTATCGGACGAACTGGGGAGCCATGATGATGCCGATGACGAGGATCTGGGCTGCTATGGCCGTCCTCATCAGGAGGCAGTGGCGACTGAACTTGTGCCGCCATGCAAGGGTGGCTCCAGTGAGAGCCGCCACGATGAGGACCGCCTGAACGACCAGGTTGAACGTCGCCACGCCCCTCGTCACGTCCATCTTCAGCTCCTTCGGATCGGCGGTGCCCCGTTTGGACCCGCTATCTGGCGCTCCTCGGCTTGCAGATGATCTCCAGTATCTCCAAATCGAAGAAGTCTTGCGCATGGGCGGGACGAAGCACGAGCGCAGTGTCCAGACCACGGCCGGAGCCCCCGCACGAGATCACCTCACTGTGGGGGGAGATGAGTCCCGCATCGGACGCGGCGAGTGAGATCTCCACCGCCACTTTGGTGCCCTCTCCGAACCGCTTGAGCGTCTGGGCGATGTCGCGGGCGAGTAGCCCACTGGCGCCGGTCACCGAGGGAATGACCACGTCCGCGATGCCGAGGGCGGCGGCTCGTTCCGCGACCAATTCAAGCACCCTGGGCGTATTGCTCTTGCCGCATCGGCCAAAGCACGCGATCGACGTATCCACTGGCTCCCCGCCCTTGTGTCAGCACCCCCAGCGACCGGCAAAGCTCTAAAGCAAGCCCTCTTCGCCACCGCCTTCACTATCTGAAAGCTCCTCGCGCAAGCTCTCCAGTTGCCTGCGCAGTCCGGCCTGTCTCTGCCCCATGTAGGCGATGTATACCGCGATGATCACCCAGATGAGGCCGTACCCCACCGCGAGATAGCCAGTGGCGCTCATGTTCCGCCTCCTCGACGGTCTCGGGCGCGGAAGCGCAGTGCCTGCGCTTCCGCGCCCATGCTCTCGATACGTACCCGCAGAACGAGCAGAAAGACATAAAGCAGCGTGAAAGCGACCAGTGAGACGATGAGCACCGCGGTCATCCGCGGATCGAGCGCGAATCCATGGCTCGTCAGAATGCGGGGATGGACGGTTCTCCACCACCAGATGGAAAAGAACACGATGGGTACGTCCACCCATCCTACGATGCCGTACACGGCGGCGAGGCGCGCACGCCGGTGCCCCTCCCCCGCCACCGAGCGCAACAAGAGATAGCCCATATAGATGAACCAGAGCACGAGCGTCGTCGTCAGGCGCGGGTCCCACGTCCAATAAACGCCCCAGACGGATTTGGCCCATATGGGGCCGGTGACCAGAGTGATGGTCGTGAACATCACACCTATCTCCGCCGATGCCGCCGCCACCCGATCGTACTTGAGCCGCCCTGTGGCCAGATAGGCGATGCTTAGTGCGAACACGACGGTGAAGCCCGGCCCCAGCGCGACCCAGGCGCTGGGCATATGGAAGTAGAAGATGCGCTGCACGTCACCCATCGTCGCCTCGCGCGGCGCCAACACGAGTGCACTCACGAGAGCCACCAGCATGAACAAGAAGGTGACCGCCCCGAGAACCGAGACCATGAGATCGCGCCGCGCGGCCCCGGAATCCATCGGCTATTCCTCCACCACGAAATCAAATGTCATGAACGCGACTGCCAGGAATATCACATCGTACACGACGAGGAACCAGGGCCACAGCCCGGCGCTCCCCAGCCCTTGACCGCCGAGGAGAATCGTAGACACGTAGGCCGCAGCGATGATCAGAGGCACGAGAAGGGGAAAGATGAACACCGCCAACAGCGCGTCCCTGGCGCGCACGCCCGCCCCCACCGCCGCGAACAAGGTCCCCACTGCGCTAAAGCCTATGCTGGCCAGGGCGATCACGAGGAGAAGCCCAGCCCAGCCGGACCCGAGACTCACGTTGTACAGCACGGTGAAGAAGCCAAGGATCACCAGCCCCGTCGCGAAGAGCAGGATGAGGTTGCCGATGAGCTTGCCCAGGTAGATTACCGCGCGGTCCACGGGGCAGAGCAAGAGACCGTCCAGACACCCGGCCTCTTTCTCGGTGGCGAACGAGCGACCCACCGCAATGACGCCGGCGAAGAGGAACGCCGCCCACAGCACGCCGGAGCGCTGAAGCGTCACGTCCTTGGCGCCCGGATCTGTGCCGAAATTGAAGACCAGCACCACCAGCAAGCCGAGCAACACCATGGAAACGATCGTGCTGGCACCCCGCAGTTCGGCGAGGAGATCTTTCTTGGTGATCGCCCAGGCCTGCCCCAGCGCGTTCATCGTTTCCTGGCCTTCTCGACGCACGCGAAATACGTGGCCTGGAACCCGGCGCGATCCACGGCGTCGCCCGCCTCTTCAAAAACGAGCCGGCCCTTCACCAGAATTGCCACCCGGTCGCAACTCTCAAGTCCTTCTTGAAGGTTGTGGGTCGTCATGACCACGGTGCGATGGCCATCGCGAAGACCTTCCAAGACCCGCGCCAGGACGCGGCTCGCGTGCTGGTCCAATCCAGTGTACGGCTCGTCGAGAAGGAGCAGGGTCGGCTCGTGCAGCAGCGCACGCGCCACGGATAGTCGTTGCTGCATGCCGCGGGAAAAGGTACCGACTCTGTCGTGGCGGCGGCCGCTCAGGCCCATCTGCTGCAGGAGTCCTCCCGATCGATCTTCGACGTGCTTCAGGCCGTACATCCGCCCGTAGAAAGCGAGATTCTCCATCGCGGTGAGCTGAGGGTACAGATACGTGTTGTGAGAGATGACGCCAACCAGCCGTCGGACACTCCCGGCTTCTTTGGTAACGTCGTGCCCGCCCACGAACACCGAGCCCTCACTCGGCCGGGCCAGGGTGGCAAGAACCTTCATGAGGGTAGTCTTGCCGGCGCCATTGGGCCCGAAAATGGTCAGGAAGCTCCCCTCCGCCACGTTCAGGTCGACGCCCTTGAGTGCCTCCACGTGACCGTAGGTCTTCCATAGGTTCTTGACCTCGACGGCGGGGGGCGGTTGGGTCTCCTCACGTGGCATTCCCGCCGCCCTTCGCCCTGCCTTTCGGGGAAGGTCTCTTTTGTGGCTGGGGACGAGCGGCCGGCGGCTTGGGCGCGTCACTCTTCGAAACGACGGCGGACGAAGTGGGGTCCCGTCTGCCTGAACGACTGGGCCACAGGGCAATGATCCCGCCCAGAACCATGACAGCGCCGCCGATCCACAGCCAGTTCACGAGTGGGTTGACCTGAGCCTGGATCGTGACGCTGGAGCCCCCGTCGGCGTACTCGAGCAAAGTCACGTAGACATCACCGGCGAGCGTGCTGTGTAACGCGACATGCGTCCAGGTCTGGTCGCTGGCCGGGTAATACTCCTTCACCGGCTGGATGATGCCGATCACCTTTGCGCCCTCTTTGAGGGTGAACGTGGCCCGCGCCAGTTGCTTGTCCGCGGTCTGTTGGGTGGTGAGACCGTCGTAGACGAGCTCAAAGCGACCGATGGTGAGACTGCCGCCTTTGGAAACCTCACCTTCAGTGGACTGCTTGAAGGCGTACGAGCCGGTGACTCCCACCAGCAGGAGGATGATCCCGAGATGGACCAGAAAGCCTCCGTAGCGGGGCCGGTTGGCCCAGACCATCTGCCCGAAAGTGGTGAACGGATCTTTGCGGCGAGCCGCCCGCCTCTCCCGCCAGCCGCGCCAGTACTGCAGGACGACCACGGCGACCGTGAAAGCGGAGAAGGTGAAACTGATCAGGGGATACGGCCGCCTGACGCCCAGAGCGAGCAACGCGATGAGCACGATGATCGCGAACCCGAACGTGCCCGCCAGCGCCCTTGCCAGTCGCGACCAGGAGAACCCGCGCCACAAGAGGAGCGAGCAAAGCCCGGTGAGAAATATCAGGATGAGCCCCAGCGGCACAGTGACGCTGGGGTAGTAACCGGTGCCCAACTCCACGTTCTGTCCCCGAATGGCGCTGGCGATGGTCGGGAAAAGGACCCCCCACAACACGGCAACGGTTATGGCCGTGAGCAAGATGTTGTTGTAAACGAAGCTGGACTCCCGCGAGAGCAGATGGTCCAGCCGCTTGATCGATCGTAGCAGGGGCAGCCTGGCCAAGATCACGTAGAGCGAGAACACCACCGCAAGCACCAGAAACACCGTGAACCAGGGGATGAACGCATTGTCACCGAAGGCGTGAACCGACGTCGCGATCCCGGATCGGGTAAGGAAGGTTCCGAAAATGGTCAGTATGAAACTGACCGCCACCAAAAAGACGGTCCAGACCTTGAGCATATCCCGCTTGCGGATCATTACGAGCGAGTGCACCAGAGCGGTGCTCGTGAGCCAAGGCATGAGCGAGGCGTTCTCCACCGGATCCCAGGCCCAATAGCCGCCCCAGCCAAGGGTCACGTAGGCCCACCAGGCTCCCACGATGTTCCCGATGGTCAGGAAGATCCACGCCACCAGGGTCCATCGGCGGGCTGACCGTCCCCAGGCCAGGCTCCCCCTCCCGGCCAGCAGTCCGCCCATCACGAGCGCGAACGGTATCGCCAACCCCACGTAACCCACATACAGCGCCACCGGGTGGATCACCATCCCTGGGTTCTGGAGCATCGGGTTCAGACCGTAACCGTCAGCGGGGGGCGCCCCCGAGGTAGTGACAAAAGGATTCGACGTCGAGGTGAACACCAAGAGCAGCGAGAAGAAAGAGGCGATGGCCAGCAGGATCGCTGTCACGTGGGGTAACGAGACCGGATCCTCCCGCCTGCAGGCCCGTACGGCGATGACTGTGAACACGGCCAGAAGAAGCGACCAGAGAAGCAAGGAACCGGCGTTTCCGGCCCAGAAAGCCGCAAACGTGTAGGCCGTGGAGAGGGCCCGCGAAGTGTGTTCGTAGACGTACTGATTGCTGAAGTCGCGCGTGAACAGGGCCACCAGCAGCGCGATCGAGGCGAGCGCGGAGAGAGCAAGCGCCGCGTAGCAGGCCCACACCGCGGCCCGCGCAAAAGCCTGGCGCCGCGAAACAGCGCCCCAGACCGCCAGCACGAACCCACCCAGACAGACGGGCACCAGGAGAACCACACAGATGTGGCCGAAAGAGTTCAACGAGCCGTGGTTGAGGTGGAAGAGGTGGCCGCCTCGTACTTGCTAGGACACTTGGCGATGAGGGTGGATGCTAGGAAGGACCCATTGGCCAGATAATCTCCCTGCGCGACCACCTCGGTGTCTGGCTGGTCTCTGAAACTGTCGGGCACGGCGCCACTGTACGTCACGGAGATGACCTGGCCAGTGTGGTCGCGGTCGTGGATCGAGAAGCTGATGTTCGTTGTCCCCATGCCCTTGACGCTACCGCTGACCAGCTGGCCGGACACCCGCACGTTCACGGACGGCCCCTTGGCTTGCAGCTCGCTGACCGAATAGTAATACACCGTGCTATGGCTGATGCCCACCCAAAGGAGCACCCCGAGGGCGGCGGCGATGACCACGGCCCCGCAAGGGATCTTGATGCTCCGGGAGCTCACTCAGAGCCAGCCGCGTCGATTCGGCGTGAGCCCGGACGTCCGTCCGAGGCCAGTCGGAGGATCTCCCGAAAGTCTTCTTCGGTCATGACGAGCAATCCTTCCCGCGCCAACAGAGCGGCCGCTGCTCCGCTTCCCGCCACAACCTGGTGACTGAAGGTCCCGCCATAGGTGTAGCCGACACCGCACGATGGACTCTGTGCTTCGGCGGATAGCGCGGCCACTTCCGGAAAGGGGCGCGCCCGCCCATCGAGGCGTGTGCGAAGCCCCCCGAGACCAGCGCTCACGAGTAGCGGCTCGCGAACATCCTGACGCGAACTCTCAGTCAGCGGAGTCCGCGGCGGATGCTCCCCCGGCCGAACCGGTGGGTCCGGCCCCTCCGCCCTCCTGTTGCTCGAGGGCCTGTAAGATGTCCTGAAGCTCGGCGACTCGGCGGCTGAGGGCCGCAAGTTCCCCCGCCAACCGTTCGCTCGCCTGGGTCACGCGCGTTCCGGCCTCCTCGCTCAGTTCATCTTCCTGGATGAGCTCCTCGATCTCGTCCAGGTAGAAGAAGGCCTCGTCGAGCTTGAGCTTGACCTTGTCCAGGTTGCTGATGATCCGTTCCAAGACGTCCTCCTTCCGCGACGAATTGTATATTACAGGCAGACACTTCGTCTTGCGGGAAGGAGACCGGCGATGGATGAAGATCCAATACGCAGCCTCAACCTCGACGTCTCGGACAACGTCACGGTGACGGCGAAAGTCGACGCTCCCAGATTTGTGGATGCCAAGCTCCCGGGTCTACTGCTTGCACATGGGGCCAACAACGGCCTGGACTATCCGCTACTCGCCCGGGTAGCGGCCGCACTCGCCGAGAAAGGCGTCGCGACCGTGGTTCGTTTCAACTTCCCCTACGCCGAGCGCGGCGGCACCTCGCCCGATCCGCAGTCTGTTCTCGAAACGACCTACCGCCGGGCACACGATCTGATGGTGGATGAGCTTCTGGAGCCGGGAGCGCCCGTCTTTCTCGGCGGCAAATCGCTTGGGGGGCGCATTGCGGCCGAGTTGGTCTCCAGGTATCACGAGGGTGAGGGATTGCAGGCTTCGGGACTCGTCGTCCTCGGGTACCCGTTGCACGCGCCTGGACGAAAGGATCAGCTTCATCTGGAACCACTTCGCCGTATCGGGATACCGAGCCTGTTCTGCATCGGCAGCCGGGATCCGTTCTGCGACCCCGACCTACTGCGGCCTGTGCTCGCGGGGTTGGGGCACCCTGGACGCATGTACGTGGTGGAAGGCGGAGATCACTCGCTCAGGTTCGCAAAGTCGTCCGGTCGAGGAGCCGAGGAGGCTTATGACGCGGTCGGCGCGGAAGTAGCAGCCTTCATCAAAGCTGTAAGCTCGTCCGGAACCTAGGTCGTGGCGCCTGTTCCGCTACTACCGAGGCGCCCGCCACGATCACGGCCCCGGTGGAGCGGGCTCGACCGCCAGTTCGGGCGTCCGATCGGAACCCATCCTCGCCACGGTGGTTCCGGCGAACACCAGGGCAAACCCGAAGAGCGCTCGCAGCGTCAAATGGTCATAGCCCACCACGATCGACGCCACCAGTGAGAAGACAGCTTCCAGGCTCATCAGAAGCCCGGCCAACGTCGCCGGCGTGTACTTCTGACCCACCGCCATCAGCAGGTAGCAAACGAGTCCACCCATGACACCCGTCCAGACGACGGCCCCGGTCGCGCCCCAGCCTGGGAAGCCGTGAGGACTCTCGAACATGAAGGACGTCCCCAGACCCAGAACGGCGCAGACGAGAAGTTGCAACTGCACGAGAGCCACCGCGCTCACCCGAGCCGATGCGTAGCCGACCCCGATGATATGGACCGCCCAGAAAAGGGTGGCGAGAATAGTGAGGATCTCCCCCCAGCCAAAGCCGAAGTGTCCGTAGAGAGAAAGGACCGCCAACCCACCTACGACCACCAGGACTCCGACACCCACCACAGGGGAAGGCCATCTCCCCGTCGCTAGGCCGAGCATCAAAGGCACGATGATCACATAGAGGCTGGTCAGGAAGCCCGACAAACCCGGAGTCGTGAGCCGCAACCCGAGCGTCTGCAGGGCGAACCCTCCGAAAAGAAGCACCCCGATGCCGCAACCCAGCCACCAGCCGCGACGATCGAGACTTCTGAGCCGCCCCACGCTGAACGGTGCGAGCAGCACAGCCCCCACGCCGAAACGCAGGCCGAGGTAGTAGAACGGCTGCATATGCCCCATGGCGAACTTCACGAGGACGAAGTTCACGCCCCAGATCATCCCTGCAAGGGCAAGTCCGCTCTCGGCGAGAAGCCGCGTTCTGCGAGCCGCGTCCGGATCGGTCGCATGGGACTGTGCCCGGCGACCCGGCGCCCGCGGATCCGCCGGTCTTTAGATATCTGCCTATGAAAGAGCGCATGAAGCCCTCGGAGAAGATCGATTCGCAAGCAGGAAGACCCAAGAGAAAAGCGGCGTTGACGCTGATACCGCAGTCCAAGGGGCGGCTGCTGATGCTAAACCCTGGCCGCGAGCCTGTCAAAGGAGAGGGATGGCACCGGAACGAAGGGGCATCCGCTTTGGGGCCCGACCTCCCTCCGATACCAAAACCGTTGAGCCCCAAAAAGAGCATAGCCGACTCCGTTGGGGGAGGAGTCGGCTATACCGCGGGAAAAGCTGCTCAGCTCTGCAACGGTGTGGGAGGGGGGGTTCCCGTAACCGTTTGCGTTCAGTGCTCAGCCGATACGTAGTCTACCCCCAGGGTCGCTAATAAGTCCAATATATTGTTTAGATATATGCTATAAAAATATTAGATGTTGTCGGCTACATAGTGACGGCGTCGATCATAGCCCGTTTGAACTCTAGCTGGCTGCTGAAGAATGGCGCCTCGCCGCCAGAGCCCGGTCGGTACGCGCGAGACAAGGACGCAGGAAGCGTGAATAGCAGCGCTATTGACGCGACCGAGGACGTGCTATCGTGCCGCCCAGTGCGCTTCTGACGGCCGGGGCGCTGTTCTTCGGCAGCCGCCTAAGCCTAGGAGCCCGTGCCGTGGAACTTAGCCAACTAAAGCATTTTGTGACTATCGCGGACACCCGGAGCTTTACAAAAGCTGCCGAGCTTCTGCATCTTTCGCAGCCCGCTCTCAGCTATCAGATACGACGCTTGGAGACCGAGCTGGGCACCAGACTTTTCGACCGGGGAAGCCGCAGGGTCACATGCACGCCCGACGGCGAGTTATTTCTCCCCCTAGCCCAAGCGGTTCTTTTTCGTGCTGACGAGGCCGTGCGGGTGCTGCGCGAGCACCTCGGTGTGGAGGCGGGCGAGGTACGCCTTGGCGCCAACGACTCCGTTAGCACATATCTTCTACCGGGGATATTGGCGTCGTTCCGCCGTAACTTCCCCCGCGTGCGGGTACAGCTGTTCGAAGGCGGGGATGTGCAACTGGAGCACAGCGTGCTGGACGGCACCATAGACTTCGCGATCGTGACGGCCCCCGGCTCCCCGTCCGCACTCGACATCACTCCGCTCTTCCCCGAGGAGTTGCTGCTCGTCATCCCCCCCAGTCACCGCTACGCGAACAGACCGACCGTGGCCTTGCGGGAACTTGCATACGAACAATTCGTGTTCCCTACTCACGCGTACAACGTCGTCTCGCAATTGGTGGAGGCGTGCCATCTGGCCGGCTTCGAACCAAAAGTGTCCTATCAGACCGGCTCGCTAGAGTCCGTGAAGGGCTTCGTGCGGCAGGGGCTCGGCGTGGCCGTGTTGCCCCGGATGGCCGTTACCGGTCCTGGCGGCGTAGAGGCCCTGGTAGCCATCCCACTGGAGGAACACCCCACTCGGAGCCTCAACCTGATCCGAGGCAAAGACCGGTCGATGCCGGCCGCTGCGCAGGCTTTGATGATCCACGTCCGAGCGGTTCTCATGCACGCCAGCCCCGACGCCCTGGGAGTACCCACGTTTCCCGAGGCGTAGCTTTCCGCGAGGGACCGTGCCTTTTCCAAGCCCAGCCAGGCCTATGGCAGAGAGAGGCGAGTCCCCGGTGCCACCCCGGGCCTGAGACGAGAAGGCCGCGCCCGGCGCTGGCGCCGGGCGCGGCCCGTAAGGCACATCGTGCTGATCCCGCGGGGGATTACTCCAATTTGCCGCTCTTGCCCAGCCAGGGCATCATAGCGCGCAGCTGCCGGCCGACGATCTCGATCTCATGCTCGGATTCCTCGCGCTTGATGGCGTTGTAGACGGGACGCCCGGCCAGGTTCTCGAGGATCCACTCGCGTGCGAACTCCCCGCTCTGGATCTCTTCGAGGATGAGTTCCATCTCTTCCCTGGCCTCTTCGCCGATGACGCGCTTGCCTCGGGTCATATCGCCATATTCGGCGGTATCTGAGATGGAGTAGCGCATGCCGCTGATGCCGTGTTCATGGATGAGGTCCACGATCAGCTTCAACTCGTGCAGGCACTCGAAGTATGCGATCTCCGGCTGGTAGCCCGCGTCGACGAGAGTCTCGAAACCCGCGCGCACCAGCTCGCTCACGCCGCCGCAAAGGACGGCCTGCTCGCCGAATAGGTCGGTTTCCGTCTCTTCTTTGAAGGTGGTCTCGATCACGCCGGCGCGCAGTAGCCCCGATGCCCTTAGCGTAGGCGAGGGCCTTTTCCCGGGCCTTGCCGGTGGCGTCTTGGTACACGGCCAAAAGCGAGGGAACGCCCCCGCCCTCGGTGTAAACACGCCGCACCAGGTGGCCCGGCCCTTTGGGGGCGACCATGGTGACGTCCACGTTGGCGGGCGGGATGATCTGGTTGTAATGGATGTTGAACCCATGGGCGAACATGAGCATGTCGCCCGCTTTGAGGTTGTCGCGGATGGCGGACTCGTAGACGACCTTCTGCGTCTGGTCGGGAACGACCATCATGATGATCTCCGCCAGAGCCGCGGCAGCGTCTGCAGTCATGACCTTGAAGCCCGCGGCGGTCGCACGGTCCCAAGCCGGAGTCCCCGGCGCTTCAGCCACCACGACCTTGACCCCGCTATCCCTCAGATTCTGAGAGTGCGCGTGCCCCTGGCTGCCAAAGCCGATTACAGCGACAGTCTTCCCTTCAAGAAGACCAAGATCGGCGTCTTTGTCGTACAGCATCTGTGCCACCTACCTCCCGATTGCATAGCCCGATACCACGGGACCGCACTCCGGTAGTCGCCAAACGACGGCACGACCACAGCGATCCCGGACTCCACTTCGCCACATGGCAGGGTAGCACAACCTCCGTCTGCCATCGCCGTTGCGGCTCATGTTGGCTTCTTGCCCCGGCCCATAGCGATCCGGCCGGTCCGCATCAGCTCGACCACCCCGAACGGATGAAGGAGCTCCATAAACGCGCCCACCTTCTCCCTGGTGCCGGTCATCTCGACGAGCAACACATCGCTGCTCACGTCGACGATCTTGGCCCGGAATATCTCCACTATCTGCATGATCTCGGAACGCGACTGGGCATCCGCCAAGACCTTGATCAGCAGCATCTCCCGCTCGACGCTCCCCGCCGGGTCGAGGTCGGTGATCTTGAGCACGTTTATCAGCTTGTGCAGCTGCTTGGTCACCTGCTCGATGGGCTGGTCCTGCTCGTCAACGGTAATGGTCATCCGCGAGACGGCCGGATTCTCGGTCTCCGCCACCACCAGGCTGTCGATGTTGAAGCCGCGGCGGGCGAACAGACCCGCTACGCGAGTGAGGACCCCCGGCTTGTTCTCCACAAGGACGGAAAGCGTGTGCTTCATCGGTCCCCCTCCAGCAAGTCTTCAATGCTGCCACCCGCCGGGATCATGGGATAGACGTTCGCTTCCGGCTTGATCTGGAAGTCGATGACAGCAGGCTCATCCGTGGCCAGCGCCACCCGAAGCACCTCTTCCACCTCATCTGGCCGCGTAGCACGGAAACCCTGGGCACCGTACGCCTCCGCCACCTTGACGAAGTCCGGTTGGTGCTCGAAGCAGCTCTCGCTGTACCGCTTATCCCAGAAGAGCTCCTGCCATTGTCGCACCATCCCCAGGCAGCGATTGTTGAGCAGGCACACCTTCACCGGCAACCGGTACTGCACCGCTGTTGAAAGCTCCTGGATGGTCATCTGGAACGAACCGTCACCGGCGATGTCGACCACCGTAGCGTCCGGGCCTGGCCACCTGCGCACCTATCGCCGCGGGAAACCGAACCCCATGGTGCCCAATCCGGCCGAGGTGAGGAACTGACGAGGATGTAGCGCCAGGTAGTGCTGAGCAGCCCACATCTGGTTCTGGCCGACCTCGGTCGTGACGACGGCCTCGCCGCGAGTGACCTCCCAGATCTTACGCACCACAAACTCCGGCATGATCTCGCCCGTCCTCCGAACTCGGGACACGGAGTGGGTGCATCCGCTTCCACTCTTCCACCTGGTTCATCCACGGCAGATGCCGTTGAGCCGAGAGATCGTGTTTCTTGACTTCCGGAATGAGGGCCGCAAGCACGCGTTTCGCGTCGCCGACGATGGGGATCTCCGGCGCCACGTTCTTGGATATCTCGGCGGGGTCGACATCCACGTGCACGAACTTGGCCCGCGGAGCGAACGCAGCCAGATTTCCAGTGACCCGGTCGTCAAAGCGCACGCCGATAGCTATCACCAGGTCGGCGTGGCTCATCGCGTAGTTGGCGTACTGCGTTCCGTGCATCCCCAACATACCCATAGAAAGTTCATGATTCTCGGGAAAGGCGCCCTTACCGGTGAGGGTGGTGGCCACGGGGATATGGCCGTAGACGGCAAGTTCCCGCAATTCTTCCGAAGCGTTGGCCGAGATGACCCCGCCGCCGGCGTATATCAGCGGACGCTCAGCGTCTGCGATGGCCTGCGCCGCCGCTTTCACCTGCTTGGGATGGCCCTTGATGGTGGGCCGGTATCCGGGAAGGTCGAGCTTCACCACACCGTGGGGATCGTAGTCCATGTCTTCCATGGTGACGTCCACCGGGATATCGATCAGCACGGGACCCTGGCGGCCGGTACCGGCAATGTGAAAGGCCTCGTGGATGATACGGGGAAGATCCTGTGGCTGGTTGACCAGGTAACTGTGCTTGACGATCGGCAGGGTGATGCCGGTGATGTCTGCCTCTTGGAACGAATCCAACCCGATGGCGGCTCGCTTGACCTGCCCGGTGATGACCACCATGGGCACGCTGTCCATATAGGCGTTCGCGATCGGCGTGACCATGTTGGTCGCCCCCGGTCCTGACGTGGCGAAACAGACACCCACTTTTCCCGAGGCCCGGGCGTAGCCGTCCGTGGCGTGCCCGGCGCCTTGTTCGTGCCGGGCTAGGATATGTCTGATGTCAAAATCGTAGAGGGCGTCGTAGAGGGGCATGATCTGGCCCCCCGGATAACCGAATATGACCTCGACCCCTTCGCGCTTGAGCGCTTCGAGGATGACTCTAGAAGCTTTCATGGCGTGCTCCGCTTTGGCTTTCAGATGCGCTCATCGACTACCGGTCAAAGGGCGCCGGTTGCGAGGCGGCAAATCGGACGGCAGGCATCTCGCTTCCCGCCCTGGGAAGGGTCAGGAAACCCCGTTACCTCCCCCAGTACCGCTCCCACTTCGGCTCCGGAGACGAAGGCTACGTAGCGGCGCAGCACGCCCGAATACTCTCGAGCCGGGCGCTGCCACGCCGTTCTCCTTCTCGCGATCTCCTCGCCGGCGACCTCCAAGCAGATCTTGCGAGCCGGGATGTCGATACTGATCAGATCGCCGTCCTTGACCAGTGCGATCGGACCTCCGTCGAGAGCCTCGGGTGCCACGTGACCGATGCTGGCCCCGCGACTTGCCCCGCTGAACCGCCCATCGGTGATGAGCGCGACGCTATCATCGAGACCGGCTCCCGCCAGCGCAGACGTGGGCGTGAGCATCTCCGGCATGCCCGGGCCGCCCTTCGGCCCCACGTACCTCACAACCACGACGCAGCCCGGCTCGATCCGACCCGCCTCGATGGCAGCCATGAGCGATTCTTCGTCGTCGAACACCCGGGCCGGGCCCTGGTGGATAAGCATTTGGGGAAGCACCGCGGATTCCTTCACCACGGCGCCCCGGGGAGCGAGGTTGCCGAACAAGACGGCGAGACCTCCGGTAGGCCGGTAGGGCCGGTCGAGCGGCCGGATGACCTCCTCCTCACGGATGATCGCCTCTCCGTACTGGGTAGCCAGATCGACCCCGGCAACCGTGGGCACCGTCCCGTCCACCAGCCCGCCTTCAGCCAACCGTTTGAGGACGGCCATGATGCCGCCCGCGCGATGCAGGTCTTCCATATGGTTGGTGCCCGACGGCGAAAGCTTCACCAAGTTCGGCGTGGCGTCGGCCACCTCGTTGAAGGACTCGAGCGTGAGATTCGACCTCGGCCTCATTCGCGATGGCCATAAGGTGCAGAACGGTGTTGGAGGAGCAACCCAATGCCGCGTCCACGGCAAGTGCATTGCGCAGGCTGGCCAGCGTGAGGAAGCGCCGAGCCCCCCACCCTTCCCGCGCCACCTCTGACCGCAGCCGCGCCACTGCGCCGGGCCAAGATCAGTCGCGCAGAGAACGGGGCGGGTATGGTCGCATCGCCGGGAAGGGCGAGGCCGAGAGACTCGGTGACACAACTCATGGAGTTGGCGGTGAACAGACCCGCGCACGAGCCGCAGGTGGGGCAGACGCAGTCTTCGAGTTCCGTCAGCTCCTCTTCCGACAGCTCGCCCTTGAAGTAGCGGCCCACGCCTTCGAATATCTGAGTAAGACTGACCTTGCTGCCCTGGTAGTCTCCGGCCAGCATCGGGCCGCCCGAAACCACGACCACCGGGATGTCCAGCCGGGCGGCGGCCATGACCATGCCCGGCACCACTTTGTCGCAGTTGGGGATGAGCACCAGGCCGTCGAGGCCGTGGGCCTTGGCCATGATCTCCACCGAGTCGGCGACGACTTCACGAGAGACCAACGAGTAGTGCATGCCCTCGTGATTCATGGCGATACCGTCGCACACCCCGATCACGTTGAACTCGAGCGGGATGCCGCCGGCCTGCCAGACCCCGAATTTGGCCTGCTGGGCGAGGGTATTCAGGTGCATGTGACCGGGTATCAACTCGTTGAAGGAGTTGGCGATGCCGATTATCGGACGTCCGGCATCCTCCCGGCCGACGCCGAGGGCGCGCAGCAAAGAACGGTGGGGGGCGCGGGCGGGTCCGCTGAATACACTCTGACTATTGCTCTCCAAGGCAGGCTCCTTACGGCTTCTGGCGACAAGTGCCTAGTTTACCCGACGTAAAGGCTCATACAAGGCATGCATCAAATTGCCGCATATGCATAGCTCGTGGTACGCTCCCTAGGATGGATCTTTCGTTCGGCCGGTGGACGGCGGCCCAACCTGATCGGCAGCCGTGTCCGCCGTTTCTTCACGTTATTCGCCGCCGGCTCTCCGGGCTCTTGCCGGAAGGAGCCGACCGCACATTCAGGCAAACACCGCGGACCATTTCGTCGCGGGTGAAATCGAGGTGGAGGAGCCATGACGAACGCTGAACTCAGCAAATTGAGAGCGGAAGTCGTTCCGCGCGGTGTGCCCAGCACTGCGCCCGTCTTCATCTCCAAAGCCCGGAATTCCATCATCACGGACGTTGAAGGCAGAGAGTACATCGACTTTGCGGCCGGCATCGGCGTCATGAACGTGGGTCACTGCCATCCCAAAGTGGTCGAAGCCGCCAAGAAGCAGGCGGAACTATATTCTCACACCTGTTTCGGGCTGTTCGGATACGAATCCTACTTGAGACTCGGCCAGCAACTCAACCGCCATGCGCCGGGAAGCTCTCCCAAACGGAGCTTCTTCATGAACTCGGGCGCTGAAGCCGTCGAGAACGCCGTCAAGATCGCGCGCTACGCAACCGGACGCAAGGCCATCATCGCCTTCGAGGACGCGTTTCATGGGCGGACCTTCATGACCTTGAGTCTCACTTCCCAGGTGCTCGCCGTACAAGATCGGGTTCGGTCCTTTCGCGCCTGAGGTCTATCGCATCCCCTATGCCTATTGCTACCGCTGCCCCCTGGCACTCCAATACCCTGCTTGCGAGTGCGAGTGCGCAGAGTTGCTGAACAATGCCTTCGCCAAATCGGTGAATGCGGATGACGTGGCGGCAGTCTTGATAGAACCCGTTCAGGGGGAGGGCGGATTCATCGTTCCACCGCCCGAGTACGTGGGCAAGATCAAGAAGATCTGCGACGAGCACGGCATCCTCCTCATCGCCGACGAGATCCAGACGGGCATGGGGCGCACCGGCAAGTGGTTCGCCATGGAGCATTGGGGAGTCGAGCCGGACATCATGACCACCGCGAAAGCCTTGGGCGGCGGATACCCTATTTCCGGGATCACCGGTCGAGTAGAGGTGATGGACGCGCCTCATCCGAGCGGTCTGGGAAGTACGTTCGGTGGGAACCCCACGGCGTGCGCGGCGGGCGTGGCGGTATTCGACATCATCGAGGAAGAAGGGCTGCTCGCCCGTGCGGACGCCGTGGGCAAACGCATGATCGCCCGTTTCAAGGCCTTGCAGGAGAAATACCCCGTCATCGGAGACGTGCGCGGCATCGGCGCGATGTGTGGCATGGAGCTGGTGAAGGATCCCAAGACCAAAGAACCGGCAGGCGATCTTGCCAAAGCTTTCCGTACGAGGCTGTATGAGAACGGCGTAGTCAACGTGGGCGCGGGCACTTTCCACAACGTGATCAGGATCCTGGTGCCGCTCACGATCGAGGACGCGACCTTGGAGCGGGGCCTGGACATCATGGAAAGCACCTTCGCCGAGGTCCTCGCAGCCGATACCGCCAGCTGACCGCGAGTGGCCGGAGGCACTGAAGAGGGGCGCGCGGTGGACTCTCGAAGGATCCTTTTCGTCGACCTGACGGCTAATGAGGCGAGGGTCGATCGGCTGGACGCGAAGGGGACGTTGGGGCTGGGAGGCAAAGCCCTCGGCGTGCGCCTTTTGGAGCGGTATCTGGACCCGGCGGTGGATCCTCTTGGACCGCACAACATAGTCGCGCTCACGCCCAGCCCTATCGCCGGCTACGCGATGTCCGGTTCAGACCGCTTCGGTGCCTTCTGTAAGAGTCCGCTCACCGGCATCTGGCTCGAAGCCTATTGTGGCGGCACGTTCGCCCGCACTCTCCGCGAGACCGGCTGGGACGCGGTCGTCATAGCAGGAGCCGCGCCCGGACCGGTGCGCGTGCACATCACGACCGAAGGCGCGACGGTCGCTTCCGCGGGTGAGTTGTGGGGCAAGGACACCTTCGAAACGGAAGCGGAATTGCTCGGCCAACTGGACAAACGTTCTGCCGTCCTCTCGATCGGGGTGGCTGGAGAGAACCTCGTCAAAGTTGCGTCGATCATGCACGAGCAGGCCCACACCCTTGGGCGCGGAGGAATGGGGGCGGTGCTCGGCAGCAAAAGAGTCAAGGCCATCTCCGTCACGTCCCCGGGAGCGCTCAAGCTAGAGGCCCAAGAGCAATTCGTCGCCACCCGCCGGGAGATATCCAGACTCGCCTCCGAATCTCCAGGTGCAGTCAATTACCGGCGCTTTGGCACCCCCATGGTCGTGGCGGTCATGAATGAGGCCAAGGGCTTTCCCACCGACTTCTTCACCAGGAGCGTGGCCCCGCACCGCGCGACGTTGGAAGCTGAGTTCTGGCCCCAGTGGGCGAGAGTAGAAAGCGATACCTGCCCACCTTGCCCGATGCGCTGCCGCAAGCGGTTGACGATCCTGGAGGGGCCGGAGGCCGGCCGGGAGATGCACGGTCCCGAATACGAGACCCTTTACTCGTTCGGCGGCTCCTGCATGGTGGAACACGCCATAGACGTGACCCGGCTCAACGAGAGGTGCAACATCCTGGGCATGGACACCATCAGCTCAGGCAATCTGCTCGCCCTCGCCATGAAAGGCCAGCAGCTCGGCCTGGTGAACGACGGCCCCGCCCCGGGCGACACGACCGCGATGAGCGAGCTCCTGGGCCACATCGCCACGCGGTCCACGCCTCTGGGGGACACTCTGGCCCGAGGCATGGACAGTGCAGCCGCCTCCTTCGGCATGAGCGACTGGATCATCACCACGAAAGGTCTGGATCCTGCCGGCTACGAACCGCGGAGATTGAAAGGCATGGCCCTCAGCTACGCTGTCAACGCTCGCGGCGGCTGCCACCTGAGAGCCACTTTCTACAAGCCCGAGCTGGCCGGCCAGCTGGATGGTATGGACGACGAAGAATACGTCGATACCTACATCGACTGGGAAGACCGCATGCTGTTGGCCGATTCCCTGGTGATGTGCCGGTTCTACCGTGATTTTCATGAGTTGGGATTACATCGTCTCGGTAGCGAGCCAGTTGAATGGCGAGCCACTGACGAAGTCGGAGCTGCAGGCCCTCTCCACGGACGTCACCACGCGGATCCGCCGTCTCAATCTCGCCATGGGGATGACGCCTGCCGACGACACGGTCGCTGAACGCTTCTTCAAAGAATCCACCGATGTCAACCCCCCGTTGGACCGGCAGGAGCTGGAAAAGAGGGTGAAGGTCTACTGGCGGAAGCGCGGCTGGTCTGCCGGAGGCTATCCTCCCGAGGGCCAACCTAACGGCTGCTGAGAGCTACCGGACCGGGGCCGTTCCACCGCAGGCCGGCGATCGAAGTCTGTTCGCTCGAGGATCGCGAGCGCCCGCTTAGTCTCGAAGCCGCACGACCCGTTCGGCGATCGCTTCGCCCATGTCAGCCGTGCCGGCGTTGCCACCCAGATCATAGGTGACCCGCTTGCCTTCGCCGATAACCTGCCTCACGGCCTCGAAGAGATGGCCAGCCGCCTCGCGTTCGCCAAGATGGCCCAGCATCAGCACGGCAGACAGGATGAGCGCGGTAGGGTCCGCTTTATCCAAGCCCGCATATTTCGGAGCCGAGCCGTGGACCGGCTCGAAGACCGCGATGCTCTCCCCTATGTTGGCGCCGGGAGCGACACCGAGGCCGCCGACCAGACCTGCACACAGGTCGCTCAAGATGTCGCCGTACAGATTGGGGCACAGGAGAACGTCGTAGAGCTCGGGTTTCTGCACGAGTTGCATGCACATGTTGTCGACGATGCGGTCCTCGAACTCGATGTCCGGATAGCCCTCGGCCACTCCTCGAGAGACCTCGAGGAATAAGCCATCGGACAATTTCATGATATTGGCCTTGTGGACCGCCGTGACCTTGCGCCGCCCTTCGCGGCGCGCATAATCAAAAGCGAACCGGGCTATGCGTTCCGATCCGCGCCTGGTGATGATCTTGATGGACTCGGCGGCGTCGGGCCCCACCATGTGCTCTACGCCGGCATAAAGGTCCTCAGTGTTCTCGCGGACGATGACCAGGTCGACGCCCTCGTAGCGGGATCTCACTCCGGGGATGCTCACCGCGGGCCGAAGATTGGCGTACAAGTCCAATTCTTTTCTGAGCGCTACGTTGACGCTGCGAAAACCAGAGCCGACCGGCGTCGTCACCGGACCTTTGATCGCTACGCGAGTATCGCGGATCGAGTCGATCACCTGCTGAGGAAGCGGTGTCCCGTATTTGTCCATGACGTCGGCGCCCGCTTCCATGTCTATCCACGCGAAGCCGACTCCGGTCGCTGCCAGTGCAACTTTCGCAGCGGCCATGATCTCAGGGCCTATGCCGTCGCCCGGTATGCAGGTCACCCGGTATTCAGTCATCTTGACCCTCCCGGATCCGCAGATTGCCTGCCGAGATAAGCGCCGGCAGGGGCTAACGGGATGCGACGAGTCCCAAAGGATTCCTCGACGCTCTCCGGCGCGTTCAATGACAGGCGAAATGCCGCGCGCTCGCCGAACACGGTCACCTCTTCTAGGCGGCCGGCGCTTGTCGTAAGTATCTTGATGATCTCGCGATCGACACCCTGGCCCTTGTACGGCTTATCGACGATCACATCGAAAAGGACTCTCCGCGCGGGACCGAAGCGACAGGAGCGCCCGAAGCCTATGAGCTCGCCGTCGATCCTGCACGTCACCCATTCTTCTGAAGCAGCGATGATCCACCCCAACTTCAAGGCTGCATCGCTCTCGCGCCAGCCGGCACGTGCGAAGAGTGCCTCGAGGAGGGCGGAGTCCACGGGGACGTTGAGTTCGAACTCAAGCATGGTCCGGGCATGCTACCAGAAGCGGGCCAAGCCGGCCAACCGTGGCAGCACGGGAGTCTACGCGAAACCGATCCCCTTCTTGGTGCCGAAGGTGAGATAGGCGATCTGCCGCACCGCGAGATAGTGACGCTCGCCATCGGCATCTTCCACCACGAGCCAGTCTCGCTTTTCGTCGAGGGCCCGGTAGACCGCGGCCGGATCGGCGTCGGTTTCTATGGTCACCTCGGTGCCTCCGCCAAAATGGACCACTAGCGCGCGCACGTCAGTCCGCCTCTCCGCCGATTTTTTGAGGTTCTGCCGCGTTCGCCGTATTCAACGACTTCGAGCGGAACGAGTAGCGGATCTGGGTAAACAAGGGTACCGCGGGATCTCGCACGACACGCGGCCCCAGGCGAAGAGCATCCTCGTACGCTACGAGCACCTCGTCGATCACTCGGTCCCACGAGAAATGCTCGGCAAGTACTACTCCGCGTTCCACGAGATCTTCCCTTGCTTCGGGGTCTTGGAGAAGCGAGAACAGCGCGCTCTCGAGAGCTATCGGGCTATCTGGTGGCACCAGCACCCCGGCCTCGCCGCCGTCGAGGACCGCCCGATAGCCGGGAATGTCGGACGCTATCACCGGGACCCCGGCCGCCATGGCCTCGGCCAGCACGATACCGAAACTCTCACCACCCAAGGAAGGAGCGCAAAAGACTTCAGCTTGCCGCATTTGCTCGAGCTTCTCCTCGTGCGACACTCGCCCCAATGCCGTCATCCCTTCCAGCGTCTCGGCCCACGAGCCGTGAGTACGGGATAGCAGACCGCGAAGTTCGCTCGGAGTAGGCCCGGCGAGCGCAAGGGTCACGCCCGGCAGCCGAGACCGCAACTTCATGAACGCCTCGGCAAGGACCGTCAGCCCTTTTCGAGGCTCGGGACGCCCGATGAACAGGATCCGCCCCGGGACCTTCTCTCCGTCTCGTGCCGAAGCGTACGCGTCCACGTCGATGCCGTTGGGTATCACCCTGTATTCGCCGGGAAAGTGACTGTTCACACAGATGCGGGC
The DNA here is from genome assembly GCA_963749535.1 of uncultured Thermoleophilia bacterium. Taxonomy (GTDB): domain Bacteria; phylum Actinomycetota; class Thermoleophilia; order RBG-16-64-13; family RBG-16-64-13; genus Chersky-299. The sequence continues at coordinate 117,997 of CAVVNF010000018.1, read as the reverse complement.
CGACTCGGACACGGCGATCTTGACGGTCATGCAGGCCATGATGCGCTTTGCCAAGGGGATGAACCGCTCGTAGTGGTTCGTCGCGTCTCCGGCCGCGTGGAACGTGCCCACCACCGGGACCCTCGCCGACATGCTCGCAGACGCGCCGACCGAAGGGATGGTCGGCTCGTGCACATGGACAAGATCGAGCTGTTGTCGCGTGAGGATGCGATCCATCTTCTGCAGCATGAGCGGCCACGGGTTCACGTAGGCCACCGAACCGTTCGCCCGGACGGGGAATGCGCGACCAGCGGAAATGAAGTTATTGGGCAGGGTAACCATAGAGCGGGCCAGGTTTCCAGATGGCGCTATCACCCAGACTTGGTGCCCCTTTTTCTCCAACTGACCGACCAAGTGCATCACATGGTTGTTGACGCCCCCGGGCACGGTCCACGCGTATGGTGACACTATGCCTATTCGCATCCGCCGCCTCCCGAATCACTTGTCAGCTCGGCATCGACCACGAGCCGCTCCCACAACACCCGAGAGTTAAGCTCTCTCTTCCCCCACCCCGGTCCGCGCAATCTCGCATAGACCAGCAAGAGCGGAGCACTAGCGCCGAACACGACACTCAGCCTCCCTTGACCCAGCAGTCCTCTAGCTACCGGGCGAAGGCTGCAGGCCACGAGCACTCCGCACGCGTGGTCCTTCTTGAACGTCGCGCCCACCCAAAATCGGATAGATCATGGCAAATGCCGGCGGGTCTGCGGCCGGCATAGCCCCGGCCGGCGTCACCACCCCTTTGCCACCTACGACTGTAACATGCCCCGCCACCGGCGCAAGCATCAAGCTGTCCACGACCCACGAATCTGCGCCCGCCGACCACAGGACCGAGCAGCCCAGCAGGCAGCGGATGGCCGAACTGCAACACTCCGTTAGTCCGCGACCGGTGGCCGATCGCCACCAGGGCGGGCCGACACGGAGTCGAGACCGAGTTCCAGCTTCGCCGCCGCGTGAGCCGTCAGCGTCAGTCAGGAATCTGCTGCTGGCTACTCAGTATGAGGTCTTGGTAGATGTACACAAGCTCTTTGTCGAACAGCGCCCGCTTGAGGTCGATGGCCAGCCGTCGGACCTCGGCCAGCATGATGTTGGCCTCTTCGTCGGAGAGATCGATGCCGAACTCGCGGAACTTATACTGGATGGTCCGGCTGCCGGAGTGCTTTCCCACGACCAACTGGCGAGTGAGACCTACCTCGTCGGGGCTGAACACTTCGTAGGTGAGCGGGTTCTTGATGACTCCGTCGGCGTGGATGCCGGACTCGTGCGCGAAGACGTTCGTGCCGACGATGGCCTTCCACACGGGGATAGCGCGGCTGGAGGCCCGTGCCACATACTCCGAGACCTCGCGAAAGCGCGCGGTCGCGATACCCAGGTCGAGGCCGTCGAGATGCTTGAGAGCCATGACGACCTCCTCGAGGGCCGCATTGCCCGTCCGCTCGCCGAGGCCGTTCACGGACACCGTGATGTAGCGCGCCCCTGCACGATACCCGGCGATACTGTTGGCCGTGGCCATGCCGAAGTCATTGTGGCAATGGACTTCCACATCCAGGTTGATCGCCTGCAGGATCGTCTGCACCTGTTGGAACGCCGTGAAGGGATCGAGAATGGCCAACGAATCGCAGAAGCGAAACCGCGCGGCCCCTAGCTCCTCCGCCTGAACGGCAAAATGGAGCAGGAACTCCATGTTGGTGCGCGAGGCGTCCTCTGCAGAGACGACGAAGGGGAGGCCCAGATCTTTGGCGGCCTCAGCAGTCTCACGGACTCGATCCAGCACCCACTGTCTGGTCTGGCCGTATTTCTTCTCAATGTGTATCCGCGACGTGCTACACGAGATGACTACCCCGTCCACGCCGCATTCCTTCGCCAGCACTATGTCGTCGGGCTCCGCGCGGCAGAAGGCCAGGCACTTGGCAGACAGGCCGAGCGAGGAGATCTCGGCCATCACTTCCCGCTCCTCGGGACACAACCAAGGGCTGCCGGTCTCCATCTCCTGCACGCCTATCTCGTTCAGCAGCCTCGCGATCCTTATCTTCTCGGTGCCGGCAAATACCACACCGGCAGTCTGATCACCGTCCCGCAACGTGTTGTCCACCAGGAATACGGGCTCGTCCCCGCCTTCGAACTGGGATTCGAAAGACCAGGCTTTCACCAGCCTAGGATTGATCATCAGCCACCTCCGCCAACGAAGCGGCCGCGTCTCGCGCGGCCACGCCGACCATGTCTACGCCGTCGGCCGCTGCGTCGCGACATTCTTCGCGCACGTTCTCGATGTCGGAACGGTAGATGTCCAGTAGCTCCTCGTCGAAAAGCGCCCGCTTCAGCTCGATGCTCCGGGAGCGGATGCGCATCGTGAGCGCAGCGGCCTCGGCATCGGTGGCATCAAGCCGGTACTCGGCTAGTTTGACCTTCAGGGTGTCCACGCCCGAGTACTTGCCCAGCATGAACGCGCGCTGCAGTCCCACTTCTTCGGGTGGAAACACCTCATAGGTGAGGGAGTCCTTCAAAGCGGCGGAGGCGCGGTTCTCGCTCTCGTACACGAACAGGTTGGCGCCGACGATCGGTTTCCACGTGGGGATGGGCCGGTTGGACGCGTGAGCCACATACTCGGACAATTCCCGGAAGCGATCGGTATGAAGATGAAGGTCGATACCGCCCACGTACTTCATGGCCATCACGAACTCTTCCAGCGCGGCATTGCCTGCCCGCTCGCCAAGCCCGTTCACCGTGGTGTTGACGTAGCGGGCACCGGCCTTGACCCCGGCGATCGCATTCGCGGTGGCCATGCCGAAATCGTTGTGCGTGTGCATCTCCACGTCCATGCCGGTGACGTCGATGAGCGTCTTGATCTTCATGTACGTGTTAAACGGGTCCAGGATGCCCAACGTGTCGCAAAAGCGCAGGCGGTCGGCTCCGGCATCCTTGGCCGTGCGGGCGAACTTAAGCAGGAATTCCATGTCGGCCCGAGAGGCGTCCTCTGCGTTGACCGACACGTAGACGTTGTGCTCCTTGGCGAACAAGGTGGCCTGACGCACCCTGTCGAGCACCCACTCCCGGTTCTGGCGTAGCTTGTGCTCGATGTGGATGTCTGAAGCCGACATAGAGATAGCAACGGCGTCAACGCCGCAGTCGATGGAATCCTGGACATCTGAGACGACGGCCCGATTCCACGCCAACACACTACAGTTGAGATCTGCAGCGGCTATCTGCCTTATGGCCTCTTTCTCAGAGCCGCCCATCGTGGGGATACCTGCCTCGATCTGATGGACGCCCACCTGATCGAGCAGCTTCGCGATCCGTATCTTTTCCTCGTTGGCGAAAACGACCCCCGCGGTCTGCTCACCGTCGCGCAGCGTGGTGTTGTCGATCTTTACGAGCAGCGGGATCTTATGCGATGCGCGCAGAGGAAGACAGTCGTCAAGATTCTCCTGCATGCCAGCTCCTTTCAGCGAAAGCAGCGTCAGAGTCTATCACGAGCACCCGCGCGCGGTCTTTCTCAGGTCCGCTTGTGACTCGTTCCACAAGTCGTAAATCCACTATTTGCTCGCCTTTTCTAATAGGCATCCGTCCCCCGCACGTGCGACCGCTAATCTAGTGGGCCACCACCGGCGGGACAGCCCCCGCGAGGCGTTACCTTGCACACCCGGAACGAAATGGGCGAGGAACTGGCCTACGCGGTAGAATGCCAAGAACGTTGAATCGAATATCGCCTCAAGTGGCCAAGAGCGTGTGCTCGCGGCACTTGCCCAAGCGCGGGGGGACGACCACGATGGGCAGGGAGGAGACGCGGCAACAGGCTTCGTAGAACGATCATACGTCCGCCGGCCTTGACTTCGTTGCGAGGCCGCCGAGAATAACCCCGGGAAAACTCGGGTAGACCGCCTACCGGGTCTTGCGATGTGACGTACACCCTTGGAGAGCTCTAAGGCAGAAGCGCGTGTCGGCGCGTCGCGTTCGCTCGGGGCGGCTCTCCAGCCCTAGCGCGACAGGATGCGAGGCCGCTCGTGTTCGAAACTAGGTGGCGCGCAAACACACAGACTGAAGGGTCTAATGGGTCCTTGGGTATAATTATTTTCCATTCGAAAGTCATCGCGATCAATGTGGGTGCGCATTCTGCAGCCGTAGCCAGCCGTAGTCGTCTTGAGAGGACGTGGAAACCAAATGCTTGAGTCTCTCCTCTATCCAAAGACCGTCGCCGTGATGGGGGCATCTCGGAATCCCGGCAAAGTCGGGTACGAGATCACGGCCAACCTCATCAAAGGCGGATTTGAGGGCGACATCGTCCCCGTGAACCCCTCCGGTGGCGACATTCTGGGCCAAAAGGTCTACACAAGCCTCGAAGAATATGGCAAGCCGATCGAGATGAGCGTCATTTCGGTGCCCGTCGGAGGCGTGAAGGATGCCGTGACCAGCTCCCTTCGGGCCGGTGCCAAGGCGCTTACCATTATCACGGCCGGCTTCAAAGAAACCGGCCAAGAAGGCGCCGCGCTCGAGCGGGAGATCGCCGACCTGGCACGGTCGCACGGCGCACGCGTGATGGGCCCCAACTGCCTGGGCCTCATCAACACGCACCACAAGATGAACGCTTCGTTCGCCAACCACATGCCCGAGCAGGGCGGCATCTCGGTCCTCTCGCAGTCCGGCGCGTTATGCACGGCGATCCTGGACTGGGCAGCGGCAGCGCAAGATGGGCCTCGCCAAGCTGCTCTCCATCGGCAACAAGGCCGACCTCGACGAGACCGACTTCCTCGCCGCCTTCGCCGACGACGAGTACACCAAGGTCATCGTGGGCTACCTGGAGAGCATCGCCTCGGGTGACGAGTTCGTGCGGGTCGCCGAATCCGGTGGCAGCCATCAAGCCCGTCGTCATGCTCAAGGCCGGGACGACCACGGCCGGCTCCAAGGCCGCGTCCTCGCATACGGGCGCCCTGGCCGGCGCCGACATCGCCTACGGGGCCGCTTTCAAGCGCGCGGGCGTCATCCGCGCGGAGACCTTCGAGGCGCTTTCGACTATGCCACGGCGTTCGCCATGCAGCCTCTGCCCGGCCAGCGACCGCGTGGCCATCATCACCAACGCCGGCGGCCCGGGCATCATGGCTGCCGACGCAGTCGAGCACGCGGGCATGAAGGTCGCCGTCCTCCGCCCAGGCACGGCCACCGCGCTCCGCGCAGAAGCTGCCCGCGGCGGCCAGTGTCGGCAACCCCATCGACGTCCTGGGCGACGCCGATCCCGAGCGCTACGCCGTGGCCGTCGAGGCCGCCCAGGACGACCCGAACGTGGACGCCATCATCGTGATCCTGACGCCGCAGGCCATGACGCAGCCCGCCGGAGACGGCTCGGGCGATCGCCGCCGCGGCCCGCGGTGAGAAGCCGCTCCTGGCCGTCGTTCATGGGCGGCGAGGACGTCATGCCCGGCCGCGAGGAGCTGGTGGCGCCGAACCTGCCCGACTACCCGTCGCCGGAGCGCGCCGTGGCGGCGCTCAAGGCCATGTGCGACTACGCGGCCTGGCGGCAACGCCCGCCGCGCGTCGTCACCCGCTTCCCGGTGAACCGCCGCCGCGTCGAGCGCGATCATCTCCCGGCAGTTGCGCATGGACCGGCTCCAGGTCGGCGAAGTCAAGGCCAAGGAGATCCTCCAAGCGTACGACTTCGCAGTGCCGGACGGGCGCTGGCCGACCACGCGTGGACGAGGCCGTCGAGGTCGCCGCCGCGCATCGGCTTTCCCGTGGCCATGAAGATCGTCTCGCCGGACATCATCCACAAGTCCGACATGGGCGGCGTGAAGCTGAACCTCAACAGCGCCCAGGAGGTCCGCGACGCGTTCGAGCTGATGATGCTGCGCATCGGCCGCAGCGCGCCCGAGGCCGGCTGGAAGGCGTCTACGTGGAGAAGATGGTGCCGCGAGGGCGCGAGGTCATCCTGGGCATGACGCGCGACCCGCAGTTCGGCCCCATGCTCATGTTCGGCCTGGGCGGCATCTTCGTGGAGGTCATGAAGGACGTCACGTTCCACCTGGCGCCCATCACCGCGGAAGAGGCCATGCAGATGCTGCATGGGCACGAGGTCGTACGCCCTGCTCGAAGGGCGTACGGGGGCAGGCGGGCGTGGATCTGGCGGCCATCGGCGAGGCGCTTCAGCGCATCAGCCAGTTGGTCACCGACTTCCCGCAGATCGCCGAGCTCGACATCAACCCCTTCATCGTCGGGAGGCTTGGGGAGGAATCGGTGGCTGCCGACGCTCGAATCCAGTTGGCCGCGGGAGGTGCGCTGTGAGTGCGGACCGCAAGCCCAGCTACGACGTCGACATGGCAAGAGAAGTACAAGGACATGGTCGTGCCACGCCGGAGGAGGCCGTCGCCAGCATCAGGCCCGGCCAGCGGGTCTTCATCGGCACGGGCTGCGCCCAGCCGCTGCAGCTGGTGCGCGCTCTGGTCGCCCGGCACAGCGAGCTGGCCGACACCGAGGTCATCCACTGCTCACCTTGGGCGAGGCTCCCTACGCGTTCAAGGACCTCGCCGACTACTTCTCGGTCAACACCTTCTTCGTGGCCGACAACGTGCGCGAGCATCATCCAGGAGGGCGTACGGCGACTACACGCCCATCTATCCTCTCCGATGTCCCACGGCTCTTCAAGAGCGGCGCAGATGCCCCTCGACGTGGCCCTTATCCAGGTCTCGCCGCCCGACGAGCAGGGACGTGCAGCCTCGGCATATCCGTCGACATCGTGAAGAGCGCGGCCGAGAACGCCGGCCTGGTCATCGCCCAAGTAAACCCGCAGATGCCGCGCACTCTTGGAGACAGCTTCGTCAGCGTGTTCGACCTCGACGTGCTGGTGCCGGTGGACGAGCCCCTCGATCGAGATGAACGCACCGGTGATAACGGAGACCAGCCGCGCCATCGGCGAGCAACATCGCGTCGCTGGTGGACGATGGCTCCACGCTCGAGATGGGCATCGGCCGCATCCCGCACGCGGTTCTCGAGTTCCTCGGCGGCAAGAAGGACCTGGGCATCCACACCGAGATGGTGACGGACGCGGTGATCGACATGATCGAGTCCGGCATCATCACCGGCGCCCAGAAGACCACCGACCGGGGCAAGGTCGTCACCAGTTTCGCCATGGGGACCAAACGCCTCTACGACTACGTGGACAACAACCCCATGTTCTCGTTCAACCCCACCGAGTACGTCAACGATCCTTTCGTCATCGGGCAGCAGCACAAGATGGTGGCCATCAACACCGCCCTGGAGATCGACCTCACCGGCCAGGTGTGCGCCGACTCTCTGGGCACCAAGTTCTACTCGGGCATCGGCGGCCAGGTGGACTTCAACCGCGGCGCCGCCCGCTCGGCGGGCGGGCGCGCCATCATCGCCCTTCCCTCCACCGCTCAGAATGGGACGATCTCTCGGATCGTGGCAACGCTCACTCCCGGCGCGGGCGTGGTCACCAGCCGCGGCGCCGCGCACTACGTCGTCACCGAGTACGGAGTGGCTTACCTGCACGGCAAGAGCGTGCAGGAGCGGGCGATGGCCCTCATCAGCATCGCCCATCCCGATTTTCGCGAGGAACTGTTAGCGAAGGCCATCGAGTACAAATATCTGCGCCCCGAGATGGCGGACGTCGAGGGCAAGATCTTCATCGGACCGAAGGAGCTCCGCACCACCATGCTCCTGGACGACGGAACATTGGTCAGCTTCCGCCCCATCCATCCCACGGACGAGGCCGGGACGCGCGACCTGTTCTACGCCTTGTCGAAGGAGACGGTCTACTACCGGTACATGTCGCACATGAAGCGTATCCCGCGGAAGCAGGTACGCAACTTCGTCTACATCGACCACCGGAACGAGGTAGCGATGGTGGGCACACTGCCCGAAGCCTACGGAGAAGAGATCATCTGCGTCGGCCGCTACTACCTGGACCCGAAGACCAACCGGGCCGAGGTGGCGTTCGTGGTACGCGACGCCTGGCAGAACCGCGGCATCGGCACGTTCATCCTGAAGCATCTGGTGAACATCGCCAAGCGTAACGGTATCGCTGGCTTCACGGCCGAGGTGCTGCGCGACAACAAAGCGATGCAGGCGGTGTTCAACCACAGCGGCCTCAAGGTACGGAGCAACCTGAGCGAGGGCGTGTTCCACTTCGACATGGACTTCTAGAAGACAGGGCCCGCGACCGGGCCCGTCGCGGAACGGCGGTGTGTGTGTTGAGGGGATCGACCTAGGGTCGCTCGTTATGCGAACAGATCCTTGCGCCGGTGCCTGAGCACGGGGAGCCTCACACGTACCGCGCGCAGGTAATCCATGTCCAGCTCGGCCACGAGCGTGCCCGCGCCCTCGTGGCATTGCGCCGCGATCATTCCCCACGGATCCACCACCATGCTGTGACCATAGCATTGGTTGCTCGGCGGAGACGTTCCCCACTGTCCGCAGGCCGCCACGTAGCATCCGTTCTCGATAGCGCGGGTCCGGAGCAGGGGCTCCCACTGGTCCTTGCCGGTGGTGACGGTGAAGGCGGCGGTCACCAACAATAGGTGTGCTCCCCGATCGGCGAGGGCTCTGAACAGCTCGGGAAAGCGCAGGTCGTAGCAGATGGCAAGGCCGGCTGTGAGACCCTCGCACTCGAAGGTGGCCACTTCGGCGCCGGGCGTGATGGCGGCGGACTCCTTGTAGACCTTGCCGTCCGGCAGCTCCACATCGAACAAGTGGATCTTGCTGTAACGCGCGACCTCGGCGCCGGTTCGATCGAAGACCACACTCGTGTTGTAGAGCCGTCCGTCGCGCGACTCGATGATGCTCCCGCAGTGGAGAAAGACTCCGTGCTCCCGGGCCTTTGCTTGAAGCCTGTCCGTGCTCGGGCCCGGGAATGGGCTCCGCAGCCCGCGCGTTGTCGAGGTCGGAGCCTAGGAAGTTGACCATCTCGGGAAGCATGACCAAATCGGCGCCTTGGGCGACGAGCCGGTCAATGGCCGCCTCGGCGGCGGCAAGGTTGCGCTCTTTGTCGTCCCGCGAGTTGAGCTGCGCCAAGCCGATCTTCACGACGCTGCCTCCCCCCTCGCTCAAACGCCCCGGCGGCCTAATCTGTCTCCAGATACTCCAACGCCATATGCCTGATGAGCTCCGCATTCTGGCTGCAGCGATCGGCGATCGACTCGAGACGCTCGATGATGGCCTTCAGTTGGTGGAAGGTCTTGAAATCGGTGTCCATGTCGAACATCAGATGGTAGATGTCGGCGAACACGTCGTCGGCGCGGCTCTCGATCTTGTCGACGGAGTTCGCGATGGTGATGGCCTCCCGCAGGTCCCGCTCCAGGGCGAGCACCGCGTCGCGAAGCCGCTCAACAGCCATCATGTCCACGTTGATCATCTCGACGAGCAGCTCTTTGACCCGGGTCGGCAGAGTCAGGCGTCTCATCACGATACGGTCGGCAGCTCCGGCGGACAGATTGGCGATGCCGTCCATTGAGCCAACCAGTCGAGCCAGGTCCGAGGTGTGCATCGGGAATATCCCGCCCATGGCCAGCCGGTCGAGGATCAGGTCTTTGGCCGTGTCGGCCTCACTTTCCAGCCTGTCCAATTCCTGGGCCGCAGCCGCGAGCTCGGAGTACTCCTCGGCCGAGAAGCGTTGGACCACGTCTTGAAGTTTCGACACTATGACCACCACGCGCTCCGTGAACTCGGCTACGCGTTCGAGTATCTGTTCCTCGCGTTCCTTACCCATGGCGTCGATAGCGCCCACGAGGGTAGTCTCCCCTCCGAGAGAGCGACGTATTCTGTTCAAACGTGAATTCGCCATGTGTGCCTCTTTTCGTCTCGACCGACCGATATCGCGCTGGCGCCGCCTACCACACGGCTTTGAGGATGTAGTAGAAAACGGCCGCCATGATCGCGCAGAAAGGCAAGGTAACCACCCAGGCCAGCATGATAGCACGGAAGACTTTCCAGCTTACTCCGCCCAATTTGCTCGCCAGGCCGGTACCGGTGACGGCCGAGGTGACGACGTGAGTGGTCGAAACCGGCAGCCCAAACAGAGAGGCTATCTGGATGACTATCGCCCCCCCGGTTTCGGCGCTGAAGCCGTTGATTGGATGTAACGTTGTGATCTTCTCCCCTAGGGTCCTAATCAAGCGGAAAGAACGGACGGAGATGAACGTGCCTATGGCCATGGCCGCGGCCGCGGCCAGGATCACCCACAGCGGAATGCCGTGCTTGTGCACGTAGTCTGTCACTCCCAAGCTCTTTTGGGCGGCCAAGAAGATCACGATTATGCCCATGACTTTCGTGGCGTCGTTTGACCCGTGACTGAACGACACCCAACTCGACGAAAGGATCTGCATCCTTTTGTAGAACCTGTCCGCCCGGGCGATGTCCATCCGCATCTTCGAGAAGAACAGCCGGCTCAGTCTCATGACCACGTACCCGGTGATGATGCCCAGAAAAGGCGAAAGAAAGAGAGCCGCGAAGACGAGGATGACCTTGCTCCAGCCGATCCCGCTCGGACCTAACGCGGCGAGACCGGCGCCGATCAGCCCACCCACCAACGCGTGCGACGAACTGACGGGCAGAGCCCACCACCAGGTGAGCACTTCCCACACGATGGCCCCCAGCAGCGCGGCGACCACGAGAGGCGCGGTCGCGTCGCCGGCCTTTATCACGCCCCCGATGGTGGTGGCAACGGCCACCCCCATCACTAGGGGACCGATGAAGTTGAAAATGGCGGAGATTCCGATTGCGTACCTGGGCTTCAGAGCGCCGGTATAGATAACCGTCGAGACGGCGTTACAGCCGTCATGAAAACCGTTCAGCATACCGAAGATGAGAGCTACGGCTACAACTGCGATCAGTTGCCAGGTGCCACCACTCACAGCCTCACGCTACGCTCTTCTATCCGCATGGACGATCCAGTGAAGCCCCCTGCTTGACACGTCTGCGAGCGGACCGCGGGCCCGCGGCGCGCGACCATCCCGATTTTGACCGGGACCCATGATAGAAGAACATCAGCCCGCCAGCAACCACCGGCTGGCCGTTCGGGCACCCCCGAACACCTTTGTCTACACGCGTGTCCGGGCGCCGCGCTATCATCGCCGGTAGCCGCACCAGGAAGGAGCACACCATGCAGTTCGCGGAAGCCAAGCACCTCGTGACCACCAGGTTCTCGCTCCGAGAGACGAATCCGGGCGTGTATGACGGCGCGTGGCATGAGGATCCGAAGGGGCAAATCCTGGAGTGTTTCTCTCCCGTGAACGGAGCTCCCCTCGGTCGGGTGAGCGCTGCCGGTGCATCGGATTTTGCGCGGGTCAGCGAGACGTCACTTGCTGCCGCGGCTAGGTGGGCGGACGTTCCTGCTCCCAAGCGAGGCGAGATAGTCGCGGAGATAGGCAAGGAATTGGCCGCATGCAAGCGCGAGTTGGGCCTACTGGTCTCCCTGGAAGCCGGGAAGACGCTCAGCGAAGGCCAAGGCGAGGTTCAAGAGATGATCGATCTTGCTGGTTTCGCGGGTGGACTCTCCCGGCAACTCTACGGTCTCACTATCGCCAGCGAGCGGCCTCACCACCGCATGTATGAGCAGTGGCATCCTCTGGGGGTCGTGGCGGTGGTCACGTCGTTCAACTTCCCGTGCGCGGTATGGTCCTGGAACGCCTTCATCGCCGCCGTGGTCGGGGACGCAGTGATCTGGAAGCCGTCTTCGCGTACTCCACTTGTCGCGGTCGCGGTCACGAGTATCGTCGCCAGGGTCCTGGAGCGCCACTCCCTGCCTCCCATCTTCTCCTTGCTTGTCGGCGGTGGACCGGACATCGGCACTATGCTGCTGGAAGATAGACGCCTGCCGTTGGTGTCGTTCACGGGTTCGGTGGCCACAGGAAAGAAGGTAGCCGAGATCGTGGGCCGACGGGTGGGCAGAGCCTTGCTCGAGTTGGGCGGGAACAATGGGGTCATCGTGAGTGACAAGGCAAACCTCGACGTAGCGCTGAAAGGGGTGGCCTTCGGTGCCCTCGCGACGGCGGGCCAGCGCTGCACCTCTACCCGGCGGCTGCTCCTCCACGAGAGCGTGTATGACCGCTTCTTGGAGCGCCTCGTCCGGGCATACGAGCACGCGAGCGTGGGCGATCCTCTGCTGGCGGAGACGCTTGTCGGGCCGCTCATCGACGAGGGTGCAGCGGAGACCTACCTGGAGGCGACGCGGCGAGCGGTCGGCCAAGGCGGCCGGCTGGTCTTCGGCGGCGGTCGGGCGACGGTGCCGGGCTGCGAAGGAGGCCACTATGTCGTGCCCGCCATCATTGAGGCGGACCCGGGAATGGACATGGTCCGGGAAGAGACGTTCGGGCCGCTCCTTTATGTGATGCGCTACCGGGACATCGAAGAGGCGTGCAGGCTGCATAACGACGTTCCCCAAGGCCTGTCTTCGGCGATCTTCACCAGCAATCTGCACGAGGAAGAGTATCTTCTTATCGCATCGTGGGTCCGATTGCGGCCTGGCCAACGTAAACACGAGCACAGCGGGCGCCGAGATCGGCGGGGCTTTCGGCGGGGAGAAGGAGACCGGTGGAGGCCGCGAGAGCGGGAGCGACGCGTGGAAAGCTTATGCCAGGCGACAAACCGTGTCGATAAACCACGGCTCCGACCTCCCGCTCGCCCAAGGCGTAAGGTTCGAGATATGAGGGGTAGGATAGTCCCGGCGCGGCGAACAATGGTAACTTAAGGGCACGGAACGGCACGCCCATCGCTACAGCCACAAGGGGGGTCGATGGCAGCCCATCACGGACGGCGTTCTCCCGGTCAAGCCTCTGAAGCAAGTGCTCTGGGATTGGGACAGCACGCCCCTAGTGGACAGCTGGCGACCCTCGAGCCGACTACGGGCTTGGGAGCATCGACTCCGGCGGTAGCGTCGGCTTCGACGGGAGCATCTCCGCCGGCTGCGTACAGCCTCCGGCAAAAGTCCCTCTTCTTCATCGACCTATCGCGCAGCCGGTCGGCCGTGCTCTCCATCGGTGAGGCGGCGGTCGGAGCATTGCTGGCCGCACGAGGCATCCCCAGTCTGCGGGTCATCCTCCTCGGCCTGTTGGCAGCGGCCGCGGGTTACTTCTGTGTCTACTCCCTCAACGACCTTCTCGATCTCAGAGCCGACCGCGAGGAAGTCAGGGGCCCACACGGCGAGATCGAGTGGAACCCCGAGGTGCGCCACATGGACATAACCACGCTGCGCCACCCGATTGCTGCCGGCGCTCTCTCCGTTGCCGCGGGCATTGTGTGGGTATCCATTTTGGGGGTCATTGGCTTCGTGGCCGCGTATTTCCTCCGGCCCCTTTGCGCGATCCTGTTCGTTGCCTGCGCCTTGCTGCAGGTCATTTACTGCAGCCTCAAACACAAGACCTGGCTCAAGATCGTGCCGGCGGGCGTCATGGTCGGACTGGGGGCCCTCGCCGGTTGGTTCGCGGTGGGACATGCCACGTGGGGAGCCTTGAGCTTCTTCGTCCTTCTGACGAGCTGGGAGATATTCGGACGTAACATATCGAACGATCTGGCAGATGTGTCCCACGACAAGCCCCTTGGCATCACGACCGTGGCGACGGTACGCGGTCCCCGAGCGGCCACCACCGCGATTCTCGTGGGGGCCTGTTGCATGCCGCTCCTCGGGTTGCTTCAGAGCGGCCCGCTGTGGACGAGGATCGCCCTAGCGGTCGTTGCTCTCGGCACCATGACCTATCCGGCGCTCAGGCTTCGTCGTGTGGGCGGCGAGGCCGCGGCTCAGAGATACTTCAACCGAGCCAGTTACTTCCCGGCGGTCAGCGCCGCCTGCCTTGCCCTGCTTTCCCTCGTCCACTGAGATCGGCGAAAGCGTCCGCCCCCAGCAGAATGGTCCCTCGAAGCGTGACTGAACAGTTCGCAGGTCGTTTGAGGCGGCGCGCCTGAAGGATTATGCTAGGAGTGCTCACCGGTGCTCGTGCCGCCGCCCTCGAGCACTCGCGTTTTCCGGCATCCGTGGCGACGCCAGGCAAGGAGGTGTCACATGCCGCGATTTCTCGCCGTCCATGCGGCTGCCTTCTCAGAAGAGCAGCTCAAACAACTAGCGAGCAGGAAAGACCAGCTCCCCCAGGGCATCACGTGGAACCAGGCCTACTGTGCGCCGGGCAGCAACAGGGCCTTCTGCGAGTGGGGCGCACCGAGCAAGGAGGCCATCGAGCAGGTCCTCCAAGCCAATGCCATCCCCTTCGTCGCTATCTACGAGGTGAACCGCTTCGACCCTGGCCTGGCCGAGTTCGACCGTCCCTGAGGTTCGGGAGACCTCGGTCCAGGTCACAACCGTCATCCTGCCGCGGCGCGTCCATCGGTGAGCCGACGAATAAGAAGCCCGGCGAGCCGGGCTTCTTGTCCATGCGGACCTGGCGACAGGTGGTACCTCAAGAGACGGGACATACGGGGAGGGCGCCTGCCATGCGGCAACGCCCGGCCGGTCGCTCCTACTTCCTCTCGCTCAGGCTGATGATGTTTCCCTCTGTGTCTGTGAACCAAGCGCCTTTCATAGTGTCCAGTTCCACCACGCCGTTCACGGTCTTGAAACCGGGAAGATCGTAGTCTTCGAACACCACGCCGCGTTTTCTGAGATCGGCCATTTCCGAGGCCAGGTCGTCTACGACAAAGCCCAGGGCCGTAGCCGCACCGTGAGGAGCCTGGGTCGCATAGACCAGAAAAGCACCTTGTTTCGTGGCGTACAGGATCCCGCCTGGGTCGGCGGGAACCTCGGCGGGCTTCAAACCGAGCGTCCCCTCATAGAACTTCTTTGCCCGGTCAAGATCGGTGGCCGGTAGCACCCCATATACGGTCGAGTCTGAAAGCATCTTGAACTCCTTCCTCCCGATATCACATGACACCCACTTCGACCTGTCGAGCGGGCTCTACTCGCGCCCGTGACAGTGGATCACCGGGCTTTTCTACGGCCTATTTCCCTTGTCTCCCAGGCCGCGAAACCCTGACCGCTTGACTTTTCGAACAGCCCTCGAGCAGTAGCGGCACGGCCACGAACCGAGACGTGGTTTCTCGCTGCGTCTGGAAACGACCACTCCCGGTCGGGTTCACACGGTTCGCGATTTTCCATTGCCGATCTTGCACCAGGCCATCGCTTAACGCCGGCTTTACACGCTGCGTGGTTGACTCAGTAAGGCGGTGGCTGGAGCACACGATCGTGGGAGAACTCATGCGAGGCCGAAGGTCGTTCACAGAAGAGGAAGTGATCATGATCCGGCTGCTCGTCCGGCTCAAAGCGGTGGCGGAGCCCCAAACGCAGGGGATCTTAGCGGACAAGATGCAAGCGATAGGCTTCCATCCGGAAGATTTCCAGCTCGACTACGCGGACATGAGCGTCGCTCAGTTCGAGTCTCTCCTCGGAACCGGATCGATAGCGGTGCGCGGCGGCCCGGGCATGGCGATGTCAGGCATGAGACAGGACTAGCCTCGAGGTCGGTCGTCCGGAATCAGCCTCGGGTGAGCGTTGAGAGTGGGTCGGCAGGTGCGGGAGTCGGAGATTCGGAGAGCCCGGGAGTCAGAGAGTCGGGGCGATGCTATCCCACCGGCTCGAGATACGGTCTCCCGTCACGGGTGGTGGCATTGAACACCGCGGTCCACGACCAGTCCATGCGGTCCCACGGACGCATTTCGACCTCCACGCTTCCGGTCTCCCTTAGCGCGAGTTCGACCAATCCGCTCCTTTCGAACAGATTCTCGGGCAACCGCCACCCCACACGCGACCCCGGGTAGACGCCCGAACGGCTGACGTATGCGAACTCCCCCAACCAGCGGGCTCCCGTCACCACCAGATTGGGCCTCGACACGAAATCAAAGCAGAGAAGCACGTCGATCCAGAGGATCTTCGCTTCCTTCAACTCAGGCTCAGAAGTGCAGATCACGCTCACGCACGCAGCTCCACATGACGCTCAGCCGCTTTCCCTCGAACGGCGCCCTCGGTCCAACCCAGGTCGAGCGCGATGATCCCCGCTTGCGCCTTGCGGGCAGCCAGCTCTTTGAGCGCGGCCACGTCCTGCAACGACCAAGGTTTCCCATGATTGCTCGGCCTCTCGTCCATGTTCGACCTCCGGAGAAGACGTGACCCCAACCCGTAACCCCACCCGGTCTAGACTCCCCACCCAGAAGTACCGGCTAAACCGACGAGCCCGCCAGGGCCCGGTCACAGACCTGGCTCATGTTCAACACCGTTACCTCCAGCCCCGCGCGCCGGGCTCCGAAATCGAGCTGCAACATGCACGAGGGACATTCGGCAGCCAGTATCGTGGCCCCGGTCTGTTTTACGAAGCCCATCTTTCGGCCGATGATGGCGGCGCCTGTTTCGGGATGCAAGACTCCGTATGTTCCGGCCGAACCGCAGCACGAGTTGGCTTCGGTCAGCTCGCGGAACGTGACGCCCGGCACAGAGCGGAGGAGCAGCCTCGGCTGATCGACGACGCCTTGGTAGCGATTTCCCATGTGACACGATTCGTGGTAGGTGACGACGCCGTCGAGCCTCCCTTCGGCAAGGAGCGCCGCCCCGCCGGCCTCCACCAGGAACTCACTGAAGCTACGCACTTTCTTGCGCAGGCGATCCGCCTTGGCGGCGTAGGCCGGGTCGTCGGCGAGGAGCTCTGGATACTCCTTGAGGTGTCCCGAGCAGCTGCCGCATTCCGAGACGATCGCATCGAAGCGGTCAAGGTCCCCCAGCCGGTCGATGTTGGCCCTGGCAAGCCGCCTTGCGCCCTCCCGGTCGCCGTAGCCATAGACAGCCAGACCGCAACAGCAATTGTCGAGGACCTCCACGGTCGCACCCAGCCGTTCGAGCACTCGGACGGTGGCTTCGCCCACCTCAGGCAGTACGAAGTTGTAGCCACAGGAGATCCAATAGCCCACCCGCAGCGTCTGACCAGCCGGTGAGCCCGGGGAAGAGCTGCCAGTCGTTGGGCCGGGCGAAGAACTGCCGGCCGGTCCTGGGGAAGAGCCGCCAGACGCTGCCTGGCGTGTGCCACGGCCCGTTGCCGAAGGACGGTCCTTCAGGCGTTCGCGAAGGAGCTTGCCGGGCGTACCCAGCTTGAGCTCCAAGGCCCGATCGAGCTTGGGATTGAGAAGGCGCACCATGCCCCACCGCCTGAGCACATCGGCGAGCCCGATGCGGCGTAGCGCCCAGGTCGACTTTACCAGTCTCGCCATCAACCGAGGACGGGGCAGCAGACCACGGAACACAGCCCGCTGTATGGTGCTGCGGCCGAATCGTTGGCCGTACGCTTCCCGGTACGCGATCACCATGTGGTCGGTCCGGACTGCGGTGAAGCAGTTCTCCGTGCACGCCCGGCAAAGCAGGCAGTTCGAAAACGCGTCCTCGAGGTCCGGAGCCATGACCGTCTCACCCTCAAAAAGGTTGCGGAACAGAGCGTTCTTGCCACGGGCCACGTGGTTTTCGCGTCCCGTCGCCCGGTACACAGGGCACGTGGGCTGGCAGAAGCCGCACTTGCCGCAGGTGACCACCTCGTCGTAGAGGGGTTCGAATTCTTGGATGCCGCCCATCACAAGCCTCCCACGAACCGGCCGGGGTTGAGTATCCCGGCAGGGTCGAAGCGCGCCTTCAGTGCTTTCATCACTCCCACCGAGCTGCCGACATCGCCCCAGACGTCGAGGTCGGAGCCGAGAGTTTCGCCGCCCTGCATCACGACCAGATGGCCCCCGGCAGCCTCCGCACGTCCGCGCAGCTCAACCAGGCGCAGCGCAGGCCCATCGGCCGCCTCGTCCCGACCAAGATATAGCTGCACACAGCCACTGCCCGCACTGACGCGATACGCGAAGGTCGGACCTTCCACTGTCGTGGGCGCGGCAAGAGCGGTGAAATCCCAGACCTCGCTCAAGGGCAGGTCGACCTTGGCGACGACAGGCAGGCCTGCCCGGGAAGCGCAGTGCCGGAGTCCGGCAAGCGCCCGATAGACCCGAGCCACGGATGCAGCATCGGTGACCGCGAAGCAGCGAGCCCCACCGTCGCCGCCTCCCCGGCCAGGGGCCGACGCCGGAGCCGCCGCGGCCGAGAGCGTCGTAGCCACCGTGGCCGAAGCCGCCGGGGCCTCCGCCACAGCAGTCACAGCCTCGAATCGAGCAGCCAGGTCGCGCAGAGAGCGCTCGACCGCCGCCGGGTGTCCTTGGAAGCCGGCAAGCATTGTCGGTCCCTCGCCGCCCGGGTGCAGATGAAGGATCTCCGAGGCCTCAACGCCCAGTAGAGGGACGATCCCGGGAGAGAGCACCTCCAAGCACACCGGCTCGAGAGGCGAAGCCAACACATCCTGGACGAGCGTGCGAGCCTCACGCAATGTGCGTACCTGCAGCACCGCCAGACCGCTTGCCGCAGGACACGGCAGCAAGCGGAAGGTGACCTCGGTGATCACCCCGAGCGAACCGAAAGAACCCACGAAGAGCTTCGTCAGATCGTAGCCGGTGACATTCTTCATGGTCCTGCCCCCAAAAGCCACCTGGCTCCCGTCCGCGAGGACGGCCTTCAGGCCGAGGACCACGTCGCGAACGCCTCCATACATCATCCTCCGGGCTCCTTGGTCGCCGGTCGCGACGACCCCGCCGACGGTCGCCCGGTCGGGCAGATCGGAGTCGAGAGGCACGAGCACCCCCGCCTGCCCCGCCGCCGCCATGATCGCCGAGATCGAGGTGCCGGCGCGGGCGCAGAGACTGAGGTTCTCCGGATCGAACTCCGTGATGCCCGTCAAACCCCCTAGGCTCACGAGAATGTCGCTCTTCCTGGGCGGGTTTCCCCACCCCAACTTCGTTCCCCCGCCCGTCACGAGCACGCCCAACCCGTTTTCGGAGGCAAAAGCGAGGATACGGGCAAGTTCTTGCTCGTTCCCTGGGGTGACCTGGACGGCCGGACGCATCCCCGCGACGACCACACCCGGTTCTGCCAGCACGTGCGCCGGTCCCACGATCTGTGCAAGACAGTCGACGACCGTCTCTATGCCGTCGAGCCGCGACTCAGACGCAGGCATGGGCATCCGCTTCCGCCGCGCCCGGCTCCCTGGTCGACCGCCGGCGGTCCGAAGACTGCGCCTGCTCCACCACATCCGGAGGCAGCAGCTTGCCGGGGTTGCAAAGGTGATCGGGGTCGAAGGCATCCTTGACGAACGATTGCGCCCGTAGATCGTCTTCGCTGAAGACAAGCCGCATGGCATCGAGCTTCTCCACCCCGATCCCGTGCTCGCCGCTCACGGTGCCGCCCAGAGCCGCGCACACCCGCAATACTTCCATGCCCGCCGCAATGACCTTCTTCTTGTCGGCCTCCACCCGGCTGTCGAAGAGAAGCAGCGGATGCAGGTTGCCGTCGCCCGCGTGAAAGACGCTGGCGATGCGGATGTCGAACTGCCGGCCTATCTCTGCGACCCGACTCAGCGCTTCCGGCAACTTGGTGCGGGGCACGGTGCCGTCGGCGACGAGGTAGTTCGGGGCCAGCCGCGAGACAGCCCCGAAGGCACCCTTCCGCCCTTTCCACAGCGCAGCCCGTTCCGCCTCGTCCGCCGCCACCCGGATCTCGCGCACCCCGTTCTCCCGGCAACAGGCGACGATCTGGTCGGTCATCTCGTCCATGCCGTCGCTCAGACCGTCGAGTTCGATGAGCAGCACCGCGGCCGCGTCGCGGGGATAGCCGCAGGCCATGGCGTCTTCGATCGCTTGGATGACCAGGTTGTCCATCATCTCGAGTGTGGCCGGCACCAGCCCGGCGGCCACGATAGAGGAAACCGTGCTGCCCGCCGACTCGATGGAGTCATAGACGGCCAAGATGGTCTTGACGGCCTCGGGTTTGCGCATGATGCGCAGGATGACGGTCGTGACGATGCCTAGGGTGCCTTCGCTCCCCACGAAGAGTCCGGCAAGGTCGAGACCGGGAGCATCCAGACTTTTGCCACCGAACCAGACGACCTCACCATCCGGCAGTACGACCTCCATGCCGAGGACGTGGTTGGAGGTGACCCCGTATTTGAAACAGTGCGGTCCGCCTGCGTTCTCGGCGACGTTGCCGCCCAGGCTGCACGCCTTCTGGCTGGCAGGATCCGGAGCGTAGTAGAAG
The DNA here is from genome assembly GCA_963749535.1 of uncultured Thermoleophilia bacterium. GTDB lineage: Bacteria > Actinomycetota > Thermoleophilia > RBG-16-64-13 > RBG-16-64-13 > Chersky-299. Next base: position 97,875 of record CAVVNF010000018.1, on the reverse strand, counting down.
CCGTACGGCGCGAGTGCCGTAGAGAGGTCGAGATTGAAGACACCAGGCTGGGCGACCATGCGCTCGTTGGGGACGTCGATCTCGAGGATCTGGTTCATGCGGGACATCTCGATAGTCACTCCGCCCTCCGGGGCGAGCGAACCTCCGCTGAGGTTGGTGCCTGCCCCGCGCGGAGCGAACGCGATGCCTTCCCGATGGAGCACCTTGACCACACCGGCCACTTCCTCAGTGGAGTGCGCGAAGACTACCGCGCCGGGCAGACTCCGCTCCAGATAGGCGTCGTATGCGTATGTCTGCAGGTCGACGAGCCTGTGGAGGACGTTGTCACGGCCAACAAGCGACCGCAATTCTTTCAGCACGGCGTCAGCGATCAACGAGCTGCTCCCTCTTAGCCATGGGGCTGCTGCCTCACCCTTGATATCACCGACATCTTACACGGGCTGGGGAGCACGGGCGAGCAGGTGGGGGCAGCCACGCCTTGCCCGGATGCTGGTTGGCCTTCATAGTGCTACCTATGTATCCGAGCCTTCGCAACCGCCTGCCCCTGTATCCCGGCCAGTTCGTGGCTGGAGTCGTCATGGTCTCGCTGGGTCCGCTCCTCGACCCGATCATGCGAGACCTTCGCGTCCCGCTCTCTCGAGGCGGGCTTATCGCCGCGGCCTTCTTCCTCGGGCAGATCGCCGGCGTGCTGGTGCTGAATGCATTCCTGGCAAAGGTCCCGGTCAAGTGGACCGCTGCGGGAGGGGCCCTCCTTCAAGCAGTGGCTCTCGCGGCCGGCGCGCTCTTTGCGAAGGGCCTGGGGACGCTTTTCCTTGCGTATGTGCTCGTGGGTTTCGGATGGGCGTTCGTCAACACCATATGCTGGATGTGGGTCCCATCTCACGTCAAGGAGAAGACCGCGTCGGCCACCCTCCTCATGATCTTCTTCTTTGCGGTTGGGATGACGATCACCCCGCTCGTCCTTGGACCCTCGATCGCCGCGGGCGTGTCCTGGCGATGGATACTGGCCTGCGAGGGAGGTCTCTCGCTCATCCTCGCCGCGGTATTTGCGGCGCTGCCACTCCTCGACATTCCCGGTCGAGAGAATCTGCGTGCCCGCCAGATCCGGGAAGTGAGTTCCTTCAATCCGGGGCTTCTCCTGGGGATCCTGGGCGGCGCCTTCCTCTACACAGGAGCGGAGGTGTGCTTTTCTGTCTGGCTGCCAAAGTTCATGCTCGACACTTTCAGCGCGAGCCAGACGTGGGCGAGCCTGTCCGTCACCTCGTTCTGGATAGGCCTGCTGGCGGGAAGGCTCATTGTCGCGCCTATTTCGCACAGATTCAGTCCGGCCCGGCTGGTGACGTTCTGCTGCACAGCGCTCGCGATCCTTGCCGTGGGCATCGCCGTCTCGCCTTCCCAGGCGACCTGCCTCGCACTGGCGGCAGGGGCCGGTCTAGCAGCCTCGGCGACCTATGGTCTCATCGGCAGCTACACTGCGCGCTTCCCCGCCTGGCACGCAGGTGTCGCCTCGTCAGCGTTCGTTCTCGCGGGCGCCGCGGGCAGCATGATATTTCCCTACTTGACGGGACCCGCGGCCAGCGCCGGCGGCTTCCGGCTGGCAATCGCCCTGACCGCGGTGCCGGCCTTTGGGTGTGCCCTGGTCGCTCTGTACATCCACGCGAGATCCGGGGAGCGGTCACCGCGCGTTGCGCCGCTGCCCAACCTCTAAAGGCGAGCGCCTCCCGAGGGATGGATGCGTGCCTCGGAAGTGTTCGAGCGGCGTCAGTCCGGAATCTCGGGGTGCCGGTAGCCCATGACCGCTTTGACCTCCAGATACTCTTCCAGCCCGAAGCGACCCCATTCCCGACCGTTGCCCGATTGTTTGTAGCCCCCGAAAGGCGCAGCCATGTCGGTATTCGCGCCGTTCACATGCACCATCCCCGTGCGCATGCGCCGCGCCACTCGGCGGGCCCACTCGAGGTCTGCCGAGTGGACGTACCCGGACAGGCCGTAGCGAGAGGCGTTCGCGATGGCGATGGCTTCCTCCTCATCCCGGTACGAGATCATGCAGAGCACAGGGCCGAAGATCTCTTCCTGGGCGACGCGCATGTCGTTGCGCACGTCGGCGAACACAGTGGGTCTCACGTAGTAGCCACGGTCGAGCCCCACCGGACGGTCCAGCCCGCCGGCGGCCAGTCTCGCTCCTTCCGCGATGCCGGTCGAGATGTAGGATCTGACCGCATCGAACTGCTTCTTGCCGGCGACAGGACCCATGAACGTATCGTCGACCGGGGATCACCCACCAATAGGCCATCCGCCACGCGCGCGGCGATAGCCACCGCTTCTTCGTAGAACGATTCGTGAACGAGCATACGGGTGGGGGCGTTGCAGCTCTGGCCGGAATTACGCATGCAGGCCTTGAGCCCGCCGGTGACGTTCTCGTCCAGGTTGTGGTCATCGAGCAGGATGTTGGCCGATTTGCCGCCGAGCTCCTGAGAGACCCGCTTGATAGTACCCGCGGCTTCCCGAGCGACGGCGGCACCGACTTCCGTAGAGGCGGTGACGGAGACCATGTCCACCAACGGGTGCCCGGCCAGTGTCCCGCCGAGCGTGGACCCCACCCCATTGACAAGGTTGAACACGCCTGCCGGCACACCGGCCTCATCGACCACCTCGGCAAAGAGCAGCGCGGACAGCGGCGAGAGCTGACTTGGCTTGAGGACCATCGTGCATCCGGCGGCAAGCGCCGGTGCCACCTTCACCATGATCTGATTCATCGGCCAGTTCCAGGGCGCGAGCATCGCGCAGACCCCGATCGGCTCGCGGATGATGCGAGTGGTGCCCCACTCCTCCTCGAACTGGTAGTCCGAAAGCACTTTGATCGCCGTTTCCAGATGCCACTCCCCTATGCGCGCCTGCACGCGTTCGCTGAACTTCTTGGGGATACCGACCTCGGTGGTCATGGCCGCGGCGATCTCGAGTGAGCGGCGCTTGTACGCCGCCAGCACCCGACCGAGCAGGGCGAGGCGCTCCTCACGCGTGGTGCGGCTAAAGGAATCGAAGGCACGATGCGCGGAGGAGACGGCGGCGTCGACGTCGGCGGTGGACCCGGCGGCCACACGAGCCACCACTTCTTCAGTGGCCGGGTTCACGACCATGATGTCCGCGCCGGTTCCCCCGGGTTCGACCCACCGGCCACCGATGTAGAACTTTCCTTCGTTGCCCATGTTGTGTTCTCCCAGCTCTCGGTCACGCGGCCGGCGATACCTCAGCCGCCGCTCTCTTCGGTACGAGGAATCATATCCGACGAAACCCTGCCCGTCGCCCGGGAAGAACACCGGCGCCGGGATCGATGGGCGGCTCTCACCGTGGATGGCCCACCCCCCGCCACGCCCCGTGAAGCCCGCTCAAGTCAGTCTCGGGTCGGGTGGGACACGACCCCGATCTGCGTCGTGAGGCGGAACTGGTCGGCGCGGCACAGGAAGCGACCCCAGCTCACCACCTGACCGTCGAAGTCGCTGAAGAGGTGCTCGAGACAGAAGGCCGGCGATCCTTGGGCCACCTTCAGCAGGTCTGCGGCCTCGGGATCGAGACTCACCGCCTGCACGCTGAGCTGGCCGCTCGGTATGCCCTTGCCCCGGGCCGAGCGCAGGAGTCCGTCGAGCGAGGTGATCTGAAGCTGTGCCTCGACCAGCGGTCGGTGCTCGTCGTACACCACGTGTTCCAAATGATAGACGAGAGGGGCTCCGTTGCGCTGGATAAGCCGACGCATGTACACCGTGGGAGCATTCAGCGGACACTGCAACATGGCCGCTACCCGCTCATCAGCGGCTACGATCCTGGCTTCCAACAGGAGCACCCCCACCGACGCATCCCCCACCCACATGTCCGTGATGTCTTGCAGACGGAAGACGGCTTCTCCCAATTCCAGGCCTCGCACGAAGGTACCTTTGCCCTGGGTGGTGGAGACCAGCCCCCGGTCGAGGAGGATGTTGACGGCGCGTCTCACGGTCATGGGGCTCACGCCGAACTCCGCGCGCAGCTGCGGTTCCGTGGGGAGTTGGTCGCCGGGGCGGTAGACGCCGGACCCGATTCGATCGGCGATCGCATTCGCGATGAGGAGATACGCGGGTTCGTGGGACTGTCGGTCGCGATATCCTGAGTACCCGGTCCTCGCCGAAACCGGCTTGGTCTGCTCCCATGGCGGCGTCGGCGGTCGACCATTGCGCGACGAGCCGCCGTTTCCGAGAATCTCCGATCCTGCCGTCAAGACTTCCCCGCCCTCGAGTGTGGCTCTCGCGGAACTCACTTGTGCCCCTTGCGAATTTAGCTATATAACTATAGGATAAGTCTCGGCGTTATGGAAGGGCGCCACCTATGGCTACATGATGCCGGACGGATACCTGACCAAACCGTAAGCAAAAAACGGAGCCACCAAGGCATGCAAACCGACATAGAGATAGCCCAAGCCTCCACCATGCTCCCCATCCTGGACGTGGCCGCCGATCTGGGCCTAGACGCCGACGATATCGACCTCTACGGCAAATACAAGGCCAAGATCCACCTGGACGTGCTGGATCGCCTCTCCGCTCGCCCCGACGGCAAACTGGTGCTCTGCACCGCCATCACCCCCACCCCGGCCGGCGAAGGCAAGACCACCACCAACGTGGGCCTGGCCATGGGCCTGTGCCGCATTGGCAAGAAGGCCATCTCCACCCTGCGCGAACCCTCGCTCGGCCCCTGCTTCGGCGTCAAAGGCGGCGCCGCCGGCGGCGGATACGCCCAGGTGGTGCCCATGGAGGACATCAACCTCCACTTCACCGGCGACATCCACGCCATAACCGCCGCCCACAACCTGTGCGCGGCCATGCTCGACAACCACCTCTTCCAGGGTAACGAGCTCAACATCAACCCGAACGACGTCTCCTGGCCCCGGGTGGTCGACCTGAACGACCGGGCGCTACGGCAGATCACCATCGGCCAGGGCGGGGAAGGCGTCGAGCGGCGCACCCGCTACGACATCACCGTCGCCTCGGAGATCATGGCCATCATGTGCCTGGCCACCGATCTGGAGGACCTAAAAGCCCGTCTGGATCGCATCATCGTGGCCTCCACCCTGTGGGGCCGCAAGGTGACCGCCCAGGACCTGAAAGCCTCCGGGGCCATGGCCGTCCTGCTCAAAGACGCCTTCGCCCCCAACCTGGTGCAGACCCTCGAGAACACCCCGGCCATCGTCCACGGCGGCCCGTTCGCCAACATCGCCCACGGCTGCAACTCGGTGCAGGCCACGCGCATGGCTCTGAAGCTGGCCGACTACTGCGTGACCGAAGCCGGCTTCGGCGCCGATCTGGGCGCGGAGAAGTTCTTCGACATCAAGTGCCGCTACGCCGGTCTGGTGCCGGACTGCGTGGTCCTCGTGGCCACCATCCGGGCCCTTAAGATGCACGGCGGCGTCCCCCTGGCCGAGCTTAAGCAGGAGAACCTCTCCGCCCTCTCGGCCGGCCTTGCCAACCTGGAGAAGCATCTGGAGAACATGCAGCTCTTCGGTCCGCCGGTCATCGTGGCCATCAACCGCTTCCCCGAGGACACCGACGCCGAGGTGGCTCTCCTTGAAGAGCGGGTGGCGGCCCTGGGCTCCGCCGTGGTCCTCTCCGACGTGTGGGCCCGAGGCGGCGAGGGCGGCGAGGCCCTGGCCCGGGCGGTGGACGCCCTCTGCGCTGGGCCCGAGAAACCGCCCTTCCGGTTCCTCTACGACCTCGGCCTCACCATCAAAGAGAAGATCGAGGCCATCGCCACCCAGATCTACGGGGCGGAGGGCGTCGACTACCACTACGAGGCCAACACCGCCATCGAGCGCTTCACCCGCCTGGGCTATGCCACGCTGCCGGTCTGCATGGCCAAGACCCAGTCCTCCCTCTCCGACGACAAAGAGAAGCTGGGCCGGCCGACCGGCTGGCACCTCACCGTGCGGGAGATCCGCCTCTCGGCCGGTGCCGGCATGATAGTGCCGGTCTGCGGGAAGATGATGACCATGCCGGGACTGCCCAAGCGCCCGGCGGCCGAGAAGATCGACCTCATCGACGGCAAGGTGGTGGGACTCTTCTAGTCCCGTCCAAGGACGAGCCCGATCATCCACGAGTCCATCAAGGAGAGACGTGTGACCCGAGAACCATACGCCCAGGGCACGATCGAAGCCTATCTGGAACGCCTGGCCAGCGCCGCGCCGGAGCCGGGCGGCGGCAGCGCGGCCGCCCTGGTGGGAGCTTTGGCGGCCGCCCTTCTCTCCATGGTCGCCAACCTCACCCTGGGCAAAGAGAAGTACGCGCTCGCCCAAGAGGCGATGGCGGAGCTCAAGGTGAGCGCGGAGTTCGCGCGCGCCCGCCTCTCGGAGCTCATCACCATAGACGCCGAAGCCTACGGCGCCGTGGCGGCGGCCATGAAGCTCCCCCAGGACTCGGGCGAACAGAAGCGGGCCCGCGCCGACGCCCTGCAGAAGGCGCTTCGGGGAGCCGCCGAAGTTCCGCTCACGGTGGCGGAAGCCGCGGCGGAGGTGGCTCGCCTCTCGCTGCCGGCCGCGGAGCTCGGCAACGTGCACGCCGTCTCCGATGCCGCGGTAGCCGCGGTCCTTGCCGACGCGGCCGCCCACTCCGCCGCACTCAACGTCAAGATCAACCTGGCCTGGATCGACGACAAGGAGTACGCCCGCAACGCCTGGAGCCGCGTGGAAGCCGTGCTTTCGGAGACCGCCCAACTCAGGGACGCCGTCCTTTCCCTCACGTACGGCAAGCTCTAGGCAACGACCCCCATTTTCCCGAAGTCAAGAAGGAGACAGACCCGTGGGAGCGATCACCATAGACGGCAGGACCATCGCCGCTGAACTGCGCGCCGAGCTCGCGCGGGAGCTGGAAGAGCTCAAGGCCCGGGGGGCCCGTCCGGGCATAGCCACCCTCCTCGTGGGCGAGGACTTCGGCGCCGGGATGTATCGGGGGGCGATCGAGAAGTTCTGCGCCGAGATGGGCCTCCTCTATCGGAGCGAGACCCTTGCCGCCGATGCCGCCGAGCGCTCGGTGGTGGAGGCGGTGGAGAGCCTCAACCGTGACCCCGCCGTATCGGGCATCCTGCCCTTGCGACCCTTCCCGGCCCAGGTCTCCGATTCCGTGGTCATCAACTCCATCGACGTGGACAAAGACGTGGATTGCTTCCACCCCACGAACATGGGTCGCCTGGCCCTGGGCGAGCCTACCTTCCCGCCGGCCACCCCGGCCGCGTGCCTGGAGGTGCTGGAGCGCTTCCTGCGCGCAGAAGGCCGCGATCCGGCCCAGGCTCTGGAAGGGGCCGAGGTCTGCGTGGTAGGCCACTCGAACACGGTGGGCAAGCCCTTGGCCCTCCTGCTTCTTAACCGGAACGCCACCACGACGGTGACTCACGTCTATACCTCGGACAAAGGCCATCTGGCCAAGCACACCCAGGTGGCCGATTACCTGGTGGTGGCCGCGGGGGTGCCGCATCTGGTGGGCGCCGAACTCGTGAAGGAAGGGGCGGTGGTCCTGGATGTGGGCATCAACCGGGTGGTCATCTGCCCGGCCTGCGGGGCCGTGAACCGGGGCAAGAAGCAGCCCTGCCGCACCTGCGCGGCTGACCTCGCGGGAGCCGAGGCCCAAACCGTGGGTGACGTGGACTTCGCCGCCGTGGCCGTGAAAGCCAAGGCCATCACTCCGGTGCCGGGCGGCGTGGGCGCGGTCACCAACATGATGCTCGCCCGCAACACCCTGCGGGCGGCCCGCCTGAGCCTGGACCTATAGATGAAGCAGATGAAGCCCGCCACAACGGGATCCCCCCGGAGAAAGGCACGGAGGTAGCTTACGTGATCATTGCCAAGAAGAAACCCATGGAAGAGATCCTCGCCTCTCTGGCCGCAGAGAAGACGGTGTTCATCGTCGGCTGCGGGGAGTGCGCCACCGTCACCCAGACCGGCGGCGAGAAAGAAGTGGCCGAGATGAAGGCGGCTCTGGAGGCGGCGGGCAAGAAGGTGGTGGGCGTCGACATGGTGGCCGCCGGCTGCCAGGAGCTCGACCTCAAGCGCATCCTGCGCCAGCACAAGGAAGCGGCCGAAGAGACCGAGGCCTTCCTCGTGCTGTCCTGCGGTGCCGGCACCCAATCGGTACGCGAAGGCACGGACAAGCACGTGGTCCCCGGCACCGACTCCCTCTTCCTGGGCAACATCAAGCGGTCCGGCAACTACGAGGAGAAGTGCTCCCTCTGCGGCCAGTGTGTCCTTGACGAATACGGCGCCATCTGCCCGGTCACCCGCTGCGCCAAGGGACTCTTGAACGGCCCCTGCGGCGGCACCAACCACGGCAAGTGTGAGGTGGACCCCGACAAGGACTGTGCCTGGGTGCTCATCCACGAGCAACTGAAGAAGGAAGGGCGCGCGGACAAACTCACTCGCGTCCATCCTCCCAAAGATTGGAACGTCGTGGCGCGTCCGGGGCGCGTGGCCCCGGTGAAGGAGGAGCCCGCCACGGAGACGGCCGGGAGCAAGAAGCCATGAGCACCTACCGCGAGGCCTGCGCAAGCGGCCGGTTCGTCGTCTCCGGAGAGATCGGCCCGCCCAAGGGCACCAACGTCGGCGCGATGCTCAACCACATCGACCTTCTCAAAGACCGGGTCGACGGCCTCAACGTCACCGACAACCAGAGCTCGGTCATGCGCCTGGGCTCGCTCGCCGTCAGCCACGAGATCGTCTCCCGCGGCGGCGACGCCATCTTCCAGATGACCTGCCGCGACCGCAACCGCCTGGCCCTGCAATCGGACCTGCTTTCGGCGGCGTTCCTGGGGATCACGAGTGTCCTCTGTCTCACCGGCGATCACCCCAGCGTGGGCGACCACAAGGAAGCCAAGAGCGTGTTCGACTTCGATTCCGTCCACCTCATCCAGTGCTGTCATAAGATGAACGAGGGCCACGATTGGGCGGGCAACGACCTGGACGGCGCCACCGACTTCTTCGTGGGCGCCGTGGTCACGCCCGAGGCCGATCCGCTGGAACCCCAGCTCTATAAGTTCGCCCGCAAGGTGGAGGCCGGCGCCCAGTTCTTCCAGACCCAGGCCGTCTACGACATGGACAACTTCCAGCGCTTCATGGAAGACGCCCGGACCATGACCGAAGGCACGCGCAGTCAAGATCATGGCCGGTCTTGTCGTCCTTACCAGCCTGGGCATGGCCAAATACATGAACCGGGCGGTGCCGGGGATCCTGGTGCCCGACGTCATCTTAGAGGAGATGGGAGGCGTCCCCAAAGAGGAGGCCCTGCGCAAGGGCATGGAGATCTGCGCCCGGCACATCCGCTTCCTCAAGGAGAACCGGATCGCGGACGGCGTGCACATCATGGCCATCGGCAAGGAGGAGATCGTGCCGGAGATCCTCGCCCTGGCCGGGCTCGCGACCACTGCCTAAAGAGCACAGCGTGAGCCAGTCGCCCACTCGCATCGTCATCTTGGGCGCCGGTCCCGGCGGATACGTGGCCGCGCTGCGGGCCGCCCGTCTGGGGGCCGCCGTCACCCTGGTGGAGAAAGGCCTCGTGGGCGGCACCTGTCTCAACCGGGGCTGCATCCCCACCAAGGCCTTGCTGGCCAGCGCGGAGGCGCTCGCTCGTGCAAGATCCGGCGAGGAGTACGGCTTTGCGGTGGCCGGACCCGTGCACCCCGACATTGAGCGGATGATGCAGCGCAAGGATCGCATCGTCGAGCAGCTGCGGGCAGGAGTGGAGACCCTCCTTAAGCGGGCCGGGGTCAGCCTCGTCCGCGGAACGGCTCGCCTCAGCGGGCCAGGCGCCGTGGCGGTGGACACCGGAACATCGACCCTCTCCATGGAGGCGGACAAGATCGTCATCGCCACCGGCTCCGAGCCGGCCCGGCTCCCAGGCTTCGACTTCGGCCACCGGTGCATATTGACCTCTACCGGAGCGTTGGAGTTGCACGAGATCCCTGACTCGCTCCTCATCGTGGGGGCCGGGGTGATCGGAGCGGAGTTCGCCTCCTTCTTCGCCGAGCTGGGCACGGCGGTCACTATGGTGGAGATGATGCCGCAGATGCTGCCGCAAGAGGGCCGGCGTCTGGCCAAGCAGTTCCAGGGCCTTTATCGAAAGCGGGGTATTCAGGTGCTCTTGAACACGAAGGTGGACGCGGTCACCGAGTACGCCGAAGGTCACGCAACCGCGAGACTATCGGACGGCCAAGAGCTGACCGTCTCCAAGATCCTCATCTCTGTCGGCCGCCAGCCGAACACGTCCGGGATAGGGCTCGAGGCCGCCGGAGTCGAGACCGACGGCCGCGGTTACGTGGTGGTCGACGAATACTTGGAAACGACCGCCCCGGGCATCTATGCCATCGGGGACGTGAACGGAGGCCTGCTCCTCGCCCACGTCGCCTCCTACGAAGCCGGGGTGGCGGTGGAGAACTGCCTGGGCGGCCGCAGGGCTCGAGACCTGCGCGTGGTCCCTTCCTGCACGTATTCGTTCCCGGAGGTGGCGAGCGTGGGCCTGAGCGAGGACCAGGCCCGGGAAAAAGGCTATGAGCCGGTGACCGGCACCTACCGTTTCGCCGCGCTGGGCAAGGCCCTCGCCATGGGCGAAGAAGTGGGGTACGTGCAGCTTGTCGCCGACAAAGACAGCGACCTTCTGCTCGGAGCCAGCATGATGGGTCCACACGTCACCGACGTGATCCACGAAGTGGCTGTGGCCGTCCAGAACGGCCTGAGTGTGCGGCAGTTGGGCAACACCATCCACGCCCACCCCACCATCGCCGAGGCGGTCATGGAGGCCGCCCACGACGTCCACGCGGAATCGGTGCATGTGGAGAGATGATGGAGATGCCCCAGAATGGACTGAGCAGTGTGTGACGCCAGGAGGTAAGACGTATGGTCAGCGGCTGCCCGGGCCAAGACGGACGAAACTTGAAAGTGTCCCTGCACAAATGCCCGAATTGCGGGAATGAGGTTGAGATCTTCTCTGACGAGACCCGGATCAAATGCCGCAAGTGCGGCAACGACGTTTACAAGGATAACGTCCCTTCGTGCGTCGAATGGTGTGTCAAAGCTCGCGAATGTCTGGGCGAGGAACGCTGGAAACTCCTCCATGGGGAGCCTGAGGGGGAGCAACAATGAGACGCCGGTCCGTAGGCACCCGACTTGCGAAGAAGGTCCGACGCTCCTCCTGATCTTGTCGTCAGGTGTATTCGGCCGGTGCACTGGGAACTGTTTTGACTCCGGGCCATTCGGTGTCGCACCATAAGTCAGAGTTCTCTCCTGCGGCGCCCGTGAGATATCAGGAGACCATGTCATGCCCAAGATCGCAGTAGCAGGCAAGGGCGGTGTCGGCAAGACGACCTTCAGCGGTGTACTGGCACAGGTGTTGGCCGCAGCTGGAGGGACGGTGTACGCCATCGACGCAGACCCCAACCCGACTCTGGGGCAGGTCCTGGGGTTCCCCGAGGACCTCCTGGCGCAGGTAGTGCCCATTGTCGAGCTGGCAGACCTCATCGAGGAGCGCACCGGCGCCCGGCCCGGCGAGAGCGGCTCGTACTTTCGGCTGAACCCGCGTGTGGATGACATCCCTGCGCGCTTCTCAGTGTCCCACCGTGGGGTGCGCCTGCTCGAGATGGGCACTGTCCGGGGCGCCGGCGCAGGTTGCGTATGTCCGGAGAATACCGTCCTGCGTGCCTTAGTCACCCATCTGTTGCTGCGAGAACGCGAGACCGTACTTCTCGACATGGTAGCCGGCGTGGAGCACCTCGGGCGCGGCACCGCGGCAGCCGTGGACGCGATGTACATCGTGGTAGAGCCCGGTCAGCGCAGCCTTATGGTGGCCGCCGACGTCGCCCGCCTCGCCAAGGATCTCGGTATCCCCGCCATCTGGGTGGTCGCTAACAAGGTGCGAAATGAGGAGGATCTGGCCTTCGTGCTGGGCCACCTGGATGGTCTTCGTTTGGCCGGCTGGCTCCCGCGTGACGACCGGGTGGTGGAGGCGGACAAGCAGGGCTTGGCCGTGTATGACGCCGCCCCCGAGCTGGTCCGCCGAATCGAGGCCATCGCCAAGGAGACGGGCATAGCGTAGTGTTTTCCCCGACCGTATTCGGGAAGTCGGGCAACCTCCGCACGGGGTATGGACGTGGGCCGACGACAAATTGCAGGGTACGCGTTGACTCCCTTTTCGGACGGGACTGGCATGTTCATTCTCCGGGTATCAACCAAAGCTGGTTGACTCCATTCGGTGTGCAGGTCATGACGCGAACCAGCAGGGAAATCGAGTGGTTGGGTGTCCAGTAGCTGGGGATAGAGGAGCGTGAAGCGATGGAAAGTGGGATGCGGGAGCTCGACGCCCTGCTTGACTACCTCGTGAAACACAACACGGACCACGCCGGCGAGATCACCGATTTGGCCATGCGTGCGAAGGCATTGGGCAAGCAGGAAGTATATGACCACTTGATCAGCGGAGTTGACCTGCTCAACCGTTCGAATGAGAGTCTCAAGGCCGCGCTAACGATCCTGCGAGGTTGAGATGTGTCTAGCAAAAGCATACATCCGCACAGACACTACCGAGGCATTGGTGATGGAGAATGTCGCCCGTGTAGTCGTCAACGACGGCCGAGTCCTCCTCACGTCGATATTCACGGAGACCGAAGAGTTGCAAGGCCGCATCACGACCGTAGACTTCGCCAACGCAAAGCTGGTGCTCCAGAGCCCCTAGGTCTGGGCTCACGCACGAAGTCGGGAGGTGCCGGGATCGTATAGTTCTGGCGCAGCAACGTCGCCCCCGCATCGCCGTCATCACAGTGCCGCTTCCCTAGGCGCTCACTATTTCAATCGCGCCGAGCGGGCAGGCAAGGACGCAGTCGCCGCAGCCTTAGCAAGGAGACGAGTCGCCCATCGGCGTCTCGCAGCCTGCGGGAACATGCCAAGGCCGCCGCGCAGATGCCGCAGTCGCACCTATGGGGCTCACACTTAGTGTAGTTGACCAAAGCCGTCTTCCCCGGCATGGCTCTCCTTTGGCATGGTTTGCTTGGCTTCTTCGAGCCCGGCTCAAACGGGAATGGCAGGGCTTCGGCAGGACCTACCGTAGGTAAGCAATGTGCTCCATAAACGGGCGAGATTCTTCAAGTGGGGGATCCGCACTTGCCTAAGGACATCATGGTTTTCAGCGGTATTTCCATCCCGACCGTCTCTGTCAAGCCCTGTCAAGGGCTGACATTTGGCTGCATATCGGCCACTTCGGTAAGCGGACAGGGCGGTCGCTGACGAATTCTAACACCTCAGTCACTGGCGGTCCGTTGGCTGCACCGCCGACCGCATGTTTGAATCGTCGGTTGTTCGGCCACGTAGTATAATGCGATAAAACGGTTTAACCACAAATGGCTAAGAAGAAGACAAAGACCACATTCGTTGGCGTCAAGCTGACAACGGAGCAAGCTGCACTTCTATCTAGGCTGCAGAGCACGCTGAACGTCGCGACCAAGACGGAAGTCATCTCGCAGGGGCTAGACCTCATGGGCAAGTTGTATGCCGCTGGCCCGGTTGCCTTGCCAAGCCTTCTGTTGGACAAGGATGAAGCGGCCTCGGAGTTAGCTACCAACCTAGAGCTTTCCCAGCTTGATGCTGACGCGCGCCGGTATGGTGCTGCGATGCAGGGGATTAGAAGGAAATCCAAGGAGGTTATGAAGCAGATGGCTCAGGAATTCGCCGATACAGACGCCATCGTGGACAAATACGAATGTGACAAGTCTAACTTGATTCAGATACTGCTTGAGATCCAGCGTCAGAACCGCTGGCTTTCCGAGGAAAATCTCAAGTGGGTGAGCCGCAAGCTGGATGTCCCCTTGGCTCAGATCTACCAGGTGGCCACGTTTTACAAAGCCTTCAGCCTCGTGCCCAAAGGACGGCACTCTATATCCGTGTGCCTGGGTACCGCGTGTCATGTGCGCGGCGCCCCTCGCCTGCTGGATAGGGTCGTCGAGACGTTCAAGATCCGGCCGGGCGAGACGTCTGCGGACATGCGGTTCAGTCTGGACACGGTGAACTGCCTCGGTTGTTGCGCCTTGGGGCCGGTGATGGTGGTTGACGACCAGTACTACAGCAAGCCTTCAACTGAAGAGCTCGAGCAGCTAGCTGCTGCCGAATGACAGGCAGCGGAAAGGAGCCAGCTGTGCCCAAACTGAACTCAGCCGCTGACCTCGAGAGTTATAGGACCGAGCTTCTTGCCTCTGAGGGCGCGAACAAGCCTTGCGTCACAATATGCTCGGGTACCGGCTGCCATGCCTTGCGCAGCGACAAGGTAAATCAGGCCTTTGCGGACGAGCTGCAGCGGAATGGGCTTGACGGCCGCGTCGACATACGCCGGACCGGATGCCACGGCTTGTGCGAGAGGGGCACCATAGTCAACATCCTGCCGCAAGACGTGACCTACCTACAGGTGAAACCCGACGACGTTGCCGAGATCGTCGCCAAGACGGTCTTGCAGAGCGAGGTTATCGACCGCTTGCTCTACGACGGCGGCGATGGCCAGGGGGTCCTCCACGAGGATGACATCCCCTTCTACAAGTATCAAAGCCCGGTCGTCTTCGGAATGAACCGGTTCATCGACCCCAAGAACATCGATAGCTACATCGTCCTCGGCGGCTACGCAGCTTTGGCTAAGGCGCTCTTCCAGATGACTCCGGAGCAGGTGCTGGAGGAGGTGAAGATCGCCAAGCTAAGGGGTAGAGGAGGTGGCGGCTTCCCTGCCGGCGAGAAGTGGCAGACGACCAAGGATGCGTCGGGTGACGTCAAATACGTGGTTGTCAACGCCGACGAAGGCGACCCCGGCGCCTACATGGATAGGAGCCTGCTTGAGGGCAACCCTCACCGGGTTCTGGAGGGGCTTACCATCGGCGCTTATGCTATGGGTGCCCACGAAGGTTTTGTCTACGTGCGCCAGGAGTACCCGATAGCAGTGGAAAACCTGGCTGTCGCACTTGAGCAGGCACGCGAGTATGGCCTGCTCGGGCCGAGCGTTCTCGGCTCGGGCTTTTCGTTCGACGTCCGGGTCCACCGCGGTGCCGGCGCCTTCGTGAGCGGCGAATCCAGCGCTTTGATGTGCGCCATCGAGGGACGTGTGGGCGAGCCGAGGCCCAAGTACGTGCGCACCGCGGTAAGCGGTATCTGGGGGAGGCCGACCAACCTCAACAATGTCGAGACCTGGGCCACGGTACCGCTCATCATTGAAAAGGGCGCCGGGTGGTTCACAGGCATCGGCACAGAGAACAGCAAGGGCACAAAGATCTTCTCCCTGGTTGGGAAAGTGACGAATACCGGGCTGGTGGAAGTGCCGATGGGGACTACCCTCAGGCGGGTTGTGTACGACATCGGCGGTGGCGTCCCTAATGACAGGAAATTCAAGGCCGTTCAGACGGGCGGACCTTCCGGCGGAGTGATTCCGGAGGAGTTGCTCGACCTTCCCATCGACTTTGACGAGCTGGCCAACGCCGGCTCTATGATGGGGTCGGGGGGCATGATCGTCATGGACGAGGACACCTGCATGGTGGACACGGCCAGATACTACCTTGACTTCTTGGCTGAGGAATCCTGTGGCAAATGTGTCCCCTGCCGCGAAGGTCTGTGTCAGATGCTCAACGTGCTGAATAGGATCTGTGCCGGGAACGGCCGAGAGGGAGACATCGAGCTACTCGAGGAGATCGCGGGCGTGGTGAAGGGTTGGTCGCTTTGCGCGTTGGGTGGGACAGCTCCTAACCCGGTGCTCAGCACCATCGCCCACTTCCGTGACGAATACGAGGCCCACATACGCGAAAAGCGTTGTCCCGCCGGCGTCTGCAAGGCACTGACCTCATACTACATCGACCCTGAGAAGTGTCGGGCCTGCATGATCTGCCTCAAGAACTGCGCGGTGGGAGCTATCAGCGGCGGGAGGAACCTCGTCCACGTCGTGGACCAAGCCAAATGCACCAAGTGTGGGACTTGCTTGGATGTCTGTCCGTCGCGCTTCGATGCCGTCGTGAAGCTATCGGGCGTGCCGGTGCCCCAGCCCGTTCCACAGGGAACAGAGATAACACGCAAGCGAGGCGGGGCGAAATGAGTGAAGTGAACCTTGTCATCAACGGTTGCGACGTCACAGCCGAAGAGGGCGTGACCATCCTTGAGGCGGCGCGGACCGCGGGAATCGACATCCCCACCTTATGCAGCCATGAGGATCTGGCTCCTTTCGGGGCCTGCCGGCTGTGCACGGTGGAGATTGCCAAGGAAGGCCGGTCGCGGCTTGTTGCCTCGTGCGTCTACCCGGTCGAAGAAGGACTCGATGTGCAAACCGAGTCCGAGCCGGTGGTCAAGGGCCGCAAGCTGATATTGGAGATGCTGCTGGCTCGTTCGCCGGGTGTGCAAGTGCTGAGAGAGTATGGGAGAAGATACGGCGTAGACGTGACCAAGTTCAGCGTAGACCCGAGCTTCTGTATTCTTTGCGGTCTGTGCGTCAACTACTGCGCAGAGGTGAAGAAGAAGCATGCCATTGGTTTCACCGGCAGGGGGGTGGATCGGCATGTCATGTTCCTGCCAGAAATGGCCTCCGAGGCGTGCACAAATTGCTGGGAGTGCTTCTCGATCTGCCCCACTGGGGTACTACCCTCGAACTATGGCCTTGCGCGGGTGCCCCATTTCAACTGGCCGGCCAATCCATTCGAGTAGACCTTCAATCGATAATCCTTGCGCCAATTTCTGCTAGCTCGAACGGAGGTAGTAGTTCTTGCGTCGTTGCGCATAGCGAGGGCGAAGCATCTGATCGTGAACAAGGGCTGCCAGCAGCTCAGCGTTGTCGAGCGGGGGGAATAGATGTCTCCGCTATGGACGTGGAACAACACGCGACCGCTCCGCACCTCCACCTTGTGGATTGAGTCAAGCGGGATGACGTTGGGGCCATCGCCGCCCATTCCGATCAGCACAGCCTCCGTGGTGAGCTGTAGCTCACCTTTCTCCCAAACCACGCGTTCTTCACCACTGAAGGCTCGGAGATCCTTCGCTCGCAGATCCTCGCATGACCCGATGGCTTGCCCGAAGCGCCTCGATATCACCTCGCCAACGGCCTTGACCACCTTGTAGCCGAGGTTCTTGTTCGCGTCGAACAGCTCGCGGAGGCGGTTGGCGTTGATGACGATCACTTCAGATCGCTCGGTCGTGCGGCCTGAAGCGGTGTAGAGGTAAGGCTCGATGACCGCTGACCAGCCGAGCACCTCCCCTGGGCCCACCTCGTCGATCAGAGCTTGGTCGCCGCCGGGACAGCTTACTCGGACCTCGGCTTTGCCCTTAAGGAAGAGATAAAGCGCATCGGCCGCAGCCCCGTCTACGGTCAGTTCCTCACCGATTTGAAACTCCCGGATGTCGGCGATCCTCGCGATGGAGTCCAAATCCGCTACGTCGAGCTCGGCGAAGATCTTAAACTGGTGGAGCTCGTCAGGCCCGTGCACTTCGATGGTTTGCCCGAAGCGCCTCGAGATCACCTCACCCATGCCCTTGACAACCTGGCAGCCGAGGCGCGTGTTTGCTTCAAAGAGCTCGCGGAGGCTCTTGCCGTCTATGACGATTGCCTCAGACGGCTCGGTTGTGCAGGAAGAAGCGGTGTAGAGGCAGGGTTCGATCACGGCTGACCACCCGAGCAGCTCTCCTGGGCCCACTTCATCGATGACAACTTGGCTGCCGTCGGGAGTTCGGACCTTGACTTCGGCTTTGCCCTTGAGGAAGAGGTAAAGTCGATCGGCCGCAGCCCCCTCTGCGGTCAGTTCCTCCGCCGTTTCAAACTGCTTGGTACAGGCGATTCCTGCAATCGATTCCAGATCTGCTTCGTCGAGTCTCGCGAAGATCCTGAACTGGTGAAGCTGGTCGATCCCCTGCCCTGCGAAGGTCTGGCCGAACCGCCTCGAAACCACTTCGCCGATGCCCTTGACCACCTGGTACCCGATGTGTTTGCTCGCGTCGAAGAGCTCGCGGAGGCGTCTGCCGTCGATGACGATCGCCTCGGACGGCTCGGTCGTCCAAGTGGAAGCGGTGTAGAGGTAGGGTTCGACCACCGCGGACCAGCCAAGCAGCTCTCCCGGGCCCACCTCATCGATGAGGACTTGGCAGCCGTGGGGACCGCGCACCTTGACTGCGGCCGTGCCCTTCAGGAAAAGGTAAAGATAGTCGGCCGGGGTCCCCTCTGTGGTCAGTTTCTCCGCGCTGCCAAATTCTTGGACGTGGGCGATTCTTGCGATCGATCCGAAATCTGCTTCACCAAGTTCCGCGAAGATCTTGAACTTGTGCAGCGCGTCAATCCCGCTCAACACCTCGACTCCTTTCCGCTTGCGCCGAGGCCTCCAAAGCTTGGACATCCTTAAAAAAGCAGTTTACTCTACCTGTAGCGGAGGCACTGGTTGTCAAGCTCTGAGCGTGAGGCGCAGGTACCGGTGCAGGGCGGGGAAGCCTCTGGGACGAGACGACCAGCGGAGTGGAGTGAAGTCCCGCGAAGCGAGCGGGAACGTCCAAGGAGCCGACACGAGATCTCTGCCGTGCTCGGGTCACCGCTGAATGTGGCTACAAAGGGCGTCCAGTCGTAGCAGTCTTCGGCGTCCTGCTGGCCCAGCCAGCAGAAGTTGCCCTCGGAATTACCCACACCCCGAACGTCATGGGCCAGCCACACCCGGGGTCGAGCGGCAAGCTGCGGGTTTCCCGGCGGGAACTGGACCCCGTGCTGTCGACGGACTTTCAGCCCGTGCAGGCGCACCGACGGCGGGAGAAGCTGAAACCGGGCGAGATCGTGCCGGTCGACATCGCCATCTACCTCCAATGGCAGGTGGAGCGGATCGGCGGCACGTTCGGGCACGACGTGACCTCCGTCCTCGAGCAGCTGGAAGCCGGCGTGGCCGGCGTGGCGAAGTTGAATCCGTCGCCGGAGGCGCGGCTTCCGCTCGGCGTCGTCTACATATACTCGCCCCTTGAAGCGGACCGGCCCAGTGAGGCCGAGCGCGTGGTCTTCAGGCAGCGGGCAACCGAGGTCAAGCGACAGTGCTGGGGCTGCTATCAGGCGCGCACGCACTGCCAGGGGGGCACCGTGGACCTAGGCGGGCAGGGCCGCGATAATCCGATTGCCAACGATCTTCTCGAACTTGCCCGCGAAGACGAATACGACTGGGCCGTCGTCGTCTGCACTGACCTGATGTTCATCCCGGTGGCCCGGTATCTCCAGTCACACGGCCGGAAGATCATTCACGGTTGCTTCCCTCCGGTCGCGATGGACCTTACCAAGGGATGCTGGGCCTCCATCGACCTCCGCCTGCTCAATCGAGGACTCGAATAGCCCCCAGCGGGCGCTGAATAATGGTCGGGGCGCTGTTCTTCAGCAGCCTCAGAGGTACCTTTCCGTGACGACTCGTGGATTCATGAAATGGGGCAGGTAGTCCGGACCACCGGCCTTCGTCCCCCCTCCGGAGAGGCCGAAACCGCCAAACGGTTGCCGCCCGACCACTGCCCCTGTTATCGCTCGGTTCAGGTAGAGATTGCCGACCCGGAACCGCAGGACAGCCTTGGCCAGCCGTTCCGGGCTTGACGAGAACACGCCTCCGGTAAGGGCGTACGGCGTCGAGACCGCCAGGTCGAGCGCATGGTCGAAATCCTTCGCCCGCATCACGGCGAGCACCGGCCCGAAGAGCTCGTCCTGGGCTATGCGATCGGCAGGGGTGACATCTCCGACGACGGTTATGGGCACATAGAATCGCGCCGGCGGCGACCTCGGAATCGGGCACCTCGCTCCGGTAGACGACGCGGCCGGCCACCTCCGGCGAATCGATGTAGCTCATGATCCTGGCCTGAGCGGCTGCCTCCACCACGGGGCCGACATCAGTGCCGTAGGACTCGGGCGGGCCGATCCTCAGTGACCGTACGGCCGAGACCAGTCTCTCGAGCACTTCGTCGTAGACGCTCTCCAGCACGATCACTCGCGAACACGCCGAGCACTTTTGCCCCTGGAAGGCAAACGCCGAGCGTACGATGCGCGGCACCGTCGCCTCTATGTCGGCGTCCTCATCGACTATGATCGCGTTCTTGCCTCCGAGCTCTGTGATGACCTTCTTGATGTGGCGCTGCCCCGGTTGCAGCTTGGCGGCCCGCTCGCAGATCCTGAGTCCCACCTCCCTCGAACCGGTAAACGCGATCAGAGCGACGTCAGCGTGGTCCACCAAGCGATCGCCCAGACCTGCGCCACTGCAGGGCACGTAGTTGAACACGCCGGGCGGCAGTCCCGCCTCGCGGAAGATGTCCACGAGCAAGTGGCCGGTGACGGGGGACAGGCTGGAAGGCTTATAGACGACGCAGTTGCCGGTGACGACTGCCGCTGCGACCATCCCGCAGCTGATGGCAAGCGGGAAGTTCCAGGGGGCGATGACGGCCGCGACCCCTCTTGGCTCGTAGAAGAGCTGATTCGACTCGCCAGGTCCCGGCGGAAACTTCACCGGCGTCCCAAGGCGCACCATCTCGCGCGCATAGTACTCGAGGAAATCGATGGCCTCCGTAACGTCATGGCTCGACTGGTCCCATTGCTTTCCAACCTCGAATACGAGCAGGGCGGTCGCCTGCCACATGCGGCTGCGGAGCGAAGAGGCTGCGCGAAGCAGATAGGCCGCCCGAGCCTCGGGGCGGCTCTCACGCCATGTCGAGAAGGCGACTCCTGCCGCCGCCACGGCCGCGTCGAGGTCGTCGGCCGTCGCTTGGCAGGCGTGGCCCACCTCCTCCGCGGGACGGGACGGGTTGATGGAGGCGGCTGTAGGCCGCCCAAGCTCGTCTCTGCCATTGATGAAGAGGGGATACGTCTGCCCGAGTGAGGTGCGCACTGTCGTGAGAGCGGCTGTCATGCTCTTTCGATTGGCCGCCTGGCGAGAAGTCGGCGGCGGGCTCGTTGCGAAACACGTCTTCAGCCATGGGGCAGCTCCTTAGTATGGGGATACCGGCTTCTT
Source organism: uncultured Thermoleophilia bacterium (assembly GCA_963749535.1). Lineage (GTDB taxonomy): Bacteria > Actinomycetota > Thermoleophilia > RBG-16-64-13 > RBG-16-64-13 > Chersky-299. Next base: position 76,881 of record CAVVNF010000018.1, on the reverse strand, counting down.
TCCCAGCGCCGGCATGAACAACGCGTGCCGCGGCGCGGATTGCAGGCCACGGCCGCCGATTTTTTTGGAGATGAGCGGCTGGGGGAGCGCATCGTCGCCGCTGCAGACTCTGTGGGGCGACGGTGAGGGAAACCGACAAGTCGTAGGTCGCCCCGTGTCGGCCGCCAGAGGTCAGCACGCCGACCCGCGTCGAACGTCGCCAGAGCTGGTCGGGAACGGCTGGGGCACTCGGCAGGTGGACGGCAATTGCATAATCCAACAAATGCAAGAGCTATTGCGTAATCCCCAGGCATGCCACTGTCGATGCAGGGCAATATGAGCTAAAGTTCACAATACCTCCGATCGTTGTCACGGGTGGGGGTGCGCGTGGATATCTGGGCAGGCTGACTCGAGTGAGGGAGAGCTATTGTGTCCAAGATCTTAATCGTGGACGACGACCCGGATATGGTTGCAGCGGGTCGCATGGTGTTGGAGAAGGAGGGCTACGAGGTCAGTAGCGCCCCCAACGTGGTCGAAGGCCTGCGGGCTGTCGAGGAGTACGATCCCGACCTTCTCATCCTCGACGTGATGATGGAGGAGCCGGATGACGGCCTGCGGCTGGCGCGCGACCTTCGCCGCAAAGGCCACACCCTTCCCATCCTCATGCTCACGAGCGTCAATCAGGCTCTGGGGATCCACATCGGCGCCGATCCCGAGATCGTCCCGGTGGATGACTTCCAGGAAAAACCGGCGGACCCGGTGACCCTGGTCCAGAAGGTGAAGCGGCTCCTCGAGGCGCGGGAAGGAGCGTCATGCTGATCACCGACCGCGACAGGCTGCGGGAGGACGTGACCGCGATCGCGGAACTCACGGGCTTCAACCGCAGCTCGCTCATCCCCATCCTGCAAGAAGTCAAGGAAAAGTACCGCTGCATCGACAGCTACGCGCTTCAGTTGATCGCGGACATCCTGGAGATCCACCCAGTGGAAGTGTACGCGGTGGCTACGTTCTACGCCTTCCTTCATCCCGAGGCAGAGGGCCGCTACATCTTCCGGCTCTGCCGCACCCTCTCCTGCGAGTTCGCGGGCAAAGAGCAGGTAGCCAGGCAGCTCCAGGCAGATCTGGGCATCGCCTTTGGCGAGACCACGGCCGACGGCAGCTTCAGTCTCGAGTGGGCCAACTGCATGGGCATGTGCGACCAGGGCCCCGCGATGCTGGTGAACGACCAGGTCTACACCGAGCTCACGCCGGACAAGATCCACGCCATCGTGCAGGAGTATCGGGTCAAAGCGGAACAGTCGGGCACCCAGCGGGCGCCGGAGCGTGTGCGATGAGCGCGGCAAGCGTCATCAAGACCACGGCGAACGAACTCTGCTTCGCCGGTTCTCCAGCGGGCAAAGGCCTCGAGAAGGCCCTCGCGCTCTCCCGCGCGGACATCATCGACACCGTGCGCGACTCGAAGCTCAAAGGCCGCGGCGGCGCCGGGTTCCCCACCGGCATGAAGTGGAACTTCGCCGCCGCGGAGAAGCGGGAGCCCAAGTACATCATCTGCAACGCCGATGAGGGCGAGCCGGGCACCTTCAAGGACCGGCTGATCCTGTCCGACCACGCCGACCTCGTCTTCGACGGCATGACCATCGGCGCCCGAGCCATCGGCGCAGCGCTCGGGCTCGTCTACCTGCGGGCCGAGTACCGCTACCTCCAGCCTCATCTGGAAAAGGTGCTCAAGCGTCGCCGCGGCGACGGCCTCCTGGGCCAGAACATCGGCGGCGTCGAAGGTTTCGACTTCGACATCGTCGTGGGGCTGGGCGGGGGCGCTTACGTATGCGGCGAAGAGACCGCGCTTATCGAGTCGCTCGAGGGCTTCCGCGGCGAGCCGCGCAACCGGCCGCCGTTCCCGGTGGTGTCGGGCTTCCTCAACCGGCCTTCCATCGTCAACAACGTGGAGACCCTGGCCTGGGTGGCCTGCATCTTCGCGAACGGCGTCGACTGGTTCAAGAGCTGCGGGCACCGAGGGCTCGGCAGGTCACAAGCTATTCAGTATCTCGGGTGACTGTGAGCGGCCCGGTGTCTATCAGTTCCCGTTCGGGGTGACCATCAAGGAGCTCCTTGCGGCGGTGGGTGGCGAGGACGCCAAGGCCGTGCAGGTGGGAGGAGCTTCCGGCCGCTGTCTGCCGCGAGCGCAATTCGGCCGGACGATCGCCTTCGAGGATGTCCCCACGGGCGGCTCCATCATCGTGATAGGCCCGGACCGGGACATGCTGGCGGTGGCCCACAACCTGCTCGATTTCTTCGTGGACGAGTCGTGCGGCCAGTGCACCCCCTGTCGTCTGGGCAACCGAAAGTTGCTCGAGGGCGTAGAGATGCTGCTCGCGGGCACCTGCACGATCGAGTATCTCAACGACCTGAAGGCGCTCGGCAATACGATGCAGGTGGCGTCCAAATGCGGCCTCGGCCAGACAAGCTCGGTAGCCATGCTCTCCATCCTGGAGAACTTCGGCGACGAGATCTTGGGCCGCGCGCAAACCGCCTAACGCGAGACAGGGCTCACCCTTGAACAAGGAAGCACATACATGAGTGAGATAGAAGACACGACGTTCGCCCCAAAGGGCGACAAGACCTTTGCCGAGAGACGTAGGGCGCCGCTCAGCCAGCTCTTCGAGCCTCTGGCCGAGCCGACCGCCCCGGAGGCCATCGGCGGCACCATCACGGTCACCATCGATGGCATGGAGGCGAAGGTTCCTTTCGGGAGCACGATCCTGGAGGCGGCCAAGGCCATGGGGGTCCGCATCCCCACCCTCTGCTACCACCCAGACCTCGAAGTCGCCGGCTTGTGCCGCATCTGCGTAGTAGAGATCGAGGGCCAAAGGACGCTCCAGGCTTCCTGCGCGTACCCCATAACCGCGCCCATCAAGATCAACACCTACTCGCGGGCGGTGCGGATCGCCCGCCGGCACGTGCTCGACCTGTTGCTCTCCGAGCACTGCGGCGACTGCTACTCGTGCAAGCGCAACGGCAACTGCGAGCTGCAGTCCCTGGCGGAAGAGTACGGGGTGGACAAGTTCCGCTTCGGGCATCCGGAAGTGCCGGTCCCGGTGGACGATTCGAGCTACTCGGTCGTCCGCGACATGAACAAGTGCATCCGCTGCCGCCGCTGCGTGCGTACCTGCATCGACCTGCAGGAAGTGGGCGTGCTCGAGGCGGTCAACCGCTCCGACAAGGTGGAGATCCAGACCTTCCTCGACAAGCCTCTGCTCGACGTGGTCTGCATCAACTGTGGGCAGTGCATCAACCGGTGCCCCACCGCCGCCCTCTACGCTAAGAATGCGAGCGAAGCGGTTTGGAAGGCTCTCGACGATCCCACCAAGCACGTGGTCATCCAGACGGCGCCGTCCCCCCGCGCGGCGATGGGCGAGATGTTCGGCCTGGAGCCCGGGACGCCGATCACCTTCCAGATGAACACGGGGCTCAAGCGCATGGGCTTCGAGCAGGTGTTCGACACGAACTTCACCGCCGACCTCACCATCATCGAGGAAGGCACAGAGCTCATCCTGCGCCTCTACAAAGCTCTGGTCCTTGGCGACCAGCAGGTGGCGCTGCCGCAGTTCACGAGTTGCTCGCCGGGATGGGTCAAATACCTCGAGCATTTCTATCCCGAGTACATCCCGAACGCCTCCACGGCCAAGAGCCCGCAGCAGATGTTCGGTGCGCTCATCAAGACCTACTACGCGGAGAAGCTGGGAGTCGATCCCAAAGACATCGTGAGTGTGGCTCTCATGCCCTGCTCGGCCAAGAAGTTCGAGTGCAACCGGCCGGAGATGCGCTCCAGCGGCTACAAGGACGTGGACTACGGCCTCACCACCCGCGAGCTCGGCAAGATGTTCCGGCAAGCCGGTCTGCACGTGCCGACCATGCCCAAATCCGACTTTGACGATCCGTTCGGCACCGCCACTGGGTCGGGTCTCATTTTCGGCGCCACCGGCGGCGTGATGGAGTCGGCGTTGCGCACGGTCATCGAGTTGGTGACCGGCCTCAAAGTGGAGAGCATCTACGAGCACGGCGACATCATCCCGGTGCGGGGCTTCGAAGGCGTGCGGTATGCCGAGATCGCCATCAACGAAGTGGGACCGGTGCCGGAGATCCTCGCGCACCTGGTGCCCAACTGGGATTGGCTGAAGGGCGCCACGCTGAAAGTCGCGGTCGCGCACGGCACCGCCAACGCCAGGCGGGTGATGGAAGACATCAAGGCCGGTGGCAAGTTCAGCGAGTGCCACTTCATCGAGTTCATGGCCTGCCCGGGCGGGTGTCTGGGCGGCGGCGGTCAGCCCATCCCGACCAGCGCCGAGATCCGGGCGGCGCGGGCCAAGGCCATCTACGCCGAAGAGAAGACCTTCAGCGTGCGCAAGTCGTACGAGAACCCGGCGGTGGCGCGCATCTATGCCGAGTTCCTCACCGACGGGCCCTGCGGCCACAAGAGCCACGAGCTTCTGCACACTCACTACGTGAATCGCGGCAAGTTCATCGAGTGATCGACTCGCGGCGCGCTCTGCGCAGCGCGGACCGCGTGAGCTTTGATGAAAGGAGACCGGTGGCCAGGTGGAAAGCCTGACCGCCGGTCTCGTCTGAGCCTGACCGCCGGCCGGCGAGGCTGCCCACGCGGACCCCCCTGCGACGATCCACCTATCCTGCTGTCCGTTTTATGATGTCCATCGCGCGAATCAGGCCCCCGCGGGCCGGTTGACGAGGTATCGGCGTGTCATCGCGGACGTGGGGTGACCGAAATATTGACAGCAGGAACGTATTCTAGAACAATGCTTCTGGCTGGCGACCCCCGGAGGGTTCTGCGGAGGTGAATGTGACACCTGGACCGAGCGATGAGGGAGAGGGCATCTTGCGGGATCCTCGCGGCGTCGACGAGGAAGACCTGGAAGGGGCAAGCTCTCGTTCGCTCGTTCATGCCGTCCAGCGCGCTATGCGCGTGGTTCGTTGCTTCGACGCGGCTCACGCGGAATGGACCCCCGCCGAACTCATCAGGCACTCGGGGCTTCGCAGGACCACGGCAATCCGTCTCATCAAGACACTCGAGGCGGAGGGCTTCATCTGTCTCAGCGCGAACACCGGCAAGTACTCGCTCGGGCCCTCCGTCTTTCAGATGGCCTATGTGTGGATCTCGGAAGCGAGCCTGGGCCGGATAGCCATTCCGCGTCTGGAACGGCTCTCCGAGGTCATCGGCGAGAGCGTCGGCTTAACGGTGTGGAACGGCGAAGGACCGCTCTGTGTCGCCCATTCACCGAGTCCACGGCCGTTCAAGTTCCTCATGTACGTGGGGCAGACCTTCACGGATCTGGCAAACGCCCACAGCAAGGTGCTTCTTGCCTTCGGCCCGGAAGCAAGGCGCATCCAGTGCCTGAGCCGCAGGCTGGAACCACTCACGCCATTTACGATCACCGACCCCGAGCGTTTGCGCGAAGAACTCAAGAGGGTGGAACGCGAGGGTGTGGCGTACGACATCCAGGAGCAGCAACTTGGGGTGTGCGCGATCGGCGTGCCGGTTTACGACTTCACGAACGAGGTGAGGGCGAGCTTGACCCTGGTGGTCTCCGAGGTGCGCTACGGGCCCGCCGAGGCCCGGAGCTACGTCCAGGCGCTCAAGCAGGTGGCGGCAGCGCTGTCCTACGATCTCGGCTATCGCGGCGACCAGAACCGGGCTCAGACTGTGCCGGTTGGCAAATGGAGCGAGCCCGTATGACTTTCGCCGTGAAGTGGATGGGGATAGACATGGGCGAGTGCCTAATGGATGTCACTCCCCGGCGGGGCCACATGCTGGCCGGTGACACTACGAAGCTCATCGGCGAACCGGAACTGAGCCGCGAGAGGATCCACAAGTGGCGCGCGCTCATGGAGAAGTATGAGTCGGTGCCCACCGTCCTAGAGCGCCACAAGAGCGAGCTGATCGAGTACGTATTCGACGGGCATGAGGAAGCCGTCCAAACCTACCTCGAAGTCGAACAGAACCATCTTGGACTTGCTCTAGGTGCGAAGGAGGCTTTGGAGGATCTGCGCGATCGCGGGGTGCGGCTGTCTGTGGTCACGGCTGCGAAGGCCACTCTGGGGCCCATCGAGACCGCTACCGAGGTGAGATTCCTGCAGAAGCATGACGTGCTTCAGTACTTTGACGACGTGATCACACCTCAGGGCAGACTCCGGGTGAGCGACGGGACCGTTGACGAAAGATACCGCGGCACCTCCAAGGAAGAAGGGACCATATACGATGTGCTGGTGGAAGACCTGGCCGCGATGGGCATCGAGGCCTCCGAAGGGCTCATGATGGGCGACAAGGAATGGACGGACATCACACCGGCCAAGCAACGTGGTCTCAAGACTATCCTGTACGCCGGCTACATATGCCGGGGACCCACTGCCGCCGACGCGGTCGTGTACCGGTTCTCTGAGTTGAAAGAGATCGTGAGATTCAAGTCTTCGGTGAACTAAGGGGGATTTGTGGCGAGTACGGTCATATGGCTGGAGCACCTGGGGCAAGGGGACAGCGGCCTCGTTGGCAGGAAATGCGCCAATCTGGGAGAGCTGATCCGGGCCGGCTTCCCGGTGCCTCCCGGGTTCGCCTTATCTCTGGACGCCTACGTCAGGTTTCTTGAGAGCACCGGCGCTGGGGACGAGATCGGTCGCCACCTTACGGAGTTCGAAGCCGATCCGGACGACCCGAAGGAGCTGCCCAGATATACCGAGGCCTCCAAAGTCCTCCGCGGCATCGTGGAATCGAAAGAGATGCCGAAAGCCCTGCGGGATGAGGTGGCCGAGTTCTACAAGGAACTGTGCGCGAGGACCGGCGTGATAGATGTGCCAGTCGCCGCCCGGTCCGCCGGGCCGGCGAGCCACCCCGGCCAGTATGAGAGCTACCTGAATGCCACGGGGACGGCGGATGTTTTGGAGAACATCGTGAAGGTCTGGTCGAGCACCTTCAACACCCGTTCCCTCATCGCCCGGGCGAGGAAAGGGCTTGCTCTCGATCAGGACCCAATCGGTGTGGCGGTACTGCAAATGGTGGATGCCCGCGCCGCCGGCGTGATGTTCACCGCCGAGCCGACGACCGCGGACGCCAATACGGTGGTCATCGAAGGCAGCTGGGGTCTGGGCGAAGTAGTGGTGAGCGGCGCCGTGATCCCCGACAACTGGACGGTGGACGCACAGGCACTGAAGGTCGTCGAGTGTCGACCCTCGCCAGCGTCGCCCGGAGCCGCGGCCGGCGGCGCCGACGGAGCCGGCCGAACAACGTGCCTCGCCGATGACGAGGTGGTGGAGATCGCCAAGATCGGCAAGCGCATCGAGCAGCATTTCGGCAAGCCGCAAGACATCGAATGGGCGGTGGAACGCGGCCCGCACGCGAGGATATTCATCCTGCAGGCAAGACCTGAGACTTTTCGGATCAATTTCAGATTCTGAACGAGGGAGAAAGTAATGGGTGGATATCAAAGTGAGGGTGTGCTCGTCAATTGGGACGAAGATCGCGATATGGCGCTGCTCGATAAATACAAGGTTTGGATACTAGATCGTAAAGAGACTTTACGCTGTGCCAATCCTTTCGATCTGTGGATGCTGCAGTATTGCTACGATAATGGTGGGCTTCAGTATGGCCATGAGTATTTCTGTGTGCCGGAATGCAAAGGTTTCGACTGCAAACTGAAAGATGGCTGGGTTTATGATGGCAGCATCTTCACCACGCCGGAAGAGCGCGAAGAGCGTACGGTGAAGTTCGAAGAGCGGATAGCGCCTTGGATCGAGGACTTCGGCCGCGAGTACCAGAAGGGCGTGGACGAGGTGATGGCCATGTACGAGAAGGCCAAAGCCGTCGACTTGGAGAACATCGAAGACTGGCAGCTTCAGGACGCGTTCGAAGATTGGACCAGGCTCTATCGGAGAGCCGGCAACCTCCACATGGTCTGGCTACTGGGATACTGCAAGATCTACGAGATGTTCGAGGAGATGTGCAAGGAACTCCTGGGCATCGACCGCAACGACCGTCTCTTCAACGATCTGATGGCCGGTTTCGACCACAAGATCCTGCAGACCGACCGCGAGATGTTCAGGCTGGGCGTCAAGGCCCGCGACCTGGGGCTGGAGCCGCTCTTTGAGGCCACACGCGACGATGAAGCGCTCCTCGGCGAGTTGGAGAACTCCGAGGCCGGCAAGACCTGGCTGGAAGCCTTCCGGGCTTTCTTGCAGGAGTACGGTTGGCGGACGGTCGAGAACTGGGATGCCAGCCACGCTACCTGGATAGAGAAACCCAGCCAGGTGCTGCCCTCGATCCGCAGGTTCATGTCCGTGCCCACTTTCGCGCTCGATGAAGCGCGGCCGAAGCTGGTCGAGGCCCGGCTCAAAGCGGAGCGGGAGGCCACTTCTCGGGTGCCGGCTGACAAACGCGAAGGCTTTACCAAGTTGATGAAGGCGGCCCAGTGGTCCAGCATCGTCGACGAGGAGCATCCCTTCTACGCGGAGAACTACGGGAACGCGCTCGCCCGGCGCGTGACCAAGGAGATCGGCAAGAGATTCGCCCGTCAAGGTCTCATCGACGATCCGCAGGACGTTTACTGGCTGCTTCCCGAAGAGATCAGCGTACGCATCCTGGGCCGGTTCTCCGGCAAAGAGCTGGTGGCTATCAGGAAGAAGCAGCACGCCCAGTTCCGCAAGGCCGAGCCGGAACTTTTCATCGGGGACATCACCAAGCTCGGCGAGGTGATCGCCAGTAGCCCGATGCTGCGGAGCACGCAGCAGCCTCATCCGCGCGTGCGGCCGGAGCTAGGGGCCGACCTCTACGGCACGGTCTCCACCCCCGGCGTGGTGGAGGGAGAGGTCAAGGTCTTGCTCTCCGAGGAGGATTTCGACAAGTTCGAGCCGGGCTGCGTGCTCGTGACCATCGAGACCTCGTCGGTATGGACGCCTCTCTTCAACATCGCGAGCGCTGTCGTCACGGACGTGGGCGGCATCCTCAGCCACTCGGCCATCTTGGGTCGCGAGTATGGGTTGCCGGTGATCTCCGGTTGCGTGGAGGGCACGAAGAAGCTGAAGACCGGGATGCGCGTGAGGGTGGATGGCGACGTGGGGGTGGTCTACATCCTTGACGTACCGGAAGCCTAACAGGCTTCTAGCCGGACTAGCCTAGCTGTACCTGCTTAGCCGTACTAGCGGAAAAGGAGACATGCCGCATGGTGATACATGCAAAATGGGTGGGCATCGATTTCGGGCAGACCTTGATGGACTCGTCACCGGAGCGCACCTACTGGATGATCGGCGACACCAGCAAGCAACTGGGGGAGCCGGAGCTGGTGGAAGAACGGTGCCGCCGCTGGCGGTCGATGAAGGAAAAGTACGGCTCGTACCCTGTGATCAAGGAGAAGGCGCGGCCGGAGATCATGAGCTACGTCTTCGACGACGCGCCCGGGGTCACGGAGATCTTCTCCCGTATCGAGCAGAAGTACCTGAAAGTCGCGGACGGCGCCATCGAGGCGATCAAATACCTGCGAGAACAGGGCATCACCGTCTCTATCGTGGCCGAGCTCAAGCGCACCCTCGGGCCGATCGGCACAGACATGGTGAGCCGGTTCCTCGTGAAACAGGGCGTGATCGAGTACTTCGACGAGTTGATCACGCCGCAGGGCAAGATCGACCTGCGCACCGGCGAGACCGACTTGAGCTACAAGGGCTCCTCCAAGGAAGTCGGCGACCTGTACGACATTCTGGCCGCGGATTTGCGCGCGCGCGGCATCGAGCCGGAGGACGCGGTCATCGTCGGCGACAAGGAGTGGTCGGATATTACGCCCGCTCAAGAGCGCGGATTCCAGGCGATCCAGTATTCGGGCTATATCTTTCACGCCCCTTCCAATGCCTCCTGCGAGATTCGCCATCTTTCGGAATTGAAAAACATCATCAGGCCGGTGGGGTGAAGAGATGAGTCAGCCAAAACGATTGGTCGTAGCGTACGAAGATGGCTCCACCAAGGAAGTCGAGTTCGGCAAGGTGGACGGCCGGCTGTGGCTTGGATTGGCCGAGCTTGGGCTGGTGCCGCCATCGGTGAGTGTGGGTGCGGCGAAACAGTACCTCCTCCTCCGGTGGAGAGACGGCTGGCAAGAAGTGCTCGGGGTGGACGCAGACGCCGCTGAGCTGTTGAGGTATTACGTTATCCAGCGAATCGAGGACAGAGGCCGGCTGTCCCTGGATGTGGGCGGAGAATACCCGGAGCTCTGCATCGTCGAGAGGACGCCGAGGGACGTGGTGGAGGCGGTGATAATCGGGGCCGAGGAAGTCAAGACCTATGCGCTGGACTCGGAAACGGAGCGTTGGGAAGGCATCTTCGAGGCCGGCGGCAAGAAGGAGTTCGTGAAGTACGACAAGACCAGCACTGTCTACCCGCACGCGCCGAGCGAGGGGACCGGCGCACTGAGTGGGATCCTCGCTTCGCTCAGCACTGAGCTGGCAAGTAAGGGACAGACCCCGCAGTCGGTGCTGGCGATGGATGAGCCGCAGCGGGTAGCCGAATACAAAGGACTGGCCGCGGCCGCCGGGCTTTGCGGATGCAGGCGGCAAGAAGATGTCTATGGTCTTGTTGAGTCACTGCTCAAGAAGATCTAGCGGATAGGGAGGAAAGATCGTCGCGCTTGCTAACGGACCGTTCCGGCTTCGACGTCGCGCTCTGCCGGCGTTTTGGCCGGAGGCGGTAGACCAGGCAGGGTATCGTGTAAGGTCACGGTGAACGTGCTCCCCGACCCCTTCGTACTGACGACCGTTGCATCTCCGCCGTAAAGTTGAGCGAGCTTGCGGACGGTGGAGAGCCCCAGGCCGCTGCCGATGACCTTGATGGTGTCCTCGTTCTTGATGCGGACGAACTCCGAGAAGAGCTTGGCGGCCTCCTCGGGAGCCAGGCCGATGCCGGTGTCGGTCACAGAGACTTTGAGCGTTCCGTCGTCGCCGACGGATCTCGACCGTCACGCTGCCGCCGTCTCGGTTGTACTTGACCGCGTTCGATATGAGGTTGTTGAGGACGATCTCGATCTCGCTGGGATCCGCCACCATCTCCACCGGGCCCTCTGGCTTCAAGTCGATCGTGATGTGCCGTTCCGCCGCCTCGGCCGAGAACAGGTCCGCCGCCGATTTCGCGAGCGCTCGGACATCCACCGGAACGAAATTACGCACCTTCTGGCCGGACTCGATACGCGTGAGGTCGAGGAGGTCGAAGATAAGCTTCTTCATCCCATCCAGCCGGATCAGGCTCCGATCGATCATCTGCTTGCGCTCGGGTGGCTCGTCGGTCTGCAAGATCCGGAGGTAGCCCTCGATGGCATTGAGCGGTGCTTTGAGCTCGTGGGCCAGGACGGATATGAAGTTGAAGCGAACCTGACGTTTCTCCTCCGCCAGCCGCCGGGCCTCCTTGCTGAGGATCAACTGGTCGGTGGCTTTGCGGACCGCGTACCGGAGCTCGTCCGGGGAAAACGGTTTGGGCAGGAAGTCGTAGGCTCCGAGCTTGGTAGCCTGGACCGCCGTCTCGAAGGTGGCGTACGCGGTGATCATGATGGTGAGGATCGGCCGGTTCTGATGGTTGAGCACGGTCAGGATATCCAGCCCACTCATCCCGGGCAGCTTGAGGTCCAGAGGAGGAGGTCGAACTGGTCGCCCGCGGCAATCGCTTCCAGGAAGCGCTCCCCGGTGGTGAAGTACGTGAAATCGTAGGAAGCGTCGACACTGACATCGGGCACGTGCACGTTGTATTTGGCAAGAATGCGGCGCACGCCCAGGCAGAGCGGCTCCTCGTCGTCCACCATGGCGACTCTGACCACTTGCTCCTGAGATCCCACGAGGTCCTCAACTTTCGCCGTTTTAGGCCGGGCGCTCCTCGTAACGCGGCAAGCTGACCGTGAATGTGGTGCCGGTCGGGCCCTTTTCCGGATCCTGGTTGGATTGGACCGTGATCTGGCCGCGGTGCATCTTGACGATGCCGTGGGTCACGGCCAGCCCCAGGCCGGTGCCCATGCCCACCTGCTTGGTGGTGAAGAACGGGTCGAACAGCTTCGCCATGTTCTCGTCCGGGATCCCGCTGCCGCTGTCGGTGACCTGGATGATGACCTCTTCCGGCTTGTCGCTCAATCCGACCACGATGCTGCCGCCCTCGGGCATCGCGTGCTGGGCGTTGCTCAACAAGTTCGTAAGCACCTGGACTATCTGATCCGAGTCGATCTCGGCCACCGGGTCTTCCAGCTGGTCGTCGACCCGCACCTCGATGCCCTCGCTGATCGGAGTGGTGTGCAGTACCTTCTGCACCAGATCGACGAGGTTGGTCGGCTGGCGGACCACCCGGCTTTGGCGGGCGAAGTTGAGCAGACCGGAGATGATGCGCTTGCAGCGGTTCGCCTGGTCGACGATGGTCTCGAGGTCCTCGTGGACCTGGGATTGCTCCTCACATTCTTCGAGCACGAGATTGGCATGCAGCAGCAGGATGCCGAGCGGATTGTTCACCTCGTGGGCGATGCCGGCGGCCAGCTGACCCATGCTCGCGAGCCTGCCCGATTTCTCGAGAGCTTCCTTGGCTTCCTCCAGCGAGCGGTGAGACTCCTCGAGCTGGCCGTAGGCGGCGCGCAGCTGCTCGATGGTGCTGGGAAGGCACATCTCTGAGTCGGCGACACCAGCGTAAACCGCACGCGCATGGTCCAGGCAGGTGTCGTAGCCGCAGGCCCCGCAGTTGAGCAAGTCCTCCTCGCTGTGCTTGCCCATCCGCTCGCAGGATCTCCTTGAGTTCCTCGGCGGTCGCAGGCGCGCCCAGCGTCTGGATGTCGGGCCGAAACGTGCGGGAAAGGTCGAGGTCGGCATAACGTTCGTACGCGTTGGCGACGTCCGCTCTCTGCTCGTCGCTGAATCCGGCGATCCGGTTCTTGGCATAGTTGCTGATGCGGGTCCGGCGCTGGAGGTTCGTATCCTTGGTCGTCATGCCTACGCCTGCGAAGCAACCCTGGCACGACAGCACGTCCAGAGACGGGCATCCTCGTGGGCCACGTCGAACTCCTTGATCGCATCGACGAACTCGTCGCGCCCCTCGGCCACGACTATCTCACCGCTCAGCAGGTCCTGTTGAAGTCCGGCGGTCTGCAGAAGTCCGCCCGAGATGGGAAATACCGCTCCCACGCCGCCGTACGGAGGATCGAAATCATCGTCCGGGTCTACCGCGCCGGCGACGATCTCCGCTTGCTCGAACATCTCGCGCAGTTCCGCGAACGTGAGCACCGCGTCGATCTCGACATGGGTCGTGTCGATGCTGGCCTCGCCCTTCTTGGCGATGCAGGGGCCGATGAAGACGACTTGAAGATCGTCGGCCCAGATCGTGGCGGAGCGCCCGCGCGCATCGCCACCATGGGCGAGACGATCGGCGCCGAGGAACTGCGTGAGCTCGGGGTGATACTTGCGCACGTAGCGACTGCACCGCCGGGCAGGGAGTGGCGATGTAGCGGCTCTGTCGGCTCGCGCTCCGAGCAGCCTGGCGTATTCGTGGGCGACCAGGTCGGCGCCGAGAGCCCACCTCGTGCACGGACGGCGAAGCCGAGCTCGCGGATCATCGCCACCAGCCGTCCCGGCTCGATATCGGTGAACTCGGCCGGGAAGCTCGGGGCCACGATCGCCGCGGCCGCTGTCGCGCGAGCCGAGCAGGTCGAAAGCCCGCTCGGTGTCGTCGACGGACCTGCTTGGCGTTCTGGCTGCAGACCCGGAGGCAGTTGCCGCAGCCGATGCAGCGCGACTGGATGACGCTGGCCTGGCCGTCGACGATCTGGATGGCTTTGGCCGGGCACTCGCGCACGCACGCGTAGCACATGCGGCACCTCTCGCCGATGGTCGTGACGAGCGGATTGTCTACCGTCGGCATCAGCTGTCCTCGGGTGCGGCGCCGGCCGTGTCGCACGCTCGGCCGGCCGCGGCCTCGCGCCGCGCCGCAAGCAGCTCGGCGACCTTGGCCAGCAGGCGCCGGGCGTCGAGGGGCTTGTCGAAGTAGGCGTCGACGTTCATCTTCGCCAGGTCCTCGGCGGAGCGCGGCCGGAAGTCGAGGCCAAGGGCGCTCGACACCGACGTCGAGATGATGACGGGCACATCCGCGAAACGCGGGTCGGTCTTGATCGTGCGGGAGAACGAGAAGCCTGAGTCGAGGCTCGTCATCATCAGGTCGGTGATGACCAGGTCGGGCTTCTCGTTCTCCATCTTGGCAAGGGCCTGGCCGGGCTCGGAAGCCGTGACAACGCGATAACCCGCCCGCTCGAGGATCATGCGGTTGATCTCGAGGAAGTCATAGTCGTCGTCGACGATGAGTATGAGTGCGGGGCTATCCGCGGTCATGGCTGTCTCCACGAATAGCATCGGGCCTTGGCTCACTAGACGCGCTCTTTCTCGGTGTACTTGGTGTGCAGCAGTTTGTGAGACTTCTCGCCGAGCGGCTGCCCCGAGGAACTCCTCGTACAGCTTGAGCACCTCGGGGTTCTCGTGCGACTTGCGCAGCTCGCGGCCCTCGTCCTCGGCGTAGATGGCGCGGATGCGGGCCTCGCGCACGGCGTTGGAGGTCAGCCGCGGCTGGCCGCCGCCGCCGATGCAGCCGCCGGGGCAGGTCATGACCTCGACGAAGTGGTACTGGCGCCTCGCCGCTGCGGATCCTGTCGATGACCTTCTGGGCGTTCGCCAGGCCGTGGGCCACGGCGACCTTGAGCGTGGCGCCCTCGAGGAACGCCCATTCGGGCACGGTCGTCCTCGATCGGTCACCGCGGCCTCCTTCACGCCTTCGAGGCCCTGCGATGGGCTTGACGTGCAGGTTCTCGAACGGGAACGGCTTGCCGGTGACGATCTCGTAGGCCGTGCGCAGCGCCGCCTCCATCACGCCGCCGGTGACGGCGAAGATGTCGGCCGCGCCGGTGCGAGATGCCCAGCGGCGCGTCCATCTTGTCGTCGGGCAGGCTGCGAAGTCGATGCCGGCCTGCTTGATCATGCGCGCCAGCTCACGGGTCGTGAGCACCATGTCGACGTCCTGCACGCCACTGTCGGTCATCTCGGGACGGCTGCACTCGAACTTCTTGGCGGTGCACGGCATGACCGAGACCACGACGATGTCCTCGGGCTTCTTGCCCAGCTTCTCGGCGTAGTAGGTCTTGGCCAGCGCGCCGAACATCTGCTGCGGGCGACTTGCAGGTGGACAGGTTGGCGAGCATGTCCGGGTTGAAGTGCTCCATGTAGTTGATCCAGCCGGGAGAGCAGCTCGTGAACATGGGCAGCGCCACCGGTCTGGCCGTCGACCAGGGCCTTCTTCAGGCGGGTCAGCAGCTCGGTGCCCTCCTCCATGATGGTGAGGTCGGCGGTGAAGTTGGTGTCGAACACCGCGTCGAAGCCGAGCCGGCGCAGGGCTGACGACCATCTTGCCGGTGACCAGCGTGCCGGGCTCGTAGCCGAACTCCTCGCCCAGAGCGCCGCGGATGGCCGGGCGCGGTCTGCACGATCACGTGCTTGGTCGGGGTCGTCGAGGGCGGCCCAGACCTGGTCGATCGCGCTGTTCTCGGTGATCGCGCCGACGGGGCAGACGGCCGCGCACTGGCCGCACTGCACGCACACCACGTCGCTGAGGTTGCTGGCGAACGCGGGGCCGATTACCGTGGCAAAGCCGCGATCCTGCGGGAAGAGGGCGCCCACGCCCTGCATCTCGTTGCAGACCGTGACGCACCGCCGGCACATGATGCACTTGCCGGTGTCGCGGACGAGGGCCGGGGTGGAGCTGTCGACGATCTTGCGGGTCCGCTCGCCCTCGTAGCGTGATCTCGTCGATGCCCAGGTCGTAGGCAAGCTGGCGCAGCTCGCAGTCGCCGTTGCGGTCGCAGGTCTGGCAATCGCCGTCGTGCTCGGACAGGAGCAGCTCGACCACGGTCTGCCGGCCCTTGCGCACGCGAGGCGAATTGGTCTTGACCACCATGCCCTCGGTGGCGGGTTGAGCGCAGGAGGCGACCAGCGTCGCGCGCGCCTTCCACCTCCACCAGGCACACCCGGCAGGCGCCGATGGCACTGCACGCCTTCCAGGTAGCACAGAGTGGGGACCCTGGCGCCCACCTGGCGGCAGGCGTCGAGCAAGGTCGTGCCTTCGGGCACCTCGACCTTGATGTCGTCAATAGTCAGGGCAGGCATCTCATATCTCCTTGGTCTCAGCGAGGGCCGGGACCTTGCCGTAGTCGCAACGCAGGCACGCTTGGCCTCTGCCAGCGCGACATCCATATCCCAGGGCAGCTCGACCTCGTCGAAGCTGCAGGTCCGCACGCTGGGGTCGACACAGCCGACGACCGCCGCTCGGGGTATTGCAGGGATCGGCGTCGGGATCGAAGTAGCAGTCGACCTCCACGTCGCGGCGCCAGAACGCATGGTTGGCACCGCTCAGCCGTTCGTCGATCGCGACCGCGGCCTTCTCGCCGGCGGCGATGGCCTCCACCACCGATGCGGGACCGGTCGCGGCGTCGCCGCCGGCGAAGACCCAGTCGACGACTGGTGGCGCCGGTCGGCCCGATCGGTCTTGATCCAGCCGTTGCGCATCTCGAGCGGAAGAGCCTCCGAGCATGCCTGTCTGCGTCGAGCGACTGCCCGATAGCGGCGATGACCTGGTCGCACGCCACGATGAAGTCGGGATTGCGGCCGGCCACGGGACGGCGACGGCCGCTCCTGTCGTAGTCGCCCAGCACCATCTGCTGGCAGAGCACGCCGGTAACCTTGCCGGCCGCGTCGCGGACGATCTCCTTCGGGCGCGACCAGCGGCATGATCTCGATGCCCTCGAGGTCGGCGGCGTCGATCTCCTCGCCCAGGCGGGCATCTGCGCGCGCTGGCGGCGGTAGAGGATGGTGACCTTCTTGGCGCCGAGGCGCAGGGCGGTGCGGGCCGCGTCGATGGCCGAGTTGCCGCCGCCGATGACGGCGACCTGCTCGCCCACCCAGGCGGTCGCCGTGCACGTTGTACTGCGCGAGGAAGCTGAGAGCCGTCGACTGACCGCCCTCGCCATCCTCGCCGGGCAGGCCGAGGCTCGACGCCCTGCGGGGCGCCCACGCCCAGGAACACTGCCTCGTAGCCCTGGTCTTTCAGCTGTGCAGGGTGAAGTCGCGGCCGAGCGCCTTGCCGGTCTTGATCGTGACGCCCATGCTTTCGATCATGCTGATCTCGCGGCCGAGCTCCTCCCGCGGCAGGCGGTAGGCCGGGATCGCCTGCACGAGCATGCCGCCGGGGCTGGCCTCTTTCTCGAACATGGTGGGCTTGTAGCCCAGACGGGCGAGGAAGTAGGCGCAGGAGAGGCCGGCCGGCCCGCTGCCGATCACGGCGATCTTGCGCGTGGCGTTCTCGGCGTTTTCCAGGACTTTCGGCAGTTGCGGCGTCGTTCTCCTGCTCGGTCATGAAGCGCTTGAGCGCCGCGGATGGCGACGGCGTCGTCGAGGGCGGCGCGCTGGCACTTGCTCTCGCAGGGGTGGAAGCACACGCGGCCGCAGATGCTGGCCAGCGGGTTGCGCTCGCGGTGCAGCGTCAAGGCCTCGTCGAAGCGCTTCTCGCCGATGAGGCTCACGAAGCCGGGGACGTTCACGCTCGCCGGGCAGGCGTTGGAGCAGCGAGCGCTGAACATGGTCGAGCAGACGCCGGCCTCGCAGTAGTGGTCGCGGATGTGGGCCTCGTACTCGTGGCGGAAGTGGCGGATGGTGCGACAGCACCGGGTTGGCCGCCGTCTGGCCGAGGCCGCACAGCGCGGTGTCCTGGATGGTCTTGCCGAGGTCGATGAGCTTCTCGATGTCGCCTTCTTCGCCCTCGCCGTTGCAGATGCGGGTGACGATCTCGAGCATGCGCTTGGTGCCGACCCGGCAGGGCGGGCACTTGCCGCAGCTCTCGTCCTGGATGAAGTCGAGGAAGTAGCGGGCGATGTCCACCATGCAGGTGTCGTCGTCCATGACGATGAAGCCGCCGGAGCCCATGATGGCGCCGAGCTCCTGCAGCGATTCGTAGTCGACGGGCACGTTGAGGTGCTGCTTGGGGATGCAGCCGCCGGAAGGGCCGCCGAGCTGCACGGCCTTGAACGCCTTGTCGCCGGGGACGCCGCCGCCGATCTCGTAGATGATCTCGCCCAGCTGCATGCCGATGGGCACCTCGACCAGGCCGGCGTGCTGGATGGCGCCGCCGAGGGCGAAGACCTTGGTGCCCTTGCTCTTCTCGGTGCCGGTGCTGGCGAACCACTCCGCGCCTTTGAGGATGATCGGGGCGATGTTGGCGAAGGTCTCGACGTTGTTGAGCACGCTGGGCTTGTCCCAGAGACCCTTGACCGCCGGGAACGGCGGGCGGGGCCGGGGCTCGCCGCGGCCACCCTCGATGGAGCTCATGAGGGCCGTCTCCTCGCCGCAGACGAAGGCGCCGGAGCCCATGCGGATCTCCAGGTCGAAGTCGAAGCCGCTGCCCATGATGTCTTTGCCGAGCAGGCCGAAGTCGCGCGCCTGGTCGATGGCGTACTGGAGGCGCTCCACGGCCAGCGGGTACTCGGCGCGCAGGTAGACGAAGCCCTCGTGCGCGCCGATCGCGTAGGCGCCGATGGCCATGCCCTCGATGAGGCTATGCGGGTCGCCTTCCAGCACCGAGCGGTCCATGAAGGCGCCCGGGTCGCCTTCGTCGGCGTTGCAGAGGATGTACTTGACGTCGGACTCGGTCTGCCGGGCGAATTTCCACTTGAGGCCGGTGGGGAAGCCGGCGCCGCCGCGGCCGCGCAGGCCGCTGCGAAGCACTTCGCTCGACCACCTGGTCGGGGGTCATCTCGGTGAGGACTTTGGCCAGCGCCTGGTAGCCCTCGCGGGCGATGTACTCTTCGACCTTGAGCGGGTCGATGATGCCCGAGTTGCGCAGCACGATCTTCACCTGGCGGTTGAAGAACTCCACGTCGCTGCATCTCGGCGAAGGTCTTGTCGGTGCCTGGGGCGTGGCTCACGAGGCGCTCGACCACGCGGCCCTTGAGCAGGTGCTCCTCCACGATCTCGTGCACGTCCTCGACCTTGATGTTCTGGTAGAAGACGCCGTCGGGGTAGACGAGGGCCACCGGGCCCACCGCGCACGGGCCGAGGCAGCCGGTCTCGATGACCGCGACTTCCCCGGCGAGGCCCTGGTCCTCCAGCTCCTTGGTGAAGGCGGCGCTCACCGCGAGAGCGCCGGAGGCGATGCAGCCGCCGCCTGTGCAGATCAGAACATGGTTCTTGATTTCGTTCATATCTGGTTCCTTCGATCTCTGATCCACATCGACGGCTACGATGCTTGATGAGGTAGGCGTCCACCGGGACCCCGCCCACCAGATGTTCCTCGACGATCTTGTGGACCTTGCTCCGTCTCGAGCAGCCCGTAGTGGTACACGGCGCCGTCGGCGTCACGTGACGGTCACCATGGGCTCCTTCTCGCAGAGGCCGGCGCAGCCGGATTGGCGCGACGGTCACGTTGTCGAGCCCTGGCCTCGGCCAGCTCGGAGCAGGAAAGCGGCCACCACGTCGCGGGCGCCGGCGGCGATGCCGCAGGTGCCCATGTGCACGGTCACCTGTGATCTCCTTGGCGCCCGAGCGCAGGTCGACGTCCGCCTTGGCCTTCTGGGCCAGGGCGAGCAGGTCGGCGGCACTCTTGATCTTGTCGGCCATCAGGCGCTCCTCTCACGCAACGGCAGCTTCCAAGGCTTCCTGCGTGCGTACTGGGCGAGGATCTCGCGGATCCGCGCTTCGGCTTGACGCGGTGGTGGACGTCGTCGTCGACCGTGATCACCGGGGCGAGGCCGCAGGCGCCGAAGCAGCGAGCCGACCTCGAGCGAGAACTCGCGGTCCTCCGTGGTGCTCGCCGACGTCGATGCCCAGCTCCTTCTTGAGCGACTCGAGCACGTTCATGCCGCCGCGCACGTAGCAGGCGGTGCCCAGGCAGACGCGGATGAGGTTGCTTGCCGCGCGGGACGGTGGTGAAGAACGAGTAGAAGCCCACCACGCCGGCCACTTCGCTGTAGGGCTTGCGCATGCTCGCGTCGCGACCTGCTTGAGAGCCACCTCGGGCAGGTACCCGAAGATGCCCTGGGCGAGCTGCAGCACCGGGATCAGAGCTCCTGGCTTTTCCTTGTACCGGCGATGACGTCGTCGAGCCGTGCGAGAAGTTCCTCCTCCGAGGCTTCCTCGCAGCACGTGCACTTTACGTCCCGATTCTCTGCCTCCGCCGTCATGCCGTTGCCTCCTTGGCCGACCTGAACATGCGCGTCCCCGGGCCTGGGCTGCGCTTCGACTGTTTCGCTCTTGGTAAGGGCTGCCGCTGCCTCATGCGAGCCGCTCCGCGCAGTGCAGGAGAAGTTCGGTCGCTTCGGTGAGCGGTGCCTCGATGAGTGGTTGCCCGAACTCATCGCCCTCGAGGCTGATAGTGAACAAGACATCTAGGTTCGTCACCGCCGTGACCACAAGAGTCGTGGCCAGATCGCCGAGGGGCGGTCTGTCCACGTGGCCGAGGCGCATGGTGACATCTACTCGGGCCCCACCGAGGGTGGGGGAGGGACCGATGGTGAGCCCCCCTTCCGGCTGCTTCGGCCTCCGCTCTCAGGAGGCTTAGTCCAAGTCCCGTCTTCTTGCCTTCTTTCGTAGTGAAGAAGGGATCGAGGATCCGCTCAGGGGTCGACGTTCAAACCCCGTCCGTCATCATCGACCGTCAGCTCCAACTCGTCGGAAGCGTGGTCGATGCGAAGACCAACGTTTATGCGCGTCGCGCCTGCGCGCACTGAGTTCTCGAGCGACGTCGAGCAGATAGAGGGACACATCATGCATCGACCGATCGCCCTCCCTTCGGCGCCGGCGAAAGCCAGGGCCAGCTCGGCGAAGGTCGCTACTTCGACGGTGAGTCTCGTCGTGGCAGCCCCGATGTCTTCGAGGTAGTGGCTGTCGGACGAGCTGCAGTCATGGGCAGGCCCAGAGCCTGCGAATTCCGCCATTCGCGGCGAATCATCCCCGGTGAACGGAGTGATCTCCACCGCATCGAAACCCGATTCGGTCGGAAAGAACCCGAGCTGGGAGAACACGCTGAAAGCCCTGCGGTCGATGTGCGCCGCCACCGCCAGACCGCCGTGCCGGTGGACCAGATCGACCACCGCGTCCACCTCGAGCGAAGTGGCGAAGGCAAGCGCCGCAGTCTCGGTGTCGAGTACGCGGCCCTCGGCGTCGAGGACCTGCTGTTCGCCGAAGAACGCCGTGTAGCCGCTATCGGCGTCGCCAAGGAGCGGAGCGATCTCCGACCCCGCCGCCTCGGCCGCGGCCGCGTCGGGGAAAAGACCGACCACGTGGACCTCTTCCGCGCTCGTTATCTCGATGCCGGCGAGAACGGCCAGGCGTTCCCCGCTCGCCTCCTGCACGGCGGCGGCGTTGCGCGCGCTGTTGTGGTCACAGATGGCGATCATGTCAAGCCCTCGGGCCAAGGCAGCCTCCACGATGGCGCGGGGCGTCATCTCGTCGCTCCGCACAGGGCGACAGCGCCGTGTGGATGTGCAAGTCCGCTGCGCATGTCGCAGGCGGTCTGCCATGGAATCTCGTCCGTCCTTCAGGCATGATTTCCGTGTGGGGCGCGGCTCACGTAGCCCGTCCCTTCACCCCGAGTTGATACAGTCGGCCGACGATGTCGAAGGTGTCCGCCGGTGACACGAAGAGAGAGAGGCCCTCGTCCGCCGCCTCGGGAGAGATGTCGTCCTCGGGGAGGCGGCCGGACGAGAAGATGACGGCCCTCAGGCCAGCGTGGCTCGCCACGGCGATCACGTTGAGGTGCACCTGCAGCGTGACGAGCACCCCGCCGGCGGGGGCGTGGGCGAGCACGTCGCTGAGCAGATCGGAGGCATAGCCGTACGCGATCTCGGCGTCGTTGTTGCCGGCCACGCTGGGGGTGAGTTCCGGAGATCCAAAGCTCTGGACGAGCTCCTGCAGTCTCATGTCCCGCGCCTCCTTCTCGTTATCGCAGTAGGGGCAGAGCTCAGCCGTCGCTCGCCCCATCACGATGTCCTCGGCCAGCGCTGCACAGGTGGGGGCGCCGCACGTACCACAGTCTTTGCCGGGTAGCGAACGGGTGAGCGCTTGCATCCGGCCGAGCTTTTCGATGGCGCGCGCCATGTCCGGGTCCAGGCGTATCCCCGGACGAGCGGCGTAAGGGCGCCGCCGGGAGAGCGCTGCCGGCATTTCGCCGCAGCAGGCTGTTGACGATTCCTGTTGGGCCCAACGACGGGCAGTCACGTGGAAATCCAGGGGTAGGAGCGGCGAGCCGAAGCAGCCACCTGCGCACGCGTAGAGTTCAACCACCTCGGCATCGGTCAACAGCCCGTTCTCGATCTGCTCGAGCACAGCCATGACGTGCTCCATGCCGGTGACGGTGAGCACGTGTCCGAGGTCCGCCGTCGAGTGGTCGGCCCCGCCTTCTGCGCTCGCCTTTGCGCTTCCAGCCGGCCCGGCTGTCGCGGGTTCTCGGCCCTCCGCAGCCAGAAGAGCCATGACCGCATCGCGGACGAGGCCGGGGGAGAGATACACGGCACCTGGCTCGACGCAGCTGCCTGCGCTGTCCGCCGGTTCGTGGGCCACGAGTACCGAGCGTTGGCCTGGGCAGGACACGACGTACGCGACGCGGCGATCGGCCTGGGATGCCTGCAGGGCCTCCCAGGGGGAGTCAAAAGGTGCCAACTGCGGAAGGAGCGAAGGATACTTGAGCTCGATGAGGTTCACCACGGCGGGGCAGGCCGGGGATATGATCGGTAGTTCCCGTGCTTCCGGGCCGTCCCCAGCGTTCTCGTTGGCCGAAGTCAAGACCGCCCGCCGGAGCGCGCGCTCAAAGGGCGCCACGGTGATGACGTCCGCGAATCCGAGCCTCCGCAATCCTTGGAGAACCCGGGCAGGGGAAAGCCCGGTTCCGCAACTGGCAAGGAGCCCGGGAGGCACCGCCAGGACCAGTTCGCCGATGTTCTTCAGCTCCGCCAACGAGGAGACATCGTCTCGCACGGTGAGGGCCTTCGACGAGCACGCTGCGATACAGCTCGTGCAGTCCACGCATAGGTGCTCCAGGACAGAGGGCCGGCCGTTCCTCACCCGCACCGCATGTGTCGGACAGGCCACCAGACAGCGGCGGCAATCGCGGCAGTCTTCCGTCGAGGCAGCGAGGGAGACGATGCTCGGCGCACACGCCGATTCTCGCTTGAGGTAGACGGTGAAGCTCACCCGGGTGCCTTCGCTCACGCGGGAGGTCACCCTCAGGCGGTCGCTGTTCTTCTTGATGTTCGGCAGACCCAGGCCCGCCCCGAAGCCGAGGGCCCGCGCCTCGGAGCTGGCCGTGGAGAAACCTTCCTTCATGGCCAGCTCGATGTCGGGGATGCCCGGCCCCTCATCGATCACATCGACGTCGATGGCGGTCGTCCGAAAGCGAGGCTTCCAGGCGGCCGCCATGCGCGTGGATCACCACGTTCATCTCCGCTTCGTACGCTGCGATCATCGTGCGCCGGATGCTCTCCGCGTCCGCCCCGATACGCTTCAGCTGCTCCTTGATGGCGCTGGAAGCCGCTCCCGCCGCGTCGAAGTCACTGCTCTTTATGTCGTAGGAGACGAATTCCATGGCTTGGCTATTGCGGCTCCGCCTGTTTCTGGCCGTTTTCGGAAAGGATCTGGAAGATAAGGCCGCAGGTCTCGAAGACTCCCACGGGTGAGACCAGGATCACCGTGTTGTTGGCCCGTGCGAGCTCGATGATGTCCGGTTCCGGGTCGATCCCGTCGACGAAGCAGATACCCGGCACGTCCATCAGTTCCGCGACCCGCACCATCTGCAGGTTCGCCAGGTTGGTCACAAGCAAGGTCTTGTTGGATGCCTCGTTGAGCAGGTCGCTCACGCGGTCGCCTGCGTAGACCTTGGTCACCTCGGTGCCGCCCGGGGCTCCCGGAGCGAGCACGCGGGCACCGATCCTTTGCGCCAATTCTTCGAGCTTCATGTTCGTCCTCGCCAAAAGCGAATCGATGGTGCGGATGATGGGGTCCATCTCGGTCTCGGGCACGTCCTCAGGGGCCGAATCCTTGTCGCCGTCGTCCCGGGCGAAGAATGCCGCGGACTCGACGGCGGACGTGATGTCCATATAGTCCACGAAGACATCGTCGGGGACGCGGAGGGGAACCGCCGCGAAATTCACGATGCTTCTCACGCCGGCTCGTACCAGCGCGGCTGCCGCCGGCTGCGCTGCCTCCGGAGGCACGGCGAGGATACCGATGCGGATCCCTCTTTCGTCCACGACTTTCTCGATGGTCTCGACTGCGTGAATCTCACAACCGTCCAACGATCCGCCGACGACGGCTGGGTCGGTGTCGAAGGCGACGGCGATGCGCAGCATCTGTTGCTTGTTCGAGAAGTGGGCCAGTAGGGACCGGCCGAGACGCCCGACTCCCACGAGAGCCACGTCCTGACAGCCCGATCCGTCGAGCAGGCTTCCGATGCTCTCGAGACACGTCTTGACCTCATAGCCGCGGTTCGGGCTGCCCGAGTAGCCGATGGTCATGAAGTCTCGCCGTACCTGGGCCGCGCTCACCCCGGCCAGATGCGCCAGCTGATGGGAATACACATGCATGGTCCCGGACTCTCGGAGGAGATCCAGGAGCCGACGGTAGAGGCTGAGCCTCCCCACCGTCTTTCGAGACACTATTGGCTTTCCCGCCTGAGCCACCGATCCTTCTCTCGGCTCGCCCGCTTTGGCAGCTCGGGCGGCCGTTACATGAGTAACACTGTTACGTGTTTCACAAATTACTCTTTGCGGGTATAGGAGTCAAGTGCAAAGTCGCACAAAACCGCCGACTCAGTCTCGAGGAGCCGCCATTGGCCGTTGAAAATCGCGACTAGGGTAGACTTAGAGTCCATTCGGGAACATGTGCACGAAGCCGTGAGAATCCCGACCGGGAGCGTCAAGGACGGCTCGGCGGAGGACCAGGCCGCAAAACGTTCCAAGGGGCCCGAACACAAGAGGAGGAATCGTCGTGCAACACCACATCTTCGGCGTCCATATCACTCATCGCACGGAGAACGTGCCGTCAGTGCAGGCGACGTTCACAAAGTATGGCTGCAACATCCGCACCAGACTGGGTATCCACGACGCGGACGCCACGAGCTGCTCGCCGAGCGGGCTGGTACTTCTTGATGTCTTTGGGGACGAAGCCACGGTCGAAGCGTTTTATGCCGAGCTTCAAACCTTGCATGGCGTCGATGTAAAGAGGATGGACTTCCTCCAAGTTTAGACTGTAGTTCCGCCGAACGATCATGTGCGCGGGGAGCGTGCGTGCAAGAAGGAAAAGATTGATGACATATTCCCTGAGGAGCCACCCGGTGGCCAGGTCGCGGCGGACGTTGGTGATCGGTCTCGCCGTGACGCTTTTGATAACAGCGGTGGTTGCTATCGGGTGCGGCTCAGGCTCGTCCACCCCGACCACGTCGCCGGCCGGTTCGACGACGGTTTCCACCAGTCCCACTACGACCGCCGGCGGCCCCACCACGACCGCCGCGAGCTCCAGCTCCACGACTGTCGCCGGCGGAGCGAAGCTGGCCAAGATCACCCTTGTCGCGCCGCCCGGCCCCATGGCTATCCCCATGGCCTACATCGCGGCCAACAACTTGCTGTCGGCCGTCGCCGACAAGACGGACGTAGTGGTGTGGGAGAACCCGACGCAGCTGCAGGCGATGGTCGCCGGCAAGCAGGGCGACTTCGTCACCATGCCGTCCAACAACGCGGCCATCTTCTATAACAAAGGCGTTTCCATCAAACTGCTGGACATCACCGTTTGGAACATAACGTATCTCGTGTCGAGCGACGCGAGCGCCAAGAGCTTCGCGGACATCAAGGGCCAGTCCATTGCTGTCCCGTTCCAGGGCAGCGTGCCAGACCTTATGTTCCAATACATCGCCAAGAAAGAAGGGCTCGACCCGCAGAAAGACTTCACGGTGCGCTACGCGACAGATCCCACTCAGGCGTCGCAGCTGCTCTTGGCCGGCAAAGTGCAGAACGCGGTGCTCAGCGAGCCGATGGCGACGGCCTCGATCCTCCAGAGCCAGAATTCAAAGACCAAACTCTACAGGGCGCTCAGCTTCGACGCCGGCTGGCAACAGGCGACCGGCGGGGCGAATCTCAGCCCGATCGCCGGCACCGTGGCTACGGCCACCATGCTCGACAAGCCGGCCGTGATCGCTGACTTTCTCAAACAGTACCAGGTGGCTGTAGCCTGGATGCTCGCCAACCCGGAGGCCGCCGGCAAGCTGATCGAGACGCAATTCCCGCAACTCGGCCTCAAGGCCGCCCCCATGACTGCGTCTCTCAAGAACATCACGTGGAAGTTCACGCCCGCGGCGGATGCCCGCAAGGATGTCGATACCTTCCTCGCGCAATTGGCCACTCTGTCGCCGGAGGTCATCGGCGGCAAAGTGCCGGACGCCGGCTTCTACTACGCGCCCTAACTGGTTCAAGCCGCGACCAAGTCCAAGCTGCGACAAGTAGGGTTCGGCGTGGCGATAGCCAACTAGATTAGCCGAACACCAAGCGGGGCGCCCGCCCGGGACGGGCGGGCGCCCCCAGCCTCCAGGCGAATGAGGCGGGGTCTTTAGAGCGATGTCCAACGCTGTGCCCAGTACGGTCTCGAAGCGCGCCAGGCTTGTCTACGCAGCCTTGGGCGCGGTCTTCATCATCGTGGTCTGGCAGGTCCTGTCGATGGTCATGGATCCCGTCAACATGGCCTCTCCAGTCGCCACGGTGAAAGCGTTGGGCCACCTGGGATCGACCCGCGTGCTCTGGGTGCAGCTTCTCATCACGTTGCGCCGGCTGGTGATCGGGCTGGTCATAGGCGCGGTGCTCGGTTTCGTCTTCGGCGTCATTGCCGGTCTACAGCCTCGCGCCCGCTCCTTCTTCGAACCCATCCGCTGGGTGGGGATGACGATGCCGGCGGTGGTATTGGCGTTGTTGGCGCTACTCTGGCTTGGGGGACTCGGCAACGGACCGGTGATCTTCCTGGTGGCGCTGATCGTCTTGCCCGGTATGTACATCAACACGGTGGCCGGCATACTCGCGATCGACCCGAAGCTTCTGGAGATGGGCCGGGTCTATCACTTTCCGCGCCGGCTGCTGCTCACCGAGGTCTACTTGCCAGGGATCGCGTCTCCCGTCATGGCCGGGTTGACTCTGGCCACGGGCGTCGCCGTGAGGGCGGTTATCCTGGCGGAAGTCCTCGCCGCGTCCTCGGGCATCGGGCACTCATTTTCGCGCGCCGAGAGCTTCCTCGACACCGCCGAGGCTTTTGCCTGGGTAGTGGTCCTGCTCGCCTTCATGGCCCTCCTGGAGTTCGGCGTGTTGCGCCCGCTCAAGCGCAGGACGACACGTTGGCGGAAGGGAGAAACCGGATGAGGTGGTGCTCGTGATCACCTTCGAAAACGTGCGCAAGACTTTCGACTCTTTGGTGGTGCTCGACGATCTCGACTTGCGGGTGGCCGAGAACGAGATCGTCGGGATCGTGGGCCCTTCGGGGGTCGGCAAGACGACGATACTCAAGCTCATCACTCGGATCATCACCCCGGACTCGGGGCGGGTGACGGTCGCAGACGTGAACATCGGCTACGTGTTCCAGGAGCCGCGTTTGCTGCCTTGGCGCACCGCCCTGGACAACGTGGCCGTCATATTCCGGGCTCAGGGCGTGGGAAAGGACGAGGCGCGCCGGGACGCTCATTCCTGGTTGGAGCGGGTGGGCCTGCAAGGCTTCGAGGATTACCATCCCGCCGAGCTGAGCGGAGGCATGGCTCAGCGGGTCTCCCTCGCTCGGGCCTTTGCCGCCGAGCCACGGATCCTGCTCATGGACGAGCCCTTCAGCAACATGGACTTGGAGCTGAAGACCTCCCTCATCGGCATGCTCCAGAAGATCGCCCGGGAGCACAAGACCACCATCGTCTACGTGACGCACGAGCTCACCGAGGCACTCCAGATCGCCGATCGTATCGTCGAGCTCACCCCCGAGAGGAACCTGCGCGAGCTCGATCTCAGCGACCGGAAGAAGCTGGCCTTGGATTGGCTCTCCGGCACTTTAGGCAAGTTCTAGCCCGGCCGAAGGAGGAGCCGGGTATGTCTGCTCTCACCGTGGACGGGATTCTCGCGGGCTTCGCCTCTCGGATGGACCCCAAGGCCCTCGCGGGGATGTCCCGGTACGGCATAAGGACCGAGGCCGCATACGGGATCCCTGTGCCCGAACTGCGGGCCCTCGCCAAGAGCGTCGTGTCGGAGCTGGGCCGGACCAACCCCGACCGCCACCAGTTCGCAGCGGCTCTGTGGGCGAGCGGCGTCCACGAGGCGCGGCTCATGGCCGGGATGGTCGACATGCCGTCACTCGTCACGCCCGAGCAGATGGACCGGTCAGACGCTCTGAAAGAGTTGGAGAGCGAGGCCGTGTCGAAAAGACCCGCGGCGCGAGCGCCATAACCCAACCTCCGTTGTACATACAGCGACTCGTGCCGCAGCTACCCTCGTCTCGCACGTTCCCACGAGAAGGAGGAGGGCATGTTCGAGAAGCAGCCGTGGATGCAGCGGGCAGGCGAATACCCGCGATCTGACAACGCGTACTTCGACCTCCTGGCCAGAGCCGTGTTCTCGGCCGGGCTGGGCCCGAAGGTGGTGGAGGCGAGGTGGGAATCCATGCGGGAGGCCTTCCAGGGGTTCGATCCCCAGAAGGTGAGACTCATGGGCGAGGCGGACGTCGGGAGACTCCTTGCCGACCCTAGCGTCATCCGTAACCGCCGGAAGATCGAGGCGGTGATCAAGAACGCCCAGACCTTCGTGGAAACAGCCAAGGCGTCCAAATCCTTTCATGTTTTTCTGAAAGATTCCGGCGCCGACGTAGACCTCGATGTGACTGCGGATGGACTTTCCAAGGTATTCACCCATCTGGGGCGCACATCCGCGCTGCTCTTTCTATTCAGCGCCGGCTGGCGGCAACGAGAGGCGTTGGCGAGCTGACCGTCGCTTCAGCCGATGCGAGCGTGAGACCGGACCTGTGTCGGAGCACCGGTGCAGGTCAGACCATCACTCGATCGTGGCCCGGCCGTGGCGCGAACGTGGCCCGGCCGGTCCGAAGATGGAACAGGCTGATCAGTCTGACCACACGGCGGCCGGTGCCCCGAGATTTGGTTTGGGGTTACGCCACAGCGGTTAGAAACGAGAGAAGACGCGGCCATTGCGGTCGCCTAGCGAGAAAAAGGAGGCGCCATGGACCCGGTCGTTCTCCGTGAGTACCAGATCAAGCTGGAGGAATGGCTTGGACGGGGCTATCAGGTCCTAGCGGACGACGTGGACGGTGAGCTCCGTGTGACGGCTCACTATGTGTCGAGCGTGAACGGGGAAGGCAGCGAGAGAGAGCAGGATTTCTGGCCGATGACGCCGGATGTCGTGCAGTTGCTGGGCTCGAACGGCGTCGAAATCTCGCATGCGCTGGCCGGGCCACGGCCATGGGCCGGCCACCATCCCGATCTGGCCTAGGCTGCTGAAGAACAGCCTGCGAGGGGTCCGTTCCAGCGGCAAACCTCGGCGACGAGTCAGAACAAGACGGCGCCATCCGGTGTCTTCGGTCGCGCCCAGCGGACCGGCGGGCGCGAGGAGTGGTATCTTTTCCAAAGCTAGACTCTTTCGGGCCGCGCGAGACAAGAAGACATGTCTTTGCACGGCCGCATTTCTGTAGGCAGAAGGAAAGGAGATCCTTTGTCCCCCGATGTTGTGATCCTTAGTGCATGCCGCACGCCTGTGGGCCGTTTTCTCGGCTCTCTCTCTGAGATCCCGGCGACCAAGCTGGGTGCGATCGTCATCCCCGAGGCCCTGAAACGGGCCGGTGTGGCGGCGGAAGAAATAGACGAGGTGATCCTCGGCAATGTTCTCCAAGCAGGCCTGGGCCAGAACTCGGCCCGCCAAGCCTGGCTGGCCGCTGGCCTTCCTGAGGAGACTCCGGCGATCACTATCAACAAGGTGTGCGGCTCCGGGATGAAGGCGGTGCACCTCGCTGCACAGGCCATCACCGCCGGCGACGCTGAAGTGATAGTTGCGGGTGGCATCGAGAATATGACCATGGCCCCGCATATCTTGCCTGGAGCGCGGATGGGGTTCCGCCTCGGCGACGCCACCCTTGTTGACGACGTCCTCGTCGACGGGCTCACGTGCGGCATCAACAAGATCCACATGGGCTTAACAGCGGAGAACGTTGCCGAACGCTATGGCATCACTCGAGAGATGCAGGACGAATTCGCGCTCGAGAGCCAGCTGCGCGCCGCGGCGGCCAGCGCCGCCGGCAAGTTCAAGGCGGAGATCGTTCCCGTGGAGATCCCCCAGCGCAAGGGTGACCCCAAGATCTTCGACACCGACGAGCACTTCCGGGGTGACACGACCCTTGAGGGTCTTGCCAAACTGCGTCCCGCCTTCAAGAAAGACGGCTGCGTGACCGCCGGCAATGCCTCAGGTATCAACGACGCCGGTGTCGCGCTTTGGTGATCGCCTCCCGGGCATACGCGGAGAAGACACGGGCTCAAGCCACTGGCCACCCTGGTTGCGTACGCATCGGCCGGCCTCGATCCCAAGTACATGGGCATGGGTCCGTACTACGCCACCAGGAAGGTCTTGGACAAAGCGGGCATGACGCTCGACCAGATCGACGTCTTCGAAGCGAACGAGGCCTTCGCCGCTCAGGCCCTGGCCGTGGCACAGGAACTGCCGCTCGACCTGAAGAAAGCCAACCTCTACGGTGGCGCCATCGCCCTCGGTCATCCGATCGGTGCCTCCGGTGCGCGGATCCTAACTACCCTCATCTATGCGCTCAAGCAAGAAGGCGGCACCTACGGTCTCGCTACCATGTGCATCGGTGGCGGCCAGGGCATCGCGACGATCATCAAGGTCTGAGCCCGCCCGCACGCGGGAAATGCGCCGGCTAGAGGTGGGCGCAGCCGCGCTAGTGTGAGAAACTAGATAAGATTAGTGCGGATTATAGCCGGACCCCTCGGAGGCCCATGAAAAGCGGGCTTCAAGGGGCCCGGCTAGTCAATGAAGAGTGGAGGAAGCGATGAAAGAGCAAGTGGAGAAGGCCCTCGACCTGATCCGGCCTGCCCTGCAGAACGACGGCGGAAACATCGAGTTGATTGACGTCGACGAGGCGACCGGCGTTGTCAAGGTCAAGCTGGTCGGTGCCTGCGGAAGCTGTCCGATGTCGCAGATGACCCTGCGCATGGGCGTAGAGCGGGTGCTCAAAGAGGAAGTGCCGGAAGTGACCGAGGTCGAAGCCGTCTAGGACTTGATGTGGGTCACTAAACCCGTGGCCCTGTTCAGCTCATCTCTCAGGAGACGCAGATCTTCCGTAGTGGCCGACAAGCGCTGAAGCTGGTCGGCCATTGCCTTTTGTTTGGCCTGGAGTTCTTGGAACCGGGGGACGAGTAGCCGCCCGCCGCGGATGAGGGCTTGCACCTGCGTCGTGACCGCGCTCCCAGCCTTCTTCGCGGCCTTTACCAAAGCAAGCGCGCGTATCGCCAGGTAGACCAAGCCGGCCAGCCCCATGGCGCAGCCTACGCAAATCATGATGATCATTATCAGATTCATGCGCCCATTCTAGACGATGCGTGCGGAGGGGTAAATGCTTCCCGACTAGCTGACGGCGGGAGGACCCACCCGAGCCTTCAGCGGGAAACGGCGGATGGCTGAAAGGTCCCTGCGCTCGCTAAGCATGGAGATCTTGACCACGTCACCGGTATGCGGCGCTTGGATGAACTCGCCGTCGCCGATGTAGAGCCCCACGTGGTAGACGGGATTGCCGAAGGCGACCAGATCTCCAGCTTGTATGTCTTTTAGGTCCACAGGGACGCCCATGGCTGCTTGATATCCGGAGTAATGGGGCAGATCGACGCCGTGCTGCGCGAAGACGTATTGCGTGAACCCTGAGCAGTCAAAACCGGTGGAGGGCCTGTCGCCCGCCCATACATAGGGGATCCCGAGGTAGGCTGCTGCCGTCTGGACCACCTGGTTGAGGACGGCGTCGCTATTCTGCGGGAGGGGGCCGTTATAGTGAGCCCAGTAGCCTATTCCCGCCATGAGTTGCGCTTGGAGCCTCTTCTGCTCCTCGATCTGCCGCTGCTTCTCCTGCTCGATGATGGCGGCGATCTGCGTGTTGAGACCGGCCAAGGTGGTCTGGCGCTCCGCCAGCTTCAATTGGCTGAGCTGCAGCGTATCGTCCATCTGCTGGCGCGCGTCCACTTCCTCCAGCTTCTGGGCGTCGATCTCCTTGAGGATCACGTCGATCTGGCCAGTGCTCTCATTCAAGTTGTCGACAAGTCGGTCGTCCTGCTCGGCGAGGGAGGCAACGATCCTGACACGGCTGATGAAATCGCTGAGGCCGTTCGATAGCATCAGAATCTGTAAGAACTGATCACGCCCGCCGGCCTTGTAGATAGGCGACCAGCCTGTCGTCCACCATCCGGACGCGGTAGTCGTGGTCCGCCTGGGCGGCGTCGAGTTGCCTGCGGAGGTCGGCCATCTGCTGGTTGATGCTGTCGACCTGTAGAGACAGTTGGTTGTAGCTCTCGTCGAGTTGCTCGATCTGCTGGTCCAACGAATCGATATCTGCCTGGACCGCGGCAGCCTGGTCGCGCAGAGAATCCACCTGAACCTTGGCCTGACCCTGGAGAATGACAGTGTCCGCAGCGGCAGATGCCGGTGGGGCCGCGAAGGCCATGGTCACAAGGCACAGGGCGACCGCCAAGAAAGCTGCCGCTACCGGAACCATGGCGGGCGCCCATCCCCGGAACGAGCAGCCACGCTTGCCGCAATAGTTGCGGCTCATATATCCGGTTCTCGGCTTCACGTCAGGCGTTCCACAACTCCTAGCCTGATGCACGCAGCAGCACCAGAGTTACCCTTAAGAGTACGAATTGATTATCGGCACGAAGCGCCGAGGACCAGAGGCATTTTATCGACTCAGCGCAAGATGCGCGACAGGACTTAGGTTTTGCATTGGCGGCCGGGCGGCGAGGGGGTGCCTTCTGCTGTGCTATACTCCGCTTTCCTGAACGGCGCGGGGTGGAGCAGTCCGGTAGCTCGTCGGGCTCATAACCCGAAGGTCGCAGGTTCAAATCCTGCCCCCGCTACCTCGAAAGCCCCGTCACAAGCGGGGCTTTACTTTTGGGAAGTAAGCACCAGAACCCCTCTTGCCCGCAGCTGCCCACGAAAAGTTCGTCCAATCCTGTCTGATTTTGTCTGATTCTGACTCGCGCCGTCCATCCACAACCTCCGGCTGGAGGGGGGAAGCGAGATCACTTTTGGGGGCTTGACTTTGCTGGTCGGTTAATCTACGGTTAGTATCACTCAATATTAACGCAAGAGTCGCTGAGCCTGAATCGTCAGTGCGATCTCGACTACCTTGCACAACAGCCGCATCGGGGAGGGACAAGTGGCCGACAGTCCGGAAAGTCCGTTTCTCACCACTGAGATAAAGCCGAGGGCCTCCGCCGCTGATCCGGCGGTCCTCGGGCTGACCGGGCTTGCAGTGGCTGCGCTCGTGCTGGCGTCAGGGGATCTAGGCCTGGCTTCGGGCGCGGCAAAGTCGCTCATGATTCCTTGGACGCTTTTCATGGGAGCTACAGCCCAGCTCGTCGCCGGCCTGATCGATTTCCGCAGGAACAACATGTTCGGGGCCACTGCATTCACGACCTACTCGCTCCTCTGGTATTCGGTCTCCCTGACACTGTTCATCACCATTTTCACCGGCGCCAAGTTCGACATCACTCATTACGCCTACGGCCTTATCGGCTTCCTCGTTTTCAGCTTGATTCTAACGGTCGCTTCGGCCATGACCAACAAGACTCTCTTTGCGGTTCTCGTCTTCATAGACCTGGCCATTCTCACCCTTGTTCTTAACATCATGGCGAAAACTCCGACCAAGCTGGTCGGGATTTTCTTACTGTTGGTCGCCGCCTCGTCCTTCTATGGAGCGGCCGGCATACTCATCAACACGATGTCTGGCCGGACTCTCATCCCGCTCGGCAATCCTCTCTGGAGGTCCGATCGGGGACGATAGGGGGCGATCGGCCCTGGCAAGCCGCCCCCCAATAGCCTAAAGTGGGCGTCGCCCACATATCTTCTCCGGTTACCCAGGGGCCATTTTTCGGGAGATATCGCATGCAGATGCTCGGCATTTCAGGGCTGGAGAAAGCCTCCGGTTTCCCTAGAACTACGATCTATCACTACCTGCGCGAAGGCTTGCTGCCACCTGCCAAGAGGACGGGTGGAGGGCCGGCGGTGTATGGGTCGCGCCACCTCGCTCGTCTTGGTCGTATACGAGAGCTCAAGGACGAAGGGTTGTCACTCGAGGACATACGGAGGCAGTTAGACGCGAATGGAGAGCCCACCGAGGCGGACGAGATTGACCTGGCGGCCGAGCAGACCGCGGCCACACGGAACTTGATCCTAGAAACCGCGTCGCGTCATTTTGCGGAGCAAGGCTACACCGGCACGCGCATGGCCGACATCGCCTCTCAGTCTGGGGTTGGTCCCCTCACTCTGTACCGGTACTTTCCCTCAAAACGCGAGCTCTTCATCGAAGTGGTAGAGACCCTGGTCGAGCGCACCTTGCAGTACACAGAAGAGCGCATCCTGGCCGAACCGGACCTGGTCAAGCGCCACATGATGCGGGTGATTGGGTTCCTTGGAGTGCGAAACGTCAGCCCGGAGATGCTGACCTTTGTGAGGGCTGAGGCCTTGGGCACAGACGAGAAGACAAAGGAGCTCTTCATTCGCACCTACCAGACACTCACCCGGCCCATCTTTAGTGATCTTGTATCGCTCCGGCAATCTGGCGCAGGGTCCCCCCGCACCAGCGACGACATGATGGCCTATGCCCTCCTGGGTGTTCTAGAGAACTCAGCCATGAGGCTGTCATGGGACCAGGAGTATTCGGCCGAGGATTATCTCTGGACAAATTTTGAGGCCTTTGTTGCAATCCAGGCCATCTATCGGGGCGAGTTGAATATTGAAGCCGACATAGAGACATACGAACCCCTGCTCAGGACACTGGCGGCGAACCCACCTTTTGCTTTCCCGTTCCCGCAGGTGCCGGCCGGGCCTGGGGAGTTGTCGGCCGAGGCGTGAGCGGTCAAGCGTAGGAAGGTATTGACATTCTCCGCCGGCAATCTACGGTGTGTATTATCTGTTACCAGGGGATGAGCGCGAAGGCGCTTTGTGTTTGAGCGCTAACTCTGCGGATGGTATTAAAAGATACTATCAGACGGATAAGGGAGTCTCTTGGTCCGGTTGAGGTCTGCCCAGTTGCGTGGGGAACCGGGGACAGCCCCAGTCTGGAATCATCTGAGCACAAGCTGAGGGGGGAGGAAAAATGCAGGAGAAGAAAGACACAGGATCCGGCCGCGGGGCAAGTGGGTCTCAGTGAAGGGAAGAGAGTAAGTAGGCGCGAGTTCCTCAAACTGGCCGGGGTAGCGGGAGCGGCTGTCGGTCTTGGTGCTGGGTTGGGCGGCGCCCTTGTTGCCTGTGGCGGCACGACTACGACGACTGCGGCCACGACTGCCGCGACGACCGCCAGCTCGGTTGCAACGACTGCGAGCAGCGAGGCGACCACAAGCTCGAGCGCGACTGTCACGACCGCCGCCGAAGTGGGGCGCGAGGTCAAGATCGGCTGGGTGGAGCCGGTGACCGGATCGATGGAGGAGCACGCAGTCGCGGGAGATTTCATCCTCGGGGTCATAAATGGGGTCTTGGGCGATGGCATAGTTCTCGGAGACGGCAAGACTCACAAGATCACCATCCTCCGAAAAGACTCGCAGTCGGATTCAAACCGGGCTGGTCAGGTGGCTGGCGACCTGATCACAAACGACAACGTGGACATCCTCGTGGGTGACGCGGGCCCAGACATGGTCATCCCGATCACTACCCAGGGCGAGTCCCTGGGCGTGCCGACCATCACAGACAACTGCCCCTGGGAAGCGTGGCTCATGGCCCGCTCGGGCGGGAAGATCAACACGGTCTATAAGTGGACCTATCACCTTTGCTGGGGCTCGAACGAGAGATTGCCGTCAACATGAACATGATTAACGGGTTCCAGACTAACAAGGTGGTCGGAGGTCTATGGCCGAATGACGCCGACGGCGCAGCCCTTAGAGCGTACTGGCCGGGAATCCTTAAGGCCGCCGGATTCAAACTGGTCGACGGAGGCCCGTTCGACGACGCGGCGGAAGACTTCACCTCGATCATAAACGCCTTCAAGGGCGCGGGTGCCGAAGTGCTCCTTGGTCTCACCCTTCCGCCGACCCTGGGCGTGGTCCTGCAGCAGGCCAAGCAGCAAGGGTTCACTCCGAAGATATGTGTGATCGAGAAATCCACGCTATTCCCGGGGGGATAGAGTCCATCGGCGATGTTGGCCTCAATGTCGCCGGCAACCAGTGGTGGCATCCCACCTATCCGTTTAAGTCCGGGCTCGTCGGCCAAACCTGCCAGCAACTTGCTGACGCATTCGAAGCCCAGCTCAACCGGCAGTGGGAGCAACCCATCGGTGAGATGACCCATCTGGAAGTGGCGATCGACACGTTGAAACGAACCACGAACATCGATGACAAAGAATCCATCCTCCAAGCGTTGGTCGCGACTAAACTGCAAGACACGGTTTTTGGCCCCATCGACTTCACTCTGCCAGTAGCGCCTAAAACGGGGCATCCCGTCCAAAACGTTATCGTGACCCCGCTCTATGGCGGTCAATGGCAGACAGGCACGGGCAAGTACAAGGTAGAACTCAAGGTCGTCAGCAACCCGATTACGCCTTGGCTGACGGTTCAGGGTCCCGTCCAGCCCTACACCGGCTAATTACGTAGTCCCCCTTCGCCCCCGAGGCCGCAGTGGTTGTCCGGACGCTGCGGCCTCAGACGGGTGAGCCGAACAGATACTAGGGAAGGTTCTGGTTGCGGAGAATTGATCGGCTACAACGAAGTCTATAAGCGTTCCATGAAGGACCCCGCTGGATTCTGGGGTGAAGCGGCGGCGGCAGTCCACTGGGACGTCCCCTGGCGTCGTGTCTTGGATGACTCGAATCCCCCGTTCCACCGGTGGTTCGCCGGGGCTCGGCTGAACACGTGTTTCAACTGCGTGGATTTGCATGTCCTTGAAGGTCGGGGCGAGCAGACGGCCATCATCTACGACAGTCCCATCACCGGTGCTTCGTCTTGCCTTACCTATCGCGAACTTCAGAGTCAGGTGGCTAAGTTCGCCGGGGTGCTAACTGGCCTTGGCGTCGAAAAAGGGGACCGGGTCGTCATCTACATGCCGATGATCCCCGAGGCCCTCGTGGCGATGCTGGCCTGCGCCCGGATCGGTGCCGTCCACTCGGTGGTCTTCGGTGGATTCGCGGCCCACGAGCTGGCCGCCGCATCGACGACGCGAGCCGAAGGTGATCGTGTCCGCTTCCTGCGGGATCGAGCCCAGCAGGTGTGATCGCCTACAAACCGCTGCTTGGACGATGCCCTGCGAGCGTCGACACAAGCCCGAGCCTGCGTCATCTTTCAGCGCCCGCAGCTGGCCGCCGAGTTGGCGCCCAGGCCGGGATCTACGATTGGGCGACGGCTATGGCGCAGCATGCGACGCCGGTTGCCTGCGTCGCGTGCGCGCAACCGACCCGCTGTACATCCTCTACACCTCCGGCACGACCGGGAAGCCGAAGGGCGTGGTCCGCGACAACGGCGGGCACGCGGTCGCGCTGAAGTGGTCGATGAAGAACATCTACGACATCGAGCCCGGCGACGTCTTCTGGGCCGCCTCCGACGTCGGCTGGGTCGTCGGCCACTCCTACATCGTGTACGCCCCGCTGCTGTGCTGGCTGCACCACCGTCGTCTACGAGGGCAAGCCGGTCGGCACCCCCGATCCCGGCGCCTTCTGGCGGGTTATCGCCGAGCACAAGGTCAAGGTCCTGTTCACCGCTCCCACCGCGCATCCGCGCGATCAAGCAAGGAGGACCCGGAAGGAGCGTTATCTGAAGAAATACGACATCTCCAGCTCTGCAGACCTGTTCCTGGCCGGCGAGCGTCTCGACCCCGATACCTACCACTGGGCCGAGCGACACTCCTGAAGTATCCCGGTCGTCGACCACTGGTGGCAGACGGAGACCGGCTGGGCCATCGCGGGCAACTGCATGGGTATCGAGCCGCTGCCCGTCAAGGCGGGCTCGCCGACCAAGCCGGTGTCCGGGATACGACGTGCGAGATCCTCGACGCCAGCGGGCCACGCCGGTGCCGCCGGCACGGAAGGTCATCGGCCATCAAGCTGCCGCTTCCGCCTGGCTCCTCCCACCCTCTGGCAGAACGACAAGCGGTTTCATGGACAGCTATCTTCGAGACTTCCCCGGGCTACTACGTCACCGGCGACGGCGGCCACATCGATTCTGACGGCTACGTCTTCGTCATGGGGCGCGTGGATGACGTCATCAATGTTGCCGGCCACCGCCTGTCCACCGGGCGCATGGAGGAGGTCATCGCCACGCACCCCGATGTGGCCGAGTGCGCGGTGGTGGGCGTGGCCGACAGCTCAAGGGACAGATGCCCTTCGGCTTCGTCGTCCTGAAGGCGGGGTCCGTCAGGAACCCCGATGAGCTAGTTGGCGAGTTGCGGGCCATGGTGCGGCAGCAGATCGGAGCGGTCGCGGCGTTCAAGCAGGCCGCCGTCGTCCCGCAACTACCAAAGACGCGATCCGGCAAGATCCTGCGGGGCACGATTCGCAAGATCGCGGACGGGGAGGGCTACAGCGTTCCCTCCACTCTTGATGATCCCCGCGCGCTCGAGGAGATGAGGCGAGTGTTTCTTGGAGCGACTAATACAGCTGCGTAAGAAAGACAAGACAAGAAGGGTCAAGAACAGCGTAACTAGGAGGCTCTCATGAAGGTTGTACGGGCGGCGGACAGGGGCACGCATTTTGAACCGGCCAATCACTCGGGGTTGTTGGCCCATGCGCATACACGGCAAGGAAGAGACCGGCGCTCAGGGCTTCTGGGTAGCCATCTCCGAATTCCTCCCCGACGGCGGCGGCAAGGATGACGGCATGCCGGCCGAACGAGTCTATTACATCCTGTCCGGCACCATGAAGGTCAAGTCCGGGAACGAGGAATACATCCTCCACCAGGGCGATTCTGTCTTCCGGCCGGCGAACGAGCCTGGTGAGTACTTGAACGTCGGAAACGAACCCTGCGTGAACCTAATCGTGATCGTTCCGACCAAAGCCTGAGCAACCACCCGCGTTGACCACATTGTGGCGACGATTTGTGGAATAGGGAGACAGATGAAAAGTAAGCCAAGCGCAATCGCATATCCACCCGTCAACAAGGAGGGAGAGGACAGGTGGGGATTCGAGGTCTACAAGCCCACCGGTACCCCTTACGCGTTCGTGACTGACTGGCCCGGTGTCGTGCCCGGTTGGGGGGTTCCCTGGGACCATGTTGAGCAAGTGGCCCGGTTCGAAGTTGACGAAGATCTCACGCGAATGAGTGTCGACGAGAGCTACGCGGCGCTCGCCCGGCAGATGAAGTTCCAGTGGCACAACATGTTCAACAAGGTCGAGAAGCTTTGGGGCGTGGACAAAGCGCTTGAATTGGCCCGCACCATTGGAACGGAAACCGGCACCCGGGGCTGGACCAACGTTCAGAAGAGATGGGGCGAGATCGTTAGCCCCAGGGCCATGGCTTGGTATCAGGACATCGCCCATATCCTCTATGGTCCCGATACCCATGCCTATACGTGGTTCGATGACACCAAAGCCGTGTGCTCGCGTCCTCGCTGCGCCTGGCGTCCCCCGGCGGGTTGGGAATCCCAGGCAAAGTACTGCGTGGCCTTCGACTACGCCTACATCGAGGCCTACATGGAGGTCGACAAGAGGCTGCTCACCTTCATGGGCCCCCATTTGGGCGACGACGGATGCCAGGGGAAATGCGTCCACATCTGGACATACGATCCCGAAGAGGCTTCGGCGGTGTCCGACAGGGTGAAGGCCATGCTGCCGGAAAGCATCGTGAAGGCGCTCAAACAACGGGGCATGAAGTTCTAGAGAGAAGGTGCACACGATGAGCAAGTCAGTTGTCTCCATAGCCAAGGGGACCGACATCCAGGAGATGGTCGATAGAGCCTTGTCGCAACTCGACGGAGTCGAGAACCTGCTGAAGCCTGGTGCGGTCGTCCTCATCAAGCCGAATGCCGGGCACCCGTCGCCGCCGAGACCAGCGTCAATACCAACCCCGAAGTCCTTAAAGCCGTTGTGGCGGCGGTCAAAAGGTACAAGCCCAAAGAAATCATCATGGCCGAGGCGTCGTGCATAGGCCAGGACACGTTCAAAGCGCTGGCCATGTCCGGGCTGCGCCAGGCGGCCGAGGAAGCCGGCGTCGACCGCATCGTCGACATCAAACGCCTGACGAAAGAAGAGCTGGTCGAGGTCGAAGTGCCGAATGGGGTGGAGATCAAGAAGTTCCGGGTGCCCAAGATGATGCTGGACGCCGACTGCGTGATCAGCGTTCCCATCTTCAAGACGCACTTGAGCATGGTCTTCACCTGCGCCGTGAAAAACCTGAAGGGCGCCGTCGACGACAGGATGCACCGCAAGATGCACTTCGTCGAGCTGGGGGAGGCCCTTTTCGACCTCCTGTCAATCACGCAGCCGGATCTTTCCATCGTGGACATGGTGCGGCCGCAAGAGGGTCTCGGCCCCATGGGGCTTGGCGTCCCCGTCGACTTTGGTTGCATCGTGGCCGGCACCGACGCCCTCGCCATCGACGCTACCTGCTGCCGCATGGCTGGCATAGACCTCTACCAGACCTACTTGACCAAAGGCGCAAAACGGGGCCTCGGCGTCATCGACGAGGACCAAATAGAGGTCCGGGGCAATAGCATCCAGGAGGTCTACAAGAAGCTCGACACTCCCTTCCTCGAAGGTTTCTCCCGTTACCACGGCTACGACATCTACGATGAGAACTCCTGCACTAGCTGCATGGGCGTGATGATGTACGCCCTCGATGCCTTAAAGAAGCAGGGCAAGTACGACGAGAACCAGGGCATCTCGCTGGTGTTTGGGCCCAAGAATAAGCTGCCGGACGGCTGCGCCCGCGATAAAGACCTCATCCTGGTTGGCAAATGCGTGGAGAGGTGGCGTGATCAAGGCGTGTTCGTAGGCGGCTGCCCGCCCATGGCTTTTGGACCTGTCTTCGCCATCTTGAAGCGGGAAGACCAGGAGGAAGAGCAAGCCCCTGTGGACGCCTGGAAAGATGCGGAGGCTGAAGACTGGCTGCAGGCGACCGAGGGCAAACACTAGATCTGAACCGGTGAGCCGGACGCCACAAGTCGGCCGGCGCTTGAGGAGATAGACAATGGCATCCAACAAATTCATCATTACTGCCGCCATCACCGGTGCCGTGCACACCACCAGCATGTCCCCGTATTTGCCGATCACCCCCGAGCAGATCGCGGACGAAGCGGTAGCGGCGCACGAGGCTGGGGCGGCGGTGGCTCACATCCACGTACGGGACCCCCAAACGGGGGCACCCAGCCGTGAAGTCGCCTACTACAAAGAAGTGGCTCAGCGGGTCAAGGCCAAGTGCGACATGATCCTCTGCATGACCACCGGCGCCGGCATCGGCGCGACGGTCGAGGAGCGTCTGCGCTCGGTCATAGAGCTCAGCCCCGAGCTAGCCACGTTTAGCTACGGCTCCATGAACTTCGGCCTCTATCCGATGGCCGAGAGCTTCAAGGGTGAGTTCAAGTATGAGTGGGAGGACACGTATCTGCGGGGTACCGAGAGCTACGTGTTCGAAAACTCCTTCGCCATGCTCAAGCAGTTCAACAACATCTTCGCCGAGCATGGGACCGTAGGCGAGCTTGAGATCTAC
Source organism: uncultured Thermoleophilia bacterium (assembly GCA_963749535.1). Taxonomy (GTDB): domain Bacteria; phylum Actinomycetota; class Thermoleophilia; order RBG-16-64-13; family RBG-16-64-13; genus Chersky-299. The sequence goes on along the minus strand of CAVVNF010000018.1, from coordinate 34,910 downwards.
GACACCGGCATGATCAATAACGTCGCCTTCATGAAGAAACGCGGCGAGCTCCGAGCCCCCATCTACATGCAGTGGGTCATGGGCATCCTCGGTGGCATCGGCGCCACCTTCGAGAACCTCCAGTTCATGTACAACTCGGCCAAGAATCTGGTGGGTGACTTCAATTGGTCGGTTTGCGCTGGCGGACGAATGCAGATGCCACTGTGCACCCTGGCCATGAACATGGGTGGCAACGTCCGGGTCGGCCTGGAGGACAGCTTGCTGCTGAGCAGGGGTGTGATGGCCAAGAGCAACGCCGAACAGGTAGACAAGATCGCGCGCATCGGCCGGGAATTCGATCTTGAACCCGCCAGCTCCGAAGAAGCGCGGGCCATCTTGGGCCTCAAGGGTCTCGACAAGGTCAACTGGTAGTCCCCATCGGGAGAAAAAGCGTCCAGGCTGCGAGGCACGACTGGATGGGAGGAACTTTGGACGCAGCAGGCATCAAGAAGGTGCTGGTGATCGGCGGGACCGGCACCATGGGTCAAGGCATCGCCCAGAACTTCGCCGAAGCAGGAATAGAGGTGATCATCACCGGGCGAAGCAAGGAGACCTGCGATCGGGGTCTGGCCCAGATAGAGGCCAATTGTGCCCTAGTGCAGGAATACGGTCTTCTAAGCGAGGAGGCTGGCGCGGTTCGAGCCCGCATATCGGCCGTCGCTACTGAGGACTACGCGCCTCTAGCCAAAGGCTGCGATTTCGTGGTCGAGACCGTCTCTGAGAACCTGGAGCTGAAGCGGAAGATCTTCAAGCAACTCGATGGCATCCGTCCTGAGATTGTCATCGGCTCCGACACAAGCAGTTGTCCCGTCGCTTCCATCTCCGAGGGGTGTGAGACGCCTGAGCGCATGATCGGCATGCACTACTTCAATCCGGCCCACATCATGCCCTTGGTAGAGATTCACTACGGACCGCATACCAGCGACCGACAACATCGCTCTCACGAAGGCGCTCATGCTGCGCGTGGGCAAGACGCCTGTCCTTGTGAAGAAGGATATCTATGGTCTATTGGGCACGCGCATCCAGCTGGCGATGATTCGAGAAATCGAATCCCTTATCGCCCAAGATGTGGCCTCGCTCGAGGACATCAACCTGGTGGCTCAGGCTAGCTACGGGATGCGCCATGCCTGCATCGGCCATATCGAAGCTCTGGACATGTTCGGCCTCGACACTATGGTCGTCATCGAGGGACGTATCTTCCCTGAATTGAGCAACGCCGAAGGGCCATCGGAGACTCTCAAGGAGAAGGTGGCACAGGGAGATCTGGGCGTGAAGACCGGGCGTGGCTGGGTCGACTACAAGGACGTCCCGCGAGCCAAGGTACTCGACAGTCAGAACAGGAGACTCCTGAAGCAACTGGAGCTCTACAAGCAGCTCAAGAAGGACTACTGAGGTGAGGAATTGACTACCAGCGCACGAAGACGCGGGCTTGCCCGGGGCGTTGCGATCGTCGGTGGGGGTCTGACCAAGCTGGGTCTCTACAAGGACCGGGACTGCAAGGATTTCTTCGCCGAGGCCTTCATCGAGATGATGGGTTCAGTCGAGAAGGGGTTGGACCCCCGAGACATCGAGTCAATCTATCTGGGCAACTACAGCAATGACTTCTTCGTGGGGCAGGCCCATTGGGGACCCATAATCGCCGATCTGGTTGGGCTTGTGCCCAAGCCGGTGACCCGCACGGAAGGGGCGTGCGCCTCAAGTGCGCTTGCCTTCCGTGAGGGGGCGATGGCCATCGCGTCCGGACTCTACGACGTGGTGCTGGTGGGAGGCGTCGAACAGATGTCGCGCCGAAGTACGGAGGAGGTCGCCGAAGGGCTAGGCATGGCCGGAAGCCCATACGAAGTTGCTGCGGGCTACACGTTTCCCGCGGTGTTTGGGGCTACGGCCACCGCGTACTTCGACAAGTATGGGGTGGATAGGGAGATCCTGTTTAACGTGACCATCAAGAGTCACAACAACGCTCCGTTGAATCCCAAGGCACAGTTCCCCCTCACGGTGCGCGATTTCATGAACGCCAAGATCGAGAAGTGCCGCGAACGGGGGCAGCCCATCCCCCAGTGGGAGGATGAGAAAGCCTTTCTCCGGGATACGGCCGTGAATCCACCGGTGGCTTGGCCGATACATCTCTTCGACTGCTGTCCTATCACCGACGGAGCCTCATGTCTTCTTCTCGTCGCAGAGGAACTAGCTTCCAACTTCACGGACGATCCTGTCTATCTAGCCGGCATGGGGCAGGGAAGCAGCTATAGCCTGCATGCCAAGCGCGATCTCACGAGTTATGAGGCCACGGTCTTCGCCGCTCAGCAGGCGTACGAGATGTCGGGTCTCACCGCCAAGGATATCCAGTTCTCCGAGGTCCACGACTGCTTCTCCATGGCGGAGATAATCCATCTGGAGGACCTTGGCTTCTTCGGTCCGGGGGAGGGCTGGAGGGCCACAGCGGAGGGTCTCACCGCCCTTAACGGCCCGATGCCTATCAACACCTCCGGCGGTCTCAAGGCCAAGGGGCACCCCGTGGGAGCCACCGGCACAGCCCAGCTCTATGAAGTCTGGCAGCAGTTGCGCGGCGCGGCGGGCAAGCGTCAGGTTCCCAACCCGAACCTCCGGGTGGGCGCCGCGCACAATCTCGGGGGCACGGGCGGCACCTGCACTTTCACAATCCTCGAGAGGAGGTGAGCCGGTGGAGATGCGGCCCTTCAACGATGCATCATATGGGCAATTCCTGCGCGAGGGGTTGCTGATGGCCTCTCGCTGCAAGAATTGCGGCGTTCTGTCCTTCCCGCCGCGGCATATCTGCGCGTCCTGCTACGGCTCTGCGAGCGAGTGGGTGGAACTCGTCGGAACCGGCCGACTGGCCGCTTTCACCAGTATCTCGGTTGCACCGCCCGGACATGGTCAAGCAGGGTTTTGGTAAGGACAACCCCTACGTGGTGGGGGTCGTCGACTTGGACGAGGGGGTTCGCGCCGTTGCCCGCATCGTCGGAGTCGACGCCAGGAACCCTGAGACCATCAAGGTGGGGACGCCATTGCGCGCAGAGTTCTCTGGGGCGGGTGGCTCGGCCGCGAAAGACTGCTTGTTCTTTACGCCATGTGAGGGGATAAGATGAGGATGGCGATCTTCCCCGGGGACCGCTAGGTCCGCGCCCAAATCGGGCTCATGGCTCAAGCTGGAAGGAACACTGGCCACGGCGCAGATGACGGACCAGAGCAAATGAGTGCCCATTGAACCCAGGGCGATTCACCGGAGTTACCTGAGCAAAGTGTCCCTAGCGGGATATCTCGGCCGTGGGCGGGGCTTTCGTCCAACGTACACGTGATCGAACCGGCTCTCGCTCTGACAAAGGAAGTGGGCCATAGGGCCAAGCTAGGGTTTCTAGATCCCGTGATCAGCCTTGGCGTCAGCGAGTGCGTCTTCAGCTTCGCCCTTTCCTGGGTCGTTTTCCGCTATCGCTTCAAGCACCCGTTCTGGCTTGGCCGGGAACACGGATAGCCGGGCGCCGCAAGCGTCGTATATGGCATTTAGTATTGCCGGTGCCGTCGCCATGATTACCGCTTCGCCGCAGGCTACTCCCCCGTAGGTACCGCGCTCCCGGTAGGTCTCAAGAAAGTGACACTCGATCGGTGGTGAGTTGAGGAAGTTGGGGATGCCGGCTTTGAGCAACGTATCGGTCTCTCCCGGTAGGACTTCCTCCCACAAGGCGATGCCGGTGCCCATGTTGGCCGCGCCTACCGCCTGCCCTTCCATGACCAGGCGGTTGTGGATCACCCCAACGTCAACGACCGTGGTCATCTTCAAGACCTTGACCTTGCCGGTAGCGCCGTCCACTTCGACCTCTGCCATTTGCAGGTTGTACTGCCAGTTCTCGACCGGTCGCCCCTGGCTATTCTTGTCGCTCAGCGTGTGATTGCAGACGTGCTTGCCTATGTATAACAGGGGCAGGTTGCGGGCTTTCATATCGGCGTAGTTCGGGCAGCCGTTGTCCTTCATGGCTTTAATCAGCGCTTCGCACGCGCGCCGGATCGCATTGCCGGTGACCGTCGTCTGCCGGCTGGCAAGCGAGGGACCGCTGTTGGGGGTGATGTCGGTGTCTCGCGTTACAAAGCGGATCTTTTCCGGCGGTAGCCCCTCGAGCGCCCGAGACGCTATCGTCACGATCCCGATGTCCGCGCCTTGCCCGGGATCCGCCCAGCTGGCATGAATAGTGACGCTGTCATCCGGATTCAACTCCGCCCAGGCAAATGAAGTATCGGGGATCTCGTCCAATCCGCAGCCGAAGAAGGCGCCCGCCACGCCCACGCCCCGTTTCTTTTGAGATGTCGACTGCTCCTTGGCCCGGGCTTTGGCTGCCTGGTAGAGAGGTCGCAGATGCTCGAGCATGGCCGGATACGGATAGCAGTCCGTCTCGGAGCCCCAGTTACCGACATCGCCCGGGCGCCAGGCGTTCAGGTATCTGAACTCGAGCGGGTCCATGGCGGCCTTTTCGGCAAGCATGTCGAGCAGAACTTCGGAGACGAGCTGCGTCGGTGTAGCCCCTAGCCCGCGACAGCAGGCATTTGCCCGCTGGTCGTTCGTGAAGACTATCGTCGCCGCGCCGTAGGCCTTGGGGATGCGATGAGGTCCGCCGAAATAGTGATTGCACTTGTAGACAATCTGAGAGCCCATATTGTCGTTGGCGCCGCAATCGACCGCCACTTCGAATAGCAATCCTTTGATGTGACCATCGTTGTCGGCTCCGACTTTCGCCTTCGCCCAGAAGCGACTCCTCGTTCCGACGGTCAAGATGTTCTCCGCCATCGAGTAGACGATCTTGCACGGTCTGCGGTACTTCAGTGCCGCGAGCGCTACGTAGGCCTCGCAGGTGATCCTGGTCTTGAAGCCGAAGCTCCCGCCCGATTGATTCTCGATCCAGCGCATTCGGTCGGTGCCAATCCCCAGGATCCGACTGAGCTCGCGCATGTGGGAGTGAATCGAGACCGACTTCGACATAACTGTGAGGCGGTCCTCATCGTCGATGAAGGCGATGGCGTTGTCCGGCTCCAGGGTGAGATGCGACTGACGGGCGGTAACGAACTCTTGCTCCACCACGTACGGTAGGTCGTGAAGGATCTCCTCCACCTCCGCCTTACCCTTTACGTCTTTCCGCAGGTACGCGGTGAAGGTCTTGTTGCTGTCGTATTCCGGAACGATCGACACAGCACCCTCGGCGAGTGACTCCTGGGGCGTCCTGTAGGTCGGCAGGACCTCGTAGTCGACCCGCACCTTATCCACCGCTGCGGCGGCCTGCTCCTCGGTTTCGGCCACGACGACCGCGACGGGGCTGCCCCATGCGCTGACCTTCTCGTCGCACAAGACCCGCTCGTTGAGCACAAAATCCCCATACTGGGGCTGAGGGTCGGACCAGACGCGGTTCTCTCCGGGGATATCGTCCGCCGTCAGAACCCCCACCACGCCCGGCATCTGTTCGGCTTCCGAGGGATCGATCCCCCTGATCCACGCGTGATGGTGTGGGCTTCGCACGATCTTCAGATGAAGCGTATCCGAAGGCACATCGAGGTCGTCGCCGAACTGCATCGTCCCGGTGGCCTTGGCCAGTGCAGACGGCCGAGGAACCTTCTGGCCGAAAAGGTCACCGCCTACATTGAGCGCGAGCGGGCGGTCTGACGCCTCGCCGCGAAGCAGGGCCGATGCCAATTGCACCGCGCGGATAATCGAGTCGTATCCGGTGCACCGGCAAAGATTGTGCTTGAAGGCCTCCCGGATCTCCGCTTCAGACGGCTGCTGATTCTGGTCGAGGAGGGCTTTGGCGACGACGATCATCCCCGGCGTGCAGTAGCCGCACTGGATGGCACCTTCCGCCGCGAACGCTTTCTGGATCGGGTGCGGATCTTCGAGGGTGCCGATCCCCTCGATCGTCGTTATCTGCGAACCTTCCGCCAGGTCTCGAAGCGCAACCTGGCAGGAACGGACGGCGTTGCCGTCGATGATGACCGAGCAGACACCGCAGTGTCCCTCGAGGCAGCCTTTCTTGGTTCCAGTTAGTCTGAGATCGTCGCGTATGAGGTCTACCAGTCGTCTGCTCTCGTCGGATATGACCTGTCTTTTGACGCCATTGACGCGGATCGTAGTAAGGCGCATCCATCACCTCGTCAGCCGTCGGCGGGCTGGGTAGCTGTTTTGGAGGCCAGCGGGAATCCGTAGCATGGACTACGAGATAGCGGTACGGGGCCTCCACAACCGAATATATCAGGAACCCTTGAAGCCATGCCGAGAGGGTTACGGAGTTGGGCCGGGCACGCGGATCTGGCTCTCCACGCCGCGAAGGCCCGGACATGAATGACCACCCGCTGCGGCCATTGGCTGATCTTGACCGTCGCCGGCGACCTGCGGATGCCCCATGAATGTCTACGGATATTTGCCCCGCTGGGTGGGGCCGCACAGCGGTAGTATTGGGCACATGAACCATGAGATCCAGATCACCGTGGGAAGCGTCTCCGTGCAGGCGCTACTGGACGAGACCGCCACCGCCTCAGCTATCTGGGCTGCCTTGCCCCTGCAGGCCACGGCAAACAGGTGGGGCGACGAGATCTATTTCTCAGTCCCGGTGCGACTCGTAGAGGAGCCGGGAGCGAGACAAGACCTGACGGTCGGTGAACTCGGCTACTGGCCGGTCGGCGCCGCATTCTGTATCTTCTTCGGCCCGACGCCGGTGAGCGATGGCCCAGAGCCGCGAGCCTATAGCAATGTGAACCCCTTCGGCCATGTGGTGGGCGACCTGAGCGTGCTTCGCTCTGTCCGGGACGGCGATCCGGTGAGTGTTGGAGCTGCCCGGTAGCTTTGCTGGCGTTTGGGGCTTCGCGGCCCGCCGCGAGCGAACGCGCGTCGTTGGGGAACCGGTGGTTCGGGTCGGACCGGCTATCCGCAGACCGTACCGGCTCCGCTCATCGCGACCATCACGAGCCGCGCATGATGGCCCGGGTCCGCCGGTTCCGAGATAGTCAAGGTCTCATCGAGGAGAGCCTCGCGTCGCCTCCATGCCGCCTTCTCTTCAGGTCTTCTTACCGCCCTACGAGTTTGCGCGTCACCTCCAGCACGAGACTAGCCGGGAGGGTGAGTCCCGCTCTCTCCCCGGTAAGCTCAGCAAAGTTGATGCCGATAACTCGGCCAGCGGCATCGATCAAGGGCCCGCCGGAGTCGCCCTGCATCAAGGGAACGCTCGTTGCGAGGACCTGATCGGCGGAGGAGCGGCCACCCAGCTGAACGCCGCCCACCAATCCCATAATGTCACCGCCTGCGACCGGCTGACTGAGCACCTGATCGTTACCGAGCGCCACAACAGACGTGCCCGGCTTCCGGCCGGCTAGGCTAGTATCAAAGACCGCGGGATGAAGTCCCTTGGCCCGCACCCGGAGGACGGCGAGATCGTGGGCAGGGTCTCGGCCAACTATGGTTGCCGACATCCGCGCACCGGAAGCCAGAGTCACCGAGACGGTGCGGGCGAGGCCCTCTCCATCCCCGGTGAGCACGTGGTTGTTGGTGATGATCAGCCCATCGCTCGTGTAGATGACGCCCGTCCCCAGAGCCTCTGACGTTCCCCACGCGCTCCTTGAAAGGACGGCGGTGATGTCCACCACGCTTGGTTTCACCCGCTGGGCGATGGCCTGCACCTGGGCTGAAGGCGGGGAAGCGGTTTGATTAGTCGTTCCGGAGATCGTGGCGGGTAGATACTGGGCGAGTAGATTGTGAAGCTCGTCTATGCCGCTGGCCACCGCCTGTTTGTCGTCCTGCGCCCGAGAGGAGAGACTCGCGACCTTGGCCTCGACCGACCGCACCGTTGACTTTAGGCCGCCGAGACGGGGCGCGATCCAAGAGGTGATCACAACAACCGCGGCGAGCAGGAGTAGGCCTATGATGCCCCAGCGCACTGCTTTGCTTCGCTTCTTCGGCACTTCTACCCCTCAGTGGTCTGCGGTCCGCGTCTCAAGATTACCCTATGAGGCGGCTGCACCATGGCTGGTTGCCACCAGGACCCGAAGGAGAGAGGCATCCTTCAAGAGGACCCGCCCTTACATGCGCGGTCGGCGTATTTGAGGTCCTTCCAACCTGGTCGCTCACGGTTCGTACCCGTCTGGGCGACCATCACCATCTCGACGAGATGAGAAGGCTAACCCCTTAGGACTGGTAGAGACAGACCCGGCACCGTCTGCTGGGAACCGAGGAGGGAGGCTGAACATGAGCGAGCATGACAAGGTCGAGGGTCAGTTGACGGTGGGACTCGGGTATGGGAGACAGGTACAACGCACGTATGCGTCTTTGACCCGGACGGGGAGTGTCCTTCAAGGAGAACGGACGGAGCGGCTTCAACACACACGCGATCCACCGACTTGGCCAGGGCCGGTCTGGTCTCACTCCTCGCTCACGTCTCTCTAAATCTGCCTATAAGCAGTCCCAGACCCGCTAATTGCTCGACTGGCGGCTACAGATGTGGCGGGAGGAGGGTGTGTACGGGCTGTGCTCCTGGTACTGGGCCAACCGCTCCCGGGCCAAGGATGGTGACACCGAGGACTGCGCAGATACGTTACCGTGTCTCGGAATACGCGCTCAGGAACTCGTCTCGAGATATCCTGGCCTGAGTACAGATTGCCCGGAGGATCGAGCCCTTGATATAGGGATGGTTCGGCAGGGTCAGGGGCGTGCGGATCCCGTCAGCATTGTCGCGGAGCATCGCGATGTGGTTACCCTCTCGCACCAACCGGAATCCCAATACTTCCAGAGCATTGACTACTCTCGGCCTCGGTGCGTCGGCGGGAAATTTCGGGCTCATCCACTCACAGTCGCCTCGGCGACGAATGCCTCGAGAATGGGTGAGTCTGGGTCCATGGCCTCTGCCCCGAACGTCTCGATATGGAACAGGATCGCCGATTTGACATCGGCGAGGGCTTCTTCGTAGCTGTCACCCTCCCCGACGACGACGCCGTTGAGCCCCAGGGGATACGCTACGTATCCGTCCGCGTGCTTCTCCACGATTATCTTGAAGCTGACCATTTGAGCCCCCAATCTGTACGCATAGAGTATAGCCCGGCGGGCTCATCTCCTCACCATTCGTCATAGACCGTTCCGGACAGAGCGTCGTGGACATCCTGGGGGGGGCGGGGGGACCCCGTGTCTCGGCGCTCGGTGACGATTTCGCCCGAATCCGGGGGAACATCGCCCTCGAGCATCTTCAAAAGGGTGGACTTGCCGGTCCCGTTCCGGCCCAGAAGTCCGATCCGTTCGCCCGCTTCGATTGGGAGCGTTGCCTCGTCCAGGAGAAACATCATGAATCCGAAATCTGCAATTTCAGTGCGTCAGGCCATGGGCCGAAGCTCCAGCGGCCAAGGGCGGCCGACCGCTTACACCCCGCATAGTTTGCTCTCCTAATCCGGCCTAACACCACCCAAGCCCGCTAATCGCGCTGCCGGCGCGCTATAACTACGCCTTCCAGACCGGATATCAAGAGGTGGAGAAGATTCTTGCGGGTAAGCCGTTGCAGGCGTTCTGAGTCAGAGAGCTGGACCACCAAGGAGCGCGACGAATTGCTCACCGGTCCGGGTAGAAGGGCTTCCTGCTGCTCTTGATTACTCGAAACGAATGCTGCCCGTGGCCTATATTGGGCCGCAGGCTAACGCCACCAAGGAGGCAGGCATGGCTATCCCTAAGGTCGATCCCGATCTGTGCACCGGGTGTGGGATCTGCGAAGACATATGCCCGGATGTCTTTGAGATCGGCGATGACGGTCTATCTCACGTGGCGAGCTCCGGCGCGGCGGTTTCTTGGGCAGAAGGCCGGCCCCGATTGGCGGCGCGAACCCTGTCCTGGCTTTCTCCGACCAGTGGACAGGTTGTTCGTTCGTACTCGTCACCTCGGGGCGAAACAATTCGTGAGATCCGGCGAGTCAGTTATCGGCATCCTCAGACAGGCTCCTTACGTTTTGGCCCACCGAAACCCGGGCAAATTAGACTAGACACGTAATCCGGATCATCGAGATCTAGAGGAGAGCAGCGATGGACAACTTCAAAACGGATGAGGAGACCTTCGGAGGCTTGGTCGCGAAGATAGGCTCGTTCACGGATCCCCCGAGCCGGCAAGGCCCGCCACTGGAGTGCGAGCCGACGGTTGCCGTGGTGCTTGGGGCCAAGAGCCTTATGTCGGACAAGGTGCTTGACGTAGCCGGCGAGACTGTCGGCAGGGTCGAAGAGTTCATGGTCGACTTGGCCGACGGCTGCATAAAGTACGCGGTCCTTTCTTCCGGCGGCTTCATGGGGGTGGGTGACAGGCTGTTCGCCGTCCCGTGGCAAGCCATCAAGGTCGATACCTGCGACAAACGTCTTGTCATCAACATGACCAAGGAAAAGCTTGACAAGGCCCCGAGCTTCGAAAAGGACTACTGGCCAGACATGGGCAAGGCGGACTTCCGTTCGGAGCTGCTCAGCTACTACGGGCAATAACCTGCTGGCCGGCCCAGGGGGTACGACCGTCGCTAGTATCCAGGGCGTGATCATGCTGGCCAGGATGTACCTCCGCGCGACCTCCCTGGGGGCTGTAGCGGGGTCCCAGCCCTCCTGCTCATAGGACAGACGGCGTTCATGGGCCGAGGTGGGGAGGAACCACGTGGCTCCGGGGAAGAGAAGCCATTCCAGCCGTACCGGGCCGATGATCTCGCTCCCAGGCGAGTCCGCAGCTGGTGGCGGCGGGGACCCAGGCCTGTGTCCGACGCCGACGCTGCCTTAACCCTGCGCGGCCACGTGCGGTGCGGGTAGGCCAGGTACCAGCGTCGGTGCCAGGCATCGAGCTGACGCCGGGCGATAGCTGGGATCCATTCGTCTGTCAGGCAGAAAGGTTCCCCCCAAGCCCGAAGGGCGGTCCGAACTTGGGCGAGATAGAGGTTCAGCTCGTCATAGTCTTGGCAGCTATCCTGCGGCAGCCCCTCGGGGGGAGCCTGTCCTTCTTTTGGTTGCCAAACGTAGAACCTCTCCGGTCCCGTGGTCTCGGGGTCACCGAAGAGTTCGTAGCCCCAGTCAAAAAGGACGGCGGCTTCTTCGTCGGTGAACAGAGCCTGTTCTGCGGTGCGGTCGTGCTCGCACTGGATTAGGCTGTAGGTGAGAGGGCCTGGGTCTACCTAGGGTTTGTCGTGCGTGGGTTGGTAGACGGGCAGCACGTCGTCGCGGAGTGCTTCCAGGGCGGCGGGTACCAGTCGGCTCACGGTACCAAGAAAGAGTGCCCGCAAGACCCCAGCGATCGCCTTGGGCGTTGCCCACTCTCCCAGGTAAGGCAGGCGTGCCATGGGCGTTACTCTCGCTTCTTGTTTGCTAAGGACGATCTAACCATGAGGGCCTATCTTCCGACCGCCGAACGGGTGGCGTCAAGGCGCGCGGGCGACGGCCCTCTTAGGTGAGGTCGCTCCAGGAGCGAAGCGTGAAGCGGACGGTGCCGGCCACATCGGTTGGGTCGACTGCTGGCGTTCCGCTGCCGTGGCCCAGGCTGCGCAAGGGCTCGAGGGTTCGCAACTCGAAGTTGATCCTTCTCGGCTCCAGAAACAGGCTAATGGGCATGCCGGCCACAAACGCGAGGGGCACACCATCGGGTTCGGCCACTGCTCTGGCGGTGCCTCCCAAGCGCTTGCCGTTCTCTTGGGGGTGAGTATCGGTCCAGGAAAGTTCGACCAGCTCTGCGCCCGGATCGATGGCCCAAAAGGCAAAAGCCACCTTAACGATCCCGCTCTTCTCGTCCAGGGCGCAGAAAGGCTCGCAGGCTAGCTCGGCTCTCACCGGCCGTTCCCATTCTGTAAGCAAGCAGGCCGCTTGCTAAAGCGGCCTGATGGCGTCGTTCATCATGTGTCCGAGACTATACGACCAGGCGCGGTCGCTGTCAAAGGAGCAGCGACTGCGCAGGCGCACGTGACCCCAGGTCCTTCCCGAAGCCCACCGGCGCCGCTCTGAGCGCCTCTGGCGCGGGTGAGAAGCTCTTGCCTCGGGCGCCTGTCGGAATCCATGGCCTTGTGGGCTATCAGCGCCAGGGTGTCCCGGCGGCCGCGTCTTGCTGTAGGACGGAAGCAACCGCCGTGATCACGGCCGAGTCTGACGTGATGATCCCCAACTCGCGGTTATGCAGCAGGGAGGTGAGGGAGAAGTTCTGCGAGCCGAGGAACGCTTCGGCTCCTGGGTAACCAGGGTCCACCACGATGGCCTTGGCATGGATGTAGAGGGGAGCGGAAGCGGCGTAGGTCCGTACCGCCACTCCGGCGGCCACTAGGGCGTCAAAAGCCTTGGACCAACTGGCTTGCCGCGTCATCACCACCTCGACCTGGACTCCGTGCCGTGCCGCCGCTTCCAGAGCGCCCGTCACCGCGGCGTCGCCCATCTCCTCGTTCTCGACGAGAAGAGAGTGATGGGAGGAGGAGATCAGGTCAAGGAGCGCTTGTTCGGAGCCCGGGCTCCAGAGCAGATCGGCCCCCTTGGGCGCGGTCACGCTGCTCCCGGCCCAGTCGATGGCGAACGTGGCCTCGATGGCGGCCACGTCCGCGGCGTTAGTGTCGATGACCGCGAAGTCCCGGGTCGAGGAGTAGTACTGCGCGGTGAAGTTCAAGGTCATGATCGCGGCTGTCTTGTCGTCGATCACCATGGCCTTCTCGTGGGTGAGCTGGAAATGAGACGGCGCCCAGCGCACGGCCACCTGGTGAGCCTGAAGGTAACTGAAGGCCGCCTGGTTGTATTTACCGACATAGCTCTTGTCCAAGAGCACCTGGACCTTGACGCCGCGGGCCTCGTCCTGAGCCAAGATGGACTCGACTTGGCTGTCCTCCAGCTCGTACATGACGAGGTCGACACTCTTGCGAGCCGAGCGGAGCAAAGCATAAAGAGGAGTGAAACCAGCGTCGGGCTCCACCACCAGCGCAAGCTCGGAGGCCGTCGCAGTTGCGGTGGTAGTCACGGCGACGCCGCTATTCGCGTCCCCCGCGATCGCTTGAGTTGCCGCAGTAGCCGTGGAGATGCTCGAGCTTGTGCCGCTGGCCACGGTCGAGTTTGAGGTCGTCTTGGTCCCTCCGGCACTGGAGGCGATTGCGGCGATGACTATGGCGAGCACAACTAGACCACCCACGACCATGGCCGCTACTGGGTGCCGTCGGCGCCGGCGAACGGAATTGCTCGGGGGTGAACGTCTCACCATGACTGATCTCTGTCCACGCCTTGCCTAAAGAGAAGGTTCAACGAGCGCCGTCCTTCGCTAATGGAGGCTCCTCGGGTGCCTGGCCTTGATGATAACCCTAGCGACGGCCAGGACACTGGACCCTGCCCGATCCCACACTCGTGCCGCCCTCGCAACCGAGTCCTCGATTAGCTGGATGGTCCCCAAACCCCGGACGGCTCCGCTTCGCTGCAGGCAGAAGGTAGACTACCGCAGGCGCCAGAAGGCGCTTCTGCCGGCGGCCAAGCTTCAGACCGCTCCATGCATCATGACGCTAGCCTTGAGGCCGGTGCTGGGTGTCTCGGTGCGGTATGTCCTCTTTTGGCTCTTCCAGGGAGTTTCGGTTGGCCGGCATTCTTTACGTCGTTTACCTCGTGGCCATGATCTATGGCTGGCTGGTTGTGGGGCGCGCGGTGCTGTCCTGGTTTCGGCTGCGCCCTGACGGTCTGCCTGCTCGCCTTTCTCGGGTAGTGAGTCGGCCGACCGAACCGTATCTACGGTTGTTCAGCCGGGCGATTCCCGCAGCGCGCATCGGCTCCGTTGGTATCGACCTCAATTCTATGGTCGGCTTAATCGTGCTGTTCATTGCGATCGACATGCTGGTCCGGCTGTGATCAAGTACATGGGAATGCCGCAACGAAGCGCCAGCGGTGCCGGGGTCGTGGTCGAGAAGCTGAACACTTTCCCATTCTCTTGCCGATAATATGTGTGCAGTCTGGCCTATGTGGCGTCATGTGAAAGCGGCGAGCGGGGAGCCGCCTGTCTCTTGCGCGAGAAGTGGGGTTTTGGAATGAGCGAGGTTATCAAGCTTCTTGAGCGGCGCCTCGAGGAAGGCTACCGGATCAACGCCGTTGTCGTGGACGAGCGAGCCCCGGTGAGCAGCTGGGGGTACGCCCTTCTCGACCCCCGACCCGGAGAGCTACCCGAACTGCGCGACCAGCTGGAGATCGAGTTGCTGGACGTGCGAGACTACGACTTCGCGCTCAAACGCGTGCGGGTGCCCTGACGTAGAAGCTCGAGCATAGTGCCTCCGCCACCTTGCCCCGACCAAGATCTACCCAGACGGAAGATATGGGTGTGGAGCGTACCATCACGCTGCTGGAAAGGTCTGGGTGACTCCAGGCAGGCCAGTATGATCAGGTCAAATGGGCCGGATGGAAGGAAGACTCGTGGTGGGACCGTTCTGGCAGTGGGGTGAGAGCGTTCAGAGGGGCACAGACTACGCCAGTCAGGCCGTGGTGCGGGCTTACGATAAACACATGGGTGCCTTGCGCGACCTCTCAGCCGAGGCCCAACACATCCTTGAGTTTCTCGGATTATCCCCGGATGACGTTGTCCTTGAGATAGGCACTGGTACCGGCTCCTTTGCCCGGGCGGCCGCCAGGGTGTGCCGTGAGGTGATCGCCCTTGACGTCTCCGGTGCCATGCTCACCTACGCGGAAGAGCGCGCCCGCGAGGAGGGGATCGAGAACATCGCTTTTCGCCAAGCGGGCTTCCTCACTTACGAGCATGAGGGTGAGCCGTTCGCGGGGGCGGTCTCCCAACTCGCCCTTCACCATCTCCCCGATGCCTGGAAGTTCGTGGCCCTCAGGCGTCTTGACGAGTTCATTCGGCCCCGGCGCTGCGACTTCGCCAGCTCGATACGCGGTAGCTGTCTACGGGTAGGCCCACGTACGAAGTCGCCGGTTAACAAAGACCTTACGTGGGGCCGCCTATACTCAGGCGCCGAAGAACTGATTGGGCTCATCGCCACCCAGTGAGAGAAATGGAGTCGGGCATGAATAGTTTGCCCCCAGGGACGATTGCTCCTCGAAGCCGGCTGGTGCCTGGGGGAGTCCTTCGGGTCGCCGTGTTCCATGCGGGCGGCCACTTGGGGGAGCTCGGGATCCTGTGGACAGTGCTGCTGATTATTCTCTGGGCTGCGGTGGTGGCAGCGCTGGTTCTTGTCATGATCGAACTGCTGCACGCACGCCAGCATCCCCAGTCTGAACAAATCCATCCGGCTGCCCCGCTCGCGAGTAAGCAGACAAGCATATCAGCCGGAGCGTCGGTGGGCTTGAGAATCCTTGCAGGAGCGCTACGCGCGAGGAGAGATCGGTCGTGACGAATATCTCGAGCACAAGAAAGATTTGACGAGCCGTTGATGCCGGGAAGAAGAGGTCCCTTCCAGCCCACGCACTTCTTGGCCGGCGTCAGGCCAGGTCGAGGCGAAAGCGCATGAGGCCATGGCCCCGGGGGGGCTAGGTGAAACACGCTGGACAGTCGTGAGCCATCGGGGCGGCACGATTTATCATGCCGGGCTGGGTTGATGAGGGAAACCTCGCTCCTGCAGCCTTCGCCCTATCGCCCATGACTGGGGGACTGGCGCTGCGGCGCGTATTGCTCTAGAAGGAGGGGAATGCGGGGTTCCGACTACGAAGACTCGGTAGGTCGCAAAGGCGTCTGGGATTGGCTTCCCACGCTCATCGCCTTTCTCGCCATCTATGCCGTTCTCTTTATCTTCTACCGGCCCAATCTGCTTTTCAGCCTGACCACCACGGGCGGGGGGGACACTGGCGCCTACCACTACCCGATGCAGGTCCTCATCCAGGATCTGCTCCCGCACTTCAAGTTGACCGGCTGGGCTCCTGGCTGGTACGCGGGCATGCCCATGTTCACCTTCTACTTCCCCTTCCCCTTCCTGCTTATCGCCGTCCTTCACTGGATCATTCCCTACCAGATCGCGTTCAAGCTCGTGACCGTCCTGGGCGTTTTCGCGCTGCCCGCTGTGGCCTATGCCTTTGCTCGCCTGCTTCGCATCCGGCGCCCGTACCCGGTGCTTGCGGCTGTATTTGCGCTGCTGTTTCTTTTCCTATTTCAAGCTTCTCGATACTACGGCGGGAACATTCTCAGCACCCTGGCCGGTGAGTTCAGCTACATGCTGAGCTTCTCCCTGTGCTTCCTATTCTTGGGGACCATGCACAAGGCCATGGAGCGAGGATCCAAGTTCGACTGGCTGTTTGTGGTCAACTGCCTGCTCGTTCTTGTCATCGTCCTTTCGCACATCGTGACCACGTTCGTGCTGGTGTTCCTGGTGTGGGGTCTCCTACTGGTGCACTGGCGCCGGCGCGCCTTGCTCTATCTGATGAGTGTTGGCGCGGTGGGCTTTGCCCTCACCGCCTTTTGGAGCATACCCTTCCTTGTCGACCTTAAGTGGTCGGCGAAGATGGCCTGGACCCAGCTCCACTCTTTGCATGATCTGCTGCCCACCGCTTTCCTTCCGGTGGCCGGGCTCGGGCTGGTTGGCATGGCCTATGCGGTGGGGCGGAAAGACAAGCGCCTCCTCCCCTTGGCTTGGATCACCTTTGTCTCGCTTGTGTTGATATACGTCCTGCCTAACGGGCGCCTCTGGAACGCCCGGGTAATGCCATTCTTCTGGTTCTCGCTCTACTTGTGGGCCGCTTACGCTGCCGTGTGGCTCATCCGTCCATTCACGGTCGTCGTCCGCGATCTGTTCCGGGTGAGAGGTATCACCGCCCGAAGGATCTATGTCCCGTTAGTCGCGATCGCACTCGGCCTGGTCGTGGTTTTCACGAGTGGCACGGCGGCCTCGTGGATCAAATGGAACTACACGGGCTATGAAGGCAAGTCCACGTATAGTCAGTACCAGCAGATCAACAACTTCATCGCCAGTCTGCCCCCAGGCCGAGTGATGGTGGAGCACTCCGCGACGATAAACGACTTCGGGACGGAGAGGGCCTTCGAGCTTATCCCCTACTGGACCGAGCTGGACGCGGAAAACGGCGATGGAGTCGCCCAGCCGACCATGGAAGGAACCCTCATGGAGGCGTCCTTTACCGCTCCCTTCCATTTCATCAATCAAGCGGAGCTGTCCGAGGAGCCCAGCGACGCCATCAGCGGCATAAGCTACCCCCCTCTGGACATTCCTAATGGCCTTACTCACCTGCAACTGATGAACATCCCTTACCTGCTGACGGTCTCCCCCCAGGTGACCAGCGCGGTGAAGGCCGATCCGCGGGCTACCCTTCTCGCCACCTTCGGCGACTACGACATCTTCCGCATCGCCGGGGCCACCGGTTACGTGCAGGTGATGCAGAACGAGCCCGTTCGCCTGAGCGTCCCGCAGGGGAACTGGCGGGACTTAGCCTTGAATTGGTACGAGAATCCGGCTGACCTCACCACTCCTTTGGTTTGGGACCAGGGGCAGTCGGCCCTCAAACAGTTCAAGTCGGTCTCTCCGGGCGAGGTAACGAAACCGCCAGTGACTCCCACCAAGACCAGCGGTGTGGTCTCCAACGTTCAACTTACAGACGACACCCTGACCTTCGACACGACCGCCATCGGCGTGCCGCACTGGATCAAGATCTCCTACTTCCCCAACTGGCACGTGAAAGGGGCCGAGGGTCCGTATCTGGTGTCTCCCTCATTCATGATGGTCATCCCCACGCAGAGCCACGTGACGCTCTACTATGGGCGCACAAACGCGAACGACCTGGGCCAAATCCTGGAAGTTATCGGCTGGCTCGTGCTCATGGGCATCGGCATCTGGCGCTTGGTCGGATGGCGGAAGCGCAAGAGATCAGCCAAGGAAGAGAGTAGGGATGTGAAGAACGCTCCCATCCCGGGCGAGGTCCACTTGGAGCCGCAGGCTACTGACAACCAGGACTGACTCGACAGATGCGAGACGAGGATGGCGATTGGGGGGAGGGCCCAAGCATCCATTGCTTGGCGGTCAGAAGCGGAACGCGTGACTTCAGACTTGAACTGGGTCACACGCAAATCAGGGGCACACGATCTTGCCATAGCGATGGTCCGGGTCCGCCCCTTGGCGTTGCTCCTGCTATTGTTATCGGCCACAGGCGAGAGCAGGTAATTGCGGTTACCGGTATCTCCGACAGAAGGAACACGCGGGGCCTGATACCGGGAGGAGATAGGCATGACCAGTCGGTTGCGAAAAGTGCGCTGGTGGGGATGGACGGGGATTGCCGTTCTCATTGTCGCTGCGGCGGGGGGCGGTTTTGTCGGGGTCGAGCACGCCCAAGCGGTTGCGCTCGGTTCTCTTTCCCCGCGTTCCGGCAGCTATCTCGTCTCCCATTCGGTCGTCCTCTCCGCATCGCTCCCCGGCTACCGGCCAGGAAGGGGGCAGATTCCCTCCTGGTCGACGGCACCGAGATTGCTTCTTCTGAGCTTTCGTTGGGGTCAGACCTCGTGACCGCCGACCTCACCATCCCGGACGGTCAACACACGGCTAGCCTCACCTACAGCTCAAGCGATGTCTTCTCGCGACGCATCGTGATGTCCACTGGCTTCGTGGTCGACACCGTCCCGCCCGATCTCGATCACCGCGCCTTCTCCCCTGACCAGTGTCGGCGGAGCCACCTTTCACGTTCTAGCCTCTTTCAACGAGCCGGTCAAGACGGCGACGCTCACGCTCGACGGGAAGGAAGTGCCCCTCACGGTTCAGTCGGAGTCCGCGGAGACGGTGCTCAACGTGACTCAGGGCACGCACCAGCTGGGAATCACGGCCACTGATCTCGCTGGCAACAGCTCGACCAAGCAATGGCAGTTCTGGCCGAATTGGATAGTCCGGTAGTGAGTCTCGGCACCTGGCCGGGAGCCACCTGGAAGCAGGCTTCAGGCACGGTGGACCTGACGGTGAAGGATCTCTTCCCCGACAAGCTCGTCACCTCGGCCACCCTTGATGGAGAGCCCGTGCCGCTGGTCGCCGTTGGAAGCGCAGCGGACCAGGCGACCTCGAACCTTCCTGGCCAGTCCTACCAGATATCCGCGGCAGGCCTTGCCGAAGGGCAGCATGAGCTCCAGGTGCAGATGACGAACGCCGGAGGTCACACGGCTAGCTTCACCCAATCCTTCTTGGTCAACACCGGGGCAACCTTGGGGAGTGCGAATCTCACGAGCGGGGCGGTGGGAGCGGAAGTGACGCTACTCCAGCAGATTCTCGTAAGCAAGGGCTTCTTCAAAGGTAAGCCGAGCGGCGTGTTTGACGCGGCCACACAAGAAGCAGTGAACGCCTACGAGCAGGCCCAGGGACTCGCGGTCGCCACCGGACTAGACAAGGACACTGCCCAAGGCCTCCTGGGGCTCATCGTGGTCGACCGGGCCACGTGCCAGCTCTCCCTCTACGAAGGAAGCAAACTGGTGAAGACCTATACGGTGGCGGTCGGGCAGCCCGCTTGGCCTACGCCCGTCGGCAACTTCGTCATCATTTCCAAGCAGGTCGACCCCACCTGGTATCCGCCCGACTCGTCCTGGGCCGCCGGCGCCGAGCCGATCGGCCCCGGGCCAAGTGATCCTCTCCAGGCTCGGGTGATGTGGCTCTCCGTTCCCCGGGTGGGCATCCACGGGACCAAGGGGCCTTTGTCGATTGGTTCGCATGGCTCTCACGGCTGCATCCGTATGCGGGTGCCCCATGTCGAGGACTTGTACACCCGCGTCTATGTAGGAACGCCGGTCAAGATCATCAACTAAGAAAGCCTACGCGCGACTCCGCCGGCCTTCGAGCCTAGAGCGAGTAGGCCGAGGTCGGATCCGGTATGGGGGAGGCCCGCCGGCGCCGGGCTGCGAGCCATCGTGTCGGCGGGTACGGGCTGATAGCCGCCTTCTGCCCGAGTCTCAATGCTCGCCAGTCTGTCCGGAGGTCGACCTATGATTGAGACGTGCGCGGCTGCGCAAAGTCGTCGGATCGCCAGGCCGAAGGAGATACCAACATGGCTCGCAGAAAAGGTCTCACCATCCCCAAGGTCCGCAGATCCTCTACCGCAGCGCCCGCATCCTGGGTGACGTCCGAGCGGTCCGGACCGGGCGCGTCTCCCGTCGGATCGCCAGGCGCGGGGTGGGCAAGCTGCTGGGTCGCACCCTCATGCGCGGACTCTTCCGGTAAGGCAGTCTCAGAAGTCCCAGCCCGCCTCTTCGCGCAACCACCTCTCCACCAAGCGGACGCCCTGGTTCTTCTCGCCCAGGTCGGTGAGGGCTTCGGCCTTGGCCAGGACCACGAGCTGGCCGGCATAGTCCCTGGCTCGTTTCGCCGTGAGCCTCTGCTCGGCCAGCTCCTCGGTATCCTGGCCGTCCTTGCCTTCCTTTCCGTCCGTCTTCTCATCCTGCCCCCGGCTAAGCTCCGGGGCCACAAACTGCAGGTAGTGGTCCTGCGACTCCTTGACCGAGGCGAGCAGGGAAGAGAGTTCCTCACGCGAGGCGGGAAAGTAGATGTCCTCACCGCTGAAGTAGCGCCGGGAGAGGAGATTCTCCGCCTCCAGATAGACCCGCACCTGTCTCGTCGGTCTCCCGGGCCAAGTCCGGCCACGTCTGGGCGTGCTTGCGGAAGTGCTCGGTGTGCCTGAGGGCCGAATCGGTCCCGGGGTGGATCATCCCCTGGAAGGTGAGGTGACGCCCCAGGTCATCCAAGCAGCTCCCGGCGGGTTCCGAGCTTCTGGGGAAGCTTCGCCTCCGGGACCACCTCCCGGGGAAAGTCTGCCGACCAGGAGTGGATGACCTCCACCGACACTCCCGCCAGTGTCGCCCCAGTACCTTGGCTTTCCACCCAATCGTTGAAGGACTGTCGCACGAACCCGGACTGAATGTTCTGCTTAAGATCGCCCTTCACCCCGCGGCCCTTCCAGGCCAGGTAGTCGGAGAGCGACAGATAGGGGCGACCCTCGATGGTTCGGGTCCGCCCCGGGAAGGCTTCCAGGCGGGTCTTGCGCCTCGGCCCGCAGGCGCTGGATCCTGGGGTCTCCCGGTCTCCACCTCCTGGCCGGTCTTGGTCTCCACGAGTGCGGCTATAGGCCAGCATGTGGTCGTCTTTGGCCGGCTCCAGCCGGAAGCCCCGCCGGGCAAGGAGCGCTCCCCACTCGGCCAGAGCAACAACATGGCGGTCGATCCATTCGTTCTCAAGAAGGGGAGCGTCTTTGAGGAACTCGTGAGGGACGCTCTCCAGGCGAAGGACCGTGCCCTTCTCCACCGGCCTTCTTCGACCAGACTTCTTAAGGGCCGCCTCCAGAGCCTCCGCACGCTCCTCATACTGCGCATCGGTGACGTCGGCGAAGCCGCAGTTGTAGTCGCTGGCCCCAAGGAAGGCTTGGTAGGTCTCTTCGTTGGCAAAGCAGGGCCGGATCTCCTCCAGGGTGGGAATCCGGAAGCGCGGCCGGGGAGCGATGTCTCCCCGGGCGAGACCGGCCGCCCAGGGCAGCTCGACATGTCCTTCGCGCTTTAGTTGTTCGTCCAGCCAGCCCTGGATTAGGTATCCTTCCTCCACCTCCCGCCAGGTCTCCACCCCGTAGCTCTCCGCGGCGGCACACCGCCTGGGCCGTCTCCGGATCCAGAGGATAGGCCCACTCCTCTTGCAGACGGCGGGAGAGGCAAAGGTAATGGTCGCTCACCTCCACCTGGAAGAGCAGGTCACAGAGGAGGGCGCAGAGCAGGGCCACCCGCAGGTTGAGCGCCTCCGTCTCAAAGATCAGGCGTTCGTTCACCTGGTTGTGCAGGTGGTAGAGGAAGAGGAGATTCTTCTCCCCTCGGCGGATGGCCTCGTGGATCTCCGCTTCGGTCCTTCCCTTGAGCCGAGCCCTCGTCGCCTCTCCGTTGGCCTTGGGCATGCGAAAGAGGGGGTAGGCCTCGTCGGGCTGGGTGTGGAGGTACTTGCCGTAGCCGACGTAGGAGTGGTAGCTGTGGGCTTCCCGCATCCAGCTGATGACGAGCTCCTTGGGGGTGAGGTTGTGTTCCAGGTCATCGAGGCGTTTGGCCAGGGTCATGGCAGTAGCTCCTTGGGATCGGCGTCTTCTTCGAGGTCGAGGTCCAGGTCGAAGTCGGAAGGCGGGGAGGGCGTCCCGGCTCCTAAGGGCCGCTTCCAGCATCTCCAGCCGCTCCTCCAGCTCTCCCTGCTCCAGGCACTTGAGGGCGGACTGGCTTAGAGTAGGCGAGGGTGCGGTTCCGGGCCACCGAGTTCTCCAGCGCCAGAGGTGTCCACGGCCGCCACCTCGATCAGACGCGGATGTCCGGGCACCGTGCCCAGCCCCTGCAAACTCATAAGCGCCGGCGACGGTCTCGTTCTTTGCGGCGCCTGAGCCCGCCCAGCCTCGGGCCTCGGCCGCTTCCTCGGCGTGGTCGGGGGAGTGAAAGAGGCAGTAGTCCTCGCCCCGCAGAGCAGAGGCGCCGCAGAGTCGGCCATCGGGCATGACGAACGTGCAGCCCCGGTTGTTCACCATCGGTCCACCTCTGCTTGATGAGGGGGGCTAGCTGGAGCATCAGGCCCTCACCTTCTCCGCCTTATGCCCGCGTGAAAGCCTCCCAGCGGGCGATCACGATGGAACAATAGTGTGGGTCCAGCTCCATGCCGTAGCAGACGCGGCCGGTTCGTTCCGCGGCGATCAGGGTCGATCCTGATCCCAGGAAGAGGTCCAGGACGACGTCTCCTGGCTTCGAGGAGTTCTCGATGGCTCGCTCGATCAGGGGCAGAGGTTTCATGGTGGGGTGGAGGGGAGAGTCCGAAGGCCGCTCGATCTTCCAGATGTCCGACTGGTCCCGGCCGCCGGCGAAGTGATGCTCGGCTCCTTCCCGCCAGCCGTACCAGATGGGCTCGTACCCTCGTTGGTAGTCGGAGCGCCCGAGCACGAAACGGTCCTTCTCCCAGATGATGGTGTCGCTCCAGTGGCCGCCCGCCTCAGCCAGGATTCGGGAGACCGTGGGCCACTCCTTGGTCGACATGCAAACATATGAACAACCATTTACAGCGGCGAGAAGCTGAGCGGCCCAGCCTCGGCAGAAGGCCTCCCAGGCTTCGGGTGCCATGGAGTCGTTCCTGAAGGCGCCGACGGCTTTGGCCTTGTTGCTTTCCTCCGTGGTCACCCAGAGAGACGTTGTAGGGGGGATCGGTGAAGGCCATAGCGGCTGTGGAGCCATTCATCAGCCGCTGGATGTCCTCGCTCTTTGTCGCATCTCCGCAGAGCACCCGGTGCTCGCCTAGCTGGAAGAAGTCGCCAAGTTTGGCTCGTGGGCTCTCGTATGCCTTCCTCAGGGCGTCGTCTAAGTCGAAGGTCTCCGGCCGGTCTCGTCTTCTCTCGAGCCTCAAGACCTTTGAGGAGCTGCTTGATCTCCTTGTCGTCAAAACCAGTCAGGGTGAGGTCCAGCTCAGGAGTCTCCGACAGGTCGGCGAGCAGTCGGGCGAGCAGTTCGTGGTCGAAGTCGCCGCGGATCTTGTTCAGGGCTACGTTCAGCAGCCGGGCCTTCTCCTTGCTGATGTCGAGGAAGATGACCGGCACTGTCTTCAGTCCGAGCTTCCTGGCCGCGAGCAATCTCTGGTGTCCGCCGATCACCGTCTTGTCCTCGGCTCTCGCGATGATCGGATCCACCAGTCCGAACTCGGAAATGCTTCGGGTGAGAGCCTCAAGCTCGGCTTGAGGTATATGGCGGGGGTTTGTGGGGTCGGGGCGTAATTGGTCGAGGGGCACGTGTTCCACTTGCAGGTTGTTAGTTTTGGCAGCCATGTGATCCTTCTTCGTCAACAACGTCCGCGAGCGCCGAGGATGTCGCCCTTATGGCGACGTATCTGTTCGACCAGCTCTCGCGTTTTTGGGAAGTCTTCGGGGAAGAGAGGCTCAAGTTTCACGTTCTCGCCTGCGCGACTGAGCAGGGCAAACCGGCACCGGCAGGAATCAAGAACATCAGGGGCAAGATCAACTTTCATACCAGAGTCTTCTCGGCGGTAGCGACCGTTACGGTGTTACACCTCAGCGATTCTGGCGGTAACAAGCCGGTTTCTGATGGTAACGGTTCTCCGATGCCCAAATGGTAGGGGTATCCCCGTCTGGTCTCTGAGTTGGTGAGCCAGCCGCCTTTGAGAGCCGCTGCCACTCTGCGGGAGGCGGCCATTTTTGACCATCCGCGTTGGGCGGCTATTTGGCTGACTGTAACTGGCGCCTGCTGCTCCATCAGCAGCTCTGACGCCGCCTCAACCGCTTCCCGCACCCCGCGACTGGCGCCCGTGGCGCTTGCCTTGTAGACCTCTCCCACCAGCTCGTAAACTTTGATGTAGTCGGCAGGTTCGGCCACCAGTCGGCTTCGTTCATCCCGCTGGCGGTGGTGGTGACGGAGCACAGCGACGGCCTTGATGAGTGTGAGCAACCTGGCGTAGTCCCGAACGACTCGACTTTCCATCGGTTGCCGAGCGATATGTTCCGCCAGCTGGTCTGCGAAGGGCACGACCACATCCCACGGAGCACGGAGCTGCAGGTAGAGCTGATAGGCGATGAGGGCCGGATCCGGGTCCGGGATTCCCCCTTGTAATTCAAGAGCGGCCTGTGCCCGGAGTGCACTTCCGATCTGGCTCTGATCATCGGGCACTTCCAGGATGAAAAGACGGGTGTCGAGCTGGGGCCCGAGGCGCCTCACCGCCGTGGTCACGAGCGTGGTCGGTCCGGGCTTGCGTACATCGCGCACGATGTAGTCGCCCGTCTCCGCGTCGCGCACGGTCACCTTGTAGTGGAGGTGATGGTCTTGACAGAGGTTGCGGACAGCGGACGCGGCTGGATTGTCTTCGCCGGCGGGTAGGGAGTCCGCCTCCCCGAAGACGAGCACCCGATGCTCCAGAGGGGCGTCGTCGTAAATGAGCACCCGCGGGGATCCGGCGTCAATCTCGTGGTAGGCCTCCTGTGGCATCAGCCGCAAGGCGATATTCTTGGTGAAGCTCTTGCCGGCGGAGGCCGGGCCCAGCAGCAGGAGGTGAGCGGGCATAGATCCCCGTCGCATTGCGAGTACCCTGCCAGTACAGGCAATGTAGGTAAGTTCCGCCGGCTTGAGGTCTCCCCCGTAGCCTTGTGCCCGAATAGCGCTGCTCACCAGCTCCAGCGGGTCGGTGGCCTCCAGGACCGCTCTGGCTCTCTCCATGACATCGGCGAGTTCACCGTCTAAGCGTTCGCGGAGTACCTCACTAGCCCGCGGGGCTCTCGCTCGCAGTTGGTCAATCAAGGCGACCACGTCTTGTCCGGCAAGGTGTGCTTCGGAGAGATCCTTGGTGCCCTGGGGAGCGACGATCACCCGGAGGTTGGGCAGGTCCGGGGCCATGCGCTCCACCAGGTCCTCTGCATCCGGCTCCCGCCACACGTATGTGTCCAACCCGGCCAACTTGGCGACCCATTCACTGCGCCAGGTGGTCTTTCCGGGGATCCCCAGGGCGGGTAGTCCATGCTGCCAGCAGGTCCAGCAGTCCGACTCGCCCTCGACAAGGAGCACCCAGCCGCGCTCGTGGGCGGAGTCCAGGCGGTCAAGTCCATAGAGGTGCACCTTGTCGCCCGCTCGCCAGCGGAAGCGCCCTCCAGTGGGCGCAAGACGCGACCTCACCGAGAGGGTTTCCCCGGTCTCGCTGTAGTAGGGGATGGTCACGTGCGCTACGCCGTTACGCTTGCTGTTACGGCATCCCAGACTCTCCAGGAAGCTCGTTTCCAACTTTTTCGCTGCACCGAGCTGCTCTAGGGTGATGCCGCCACCGAGGTGTAATGGTGTAACAGCCTTCACCGGAGGGGAAACCGGGGGTTCATTGTCGGCGCGCTTTCGGGGTGTGGCATCGTTGTGGCTGTTTAGATCATGAACGTTGCCCCCGAGGATCCGCACCGCTTCTTTCAGCTCCACCGCTTCGAGGCCCATGACGAGGTCCAGCACCGAGCCATGCCTGCCGCAACTCCCGTAGCAGCGGAAGGTGTTCGTATCGGTGTACACGACGAAGCTGGGCTCGGTGTCCTCATGGTCGGGAAATGGACAGCGGAACGTCACCTGCCGGCCGAACTTACTCACATGCCGATGGCCCCGGCGGGCAAGCTCCTCAACGATGGGCCGCTCTTGCTTGAGATGTTCCAGGCCGCTCATGGCTCGTCCGCCTGCCTCTTCCGGTTGCCACCCCGCCGCTCGATGACCCGGTGATTGATCTCACCCCGCGAGCCTGGGCGATTAGGTCCACGTATGGGTTCGCACAAGCGGTGGCGGGGGAGAGAGGCCCATTGACCGCGGATGGATGCCGCCGGGATTCGCCCGGCCCCCGTTGCCGCAACGGCGGTCATCGGTCCCCGCTTTTGTGGTTATGGTCGTTTCGCTGGCCGTAAACCTGAAGCAGCCCTTCAAGGTCTTGTCGGCAGGCGGGGTCGGGCTGGCGGCTCATAAGGCTTCTTATCTGTCTTGTCAGGGAGTAGGCCCGGAATTGCTTATCCACCACCTGGCCGTACTCGAACTCGATAGTGAGCTCGAGCATCCCAGAGTGGATCCGTTCGGCGTTTGCCCAGATTTCCCGGACGATCTGCCTAACTTGCTCCTTGCTCTCGGAGTCCACCGACGATCACCCCTCTGTACTTGGACCCTGCACCGGGAGCTGCTCAAGGTCGTCGACCCCAAGCACCTTGAGTAGGGCGGCCACCGAGACCAATCGTCGATGTCCAATCCTAAGGACACCGGGCAGCTCTCCATTTCTGGCGGCTTGGTAGGCACTGCCGCGGCTGATGCCGAGAACCTGGGCGGCTTCCTCCACCTTGATCGTGGCTCGGTCGCTGGCCTTCAATTCCTTCAAGTTCATGTGGCGCTGCTCCGGCATGCCCCCACGATGGAATCGCCTCATTCTTGCTATCTAGAATGATTTTCGTTACGATTCAGAAAGATATCATGGTCACAGGACAGTTACAAGCTGATTTTCGTTGCAATACAGAACGAAAATCGTTACAATACAATGAACAAGGCAAAGGAGGCCCTGTGCCCGACGATGATCCGAATGAACAAGCTGTCCCCCAGTACCGCATCCCCTCCCAGGTTCTGGCCGAGAACGTGCGGGCCCACCGCGAGCGAGTGGGGCTCAGCCAGCGGGATTTGGCCGAGCGCATGACCCGCCTTCTGGGCCACTTGGAGCGCAAGTGGTATGCGACCACTGTCGGAGAGGTCGAGCGAGGCAAGCGTTCCGTCTCGGTGGACGAGCTTTGGGCGCTTGCCATGGCCCTAAGCACCTACGTATTGGACTTATTGGACCCGGAGGCGGGGCCTCAGGGGCCCATGGCGCCTCCGCTTAATCTCGGTGTGCCCGAGCTTCTGCCCATGAGGTTGTCTCGAACGCTACTATCCTCGCGGAACCCGCTTTTCACCATGGAGTGGCGGGGGAACGAACCCCAAAACGTGGTGCTTCAGATCATGTATGGGGGGTCGGGCCAAGGTGAGATTCCAGCTTTAAGCAAAGAGTTGTATGAGGAGTACCTGCCCCAAGCCCTTGAGGATGAGAGGCGTAGGCTCGAGTCGGCGCAGGGCGCCACCGACGGCGAGCGTGAGGGTCATGGAGCTCCTCCGGCATTGGACGATCTGCGACAGTGAGAGGCCACGTCCGCAAGAGACGCACCTGGGAATACATCCTCGAACTCGGCCCTCAACCTGCCCAACGCTGCCGAACCTGCGGGCGCCGGCATTGGGTGGAGGGCAAAGAGACGAAGACCTGCCCGGCGTGTGGGGGAGAGCTCAAGGAAACCATCGAGCGGCGCCAACGCTGCCAGGCGGGGTTTCCCACAAGAAGGGCCGCCCAGGCAGCCCTTACCACATGTCTCTCCAGCCTACAGAGCGGCGCTTATACCGAACGCAGAGACCTCACGCTCCGGGAGTTTCTGCTTGAGGAATGGCTACCGGCCATAGAAAGCACGGTCCGCTCGACTACTCATGCCTCCTACGCGACTCTGGCCATGAAGCACGTCATCCCTTCGCTCGGCCGCGTGAAGCTGCAGAAGCCGACCCCGGTCATGATTAATGCCCTTTATGCCCAGCTCCTTAAAGACGGCAAGGTCTGCGGCAGCGGAGGACTATCGGCCAACTCGGTAAGAAGAGTGCACGCCACTCTCCACCGCGCGCTGGGCGACGCCGTCCGCTGGGATAGGCTTTTCCGCAACCCCTGCGATGCGGCTGACCCGCCGCGCCTCGGGGCGGCTGGAGGGGAAAGAACCCAAGTGTGGACGAGCCAGCAGCTGCGCAGCTTCTTGGAGGCGGTGAGAAACGACCGGCTCTATCCTTTGTGGCTCACCCTGGCCATGACCGGCCTGCGCAGGGGAGAGGCGCTGGCTCTTCGGTGGCAAGACGTTGATCTGGATCGAGCCCGGCTGTCGGTGTGCCGCTCGCTCGTGCCCATAAACGGCGCCGTCGAGGTGCACGAGCCCAAGACGAGCCGGGGCCGGCGTCTGGTGGCGCTTGATCCCTTCACGGTATCGGTGCTCAAGACCTGGGGCCGCCGCCAAAAGGAGGAGCGTCTGGAGTGGGGTCCAGCCTGGACAGACTGCGGGCTGGTATTCACGCGTGAGGATGGGAAGCTCATCCACCCCGAACGGGTGACCAAAGCCTTTTGCGCGGCGGTGGGACGCAGCGGACTTCCCCCCATACATCTGCATGGTCTCCGCCATACTCATGCCACCCTTGCTCTAGAGGCTGGCGTTCACCCCAAGGTGGTGTCTGATCGGCTGGGCCATGCCACCGTTTCCATCACCCTGGACACCTACTCGCACGTGATACCGGCTCTCTCCGCACAGGCCGCGACCACTGTCGCTGCCCTAGTCGTTGGGAAGTAGAATCAGCCTCCAGCCGGTGGTGTTTTGCCGGTCCCAGCCAACGCCCAGCCAACGGATTGCCAACGAACCGCATGTCAGTGTTTGTCAGGAATTGTCAGGGCCGGTCTTTGGAAGTCGCCAACACGCAGCCTAAACGACACGCATTGACATGCTTTGACAGCCGTCGTCAGCCCGCACTCACCACTGAAAATCATGGTGTCCCCGGTTCAAATCCGGGTCCCGCCACCTAAAGTCCCTGTTAATGGGCCACTTCAGTATTCCCGTGTCTCGGCCAAACGCCCGTCCAGCCAACATTCAGCCAACGCCCGCTGACATTCCGATGATCGGGCCAGGTCAGTATCGACTGAAACGGCGTTACACCTGGAGGCCAGGTCGCAAAACGCGGCGCTGGCTAACCGCCTTGGCGGGTGCGTCTCACCCGTGAACGCGACTCGATCACGGGAGGTATAGACGCTCAGGAACCAGTTCTCGTTGGCGCGCCTCTGGGCGTGTGTGTTGACAGGAGGGGTCGTCGGCCTATGCTGGAGCCATGCGCGGCTGCAGTGTCGCCGGCTCTGCTGGCGAGGCATCGCTGGAAGGAAGACTACCGTCGAGACGGGGGGCTGAGATGGCCGAGCAAGAAATTGGAGCGGTGACCCACGATTTCGACAAGATCTCGGTTGCAGCGATTCGTCTGACGAGTGGCACTCTTAGAGGCGGGGAGGTAATCCGCATCGAAGGACACTCGACGGACCTCGAGCAGGTGGTTTCCTCGATCCAGATTGAACACCTGTCTGTGACCGAAGCAAGACGGGGCGACGTGATCGGGATCAAAGTGATCGAACCGGTACACGAGCACGACAAGGTGTTCAAAGTGGAGGACTGAGGGCGAAGCACCGACCCAGTTGCGGGAACGAAGTCCGTCCTGGCTGTCTTTCGTTGAAGCCGGGCTTGCTGACCGGTTGCGTAGAAGCGTCCGACAGCCCGATCGCTTCTCCGGATCCCGGGGCCTCTCAACGCAGGTGCCTCGCCGCGCGGCTGCGATACCGCGAAGTCCGCAACATCTTCACGCCGCACGCGTGAAGCGCGGCCACCGAGCTTTCTCCTGGCGGCGGTCTTGGCTCGTGAGAAGGAAAAAAGCCGTGCCCAGAGGAGCGGCCTTCGGTGTTCTTGGTGGCCCGTACCGGATTTGAACCGGTGATCTCCGCCTTGAGAGGGCGATGTCCTAACCGCTAGACGAACGGGCCAAGCTGGCTGGGGTGCCAGGGCTCGCATCTGGACTATTCGGGTCCAGAATCCGAAGTGTCTCCACTTGCACCACACCCCAACGGCACGCCATGCGCTGTTTGGTCGCGAGTGCGTACTCTACCTGCAGGCACCGTGGACTGTCAAACCGCAGCAATCAGGGTGTGGCGACGAACTGTGCGGCCTTCAGACGGGCGAGCGTCACCTCTCGCCCGAGAAGCGCGAGTGATTCGAAGAGGGGAAGAGACACCAGGATCCGGAGACGGCTACGCGGACCACCTGGAACACCGACCTGGGCTTCATATGCAGCACCTCGGGGAGCGACCGTAGCGCGTCCTCGATCGCATCGGGGTCCACCTATCAAGCGGAGCAAGCGTGTCCTGCGCGGACGAGAGCGCGTGTCCTGCGCCCTCCTTGGCAAGGACGCCATCCGCGGCCGTCGGATCGATGGCCACCTCCTCGGTGAACAGGAATCGCACCATTGGCACAATCTCGGTCATGCGCTTGAGGCGCTCGGAGACGAGAGGAGCGAGTGTGAGGTACCATTCATGCCGGGCCTCGAGGTCGCCTGCGGAAGCGAGCCCCGCCTCTTCGATCCAGGGGAACACCCGGGCTACGAGTGCGTCCGGCTCCATATCCCGGATGTAGACGCCGTTCATCCATTCGAGCTTTTCGAAATCGAAGATGGCCGGGCTTTCCGAGATCCGCTCGAGCGAGAAGTGGGTCTTCAGGACCTCGGGAGGCACGATCGTGGTCTCGCCGTCGAGCGACCAGCCGAGCAGCGCCAGGTAGTTGAGCAGCGCCTCGGGCAGGTACCCCTCGTCGCGAAACGCCTCGACTGATGTTGCACCATGACGCTTGGAGAGCTTCTTACCGTCGGGCCCCAGATCATGGAGAGATGGGCGAACATCGGCACGTGATGGCCGAGAGCCTCGTACACGAGGCTCTGACGCGGCGTGTTCGAGAGGTGATCATCACCGCGGATGACGTGGGTTATCTGCATGTCGGCATCATCGACCACGGTAGCGAAGTTGTAGGTGGCAGTGCCGTCGCTGCGTACCAGTACGAAATCGTCCATGGCGCTTGCCGGAAAGGCCGTCTCGCCGCGAACCGCGTCATCGACAATGATGTCGCCTCGATTCTCGGGTACCGCCAACCGCCAGCCGTGGGGCTCTCCGGCTGCGAGGCGCGCGGAGACGGCAGCGGAGTCCAGTCGTCTGCAGGTCTTGTCGTAACCGGAGACACCCTTTATGGCGCGCGTTGACGTCCGTTTGGCTTCCAGTTCCTCGGGGGAGCAGAAGCAGGGATAGGCGCTGCCGTTGGCCTTCATGCGTTCCAGAGCCGCCGCGTGGTTCTCGGCACGCCTGTCTGGAAGTAGGGGCCGAACGGACCGCCGACTTCGGGTCCTTCGTCCCAGTCGATCCCGAGCCACCGAAGGGAGCGGAGGATCTGCGCGGTGTTCTCTGCGGTTGAGCGCTCGGAGTCGGTATCGTCGATGCGCAGGATGAAGGTGCCACCGTTTCGACGGGCGAACGCCCAGTTGTAGATGGCCGTACGCGCACCGCCGACATGGAGAGCGCCGGTAGGGCTGGGGGCGAAGCGAACGCGAACCGGGTCGGGCACGAGATCCTTCCTTATGCTTTGTCACAGCCAACTATACTGGCAACGACGTGGCACACTCCACATTGGCTCCGGCTGGCGCGTGTCGAGGCATGGTGGGCTGGGCTGCGCCGCCAGACATTTGGAGCAAGGAGGTAGCCGCCGGAACCTGGCCTCGTGCCCTGCCCTTTGACCTGGTCGACCAATCTGCTCGATTCGCGTGTTCGGTGTCTTGCGCACGCCCTTTCAGGACCATGCTCCGACGGCAATCAGCACCGCGGAGAGGCCGAAGATGAACGGACAGAGCCTATAGGGTAGAAACGCGATGCGGAAGCCGGTGAAGATTGAGACGACCGCGAGCGCGATAAGAGTACCGATCGCCACTGCGAACACGGCCGAAGAGAGACGGGCGTGGGGCTCGATCGCGGCACTGACAGCGACGAAGGCGGCTACCGAGATCAGCGCCACGCCCTCGACTATCCACTCCATGGTGATGACACGACGGTTGTCGGTCGATATGTCGCCAAAGCCGGCGACCGCGCCCCTGGTGGCGAAGAGATGGGCCATGCCCCACAGACCGGTGAGGCCCGCGGCGACGTAGAGCACATACCTGACTCATGTCCACCTCCAGTAGTGGCGGTTGCCACGCGTTGTGGCGGCCGGCGGTGACACCAGACAACCGACATGCAGTCTATCTGATATAGTGTCTACGTAGTCCACCAAGGTCCAGGAAGACGCTATGTCGCTGGGCTCTACAGCCCGATGGCCTCCGCCACTTTGCCCCAGCCCAGGTCCTCCTGACCTTCTAGGCGGCGCAGGTAGGTGCGTGGTCACGGCCAGAGAGCTGTGATCCAGAAACCGGGACACATCCTCGATGCTCTCCCCGGCATCCCGCCTGAGCTTGGCGGCACTGTGACGAAGAACGTGCAGCCCGGCGGCAGGAAGACCGGCTCTCGCCAGATACCGGCGGAAGCGACCGTAAAAGGTGGCGCTTCTCAGCCCTTCCCCGCCCGTGGCGGCCGGAGAGGGCCACAGCGATTCATGCGGCGACATGTGCTCAAGCTCGCGCCCGTAGGCCGCCAGCGCGGCCCTGAGCGCCTCCACGGCCGGGCGTGGCAGCTCGCGGCGTCCAGTTTTGCCACCCTTGCCCGTGTAGGCAGTAGAAACAGACCTCGTTCTCGAAGGATGAGGTCGCCGGCGTCAGGCGAAATACCTCGGCTCGCCGGCGGCCGGTGAGGACCAGGGTGAGGATGATGGCCCGGTCACGCAGGCCCGGAGGAGTGTCGGGAATGACCGCCAGGAGCCGGCGAACCTCTTCGGCCGAGAGCCCTCGGGCCGGTGGGGTGGAGGTCCGCGGCCGCTCCAGCCTGTCGCAGGGATTCCTCTGGACAATGTCCATGCGGATGAGAAAGCGGTAGAAGGACGAGAGGCAGGCCATGCGGGCGCCGATGGTGACCGGAGAGGGGTCCTTGCCGGAAACACCTTTGCCGTGGGCCCACACGAAGACTTCCTGCACGGTCACCTGGTCCGGGGGCTTCGGCACTCGCCCGAAGAAGTCTTGGAGCATGCGGGAGTAGCCTTCCACCGTGCGGAGGATCCCGACCGGCGTTCCTTCTCCACCAGGAAGGCGATCATGGCGCGCTCCCAGCCGACGAGGTTCTCCTCGGGGAAGGCGAGGGCGGTGGCGTGGGGCATGGCGGCCTCCGACTTTCTTAAGATTCGCAAGAACCGTCACCATGTTTCCATGAGAAGGGCGGCCTCTGTCAACTCGTATTTCTTCCTCCTTCGCGTCTCGACTGGCGATGCCAAGCCCGTGACCCATGCTTCCATTCGGACTTCTTGTGGACACTACGGTCCTGTCCAAGTTGGGGTCCGACCAGGTGCGGCGCTGCCAATCTCCCTCGCGGCCTTCGAAAGGTTGGCCAGTGCTCCGGTCTTTCCTTCCGAGACCTCAACATGGTTCGCAGTCGCCGCGGACGTGGCTTCTTGGGGTCCTAGCCTCGCCGAGGGGGTGCCGCTGTCGTCGTTCTTATCTCGTGTGGCTCACCTCCCCCGCTGTTTTAGCTGGAAGGCACCCGGTCAGGTTCTCCGCGCCGCGCCGTGCTCCGAAGCGGCTCGTAGATCTCTCCGGTTGTCCAGAGACGCAGAAGGAGGATAGACAGTTTGCGGGCCACGGCCACTGCGGCGCGTTTCTTGGCAGCGTTGCCCCCTCGTTCTGAGAGCTTGAGGCCCCAGCGTTTAAGATCAGTGTCTTGGGCATTGGGGCTGAGGATGTAGTGGGCGCATTCGACGAGCAGGTGCCGAAGGAACGTGTCTCCGGCCTTGGTGATACGAAGTTGAGGCTTGAGCGTTCCCGACTCATCTTGGCGAGGGCGAAGACCAAGATAGGAACCCACGGCCCGAGCTCGCGAAAACCGGCCGGGATCTTCTATGGTGAGGACGTACGCGAGCGCTGTCAGGGTGCCCACGCCCGGTACCTGGGCAAGAAGAGCGGTTTCCTTGTAGCTCTCGCGGGCGAGGGTATCGATCTTGTCGTTCAGGTCCCGGATCTGCTGGGTGAGGACGGAGATAATATCGATGACGGGACCGAGAGCCGGAAGCAGGATCTCGGGCACATGCTCCCGCGCCTTGGTGGCGAAGACCTGTGCCCCGCAGTGGGGCAGCTTGACCCCGAATGGTTTCACCAGCCCGCGGGCGTGACTGATGAGCCGGGTCCGGGAGCGCACCAGTATCTCCCGACTGCGAAGCAGGACCAGGTGGGCATGGCTTTCTTCGCTACGGTGGGTTATCGGGTGGAGCAGGTCCGGATCGAGCTTCCCGACCCGTGCCAGGTATCCAGCATCGGCTCGGTCGTTCTTGGAGTCGTTTCCGTAGATGAACCGGAGCATGCGAGGATTGGCCACGATCACTTCGTGACCGAGTTGCCCAAGGAGCCGATGGGCCCACAGAGAATGGGACCCGGCTTCCAGCACCAGCCGCGCCGGGGGGAGAGCCGCAAAGCGCTGCTGGAAGGCCCGCGGTGAGGTCGCCACCCGGCCTTCCTCCAGGATCGCCCCGTCCTCGTCGAGAACGCAGATCTGGGTGTAGCGATCGCCGACATCCAACCCCACCGTCAATTTGTTCCGGTCAGTCGTGGTGCTAATGTTCGACATGCCAGCCTCCTTCAAATTGGGCCTTGAGCCCGTCCTTGGATTGGGGACCTAACGGTACCCCGGGGAGGCTGGCCTTCTCATCCCATCTCCCTC
>CAVVNF010000017.1:0-46776 GCA_963749535.1 uncultured Thermoleophilia bacterium | reverse complement strand
GAACGCGGGTTAGGGGATAGGAAAGGGGGAAACGGGCCATTCTGTGACAGGCTCCGTTGAAAGTTAGAGATCCGCTCCGCTCGCGCCCGGCTTCGCCGGTCGCTCGGCTGACTGCGCGAGAACAGCGGGACGAAGAACCTGGACAGCTCCTGAGACGAAGACCCCCAGCTATGTTCTCGCGGGCTAATGAGGAGACAGCTCCAGACGCACGGATGTTTTGATGTCCTTGGGCCCCCGAACCGGCTTATCATCTTTCGGATAAACGAAGGCGTGTGCGCGGAGGTCGCCAGGTGTGGGACCTGTGCACTCGGTGTGCCCTTTAGCACACACGGGAATGAAGCTCAACGCCAAACTGCCTGTCAGGCGGCTACCCAGTGTGTCGAACATTTTTCCGGGAAGCTCCCACATGACGCCCTGCAGCACTCCGCACTCGTCGTCCCAATCGGTGACTTTGGCGACCGACCATTTGAAGTCTCCCGCGGGTGGCACGGAGTTAATCTGAAGTTTTGCCAGTGCATCGAGAATATCTGAAGCTCCTTTGAAGACGGGGCCAACCTCGGGTACTACGGCTGCCAAGCTCGCCACTTGTCCCGCGACTCCGATATATGGGGATGCTTCCTTCCAATCCTTCGCAATAGCAGAGAGCAGGGAATCGGCCTCGCGGACCGGGCTCAGGTATTTGACTGTAGCTGCGAGTTCCTTGATCCGCCAGCCATAGCAGACAGGGAAGAACATGAAGACGCGGGCCGCAATGCCCTTCGCGTCAAACTTGTACCAAACTGGGCTTTGATCTTTGTCCAACTGATCATCGGTCTCATGCACGTGATGGCCTATCGTCCACCAGTACTCGTATACGGGAGTGGCCGCCGTAGTTTGTGCCGCCGTTCCGTCCGCTAACCCGGGGGGAAGGACTTCAGCGTAGTGTTGGTCAAGAAATGGCTTCGTTTCACCAAAGACCTCAAGGTAAAAAGGTGACATGTCAGGAGGCTTCCACAGCTTGAGGTCGTCCGGATAGGTGGCTACTTGGATCATGGCCACACCTCCTCGTTCTCAGCCTTGATTTGCGTACTCAGCGGTGGTGGAACGTTCAACGCCGCTGGCCCAAGCGTCAGCGCTGGGGTGAGCGCGACCGGGGTTAGCGGATAGGAAGAAGCGGCCGCTTGGTCTTCACTGAGGCACACCTCCTTCTCGGGCCTGACCGTATGGAAATTATCGGTTCGGTTTGCCAATCACTGCACGGCTCCCTCCTTCGGCTGAACATCGTCCGCGACGGCTTGCCGGGGAGTCCACTACTCTCCTAAATGTCCGGGAAGCGGCTGATTGTTACATCTTCATAAAGATCAGCGATGACAGGGTCAGCCCTCGCTTCCGCGCTCGCTCGCTGGTCGCGTTCGCTGACGGGTGGGAGGGTGACCTGACCCCCTGAAACCGGTCCAGCTTTAGGTTATGGTTTCGGACCGACGAAGGAGGAAGTAGATCATGTCCCAGAAGCACTACCGCCCCGAGGAGATCATTGCCAAGCTGCGTGAGGCCGAGGTCCTCTTAGGCCAGGGCAACAAAGTACCCGAGGTGGTGAAAGCCATCGGCGTCAGCGAGGTGAGCTACTACCGCTGGCGTAAGGAGTACGGCGGCCTCGATGTTTCCCAGGCTAAGCGCCTGAAAGACCTGGAGCATGAGAATGCAAGACTGCGCAGGGCGGTCTCTGACCTTACCCTGGAGAAGATGATCTTGCAGGAGGCCGCCCGGGGAAACTTCTAAGCCCCTCACGAAATATGCGTTATCCAGAAGAGACAGATCGGGCATTACTCCCCCCTTGCATCAGCTGGGTCGGCGTCTGAAGACCCGTGCCCTCGGCCCCCACAAGTAGCCTGGCCGCTATTTCAGGTCACCGTCGATCATATTACCTCCGGCGTACGCCCCACAGTGGACGCTTGGTCTTCGCCGATTCAGCGGCTCGACCGAAGATTTCGCCACGTAGGTCGGGGAAGGCGCAGCGAGCATAGCGAGTTTGAAAGAGGTTTACGTCGGCTAAGCACTCCGTGGTCTCTTCCGCGGGAGGAACCGTCTACAATGAACTCGGAGGCTCGGGCAGGACCTATCGGGAAAAGGCCCAGGGCACATGGCCGGTTTGGCGGCGCGCCGGGCCTTCCCTGTAGGCAGTCCTCATCTTCCTTCTTCCTAGAGCCCCCTTCGGTAGCCGCCAAGCTCGGCCGCTGGGGGCTCTCGCCCATCGAGCCAGCCGCGTAGCCCAAGTCTTGATTGATAGCAGCCCATCCGCGCGACGGATACGCTAAGCTGTCAAGTGTCGGGGTGAGCCGCGATCAGCAAACCCAGAGCCGAAACGCCTAGAGGGACCGAGCCGCGCAGCGGCGACCCGGAGTTGAGGGCGCGAGCGCCCTAGAGGAGAGCGAGCCGCGCAGCGGGAATCTTCGGTACAACCATACATCCCACCTCTCGCGTCGGACATGCCGCCACAGGCGGAGCGAGGGAGCCGCGCAAGCACCCCCGGAGCCGGGACCATCGACAGCGAGCGACCGGCGAAGCCGGGCGCGAGCGGAGCGGATCTCCAACTTTCAACGGAGCCTGTCACAGAATGGCCCGTTTCCCCCTTTCCTATTCCCTATCCCGACAAGCTGAACGCGGGTTAGGAGATAGGACGGACAAGACGCCGGACCCCTTCACGTGGGGCGGGCTGCCTCAAATCAACCACGCGGCGATGCCCATCTCAGCTATCCGCGCACCAGCGACCAGTGCGTCGGCAGCTTCTTTTCCGCGGATTGCACCGTCGAAAGCTCACTGCGCTTGTCGCCCGACGAGTAGATCGGAGTGGGCGTTACTCGATGAGGTCATGCCGAACTGGCCGTTAGCCTCGATCTTCCGCTGCCGATTCCCATTTCGGGTGTTTCGAGTGCCCCGGGTGCCCCTGTTCTTGGTCAGAGTGTGATCTGTCGGCTCGCAGCCTCCTCGGCCGGCCCCCGTCACGCCCTGGCGCTGTGGAACTCGGTGACCCTCTTGCTCGGAGGGAGCGATGAGCTGCCGGCTTCGGGGCCCGAGCCGTACATCACGAGACGGTTGCGGCCCAGAGCCTTGGCCTCATACAGTGCCTCGTCCGCCAGACCTATGAGAGCGGTAGCCGACTCTGCGCTCCTGAGAACGCCGCCAATACTCACCTTCATCGGGATCTGCTCGGCGTTCACCACGATTGGCTTGTCGGTGATAGCCGTATGGATGCGACTGAAAGCACTTCGCGCTTCTTCTTCCCCGGCCGCGGAGATCACGACCAGAAACTCATCCCCACCGAGGCGACCGAACACGTCGTACGGCCTTAAAGCACCGAGGCAACGCGCAACCACCTCGCGCAGCACTTGGTCACCAGCTGCGTGGCCGTAGGTGTCGTTGATCTCCTTGAAATGGTCGACGTTGATCATGCCGACGACTAGCGGGCTTCCCTCCCGGTCTGCTCTTTCGAGCTCTTCGTCCAACCGGGAAAGAACGGCCCCGCGGTTGAGACATCCGGTCAAGGAGTCGGTGCGGGCTAGGAGCGCGAGGGCGTCGCGAGCCTCACGAAGCTCCCGGTTCTGGACCTCGAGAGCGGTCTTGGCCTTGTGCAGGTCCTGCTCCGCCTTCTTGCGCCGGCCGATATCCCGGGCGAAGACGAAGTTGTATTCCGAGCCTTCCTCGCGCACGTAGTTGACCACGACCTCGACCGGAAACAGTTCCCCAGCTTGGGTCCGATGGATGCTCTCGAAGCTGAAGGAACCGAGCTCTCGCATCCGGTGCCACTGCTCATCCCAGGTTTTGCCTGTGAGAACGGGATCGAGGTCAAAGATAGTCATACCCAGCAACTCCTCGCGAGAGTATCCCAGGCGAACACAGGTGGAATTGCTCACATAGAGCAAACGACCGTCGGGAGCCACCCAGTGGATGAGGTCGGCAGCTCGATCGACGGAGAGCTGGGTGAGACGCAGAGAAGCTTCGAGCTCCCGGCGCTTCGTGATGTCCCGGGTGAAACAGAAGTTGTACTCCCGGCCACCGTACTCCAGATAATTGACGGTCACCTCGACCGGAAAGATCTCTCCAGCTCTGGTCTTGTGCACCGATTCGAAGGTGAAGGAGCCACGGACCTTCAGCTCCTGCCAGTGGGCCGGCCAAGCCTCGCGCGTCATGGTGGGGTCCAGATCAAACACGGTGAGGGAAAGCAGTTCCTCGCGCGTAAGCCCGAAACGTCTGGCAGAGGATTCGCTCGCGTAGACCAAGCGCCCGTCGCTGGCTATCCAGTGGATCATGTCGCCGGAACGATCCAGGGAGAGTTGGGAGAGACGAAGAGCAGCCTCCATCCGCTTGCGATCGGTTATGTCTTCGAAGACGGCCACAAAGTAGCCGGGGGCGGGGCTGGAGACCGCGATGTTCATCCACATGGCCAAGGGGGCGAACTCAATCTCGAACCTCTCCGGACGGCCGCCGGAGGCGACCCGCCCGTATATCTCGAAGAGCTCCGGAGACGCCTCACGGACGCCAGGAATGGCCTCGGTCACCCTCTTGCCGACGATGTCATCCAGGCCCGTGAGGGTAACGAACGCGGAGTTGACCGCTAGGTACACCCAGTCTATAGGCAGACCTTCGTCGTCGTATAGCATCTGACAGTAGGCAAATCCATCCATCATGGTCTCGATGAGCGAACTGTGGAGCTCCTCGCTCCGTCGGAGCGCTTCCTCCGCCGGGCCACCGAACCAAGATCCGGCTACGGGGGCGGATTTACGGCGCGAAGAGGTCTGGCTCGGGGTTAGGACCATCGACCATCGTCCGCCAACCGTACCTTCGGTAATTGCCTCGGAAGAGCCACTGGCCTTGCACGTGGCTTCGCCCACGTCTGGGCGGGCAGTACGGTGCGGGCACGCGGCCTGGCGGCGCCCGCCCCTCAGGTTCGGCCTGACACCGATCGGGCTAGCAGCGCCCTCCACATCGTCAGGGTCTGGCTTCCATAGCTGTCCGCTCACCACGTCTTGCCCTTCGTCCCGCCTGTCAATACCGTCGACGCTTGTATCGACGGTCGCAACTACTGGCTTGAGAGGGCTATGCCCGGGAGCAGATCCCAGCCGGGCGATCGTCGATTACACTGCCTAACGTGGCATCAAGCATCTCGCCTAGACCAAGTTGCGTCGGGTGACGCTCGCGAAGAGACGGCCAGGTGCGCGCTACCGAGCCCGGAGGCGCCGAGGAGTCGCCCCGTGCACACTAAGAGCGCGTCGTGACTAGTGGGTGAGCATCCTTGCCGGGTTCTCCACCAGCAGTCGGTGGATGTCGGCCTCCCCCAGACCCGCATCCATGAGGTTGTGCCTGAACTCACGGAGGATGTGGCCATAGCCGAAGCCACCGTAGTGGAGCAGATAGTGCTTGAGACAGATGTCGTGAGAGATGAGCACTTGGTCGCTGAGCCCCGCATCCAGAAGACGGGCGATGGCTTCCGCCCTTTGCCGGTCCGACGGAGCCCAGAAAGGCCGCTCTGCTCCGGTTCCCCGGAAGTAGCCGTCTGCCCCGACGGTGTCATACTCGATGAAGCATCCGCTCGACGCCAATTGCTTGTGGTAGCTCACCGCGCCCTCGAACGACACATCCAGGTGGCCGAGAGCGAAATCCACATGGCCCAGCACAACGCGGGATAGATCGGCGCCGGCCTCATCGAGCAAGCGCAGCACCTGAGCCCCAGTTCGGGTGCCCAGGTTGCAATGCACCGTGATGGCCGCGCCGGTCTTCTGTTGAGCCCGGGCCGCCGCGCCGAGCATCTTGACCTCCTGGGGATGGATGGGGTCGCTGGTGCCGATCTCCCCGATGATGCCCGGCCGCACTCCGGTGCTCCCTATGCCTTCATCGAGCTCGACCACAAGCTGCTCGGCGATCGCTTCCATCGTCTCCTCGGCCGCAGCTAGTGGGTGGACGAAGTGTAGGTAGTGGCCGCATCCACAGACAATGTTAACGCCGGTTGCCCGTGCGACGGCCTGCAGGGCTACCGGGTCGCGACCTACTACCTCCTCCGAGGTCAGATCTACGATCGTGGCGCCGCCCAGCTTTTTGAATTCGCGGATCTCCTGGACAGCCAGATCCACATCGTCCAGGAGGCAATTATCGCGGTTGAAGAGCGGGTCACGGCGGATGAGCCCGAGGATGCCCATTTCTACAGGCCGCTCGAGGAACTCGCGGCGATTTTCGTCTTGAGGGGGCGGACAGAGGCACGTGATATCGCAGAGCACGTGCTCGTGCGGCAAAGTGACGCCAAGTTGCTCAGGCGCCAGCGGACCCAGCACGGTCATTACTTGCCTGCGGTTGTTCACACTTGCCGCCCCCAGCTTTGACTCAG
Source organism: uncultured Thermoleophilia bacterium (assembly GCA_963749535.1). Classification (GTDB taxonomy): domain Bacteria; phylum Actinomycetota; class Thermoleophilia; order RBG-16-64-13; family RBG-16-64-13; genus Chersky-299. The sequence continues at coordinate 40,421 of CAVVNF010000017.1, read as the reverse complement.
GACTGCACTAGGCTACTGTCTCGCCGCCCGCGCGACAAGGCCATCAGCCTCCAAAGCGAACCCGGCGCCAAGACCGTGTAGCCAGCGCCAATGTTACAGGCCCAGTCACGCCGGGCGGCACTCGATTAGCGCATCCGCCCGTGAGTGCTGCCCGGCGTGCCCGCCTGCTTCTTCTGAGTGTTCGCGTGACTAGAACCCTTCCGGCAACTTGTCGGGAAGCACGTAACGGCCGTCCTTCACGAAGTCGCGGATGGTGTCCAAGGGGTCCCTGGCAGTGCGGGTCTGGGGATTGCCCTCGCTGAACTGGTCCGGCGGGTAGATAGATCCCTCGTAGATCTTGCGATATACCTCGTTCCGGAGCAGAGCAAGGAAGTTGCGGCTAGGATCGAGCCTGCGGCGCCTGAGCTCCTCCAGGTTTATGGTAGCGGAGATGATGGCTTCGCCGGGGAAATCGGCGTAGGCCACGACCGCCCCATTGTAGTCGCAGATCATCGACTTGCCCGGTGCCGTCATCTTTGGCCGCCGCGCCCCCAGCAACGCGCCCCACGAGGCCGAGACCACGTAGGCCAGGTTCTCCCAAGCGCGCATACGGTTCATCATCTGCCAGGTCTCCGATGGCGGCGACATCATCGGGTCGATCAGTAGAGGATGCAGTATCACTTCGGCTCCTTGCACGCCCAGAGCCCGGGCGGTCTCCGGGAAGTGGCCGTCCATGCAGGTGATGGTGCCGATCCGACCGATCTCGGTTTCGGTAACCGGCAGGAAGCTCTCGAGCCGGTCGCCGTACCGTTCGATCCAACGCGTGTAGATGTCGTGCGGGCTGAGAGACAGTTCATAGTGCGTGGCGGTCGTGATCTTCCGGTACTTGTGGACGATCTCTCCTGCCGGGCTGATGACGAAGTGCGTGTTGAAGAAGTAGCCGTCGTCCGCCCACTCGGGATCGCGCTCGAGGGCGCAGCCGGCGATGTAGATGTTATGCTCCCGGGCCTTCGCGGCCAGGCGTTCGGTCTCCGGACCCGGGAGTTCGATCAACACGTTGTCGAGGTAGTGCTGGTACGGCCAGTGGCCTTCGTGGCCCTGGATGAAGAACTCAGAGAAACTGACGAGTTTGATCGGAGCCCAGCTACCCTCGTACCCTCCTCTCGCCGTGTAGCAGAGCTGAGGGGCGGAGTCGATCAGCTCCAGGCACCGAGTGAGGTTGCGGTCGATGTCGGAACGGTCACTGACCACCTTCACTTCATTCTGGATGGCCACCGCGGTGTAGATGTCGTACTTCATCAAGCCCTGCTCCTTTGCTGTCCGACGCTTTGGCGCGGCGTGGCACCTTCGACTCCGGCTGGTAGAGGTCTCCTTCGTTACATGGCAGGTATCCCGCCCCTCGGATCCACGACGCGCCGAGCGCCAGCGGGCAGAGTACCGGCCCCAGAGAAAAGATTACTCGCAAGCCGTCCCAGAAAGGAGGGGTCATACGCTATGGGAAGAAACAGTGCCCGCAGTGCTGGCGCATCACCTCCCGTAAGGGTGGAAAGACGTTATGGTCTTGGGTGAGCTTGCAGCTCACGCTGGAGTGTGGTGGCATCGGCATTCCCGGCGGTCGGCCTGGCCCGGCCGTCCGAAAGTCACCTGGTCGTTTTTCTGCAGACCTCCGGCCACTCCTTGGGCCGGAGAAGATCGGGCCATTTCCTTTGTCAGCTCGTCATCCGGCGGGTCGATGGTTGCGGCTGCAGGGTAAACTGGCGAGGAGCCAGAACCGCGGATGCAGCGAGGGGGACAAAATGGGGACCAAGCCGCATTGTTCGCCGAGGGGCCTCGCGCCGACGAGGCTGTCGCCAAGGCACCCGTCGCCCAGGAGCCGCTCGCGCAGAGGCCTGGCGGCCACTGCCTTCGTGGTCGCTGCCGTGCTCGCTGCCGTGACACTCGTGACGGCCGGGTGTGGTAGAGGGACTCCGAGCTCCACGAGCGGGCCGAGTACGACCCAGGCGTCCGCGTCGAGCACCACCACCCAGTCCACAGCCACGTCGGAATCGTCCTCCACCTCGGCGACCTCGTCGACCAGCTCTTCGGCGCCGAGTTCTTCCACCACCTCCACGAGCGCCGGTCCCCTGTCCAACGCGGAGACCCGCTTGCCCAACGGCGATATCAAGGCCTTGGGCTTCATCAAGAAAGTCTCGGAGGCCGGTGGGAAACGCTCCCTCGAGATTGACTACGTGTTGCTCCTCACAGGACAGGCCGCCGTCCAAGCGGCAATAGCAGACGGCGTGATCCCGCCCGGCGGGACCCTCGACAACGACTACTACATCCAGAACCAGAGCAAAGAGCTAAGAACCTTCGCCGTTTCCCCGAAGGCCAAGATATTCACGGAGCTCGAGTCGCCGGACCCACAACCAGTCACCTGGGCCACGTTCCTCAGCTACTGGCAGAGCAACGCCTCCCCCGGGCCGACCTTACGCACGGTGCCCTGGTGGATCGAACGCTCAGGGTCGACCATCGTGAGCATCACCGAGCAGTTTCTGCCGTGAGCAGAACGAGGGCGCGTCCTAGGCGCGCCCTCCGCATCATCAGCTGTGTCAGCCGGCCCGTTGAGTCAGTCAGCCCGTTATCGTCAAACTGCCCTCGCCGCCCGGCCTATTCGTCCTTTGCGGGACCAAATGCCTCCATCTTCACCGTCTCCGAGACCGTGTAGACCATGTCTGTGGCAGCCGCGATGTCTTCCAGAGTGTAGCCGCGAGCCACTTCCTCCAGGATGAAACCACGGTCCAGGTAACGCCGGAACACAGCCCGTTCCGTGATGATGGCGTCCGCCTCAGCGGCACCGGTGAGCGGGAACGTGCAGTGCTTCACCAGCTTGGTCTTGCCATCTTTGGAGCAATGCTCGGTGGTCACGTAAACGAGGCGCGCCCCGGCCAGCAGGTCCATGGCCCCGCCCATCCCGGCCACCAGCTTGCCCGGGATCTCGTAGCTGGCGATGTTGCCGTCGCCGTCAACTTGGAGCGTCCCCAGGAAGGTGGCGTCCACGTGGCCCCCGCGGATCATGGCGAACGACGTGGACGAATCGAAGTAGCTCCCCCCGGGTCCGAGCGTGATCGGTTGGCCGCCGGCATTGGCGCGGTCCGGGTCGGCGCAATAGGGAGCTGGAGCAGGCCCCACGCCCACGGCGCCGTTCTCCGTGTGGATGACCACGTCGATCCCCTCGGGCACATAGTTCGCCACGAGGGTCGGTAGCCCGATGCCCAGGTTGATTACCTGTCCGTCTTTGAGTTCGGCCCCCGCGCGCTCCGCGATTATGTTCTTAATGTCTGGCATGTTGTTCTCTCTCTCCGGCTGTCAGTCGCAATTGAGCGGCTTGCCGCAGTAGCTCATGTCCGAACGCACGACGGCGTCCACGTAGATGCCCTGGGTGTGTACGCTCTCTGGATCTATCTCGCCCGGGTTATACAGGAACTCTACCTCCGCCACCACGTAATCCGCGCATGTCGCCGCCACGGAGTTGTAGTTGCGGGCGGTGCCGCGATAGCGCAGGTTGCCCCAGGCATCGCCGGCGTGGGCTCGCACGAGGGCCACATCGGTGCGGATAGACTTTTCCAGAAGATACGTGACTCCGTCGAGCTCGATGTGCTGCTTGCCTTCGGCCACGACGGTCCCCAAGCCGGTAGGAGTGAGGAAGCCTCCGAGACCGGCGCCGCCGCACCGCATCTGCTCGGCGAGGGTTCCCTGGGGAATGAGCTGCACTTCGATCGCGCCTTCGTGGAAAGCTTTGACCACCGCCGGTGTGGTGCCGATGTGGCTGGCCACGAGCTTCCTCACTTTGCCCGCGTTGATGAGCTCAACGATCCCCTCGTCTTTGTAGCCCCCGGTGCATGCGACGATGGTGAGGTCTGTGGCGTCGGATGCTTTCAAGCCCCGGATCAGCGTCAGCGGCTCGCCCTGGCTGAGAAAACCGCCGATAGCGATGCTCATCCCCGACTTGATGTGTGAAATGGCCTCTTCGAGGCTGACGACCTTGTTCTTAGGCATCTCCCTCTCCTGTAGTATGTGCGCCGCTTTCGCCCCCCGTTGTCTCTCTGCGATCGGGAACGCGGCCCTCGACCCACAGGACAGCCATTTTCCAAGAGCAGCGCCTGCTTTGGAAACGAATCGCTTTCCAATATCGCACCAGATGAGCGGCAAGACAAACCGTTCGCGACGGTAAGTTGTCGACCGGTCACATATATTCGCTCGCGAGGGTTGCCATCGCGGCCTATTGCCGGTTAACCTTCACGGGCGATGGCAAACGCTTACTACACATGCAATCTGGTCCCGCTGGGCCTACTCACCCGCAACGGGTACACGGCACAGTGGCTGGGCAACGCGGTCGAACAAACCCAGGTGCCCCAGCGCCGCGAAGCTTTGAGCGTCCACCCCATGACGTGTCCGTTCGTGACCCGCCTTGTCGCCGCCGGGGATCTGCTGCTCTCGGAAGCTCCGCCGGAGGATCGCGTGGTCGTGCCCGGGGGTTGCGATGCGATGCGTCGCGCCGGCGATCTGCTTTACGCCACCTATCCGGGACGAGTGTTCGTGCTGCCGATGCCTCGAGCGAATGACCGCTCGGCCGTCGAGCGTCTGGCCGGCGATCTCGGCCGGCTCGACGCGTGGCTGGCCAGAGGCGTGGACGAACTCAATGAGCGCGGCTCGGCGGACCCCACCACCCGAACTGCCGAGATGCAGGGGGGCTCGACTGGCGCGCCTGCTTCGACAGGCAGCGCGAGCGCGCAGAGCCCACAGGTGAAGTACCCCTCCCTGCCCAAGAACGGGGGCGTCTTTGTGGTCGCCGGGCCTCTCAGCGACGATTCGCTTCTCCGCCTTGTCGAAGACCTCGGTGCCACTGTGGCGGGACTCGAATCCTGTACCTCGCCTGATCGTTGGCGGCCGCTTGCCCAGCTCGGCGCGGAGCCGCCGGAAGCCTACGCGGGACCGAGGACGAGACGGGGTCAGGAGCCGATTCCGGCGCGAACCTCGATCTCGCATCTGCTGTGACTTCGCCCTTGCCGAGCAAGCGCTCACGATCGGCATGTGCCCCCGGCGCTCAAGCATCCCTCGCCGCGAGCACCTGGCCCGTCGCCTCGACGAGACAAAGCCCTCGTCCATCATCTATGCGCGCCAAAGCTTCTGCGATCCTGGATCGTACGACGCGCTGATCGTTGCCGAGCTGGCAGAGGAGCGGAGTCTTCCCTTCCTGGACGTCGAGGTGGGCTTCCCGTTCGAGTCGAGCGGCCCGCTGCGGACCCGGGTGGAAGCCTTCCTGGAGGCGCAACTTCTCGACGACGACCTTCTTGACGACGATCTTTTCGGCGCCCCCTGTGACGACGACGTGTGCGGGGAGGGCTAGACGATCATGCCCGGCTTTGCCGACATCACCGGCGACACGAGAGGCGCTGCCCTGGTCCGCAGGGCCTTCCTCATGCAGACCAAGCTCAAGGCCGTGCAGACCCGCACTGCGCGAGCCAGCCTCGAATACGACGCCCTGGCCGCCTCCTTGGAGCTTTTTCGCCCAGGAGCCATCGTACCCTGGGTCTCCTACCTCTTCCCCACCGAACTGCTCACCTCGTATGGCATCACGCCGATGATCCCCGAGGTTGCCTCGGCGGTCCTCACCGGTACCGACCTGCGAGGCCCCGTGGAGGCGGCCACCGGCCGCCTCCGTCTGTCCCGGGACGTCTGCAGCTACCACCGCACCGCCCTCGCCGCCCTTGAGAACGGTCTCCTGCCGGCTCCGGCCATGTGTCTGGGCACCACCCCGCTCTGCTTGGGCAAGGAATGCCTGCTCGATATGCTGGCCACCCGGTACAACGTCCCTTTCTTCGAGATTCGCGTGCCTCTGCCGCCGGACGAAGGCGAAGCGACGCCGGAGGTGGTGGCGGACGTCGCCGATCAGATGAGGGAGTTGCACGAGAACATAGGCCGTTGGACCGGGCGCAAACCCCAGCTTACGAAGAGCGTCGAGCTCTCCAACCGGGCATCGATGGCATGGGGCCACGTCATGTCTGAGCGCCTCACCGGAAACCTCGAGATGAACGGACGCCGCGTGTTCGCGACCGTCTTTCTGGGGCAACTACTCTGGGGTACGGAGGCCGGCGCCAAGGACTTCGAAAAGATGCTTACGGAGCGCGGCCGCCGCGGCCTCATGGTCGACCCTACGCCCGACGGGCGACCACGCAAGCGACTCCTCTGGCTTCATACGGTCCCCCATCACGATCGCGAGCTCTTCGACCTCATCGAAAACCGAGGCGCGGCAGTGGTGTTCGAAGAGATGAGCCAGATGCACCTCGAGACCGTCGACCCCGCCGACCCGTTCCCCGGCCTAGCCAAGCGCCTCACCGACAACGTCATGTGGGGCACCTCCGCCCGGCGCGCCCGGCTCACCCTTGCCCTCGCGAAACAGCTCAAGGTGGACGGCGCCGTGCATTTCAACCACTGGGGCTGCCGCCACGGAGTAGGTTCGGTCCCCGTGGTCCGCACCGCCTTCATGGAAGCGGGCATCCCCTTCCTCGCCATCGACGGCGACGCCCTGGCCCGTGGCGGACCGCAGGCCGAGAAATCCATCCAGCAGATGGAGAGCTTCCTGGAGATCCTGTAGCCGGAGCCGCTACGTCAACGCGCATTTCGACTGCGAAGCGGCGAGCGAAGCCGAACGGATCGCCGCATCCCATCGCCGTGCCGCCTTTACCAGGACAATAGAACGTATTCCAGAATTAATCCTTCCAGCGTTTAGAATTTCGCTAAGCTATTCACCTATGTAGCGACACCTCAGGTGCGGTTCTCAAGGAAGGAGCACCGAAAACGATATGACAGAGACTGAACGAACCCTCGCCGTGTTCATCGATTTCGAGAACCTGGCCATCGGCTTCAAACACCGGCGCGGCGATTTCGACATCCACAAGATCCTCGAGCGGCTGGTGGAGAAAGGCAAGGTCATCGTCAAGAAGGCCTACGCCGACTGGGGAGAATACAAGCAGTACACAAAACCGCTGCACGAGAACGCCATCGAGCTCATCGAGATCCCCCGGCGTTCCATGACCGGCAAGAACTCGGCAGATATCCGCCTGGCCGTGGATGCCATGGACCTGGCTTGGTCCAAGGAGCACATCGACACCTTTGTGATCGTGTCCGGCGACTCCGACTTCTCTCCCCTTGTCTCCAAGTTGAAGGAGAACGGGAAGCACGTGATCGGCATTGGGGATGAAAGAGTCCACCTCCGATCTCCTAGCCGGCAACTGCGACGAGTTCATCTTCTACGAAGACCTCGAGATGGCGCCCGCCCAGGCCCCGGGCCCGGTCTCCACGGACATCCCCGCGGAGAAGCGCGAAGTCTTCGACCTGTTGCTCGAGTCCATCGCCGCACTCATCCGGGAGAACAAGGATCCTATCTTCGCCTCCATGGTCAAGGACACCATGCAGCGCAAGAAGCCGTCGTTCAGCGAGTCGGGCTACGGATATCGCAGCTTCAGCGCCCTCCTGCAGGATGCCGAAAAGCGGGGCTTTATCAAGCTGCATCGCGACAAGAAGGCGGGCTGGACGTACGTGGTGGAGGGACTCGTCGAGTAGTAACCCCCGCTCCGGCTGCGCGATGGCACATCGCGACTCCTCCGCGGGGGTTACTACTCTCCTCTGTCATTTTCGTCCGAGCAACGCTCCGCTCGCTCTCGCTTTAGGCCGTCTGAGCCCCGCTTCCGCTCGCTCTTGCTTTAGGCCGTCTGCGCCCCGGCTCGCTCGCTCTCGATGCCGGACCGCCCGGCCTGAGTTGCGCTTCGCTCGCTCCGATTGCCGCACTCGGTCCAGCTTGACGCAAAAGAGAAGGCCCGTCCCGGTTGTGAGACCGGAACGGGCCCTTGTCAAATCTCCTCTGGCGGCCCCGAGCGAGCCGTATCCTCCTACTACGAGCGGCCGATCACCAGCCTGAGCGGGTCCACTTCGTCGCGGAGTATCCGCAGTTCCTCAGCGGTCGGCGCAGCCGTGTGGCCGATATGCGCGGGCACGATCAGTTCGAAGCCGGTTTCTGATTGCACCTTTTCCACGTCCACGCCCGGATGCAGCGACTCGACCGTCATGGCCTTGGTCTTGTCGTCAAAACCCATCACCGCCAGATCGGTGATGATCTTGTAGGGGCCGCCTTCCGGCAGTCCCGCGGCCTCGCGCGCGCCCTCGCCGGTGAGGAAGCCGGGCGAGGTGATGAAGTCGCATTTCTCCACGAACCGGGCCTTGCTGTGCACGGTCATGATCATCGTCCGCCAACATATCGACGCAAAATCGTTGGCGCCACCGCTACCCGGGAAGCGGACCTTGGGATGGTAGTAGTCGCCGACGCAGGTCGAGTTGATGTTGCCGTATTTGTCGATCTGCGCGCCTCCGAGAAAGGCGTAATCCACCTGCCCCCGGGCGCAGGTGGTCATCATCTCGGCCATGCCGGCCGCCATGACCGCCCTGTAGAACGTGCGCGAATCGCCGACGGAGATCGGCATCTGCGGCAACAAGGGCGCGACGCCGCCGGCCTCGAAGAGAATGACCAGGTTGGGGGATTGTGTCTTCTGCGCCAGCATCGCTGCGGCGCAGGGAGCGCCGGTGCCGACCGCCACGGTCTTGCCGTCCTCGAGATACCGGGACGCCACGCAAATCATCAGTTCCATCATGTTGTATTCGGGTGCCATATCTGCAAGCTCCTTCGCCCTGAGCGTCGTCAGTTCTCTACCAAGTTCTCGAGCTTCTGAAGCTCTTCCATCCTCTTGAGACCACCGCAACGCTCCAGATACTCCTCGAAATTGGAGACGCTGTAGATGTAATGATCCAGGAACTTCTCGAACGCCTCTGGATCCTTCTCCACCTTCATCCACTCGGCGAGATGCTCCTCGTCGGAGAAGTAGAGATACGGCATATTGCCCGGATAGCTGCCATAAGGCACCTCGACCACAGCGTCCACCAGGTAGAAGGGGATCGACGGTGGCTGTGGGGTTATCGCGTATCACGGAGTTGTTCACCACGTGTTCGGTGGTGATGATGAGGCGCTTCGCTGCCCGGGCCAGCTCCAGATCGGCCACCGAGATGCCGCGGATGACCGCGTTGCCGTACATGTCGGCCTCGTGCACGTGGATCGCGGCCACATCGGGCCAGATGGCCGGCACGGCGACATCTTCTTGCCTGTGAAAGGGCACTCGATGACCTTGGCTCCGACATCTTGAACGTGTCAGTGCCCAGCATGCTGCGGATGAGCCCGAAGGAGACGCCTTCGGCGGCGGCCTTCAAGCGGGCGGCCAGCGCGTAGTTGCTCCATTCGGTCACCTGCACCTCGCCGGACTCCATATAGCGTCGGGCATTCGGCGACAGCCCGCGGGCTTCGAGCCCCACGATGTAGGCGGAATCCAGGCGGTTGAAGACACTTGCCTGCGCAGAGCACCTGGAAATCGTGAGTGGACGTGTGGCCGAGAAAGCCCAGGTTCTTTTTGCGCGGACCGCACGATCTCGTGGACGATCGAGTTGGGGATGCGGTTGGCCCCGAACCCGCCGATCGCGAGGTAACAGCCGTCAGGGACGAACCTCTCCACCGCTTCCTTCTCGGTCATCCGCTTGTCGACCATGGCCCGCGGTTTCTTGCGGAAGAACTCGCGAGCCTTGTCCGGATCGGGATCCATGAAGATCGCGTTGACCCCTTGATCCAGCACTTCCATATCGTCTCCTCCAACATCAACGAGGTTGCCTGGTACCGCGCCGCGGCCTCGTGAGGACGGCTCGGAACTACATCTCGACCGTACTTTCTATCATGAATGAGGAAATCGCGCAGGACCGTGGCCGCTCGCTCGGACCGTGGACACCCGTATGGCCACAGACACGGCTCCCGCGCCCAGCGGGGGTCACGTCGCTACAACGGCTTGCGCGCCTGGATCGTCGCGGACAGCACGAAGTCTTCCAGCTTGCTCTCCGGTTCCCACTCCCGGATGAACTCTCGCGATTCCTCCATGGGGCAAATCTCGATCTGCTCGAAACCAGCCTCCGCGAGCATCGATTCAAGCGCATCCAGATCCGCGGCTCCCGAGATGCACGCGGACAGTAGCTCCATGTCCGCCAATACCGTCTCGGGCAGGGGTGCCGTGGCCACGACGTCGCTGATCGCAAGGCGGCCGCCCGGCTTGAGGACGCGGAAAGAGTCCCGGAAGACGGCCGGTTTGTCAGGTGACAGGTTGACGACGCAGTTGGAGATGATCACGTCGACCGAGGCATCCGCAACCGGAAGGTGCTCTATCTCCCCCAGACGGAACTCGACGTTGGCGACGTTTCCCTTGTGGGCGTTTTCCCTGGCCTTGGACACCATCTCGGGAGTCATGTCCACGCCTATGACACGGCCGGTCTCTCCCACCCGCCGCCCTGCCAGAAAGCAGTCGAAGCCGGCCCCGCTGCCGAGGTCGACGACCACCTCACCCGGTTTGAGCGCCGCAATCGCCCCAGGGTTGCCGCAGCCCAGGCCGAGGTTAGCCCCCTCGGGCACGCAGGCCAGCTCCTCGTCGCTGTAGCCGAGCCTGCGCGAGGTTTCCGCGTTGTCCGAAGTGGGGCAGCAGCACGGCGTGGTAGAAGCGCAGCCACCGGTCTTTTCAGTGGCGAACCCGGAATAGCGGGAGCGTACGGCTCCTCGGATGACTTCTTGATCGATCTCTTTCATGATTCCTCCTTGTTGTTCGTCGATGCCCGGCCGATGAACGCCTGCACCGCTAATGAGCTCAGAAACCTATCGAGAAAAGACAAGCGCCTCACGATTACGAGGTCCCCTCCCGGTGATCCTATCCTGCGTCGCCGCTGCCGCCATGCCAATCATGTCTGCCGACAAGTCTTGGAACCGCCACCCTACTCAAGCCGGGACTTCGCTATTATCTTAGTAGCGATCCAGTATATATGCAAGTCATCCGCTTAAACGATTATAAGGGCATGGCTGAAGCGTTGACACCACGTGCACTGACCGAGGTCCTGAAGGCGATGGCAGACGAGACGCGCCTGAAGATGCTCGCCTTGCTGCTGGAGCAGCCGGAGCTGTGCGTCTGCCACTTCGAGCAGATCCTGGAGATCAGCCAATCCAAGGCGTCGAGGCACCTCCGCTATCTCCTGAACGCCCGCCTTGTGGACGACCGCCGGGAGGGAGTCTGGATGCACTACCGGCTCGCGGACGACATGGGGCCGGAGCGCCGGGCCATCCTGGACGCGGTGAGCGCCTCCTTGAGCAACAGCAGCTTGGACGAGCTCCGCCAGAAACTGGCGTCTTCCCCAGGGGTCCTGGCGGCCGCCCAGAACGGTTGTTGCGGCCCAGGTCCTTGCGCCTAGGCCAGGCCAGCGCGACGCTCAGCAGCCACCCGGGCCGCTCATCTGGGTCTCATTGCGAACATGGCTGCCATCCCGTCGCCCTGCCGGTAGATCTCGTGTCCCCTCGGCGAGGTATCATGCTTTCCACTGAACAAGGAGAGGGCATGCCTGACGACCACGACAACCCGACTACAGCTAATCCGGCTTTTCAGAAGCTCGGCTACCGCGCCGGCACTCGCGGCGTCATCATCGGCGCCCCGGAGGGCGACGCGAACCCGCTTGCCCCGCTTGCCGAAGGCCTGTTGTCTCTTGCGACTACCGAAGAGCTACAGGCCGTTGAGGGGGAACTCGACTACATACATCTCTTCGTCAACAACCGTGCCGAACTGGCCCACATCATCAGCAGTCTCAAAGACCGGCTGACCCCGGGTGGGATGCTGTGGATCTCGTGGATCAAGCTGGCCGCGGCCAAACGACACGGAGGATTGCCCGGCGAGCTCAACGAGAACGTCATCCGCAAGCTGGCCCTCAGCGCCGGTCTGGTGGACGTGAAAGTGGCCGCGCTCGACACCGAGTGGTCGGCGCTCAAGCTGGTCCGGCGCAAACACTAGGCCGCCGCGATTGCACCAAGAAGCTCCGGAGTCGCCGGCGGAGGCCGTCAACATGGCTTCTCGCCTGATCCCGCCTTTGTCGCAGTGCTTGCAGTCGGCCACGCACGAATGCGTGATTTCGAACGATACGCACATGGGCCAGTCCCTGGCCCGATTCCACGGAGAGCACACCCTTACCGCTGTGGCCTCGGTCCTCTTCACGCTGCCCCGGTCAACGTTCGGTCAAGGGTCGAGGACCCCGATCAAGTTCATTCAACTGTCGAAGACCTTTCCGCACCTCAGTAGGAGTGGCGAGCCAGAGCGCCATCGAGCGAGAGCCACATGGGCACGATCCCCTGCACGGAACGGAAGTTGAAGCTACAATCGTTCTCGTGCTTGGTGCATTAAGCCATTTTCTGAAGACGATCGGCATCTCATCCCCCAGTCATGTGGGTTGGGTCAGCGTTGTGTTGACCTTCGGGATCGCCGGCGTGGCGGCCTGGAGGTTCATCCCCCGGCTGCGGGTCTTCGCCCTTCGGGTAGGCTGGGCCGACGAGCCCAACCCGCGACGGCTCAACAAGGAACCTCTCCCCAACGCCGGCGGCTTGGCGATATTCGCTTCCGTGGTTGTCGCATTGGTGATCGCCACTCTCCTCCGCCCGCACATCATCGAGCACGTGCAGGTACAGCTGCTGGCCGTTTTGCTCGGCGGCTCTGTCCTCATCATCTCCGGGTTTATCGACGATCAGTTCGGCTTGCCGCCCTGGTTCCGCCTCATCGTGCAACTGTGCACCGCCCTACTCCTCGTGAGCACGGGAATCCGCTTCAAATTCACATTCGGTTTCCACTTGTCCGCAGCGTTATCCGTACTCCTCACCCTTATCTGGATCATCGGGATCACGAACGCGATGAACCTCATCGACGGCGTCGACGGCCTGGCCGGAGGAGTCACGTTCATAACTAGCCTGAGCTTGCTGGCGGTCGCTGCTCAGTTTCCGGGCGTGGTCGCTCTCACCAGTAACCCAACCGCCGCCATCTTGATGCTCGCCGCCCTCGCCGGCGCGGCCCTCGGTTTTCTACGGCACAACTTCCCGCCCTCTCGGATCATCCTGGGAGACAGTGGCGCCTATTTCTTCGGTTTCGTCCTTGCCGCCTCTAGCATTCTGGGCAATCTGAAAGTCACCACGGTTTTCGCGCTATTCCCCGCCGGGCTCTTCCTCCTGCTCCCGGTGCTCGATACGCTTCAAGTGGTGCTGCGGAGGCTCATCCGGCGCAAGAACCCTCTCTCTACTCCAGGCACCGACCACATACACCACGGCCTTCTGGCGCGCGGCCTGTCACAGACCCGCACCACCCTCATCCTGTGGGGGATCACCTTGGTGACGAACCTCGTGGCAATGATCGTCCAGGGTGTGTCAGCGGCGGTAATAGTGACCACCGCAGTGGGGATAATCGTCATGCTGGGGGTGATCGTCTGGCGCCGTCGAGTCGCATACCAGAAGGCGACCGCCCGCAAGGCCTTGGAGGCTACAGCGCTGGCCGGCGCCGAGACCATAGACGACTACTCGGCCTGATCAATAACCGCTCCCCCGCCCCTCCTCCGCCCGCCCTCCGTCTTTCACCTCCGTATCCCGAGGCGCCGTTAACAGCTCGTTTCAGAATGACGCTTTGCTGTCAGGGCGCGATCGGCGAGTGCGAGACAAGGACAGGACGCAGGGAGACTCCGTAGCAGCGCTGCGGGGGCGACTGAGGACGCCGCATCGCGCCGACTAGCGCGCACTCGGCAGCCAAAGCTTCGTTTTGAAACGAGCTCTAAGTCGAGACCGGTCGCCTGTCCGCTCACGGGCACAGGGAACTTGAAGCAACTTCACAAAGTCCTAGTTCCGTCAAGACGAGCAGGAGCGCGATTCTTCGACTATCGTCTCGACTTTCAGACAACAGATCGTCAGGGGGTGAGCAAGATGAGCAAGAAGTCCGTGTCCGTTCTCGCATGCGTCCTACTGTTACTGCTGACCGTGACCGTGGCGGTTGGTTGCTCGAGCGCAAGTGCTTCCAGCAACGGCCTGGTCCTTCAGCAAACCGACAACGGCAAGACCTTCACCGTCAAGACTGGAGAGACCATCGAGGTGACGCTGCCGGGCAATCCCACCACCGGGTACACCTGGCAACTGACGGCTCCCTCGAGCGGCGCGGCTCTTTACAAGCAGTTGGGAGAACCAGTCTTCAAGGCTGATAGCACGGCGCTCGGCGCCGGCGGCGCCCTGACGTTCGAGCTTCAAACCGTCGCAAAGGGCGAGGGCACGCTGAAGCTCGTCTACTCGCGCCCATGGGAGAATGTACCGCCCGCCCAGACCTTCCAGGTGAAACTCTCCGTGGAATAACAATCTGCCGACCTCGGCGCGGGGGCGGAGTCCCGAGCTGATCTGAGGCCATGTCTCCATCAAACGGATTCGTGCCTTCGCCGGCTATGTCCTCGTCCATGAAGACCCCGTCGCCCTCATCCGGTGGCGGGGTCTTCGCATCTTTCGGTCATCCGGTCAGAAAGGACTCCGGGTCCGCGAGAAAATCACGATAGAGGCGGTAGTGCCCGGTCTCTTTGTAGTCGATCTCCTCGATGGCGGCGGTTCCGAAAAAGAAGATCTGGGCTCGAGGAAGGGCCATGAGTATGGGTGAGTGCGTCGCCACGATGAACTGGGCATGGCCCTGACGGCGATAGTCCGCCAGAAGGCGCAGCAGATCCACCTGGCTGGCGGGCGACAGGGCCGCTTCGGGCTCGTCCAAGAAGTACAGCCCGGGAATCTTGTAGCGCCCCCGGAAATACGCCAGGATGCCCTCGCCGTGCGACCGCTCGGTCAACGCGAAACCGCCGTGATACTTCGCCTGCCCCGGGTCGCTGGTGGTGACGTCGTCCAGGAATTCCGCCCAATCGCGGAAGGTTTCGGCGCTGAACAGCCCACCTTTGACGGCCCCGTTCGCAAGCGTGACATCCAAGTGATCGCTCAACCGCAGCACGGACGCAGCCGTGCGCCGTTTGGGCTGGTTCCACATGTGCAGTCCGCACCGCCGGGCGATCGCCTCGATCAGAGTTGACTTACCCGAGCCGTTCTCGCCTACCAGGAAGCTAATGCTCTGCTTGAAGGTGAGCGTCTGCCTGCCCTGGAGTGTCCCCACATTGAACGGGTATAGGCCGACCGCCGGGAACTCATCCCCCCGAATCTGGACCGCTTTCAGCCACACACTCATCGGCCAAGGCTCACTGATACGCCAAGGCTCACTGATACGCCAGGACTCTTTGATACACCAGGGCTCACTGCGAGATCAACTTGAGTGTGCCAACGCTCATCTCCACATTGATGGTCAGGCTCTTTCCCGAACCCGCGATGGAGTAGGTCTTGCCGACGGTCGTCCACTTACCCTGCACTGACACTTTGGTGAGCGCACCCGAAACGTTCACCTCGGAGGAGGTGCCGGGCGGGACGCTGATCTGGACGCTACCGACCCCAGCTTTGACCGACACAATGGCGTCGGTTCGCAGGTCACCCGAGAAGTCCAAGGCGTAAGAGCCAGCGCCTCCCTGGAATTTCATCTGCTGGAAGTTGGCATTGGCCAGTCCCGCCAGAACCACTGTGGAGGCTCCCGTGCTGTAGGTGAAACTGTCCATCTGGCCCGGGTTGGGCGCCGTGAACTTGACCTGGACCTTGCTCGCCCCGTCCTTGATGGCCAGCGACCGCAAGGTCAGCCCACTGAGGTCGAGGTCTCCCTCATAGGCCCCCGCGTCGATGCGGAGGGTCATGGGAGCCTTCCCGAGCCGCAGGGTCCAGTTGTTGACGATGCTGCCAAGCAGGCTTCCGGCGCTGGGATTCCCCTGATCGATGACCAGCTGGGTATCGGTCCGTTTCACCGAGGGTTTCCAGGAGGGGATGTTGTAGCGGATGACGCCAGAGGCAAGTCCACTGGCGCCGGGCTGGAGGGTCAGCTTGCCTGCGCCCATCTTCAACTGAACGTCGGTGACCGCCGCGCTCCCGAGAGGCTCGTTGACTGTTAGTTCTTGCGTCGGCCCGGGCCTGGCGCTGCAGCCGGCCACGGACAGGGACAGCGCGACGGCAGCCAAAAGGCCGACCACGACCATACCCCAGACCCCTGCATTGCGCGCCACCGAACGCCCACGAGCTCGCGTGTGTGCTCTCGCTTGCAGTCTGCCCATCGCGCACCTCAATTCGCCGATGACCTGACGATGCTGACGGGCGGCGCCTCGATGGCGCCCCACTCCGGACAGCTACCCTATATCCTACTCGATGAGGGCTCGCCGCACTAAGACGATGGTCAGCGCGCGCAGGAACCGACGTCAGGCCAAAAGTGCCCGCGGAGTCGACTTGCGGTCTATGCCGGCAGGAGTTAGAGAAGCGCGGGGGCGGCGACAGGAGACAGAACGTTCGCTATGCCTTCAGTGAAGAAATGATCTCCGGCAGCATTGCGACCGGTCATCGGCTTGGTCACCCGCACCTTGCCCGTAATGGCTGCCACGCCACTCGTCGTGAGCGAGTCGACGATGTAGTCCCGCTCTTGGTCGAGGTCGGGATCGATGTGATGGATGGGGATGGGGATCCGCCGCCCGAAGCCGACACCCGTATCGAACGAGGCGGTCGCCACCCAGACCTGTTCTCCGTGACACGTGAAATCTGTGAGCCACCACCTGGTGTGGTGTCGACGACGCGATGATAGGCTGCCGTCCGCTTGATTGAAGGCGACGTCGTGCAATTGTCCGTTGAGGAAGACCGGCGTGACCGGAGCCTCGGGATAAGGGCGGTCAAGCAAGCCGCGGCCCCAGGAGCGAAGAACCGTGCGCGGGCATACCCGCTCCGGGGCTTCCCAGCCCGCCGACGTGAACGCCTGCACCAGTTGCGCCCCGCTGCCTACAAAGATCAGGCTCACCGGAGCTTGACGAGCTCTTGTCAGTTTCTCCGAAAAGCGCGGGAGCAAGACCACTCGTTCCGGGTCGAGTATGGGAAACGCAGCGTCGCCGTCTGGACTCCCCAGGTCTTGATTCGATCGAACTCTCTTGACTCCGGCCAAAGCAGCATCCGCCTGGTCACCGAAAAGAAAGGCAAGGAGCGTGATGCAAGAGATGCCCGCGATAAAGGCGTTCCTTATCTTGCTGCGGCCCCAGGGATTTCGCTGAGGCCACGGTATGCCGTAACGCGCCCACTCCAAGAAGGGGAGGAGAACAAGCCCCACGGTGAGCGTAGACACGGATGCGCTCGTGCGGCCGGTGAGATCGCCAAAACCGCTTTGCAGCCCGAATAGGGCCGCCACCATGATCGCGGCCACGACCGCCTGAAGCCACCATGCGAGCGTGCGACGGGTAAATATCGAAGTCTCCGGGCCCGAAATCAATCCGGCCCCCGGAGCAGGCATTTCCAATATCCCCGATACAGGGTGTATTTCTAGTCTTTGCACAAGTTGCCTCAGGATGGAATGATACTCCAGTTTGGCGGTATTCGCAGGGTGCCCACACCTACCTATCGGCATAATTCGGGTCAAGGTCCAGTGTCTGACTTCACCGGCTCAATGCTAGGACCTGATGGAAGCCCAACAACGCACCTTTACCCAAAAGCGGGTCGAAATGACCGTCGACGATCACCACGACGAACGCGGCAACGGCGAGGGTCAGGCTCAGGATGATCCTCGTGCGCGGCCCTCCCCAAGGTGGTGAGCCGCGCAGCCGTCGCCCGGTGCGGGCGTACACAGAGTATGCGCCCAAGGAGGCGCTTAACCATGCCGCACCCAGCAACCAGGACCCGATGACGTCAGTCGTCCAATGGACCCCGAGATAAATCCGCGAGAAGCCCACGAGAAGTGCCACCACTACGGCCACAGCCACGAGAACCACCCGCAAGAGCTTAGATCGAACAGACCTGAGCACCAGGAAAGCCAGAGTCCCGCAGAGGACAAGACTGATGACCGCGTGGGCGGAAGGGAAGCTGAAGTTGCCCGGCAGCTGGACGAGCGCGCCGCCAAGAGGAGGCCGAGCTCGGTGGACCATGGCTTTGGCCAGCGACTCGAATCCCCAGGTGAGCGTCATCGATCCGGCGACCAGTGCGGCGTAGGTGCTCTTCCCCCAGGCCAAGAGGAGCAGGCAGGCCAGAACGACCAAGGCCGTCATGGACGGGGTGTCTCCGAGCACCGTGGCTCCCCAGAATAGTCGTGTCACGGCGGGCGACCGCAGCGTAGCCATGTGCAGCCAGACCCAGCCGTCCACCGATATCAGCGAGGAGGTGCCGGCGACGCTTCGTGCGAGAAAGACGAACCCCCACAGAAAGGCGACGGTCAAAAGCACGGCGACCGTAAGACATAGGCCGGTAGCCTTCCGGGGGTCGAACCGTGCCGTCACTACCTGTCTTACGCTAGAGAATCGCATGGTCGCGTGCGCTTGCCGCGCCCGTTCGGCCTACGTTCGGCCGATATCTTCGGCACGTCAACTCGCTTCCGCCAACACCGGATGCCTCAACACGGTCTTCAGATTCTCCGGCTTGGTCCCGCGCGGATCACCCGGGTAGATCTCGTGATGCCTACCCCGAAATGTGTAGCCGTGTTCCGCAGCGAACACCGCCATCTTCTCAAGCGTTCGCGGTTCGTCGGCGTAGGGGCCCACGTGCAAGATCTGGATCGATAGGCCTTCCCGGAAGTTGCCCAGTCTCAGCTTGTCCAGGTGCGGGTTGTCTCGCTTCTTCCTCGCCTGGGCGACGGCGTCCGCGAACATCTCGGGAGTGATGAAGTCGGGTTGCATGATCATCATTGTCCATTGCCACTCCGTTGATGTAGCGAAGTCCTCGCCGCCGCCAGGGGTGGTCCACAGACCTTCGAGAGCCATGACCGGATAATCTATGGGATCGACCGAGCGAAACCTCAAGCTGAACTTAAGGGTATACGCCGCTCCGTAAAGCGCGGCCATGGCTTCCTGGAACGAGGGCGAGGTATTCGGCGTCTCGTCGGGCTCGATGCACCCATCCACCATAACGAACTTCATCTCTGGAACGTCCACCACAGCTACACCCTTCGCCGAGGGAAGGTACAGGTACTTGAGCTGCTTGCGAAGATCGAGCTTTTCCGCGGGTACCTTGTCCATAGTTCCTTTCTTCCTCCATCATGACCCCCAAACGCCGGCGAAAGCGCTCCTGGGCCCGCAGCCTCTTCTCGAAGGGCTCCAGTGCCACCGCGAGCTCTGTCATCTTCACGAGCCGGCCTCGCTCCCTGCCTTACCGCCTCCCTTGCCAGGCGACACGTTAGACCTCTCGCGGGTCCAGGCCAGCTTTTCTCTCCAGGTCGAGGACGATGGCAGAGACGTCCCTCTGGCCCAAGCCCGCGGCCATAGCTTCCACGTAGCCCGCACGGACGGCCCGTGTCGTGGGGAGCTCGATGTTCGCGTCTCTCCCCGCGCCCAGGGCCAGGTCCAAGTCCTTCACCATCATGTCCATGCGGAAGGCAGGGTCGAAGTCGCGAGCCGCGAGCGGCGCAGACTTGAACCGAACATACGGCGAACCCACGGCGCTGTTGGATAGGAACTCCAGCATCTGATCCCAGTCGAGGCCGGCCTTCTCCCCCAGAACGAGTCCTTCGGCGAAAATCCGCATCGTGGTAGCGACCATGATCTGGTGAATCAACTTGAGGTAGCGGGCCCGTTCACCCGTGCCGACGTAGTAGCGCACCTCTCCCAAGGAGGCCAGGTAAGGCTCGGCTGCGTCGAACACCGTTTTCTCCCCCGAGGCGACGATCGTCAGCTTTCCGGCCTCGGCCGCCACGGTCGACCCGCTCACCGGTGCACGAAGAAACCCCACACCGAGTGGCTCGGCGACCAGCGCCACCTCTTCCGATTCGGTCGGCGCGATCGTCGCCATGTCCACCAACAGCTTGGGCAGCGGGTCAGCGGAGAGGATGCCATCGGGACCGAGCGTCACAGTCTTGAAGGCAGGCCCGTCTGCGACGATGGTGAAGCAGACATCCTTGCCTGCCGCCGCCTCCGCCGGCGTGGCTGCCAGCTTGGCGCCGGACTCGACCAACTGGGCCGCCTTGGCGGCAGTGCGGTTGTACACGGTGACCTCGTGGCCCGCGGCCAATAGCCGGCCGGCCATGCGGGAGCCCATGAGCCCGATCCCCACGAAACCCACTCGGCCCATACTCGTCTCTCCTTTGCCCAGCTTGTACATCCGGGTTCTCGACGGCCCCGCTTTCTGCGCACCATCATACCGCCATCCCGCAGGCTGCCGCCGGTCAAGGCCAACCGCGGCGCGCGCCCAGATTCTGCCCCACCACGCCACGCGGACATCTCGGGTTCGGGCCATGTCCGGTCTCCAGCCCATTGCCGGTCGCTGCGACGCTATGCTCCACCCCCGCGTCTGCCGGCCGACCGACCGGCTGCCGCGTACAACTCGCGTTGCGGCAGAGGGCGGCTCAAGCCTCTGCACGTGACGGCCACAACGACGGCCATACCTACCAGGGCCCCGCCGCCGAGCATCCCCGGCATGCCGAACCGGTGGACCTGCAGCCCGCCCGACGACCACACGATAAAGGGAAACCCGTACATCTCGGCCTTCGAGGCGACTGCACGCCCGAGCGCTTGTTGGAATCCGTTCATCGAACCCCTCTTGACATCGAACCCCTCTTGACTCTGTCGATCCCGACCACACCAGCTATTGCGAGCCCGTGAGGCAGCAGCTATCGTACCGCGGAGCGGGTCGCGGCGAGGGCGCTCGACGGGCGCGTGCGACACCGATCGCCCAATGACGCGCGTTTCGCACAAGAGAAGGAGCAGGAAACCGATGGGAGCCATTTCAACGCCGCATGCAAGACTTACCTGGCGTGAGATCGTCCTGGTCGTGCTCGAGGCCATCCTGGTGATCGGCGCGGGCGCCGGCGGGATCGCACTGATGGCGCGCCCGGAGTCCGGACTGGGCATGGGCGTCAGCTCCCTGTCGAAGTCGCCCTTCTCCGACTTTCTCATCCCGGGGATCATCCTTTTCGTGGCCAACTCGTTGCTACCTCTGGCGGTGGTGGCGGTCACGCTGATTCGGGTCCGGTGGTCCTATCTGGGGCATGTGGCGGTGGGCGCAGCCCTTCTGATTTGGATCGTCGTGGAGATGATCTGGATCGCTTACAGCTGGTTGCAGCCGGCCTTCGGGGTCATGGCGGTGCTCATCCTTGTTCTTGCTATCTGGAACTGGACGCGCCGGGCTCGAGGCGGAGCCCCAGCGTGAGCAGCCCGCCCGGGGTCAGCCACCGACCGGGTGACACGCTGCTGTGAAAACGCGGGCGGCATCTTGGCTGCCCCAGTATAGAAGTGCCCGTTTCGGGGCATCCTTCTCGGCATGAAACATCGGACCCTCGCCAAGGCTGGAACCGGGCTTGCAGTCGGCGCCCTGCTGACAGCGCCGCTTATGGGCATCTTCACTCTCGGCTCACTCGGCGGGATCCCGTCGGTTCCGTTCACTGTGTTCGAATGGCTGATCCGGGTCCTCCCCGGACGCTTCGTCATCTTTGGACTGGATCTCACGGTGCGAGTGCTGGAGGGTCTGGGGTTCAACGTAAAGAACACAGCCAAGACGGCGGAGCAGGTTCTTGCGGTGACCTCACTCTTCGTGGCGGGCCTGATCATCGGGCTGCTGTTCTTCCTTCTCATTACGAGAGCCCGCCCACGACGTATCAAGCGCTATGGGTTCGGAGTAGGCGCCGTCTTTGGCGTCTTCTCGGTGGTCATCACGCTCATCCAGGGGCCACCCGCGACCGGCGCCGGTAAGGTGGGTACAGCCATCTGGGTGTTGGGGCTCTTCCTCCTCTGGGGCTGGGGGATTGCGCGGCTGTACCTCGTGGCCTTCCCAGTCCGCCGGGCGGCCGCCGAGCCGACCGGAGGTGCGGCACAGGGTACCTCGCCGACCTCAGCGATACCGTTGCCCTTAGCTCCGTTTCCACCGGAGGCCGGCGCAGCTCCGGTCCCGGCCAAGCCGCCGATCTCGACCACCCTGCCGCCGGAAGCCCGACCGGACGAGCGATCGCCCAGCAGAGCGGAGATGCGCGCTCGAGAGGCACCGGTCGCTGAAGCGCATGTGATCAGTCGCCGCCGTTTTCTCATCCAGATGGGTGGCCTGATCGCAACCATCGTGGTGGTGGGAGCCGACGTCGGCGAGGTCCTGAGAGCCCAGGCCGCGCCAAAGCCTCCGCTGGCGGTCAAGGCCCCTATCCCCTTCCCCAATGCAAACTCGCCCGTGCAGCCGGTGCTCGGTACGCGTCCGGAATACACCGCCGTCGCCGACCACTACCGCATCGATATCGACCTCACCTCGCCGGAGGTGGACCCCAACGTCTGGCGCCTCGTCATCAACGGCCTGGTGGCCCACCCTCTGTCGCTGACCCTCGACCAGATCAAGACCGGCTACAAGTCCGTGGATCAATTCGTGACCCTCTCGTGCATCTCTAACCCGGTCGGCGGCTCGCTCATCGGCACCACACTCTGGACCGGCATCCCCTTCCGCGACGTGCTGGCCCAGGCCGCCCCCACGGCGACCGCTCGCTATGCCCACCTTGTGTCCGAAGACGGGTTCGACGAAGCGATAGACCTTACCATGATCAACGGTGACCCCCGGATCATGCTCACGTATGCCTGGAACGGGCAGCCGCTTCCGGCCGCTCACGGGTTTCCCCTGCGGGTGTACGTCCCCGACCTCTACGGGATGAAGCAGCCGAAGTGGATCATGAGCATCACCCTGGTGGCCGATCCCGATCCAAGGCTACTGGGTGACGCGAGGCTGGGACCAGAAGGCCGAGATGCTGACCACCTCGGTCATCGACACGGTGCTCACCGATCCGCTGGAAATGCGGGGCGGGAAGACGTATGTTCCGATCGGGGGCATCGCCCACGCCGGCGCCAAAGGCATCTCCAAGGTGGAGGTGCAGGTGGACAGCGGTCCATGGGAAACCGCCGAGCTCCGCGCTCCGCTTTCCGGGCTCACCTGGGTGATCTGGCGCTACGACTGGCCCTTCGCTGAGGGCCTGCACAACTTCAGCGTCCGCACCTACGACGGCCAGGGACGACTCCAGGTGACGGCCGAGAACCCGACATTCCCCGCGGGCGCCACCGGCATCGACAGCAAACGGGTCGACCTTCTTCCTCCGAAACTCTGAGAAGGATCACCGGCGCGACCGTGGCGCCCGCGGAGCGGCTTGCGGGTTGGCCCAAGGGCGTCCGCGGCCCTACCGTGTCGCGGGGCTGAGCCCAGAGGATGGAGCGAGGTCGGCCCGGCCTGACCCAGGGGCTCCACTTGGAAGACCCCCCCAGCACCCCGTTGAATCGAGCGCCTGCATCGCGGCCGGTGATCGGCACTGAAGTTGCCCAGCGAGCCTTTGTATCCGGCTGCGGTCAGTCCGGGTATAGCTTCTCGTCCTAGTAGAACGGCCGAAAGGACAAACCGCAATGTTGCACGTAGAGAATAAACATGACGCACATATGAACATATATTTATACTTGCGCGCACAGGAGTGCAATCCGAGGCATCCGGGTACTTGTTGTGCGGCACGTTTCCGCTTCGGCGGCTGAAACTAGGGAGGGCACATGGAAGACATTCACGATCTCTTCAAAGATTTCAAGAGCGAGTTCCCCGAGTTGTACGCTAAGAACGAAGCCTTGGGGGTGTACGTACACGAGAACGGCGGCCCGCTCGACGACAAGACCCGGTGGCTCATCAAACTCGGCATATCGGCGGCAAGCCACCATCAGACCTCGGTAGCCACCCACGTGGAGCGTGCGCGCGAGGCCGGAGCCAACGACCAGGAGATCCTTCACGCTTTGTTCCTCGTGATCCCCACGTGCGGCTTCCCGACCTTCATGGAGGCATACCGGGCCTTCAAGGCGATCTAGGCTGCTGAAGAGTGGCGCCTCGCCGCCAGAGTCCGGTGGACTCATGCGCCGGTGCTGCTCCAGCCTTCAGCGACGCTCCACCCGGCCGCCCCTATGGATCGGCCATCACGGACCTGGCCTCGCTCGATGGAAAGATCGCTTCTCGGCGCCGCCCAAGGCGTCTTGTCCCCGTCCCACCAGGGAGGTCAGCATGCGAGTCGGTGTCAACGGCGTCAAGCACGAACTACCTGCTCGACGGCCCTGAGGAAGCGCCCGTCATCACATTCAGCCACGCGCTGGCCGCCAGCTCGGCCATGTGGACGACACAGGCCGCCACTTTTGCCGATCGTTACCGGGTTCTCCGTTACGACATCCGCGGCCACGGCGAGAGTGAAACCACTCCGGGCCCATACACCCTCGAGCAGCTCGCCGAGGACGTTTTTGCGCTTCTCGGCGCCCTCGACGTCGAGCGCACGCACTTCGTTGGGCTCTCCATGGGAGGCATGATCGGCCAGCATCTCGCTCTAGCGCATCCCGAGGTGCTCAGCAGCCTGGTGCTCTGCGACACCGGCCCCCGCATGCCCCCGGAGGGCCGGCTCTTGTGGGACGAACGCATCAAGGAGGCCGAGGAGAGCGGGATGGAACCGAGCGTGACGTCGGCGCCCCTCCGGTGGTTCACAGCGCCCTTCATTGCGACGCATCCGGAAGTCATCGAGCGTGTCCAAGCCATGGTCGCCGCTACCGACCCGCAAGGCTTCGTCAACTGCGCCCGCGCCATCCAGGGGATGGACCTCCTCGACCGCCTCGCCGAGATCCGCGTTCCGACGCTCGTCATCGTAGGCGACCAGGACCCGGGCAGTCCGGTGGCCGCCGCCAAGGCCATACGGAAGCGCATCCCCGGCGCCAAGCTGGTCGTCCTCGAACCCGCTTCGCACCTGTCGAACCTCGAGCAGCCCGAGGCGTTCAATCGAGCGCTCAGGGACTTCCTAGCAGAGGCGGAATTCCCCTCTTAGCTCCACCCGTCGAGCCTCACGCAGCAATGAACATTGCGTCATTAGATAACTGCAATGCTATTTGCCATACGGACAGAATCTCTCGGGCCAGTTCCGGCGTCCCTCAGTGCCAGGCCGAGGCCTTACAGCCACTCGACCGCGGCGATCGCCTCGACCGACGTAAGCTGGCACAACAGCGCCAGACTTTGGTTGGATCCAGGCGTGGGATCCTCTGGGACGCTGCCCTTGACTCGCACCCGGAAGACCGGCAAACGCCATGGACTCAGCCGTTGCGCTCCCCGTACCCGCGCCCGACGCTCCAGGCATCGCCAACAAAGTCGCCTACTGCCCAGTAGCGGTTGTCGGGCATCGTGAGCGTGAACGGACGCAGCTTGGCGATATCGGGCTTCCCGTTGGCCGTTAGGAACCGCTGCTCGGTCCACGTGCCCACGATGTCGGCGACGAACAGCTCATGGGTGCCCAGGTCGACGGTCTGGTGAACGCGACACTCGAGGCACAGCGGACATTCGGCGATCATGGGCGCATGCTCCAAGGACCCGCGGAACACCGTGAATGGCGCCGCTTTGTCGATACCGCGGTTTGCAGACTTGAGGCCGCACCAGTCGGTCACCTCGACCTGATCGACGCTGGGGATGCAGACACTCAACTGCCCGTGCTCGCGGATGCCGGCGTTGGTGGCATGTGCCTTGCCCATACACGTCACCAGCCGCGGCGGGTTGGGCTGGCATCGATTGACCCAGGCCACGGCCATGAAACTGGGCCCATTCGCCAGATCCGCACCGACGAGGGTCATCGGCATAGGGTAGAGGAAGCCTTGCGGGCCGAGATCGATCTTGTCCATGCTCGTCCTCCGTTCGGTCGTGACGGCCGATCCGATGATACCCCGGCGGCTGGTCCACGGCGCGCGAACGCCCAGAATCGGTATTTGACGCCTTGCTCCATCGTCATATACTGGGACACGAGAAGGGCACGCGGCTCGGCGAGCGACATAGGGGGTACGATGAACGCAGACTCCATGTCTTCGGGTTGGTACTACTCCAAGCGGGGCGCCCCTGCCGGCACGCAAGCGGGTCCCCTCACGTGGGAACAGCTGTACTCGCAGGCGCAGGCGGGACAGCTCGGCCCTGACGACCTCGTCTGGAACGCGCAGCTCCCAGATTGGTTGCCGGCGGCCCAGATCCCCGGGCTATTTCCGGCGGCAGCGACCCCGGCGGCAGCGACACCCGTCGCGCGACCCCCCGCGAGCTACCAACCGGTCGCTGCAGCGCCCACCGGCCGCAAGCGCTCCCGGCTCCTCCCCATCCTGATCCCGCTCATCGCGCTGATCGTGGTGGGCGGCGGACTGGGTGCCTACTTTGGTTTCCTACGCGGCGGCAACGACAACGGGGTCGCCAGCAGCAGCACGGCGAGCTCGACCGTAAGCGGCCAGACCACCTCGACCACCGCGGGCGGCACCAATGTCGGCACGGTCGAGATCAAAGCCCCCGAGAGGGCAAAGCTTGTCGCCACTACGACCTTCGGCGAAGTCCCGGCGAACCAGATCATCGTCATGATGGCGGATGGCAAGTCCCGCAAGGACGCTGAAAGCCTCGCGAAGGCCCTCGGCGGCACCGTGGTCGGGGAGCTGGAGTTCGTCAACGCCTACCAGATCGAGACGTCCGGCACCACCGAGGCCGACCTGACGGCCGCTCTGAGCAAGGCGGCCGCGACCGACGGCGTCGAGTCCGCCTTTCCCAATCAGGAGCTCTCCCTGGGCGCAGAGATATGGGGAGTGCGGCAAACGCCTCTTACCGACCCCTTGTATGGAGGCGGCAACGGCAAGGGCTACGAGCTCATCGGCGTGCAGAAGGCCTGGGACTATATGCGCGGCTCAGGCTTGCATCTCTGGAACGTACAGGTGGGCGTGGTAGACACGGGGCTTTACAAAGGGACCCACGAGTTTGACGGGGCCGTCAACACGACCTTCCCCGACCAGGCGGCAGGGTCGATTCCGGCGCCCGACAAGTTGCTCGACGCCGATGGAAACCCAACCACCACCGACGACCCCACCGGCGGCCATGGCACGGCCGTGGCCGGGATCATTGGGGCCGACGCGGACAACGGCAACATGACGGGGGTGGCGTCCAACCTGGGTCACAAGCTCACCGTCGCACAGATCAACATGTACACGCCTCCCTACGGCAACGCGGAATCTTCACCCGACCCCAACGATCCGACCAAGTACGTCTGGCCCGATGGGAAGACCTACGTGCTCGGAAACCTGGCGGCGATGCTCAAGCAGGTGGAGGCCGGCTCCAAGGTCGTCAACTGCTCCTTCCAGCCCGCTGGTGGGCCTAACCCTAACCACAAAGAGATGGCCGCGGCATTCCGGAAGTTCTTCCAGAAGATGTCGACCGAGCACCCCGACGTCACTTTCGTCTGCGCCGCCGGCAACTACAACACGCCCTTGACGACGGAGAACTCTTACCCGGCGGGCGCGGGGTCGGGCTTGTCCAACGTGATCACCGTCGGCAACATCATGAACGACTCGACCAAGGCCGGCTCCAGCAACACGGCCGGGTCCGACGGGGAGATCACCTTGGCCGCGCCGGGCCAACAGGCGGTGCAGGGGACCAACACTGACGGCAGCGCTGTGAACCAGCACGGGGGCACCAGCATGGCCGCACCGCAGGTCTCCGCGGCGGCCGCCATGCTGCTGTCCCTCGATCCCAACCTCTCCGCCGCCGACATCAAGCAGATCCTCTCCGATACCGCTCGCCCGGGGCCCGACAGCCTCGGCGGCAAGATCCTGGCCATCGACCAGGCGGTGCTCGAGGTCATCAACCAGCAGCGCGAGAAGCAGGGTCTCCCAGCCGTCACGGCCGACGATCTGGAGAAGGCGGGCGCGGTGGATGCCGTCGCGACCACCACCGATCATCCCGAACGTCTACAGCGTCCGCGGAATCCTGACCGGGGTGCCCGACGGAGGCACCGACGTCGTCATCAGCGGCTCGGCAGGGGTCACCGTAGAGGGCGGCGAGGCGACCCAGAGCATCACCGCGGCCGGTGACGTGAGCTGGCCCACGGTGACGGTCGCGGTCTCCGATCCGAAGAACCCGACCACCATCACGGTGACCCGTAAGGACACCGGCGCTGCCAGCGTGATCACCCTCCAGCAGATCGACCTCAACGGCACCTGGACGGGCACCCTCACCATAACCGAGTTCAACATCGACCAGAGCACGGCCACGACTGCTGCCGGCGGATCGGACAGCGGGGACCTCGAAGGCTGCGACCCAGCGTTGCTGAGCGCGATCACCGCCGTCTTGGAGAAGATGAAGAATCAGCCGTTCCCCATGACCATGGACATAACGGCGGACATGGCGAGCGGCAAGGGCACCGCGGTCACAACCACCGACATGTCTGCTTTGCAGGCCCAACTCAATGAGAGCCTTCCAGAGGGCGCGAGCGGCGCGACCGTGAGCAACGAGCCTCAAACCACCCCCTTCAGCTTCGCCGGCAATACGCTTACCTTCCAACCCGCGGCCGAGTCGGGGGTCACCCAGAGCATGACCGGCACGGTTACAGCGCAGGGCAAGAATGCGGTAATCGACGGGACCATGACCGCCGGCGGCACCGGCTTCACGATGAAGGCGATCTGGACGGTGGCGAAGCAGGAGTAGCGGGGCCACGGCGGACCGGGGGCTGGGCCTGCGGAGTGACGGAGCACATAGCGCGGACCCAGCCGCCGCAGAGAGTGAGCCCCGGTCATCCCATGAACTGCGCCCGAAGACAGGGATTCCTCGCGCCTATCCCTCTCCTCTGACTGCGGCTGCCGGGCACCCCCGATTGGAGCGCCCTTCTCCTCTTGCCAAGCGAACATTTGTTCGTATATAATGCTGCTCCCCCACGAACGTATGTTCAGGAAACGGAGCAGATTTTGATATGACCATTTTCATATTGTTAATTCTGCAACGTCTATTGCAATGACAGCGAGCGACCCCCCACCGGATCGCGGCCACGCCGGCGGCCAGCTACACCGGTTCGCGGTGCAGCGTATCCCGCCCAGCCACGACTACATCCGGAGCCACGGCAGCGGTCCCAAGGACAGTTGGGCCAAGGGGCCGGCGGACCCGGGATCCCCTCCGGCCGGCCCCGGCACACATCCGGAGGTAGGTCCAGACCCGGTCGACCCGAAAGCGCCCGCCTACGGCGATATCCACAAGTTCGGCTACACGCGGCCGCTCAAGAAGCACCAGCAACCGCCAAGCGGCGACGTGGCGTCGATCGCGGCGCCCAGCGCCGGCGAGGACTCAGGCCGCGGAGAAAGTCCCGACCCCTCCCCCTTCGTTCATCTGCACGTGCACTCGAACTTCTCCTTCCTGGACGGCGGGAGCCGGATCGAGGAGCTGGTGGCGCGGGCAGCCGAGTTGGGGCAGCCGGCCCTGGCTCTCACCGACCACGACGGTCTCTACGGCGCCGTGCGCTTCGCCAAGGCCTGCACCAAGCGAGGGATCAAGCCCATCTTCGGGGCAGAGGTCCGTGCGGAGTCGTTGGTGCCCGCAGCCGGCGGCAGCGACCACGCTGAAGCCGCCATGCCCGAGGACCCTCACCATCTGGTGCTCCTCGCCGAGGACCGGGAGGGCTACGCCAACCTCTGCCGCCTCCTGTCCACCGCCCATCTGGCCATCCCCGAGCGCGACCGGCCACCGCTGGTCACGATCGACTCGCTCCGTCACTACTCCGAAGGTCTGATCTGCCTCACCGGCTGCCGTCACGGCGAGGTGGGCTACCTGGTCGATGCCGGTCGTGACGACGAGGCCCGCTCCGTCCTCCTCGCTTTGCGCGATATCTTCGGACCCGACCATCTCTTCGTCGAGCTCCAGTACTTCGGCTACGAGCCCCACCGAGAGGCCCATGCCGGACAGGACGGCGTCGCCGTCTACAAGAAGATCCCCGGTGACGACAAGCGCATCCACCATCGCTTCCTCTCCGCCGTCGTCCTCCAGTCTACCGAATTGCGTAAACGTTGCACTGCAACAGCAGTTGCATCATCGAAAACCATCGGTGCGCCCGACTATCCCCTCGCGTCCCCTACCAAGCCTTCGCCCAAGCGTCGCTCCGATCTCCCGCAGGGTCAGCCGCAGCGCCTAAATCCCTCAGACTATGATGTAGGGTTCCACCGCGACCGCCGCGCCTGGAGGCTCTCCTGCCTCACCTACTGCCTCCATCTGACCCGCCTCGCGGCGGACTGCAACCTGCCAACCATCCTTACCAATGACGCTCATTATGCGGGTCCAAGCGACCTTGCCGTCCACTTGATCTGCCGCGCCGCCGGCCACGATAAACCACTCTCCGGCTACCCCAACCCAGCACCGGGCGCACGGTGCCTAAGGGCTAAAGTTGAGCTAGAGACTGAGGCCGCGCCACTGCTGGAGCAGGTGCCGACAGTCACGGCTGGGCCTTTGGACGGTGTTATGCTATATAGTGGTTTTGCAATAGAAGTTGCATCAACAGAAGGGGTGGGCGGTTCATTTGAGGGTTCCGCTCGGCCCGTATCCCCATCCCTGCCCCCGCCCGTGCCCGCACCGGTATCGGTGTCACACAGGGCAATGTTCCCGCTCGCCGCCCCGCGGGCCGGCGCCGATTATGGGCCGCTGGGCAACACCTGGGCGGTCGCTCAGAGGTGTTCGGTAGATCTGGAGCTGGACCAGTACCACTTCCCCAAGGTCGACGTGCCGCGCGGGGAGACCGCCTACTCGCTCCTGGCCAAGCGGTGCTTCCGGGGCATCGCCCGCATGTACAAGCCGGTGCCGCCGCGGGCCGTGGAGCTGCTGGAGAAGGAGCTCCGCATGATCCAGCAGATGGACTTCGCCCACTACTTCCTGGTGGTGCACGACATCGTGCGGTGGGCCCGCGCCCAAGGCGTGGCGTGCTCGGGGCGGGGCAGCGCCGGCAACTCGATCGTGTGCCACGCGCTCGACATCACCGCGTCCGAACCTATCCGCCACAACCTGCTGTTCGAGCGGTTCCTCAACCCCAACCGCCGCGAGATGCCCGACATCGACGTGGACTTCTGTTCCTCGCGCCGGGACGAGGTGATCGACCACATCTACCAGACTTTCGGCTCCGAAAACGTGGCTGTGGTGGCCAACGTCAACACCATGAGCCCCCGCTCGGCGGTCCGGATCGTGGCCGAGGCCCTGGGATTCGCCCCCACCGAGATCAACGCCCTGGCCAAGCACGTCCCCCGGCACGGCGACGCCGCCCGCATCCGCGAGTACCTGGCCGGCGCCTGGCCCGAGCTACGCGACTCGCCGCTGCAGGACGAAGGCCGCTACGCTCGTTTCCTCGACCTGGTCGAACGCCTCGACTCCTTTCCCATGCACCTGGGCACGCACCTGGGGGGCTTCGTCATCGCCGACCGGCCCATCACCTACTACGCCCCGCTCAAGTGGCGGCCAAAAGGTTGCCAAGGACTTACGCCCTGCCGTCAGGATGTGATCGGCGCGAGGGAGCCAAGGACGCAGGGAGCGTTCGTAGCAGCGCTACGGGCGCGACCGAGGACGACGGATCGCTCCGCCCAGCGCAGACTAGGCGGCCGGGGCGTCAGTCCGAGGCGACCTCCAAAGGGGTGGTGGTGATCCAGTTCAACAAGGACGACGTCGCCGCCCTGGGCCTGGTGAAGATGGACATCCTCGGCCTGCGCACCCACTCGGCCGTGTCGGAGTGCGTCCACCTCATCCGGCAGCGCACCGGGCGCCGCATCCGTCCCTACGACCTGCCCCCCGACGACCCCGCCTCCTACGAGATCGTCTCCAACGGCGGCTCCATCGGGCTGTTCCAACTGGAGTCGGCCGGACAGCGCAACCTCGCCTCCCGCCTGCAGGAGCGGGACTTCGACGACGTCATCGCCGCCATCGCCCTCTACCGTCCCGGTCCGCTGGAGGCCGAGATGATCGGGCCCTTCATCGACCGTCGCTGGGGTCTCGAGCCCGTGGTCCTCCCCCACCCCGCCATGGCCGAGGCGGTGGCCGACACCTACGGGGTGATCCTCTACCAGGAGCAGGTGCTCCGCATCGCCCAGTCGGTGGCCGGTTTTGACCTCGCCGACGCCGATTCCCTCCGCCGCGCCATGACCCGCGACCGCAGCCGGGAGGAGATGGCCAAGATCGGCGAGACCTTCATCAGCCGCGCCGTCGAACGGGGAGTGCCGGAGGAGGCCGCCCGCGAGGTCTTCCGCCAGTTGGAGGGCTTCGCCGCCTACGGGTTCAACAAGAGCCACTCGGTGTGCTTCGCCGTCATCGCCTACGCCACCGCCTACCTCAAGGCCTACTACCCGGCCGAGTTCCTGGCCGCCATCCTCAACAACCAGCCCATGGGCTTCTACACCCCGCGCACGGTGCTGAACGACGCCCGCCGCTTCGGCCTGGAGGTCCGCCCGCTGGACATCAACCTGTCGGGACGCGGGTTCACGGTGGAGGACGAGGTGCCGCCGGACCCTTGGGGCGACGGGGCGGCCAGCGAGACCGCCGGGGCGAAGCCCGACCAGGCGGCGAGTCACACCGCCGGGGCGAAAGCCCCCTACGACCCCTTCGCCCTGGCCTGGACCGCCGAGCACGACTGGGGCCTCACCGACGCCGATCTGGCCGAGTTTCGCGCCGAGCAGGAGGGCGAGTTGGCCTATGCCGAGGCCCTGCGGGCGGCGCTGGAAACCCAGGGGGCAAATTCTGGCGCTGTTTCGACCGGGAGCGCCGCACCCCCGCCGGCCAGTCCGGCACCAGCTTCAAGCCACACCGGAGGGGGCGAAGCCCCCGAAGCCGGGTGCACAGATCGACCTACCAATGAGGCGGCGCGCGATACGAGGCACGACCATGAGACGGGGCGCGCAGCGCCCCGGCCTCTCCGTCCCGGCGACCTCATGCTCCCCCGCGCGCCCCGCGCCCGCGGCGGCGTGCTGCCGGGCACCAGCCTCGCCCCCAGTTGCGGCATCGCGCCGGATGCCGGCCGGGCCCTACGGGTAGGTTTCAGCTACCTCAAGCAGATGGGCGGTCGCTCACTGGACCGCATCGAGGAGGAACGCCGCCACGGCCCCTTCACCAGCTTCGAGGACTTCTACCTGCGCACCCGCATCGACTATCCGGTGGCCGAGAACCTCATCCGGGTGGGCGCCTTCGACTCCCTGGAGCCCGACCGCACCGAACTGCTCTGGCGACTGCCCCTGCTGCACGATCGCCTGGAGGCGCTGGCCGGGTCGTCCGGACAGAGGCGCGGCCAACTGCGGGCGTTCTTCTCCCCGCCCAGCCGCGCGGGACTCGAGCGTCAGTGGAGCCTGGAGGACAAGGTCCGCTCCGAGCTTGAGCTGCTGGGTCTCACCGTGAGCTGCCATCCCCTCCAGCTCTACGAGGAGGAGCTTCGCAAGATGGGGGTGCGCATGAGCTACGAGCTTCCCGCCATGGGAGACGAGGTGTCGGTGACGGTGGCCGGAGTATACGAGCGGGCCCAGAACCCCTGGATGCGCTCGGGCAAACGGACCATGTTCCTCACCCTAGAGGACGCCTACGGCCTCTTCGAGTGCGTGTGCTTCGAGTCGAAGCTGGACCGCATCGCCCCGGTGGTGGCCCGGGCCAGCTACTTCCTGGTGCGCGGCCGGCTGCAGAACAACCACAAGCGGGGGCTGGCCATTGTGGCCGAGGAGGTTTTCGATCTGGAGGAGATGCTGGCTAAGAGGAAGGCTGGGAAGCGAACGGCCCGGCCAGACGTCATCGGACAGGGGACAGGGCCGGAGGCTGCACGTGAGCCACGCGTCAAGCAACAACCGGGCACAGCCGGTCGCACGATGCCGCTCATGCCCAATGCCCTGGAGTCACACGGGCGGAGGGAGGAAGAGAGTTACGGAGATGGCCCTGACTCAGCTAAGAAGCGGCCGCCGGGGGCGGGGACGACGGCTATTCCGAAGAAGGTAGGGTGAATCTAGAAGAGACTTTCCACATACGTGGGGTACTCACGATAGTAGCGCTTATAGTTCTCAAACATAACAGGCTCGATTTCAAAGGCCACCTGGGTGGCGATATCTTCGACCGTTTCCATTTCTTGGTCGAGCCACTGCTTCTCCTTCAGCGTCAGGACCGGCATCGAAATGGCGACCGGACAACTCGCTTCGCCTGTTTGTCCTTCACCTGATATGAAATGGCCGGTCAACCCCACGTCAGTCAGGGTGGTCGGGGTTCGGTTCGAGGATGCATAAGCGAGCGGGCACGTGGCATCGGCGCTCGACCACTCTGATATCCGCGGATCGAAACCGCACATCTTGATCGGGCCGGAACCTGCCTCCCACTAAGAACGCGCATCTTGGGGCGCATAGGTGAATCGAGGATCTTTCCGGATTCTTCGCCCGCTCGCTTATGCATCTATACCTGGATTCTGTCGGTCATCATGCCCCAGACGAAACCGGCAAGCTCCCGCGCAACCGCCACCACGGCTTTGTTGTTTGCCTTGCTCCTTGCAAGTGTGCGGAA
The DNA here is from genome assembly GCA_963749535.1 of uncultured Thermoleophilia bacterium. Lineage (GTDB taxonomy): Bacteria > Actinomycetota > Thermoleophilia > RBG-16-64-13 > RBG-16-64-13 > Chersky-299. The sequence continues at coordinate 6,124 of CAVVNF010000017.1, read as the reverse complement.
TCTGGCAGAGAGGCGGCACTGAGCCGCCCAGGCGTAGGCGACGACCTCCGGGGGTTGGCCCTCGAGCCGGTTGACCAGGGCCTCACCCACAGCGGGGCGGTGGCGGTAGGACCAGGCGGCTTCGACGAGCACCCGCCGGAGGTGGCAGTTGCCGGTTTTGGTGATGGAGCCGTGGCGCACCGAGAGACCGCTTGAATGCTCGCTCGGCACAAGGCCGGTGAAGGCCATGAAGGAGGCGGCCGATCCGAAACGGCGGAAGTCACCGACCTCAGCAAGAAGGGTGACGGCCGAGAGGGTGTCGATGCCCCGGAAACATCTGAGCCTGGCCACCCCGGGGGCAAGCTCGGGATCATTTGCCGCCTCTCCTATCTCGGCATCGATGGCGTCAAGCTGGGTGCTTCTCACCGAGTGGGCGGCGAGCAGGTGACCGAAGGCGGCCTGAGCCGCCGACTCGCTGAAGATTTGACTTCTCGCCCAGGCCTCGAAGGCTCCGCTCCAGCGGGCCGTCCCCGTCCGGGGATAGCGGCGGCCATGCCTAAGCAGGAAGCTCTTGAGGCGCTGGCGGGCGATGCGACGATCGCTCTTTAGGTCCTCCCGGGCACGGATGAGGTCGCGCACGGCTTCTCCGGCGAGGGTAGGGACGCTGATGACGGTGAGCTCCCCGGCCCGAAAAAGGTGAGCGAGATTGCGGGCATCGGTGCGGTCGGTCTTGACGCGTGAGCCCGCTCGCCTGGGGATAAGGGCGGGAGCGATCACCTCGCAGTGCACCCCGAGCGAGGCCAGCAGGCGCTGGGTGTCGTACCCCGTGGGGCCCGCTTCATAGCAGGCCAAGAGGCTCGAGGAGTCACCCAGGTGCTCGACCAACTTCCGGATCGCTTCCGGCGTGTTCGGAATCGTCCTTTCGTCGGAGGTCACGGCTCCCGGCCGAAGCGCGGCGACGGCGATCGTTTCCTTGTGCACGTCCAGCCCGATGTGTGTAATGTTGTCCATGCCGGTCCTCTCCGTGTGTGGCACTCTCCGCGGACATTCCGCGGTCAATCCACGATATACGCGGCGGGACCGGCCATTTCATTATGACTAACCTCTTCCCAAGCAAAGCTATCTTATCGGTGGTGTCGAGCACACCCCCGAGCGACATCATCTGAGCTCCGTCCGCGTACTTGAAGCAAAACAGCGGCAGAAACTCAACGCCCTCTCTGTACACTAGGCTGTCCTCAATGCGGTTCACAACTGTCGTGGCAAACACCGCCGGAAGATCTGCGCGCGTATATAGGCTCTTTGTAATTGGCCCCCCGTACCAAGGGCCTAGATCCGCGTCCAACTTCTGCACAACTGCCTCAATCTTTTCGTCTTCAGTCCATTCGTCGTATTTCGAATCCTCTGGCACCCGATTCTGGGCGTCTACAGTCACCGCTATGAAACTACTGGAGTTGGAGTTGCCCCGGTTTCGTGGACGGTTGACGGCTTGAGAATCTAGGCCGAAGTCATGTACCTCCTCTCATATTCCATCGGGGAGAGATAGTCAATACCGGAGTGTCGGCGTGAGGGGTTGTACCAGCCCTCGATGAACGTGAAGATTGCCATCTTGGCCTCCGATCTTGAGTGGAACTTGCGCCGGTCAAGAAGCTCGCACTCCAAGGTGGCGAAGAAGCTCTCGCACATGGCGTTATCGTAGGCACTTCCCACTGCCCCCATGGAAGGCCGCACGCCCGCCTCCCGACAGCGTTTGCCGAAAGCAAGGGAAGTGTATTGGCAGCCGTGATCGCTGTGGCAGATGACATCGCTTGGCTGGCGCGCATGAAGGGCCATCTCAAGAGCGTCAAGCACCAGCTCCGTGCGCAGATGCTCGGCCATGGACCAGCCGATTACCCGGCGGGAGAACGCATCCATGACGACAGCCAAAAAGAGGAAGCCCGAGTAAGTGGGGACATACGTTATGTCGCTGACCCACAACTGGTCGGGTCCTTTGGCGGTGAAGTTGCGGCAAACGAGATCGAGTGCGGGCTGGGCTTTCGGGTCGCGGATGGTGGTCTTTCTGCCCCGCCGGCGCCGAGAGACGCCCTGGAGATCATTGCGGCGCATGAGACGGGCGATGCGCTTCTTGCTCACTCTCACACCCTGGGCCCTGAGCTCCTCAAGGATGCGGGGAGCCCCATAGGTCGCCTTGGAAAACGCGTGGGCCTCCCTGATCCTGGCAAGCAGCCACTCGTCGTTGAGGTCCCTATCCGAAGGCGAACGGGTGAGCCACGCGTAGTACCCGCTGGTGGAGACGTCCAGCACTCGGCACAAGGTGGCAACGGGATATTGGCCTGACTCGCGTCTCACGAACCCGAAAACTTCGGTGGCACCTGCTCGGTCTCCCGAGCGAACCAGGCCGCGGCCTTTGCCAGGATCTCCCGCTCCAGCTTGAGCTGGCGGTTCTCCCGGCGTAGGCGCACAAGCTCTTCTTTCTCGGCGCTTGTCAGTCCATCCTGGCGACGGCCTTCATCGCGCTCGGCTTGGGCCATCCACGCATAGATGGTGGCTTCAGTCGGTTCGAACTCCTGGGCCAACTGAGCTGGAGTGCGGCCAGCGCGGACAAGCGCAATCATCTGCTCCTTGAACTCTTTGGGATACGGTTGTCGGACTTTTCCCATGTCTGTGGACACCTCCTCGAAACAAAGGATGACAGTGTCCACGAAAGGGGGTCAACTCCAGAGGGCGCGGACTTGTCTGGCTTCGGCGTCGGCGTCAGATGACGCGGTGGTGGAGACCAGGACGGTAGAGGCCTTTCTTAGACTCACCCTCTGCGCCCCTATCCTCCCCGGTCCAGATAGCGCGAGGATTTAACAAGGCATTTCGAATAAGATGATTCCTGGTTGCGCCGCCAAGTACGAACTCACGCTTCACCTCGGCACGTGTGCGGCCGACGGGGAGACGCCCGTACGGGCGGCGATCCCGGACGAAAGGGCGCCGGATTTGCCTGCCGCTCGAGCTAGAAAGGAGGTATCGGGCAAGACACGATTTCGAGCGTGATTGTAATCCTGCCTTAGTTATGCTTCTGCACGCAACTGACGTTTTTAAAGGAGTACAAAAAAATGATGCCACGACTCCCCTTTGACAACATAACCCACCTCGGTTGGGCTGTTAGGGATATGGATAAGACTATTAAGACTTTTGAGGCTTTGGGCCTGGGACCGTGGCGTTATAACATCCTGGGAGATACGAAGCCCGGACTTGCTTTCGAAGAGAGGAACGATGGCGGCGGGATGGAACAAAGGGCTAAAGTAGCTTTGGCCAGGTGGGGTTCAATCGTTATTGAGCTATTTGAACCAATAAACTTTCCCGTAGTAGAGAAGTTCTTGGAAGCTCATCGAGAGGGCATTTGGCACTTTGGCTATACCGTGAGCCAACAGCAGTACGACGCTACGCTTGAAGAGGTGAAGAAACAAGGGATCGAAGTTATCGGAACGTCGCTACGTAAGAATGGCGTCCGGATGGCTTTTCTTCATCCTGAAAAGACCGGGGGCATCATGTTCCAGTTGCATGACTGCACGCCGGAAATGGAAGACATACTTTGACACGATGGGGATGATGGTCTAAGAGGCCCAGTGCGTTTGGCAAGAAACAGAGGAAGCACAGCCCGCCGAGCGGGCCCGGCGGGCTGTGCGGCTACGGTGAAGAGTCTCACGCCAAATCATGGCGCCGGGGCGACCAAAGGCAGAGGGTGCGGCTCACCTTGAGCCAAGCTGATTCTCGCCCTGACAAGCGGGTTCCACACGCCGCGTGCCGGACGCTAAAGGGCTGAATGCGCTTGCGACGCGGTGCGGACGACGATTACACTGGAGGGCATGGAAGACGAGGCTGAGGCACCTCCGTCGCGTAGCAGAGCCGAGCAAAGTCACGACGGAGTGCGACGACCAGGGAAAGGGAGGAAGCCATGCGCAAGGGCCGCTTCAACCACAGAATCCCGCTCGTTCTGCTGCTTCTACTCGCGGGGGTAGCCCACTAGTGGGTGGCCTGGGCGTGGCCACGAACAGTCAGGCCATAACCGTGTCTACGGTCTTGCCTCCCCCCACCATTCCACCGCTGCCGAACCCCAAGATCACCGCCTCGTGGCCGGCGAACGGGGCCACGGGCATCCCCTACAACCCAGGAATCACGGTCACGTTCGATAAGGATATGGATCAGGCTACTTTGACCTCCGCCAGCTTCTACATAAAGGAGACGGGCGGCAACCCACTCCCTGCTACGATCAGTTACATAGCGTCGGCCAAACTTGCGGTGCTCACCCCGCAGAACCCGCTCGAGCCGGGCGCCACCTACGTGGTGACCCTGACGCCGGCGGTCAAGGGCACGAATGGCTTTTCCGTCACGGGCGCGCCTGTCATCTGGAGCTTTACCACGATCTCCTTCACCGACGTATCGCTTGACACCCCGTATGCAGTCGCCATCTCCCGTTTGGCCTTTAACGAGGTCATCAGCGGATTCGCCGATCAGAGCTCCGACCAATTATCTCGTGAAGCGCATGCAGTTCGCCAAGATGATCGTGCGAGCCATGAACCTGCCGGTCACCGTGAACGACATCTGCCCGTTCACCGACGTGCCCGCCAACCTGCATCCACCGATCCGCTCTACCCCGACCACTACGTGGCCGTATGCGCCGCTAAGGGAATCACCCAAGGTCGGACGGCTTCACTCTTTGCCCCCTCCGACCTCGATCACCCGCTTCCAGCTCATCAGCATGGTAGAAGGGCCATGGAGACTCTCTACCCGGCATCCGTGAAGAATCCCCCGATCGATTACCAATCCACTTGGAACCCGGCTTTGAGCCCCCAGCATGGGCAGAATGCGCGCGTCGCCGAGTACAACCACTATCTTGCCGGGCTGCCTTTGGCGAGCCTAAACCCATGGGCCCCCATACCGCGGGGTGAGGTTGCTCAGATTCTTGTACAACGCCATGACGCAGGGAGGGCCCGGCGCATAAAGGACAAGGTCGGCGGCGCCTGCTGAGGACTGGTCGTAGGCGCCCTTTCCAACTCGAAGCGACCCGCGTGGCAGGACGATCAGCACGCAACCGAAGATGGCGGCGATAGCCGACCAACCGGGTAGCGCCGATAGCCTGAGGCGAGGCGAATACCTCTCCCAGCGCCAGGGCCGCTTCCGCCGCGGCCCGGGCACTACGCCTGCGCGTCTGGATTCTCTGCAGCCGCCTTCTCCCCACTGGGGTCCGCCTGCGGTCCCCGGCTTGGTGATCACGGAATACCCGTGCTTGTGCGCCCAATTTTCGGCGCCGGTTTCCAACTGGTCGTTGCCACAGTTGAGGTAGTCCAGAGCCTTTGCCTTGTCCCCATACTTGTCAAGGGCACGCACGAGGCTGGGCTCGGTGCCCGCCTTGCCCAGCCGGATGTAGAAGGCGTAATTGTCGGAGATGAATTTGAGGCCATTGTCCTCGAGCGCCGACATGAAGTCGGCGACCAGGGCTGGGTTCGCCTTTTGCATCGCCACCAGGGCATCTGCCGCCCCGAATCGGACGCTTGCGTCATCGCTGTGCAACGCCTTCGTCAGATCCGCCATGGCGTCGGCGCCGATGGCGGCCAGCACTTGGCCGGCCCACGGGTCGGTGCCGATCAAAGCCATGAGCGGTTTTACCGCCGGTTTGCCGATGGCCGTCAACACGGCTTCGGCGGCGGCGTCCCGCTCGTCGCCGTACCCCGCGTTGGAGCGAGCCTCAAACGAGGGCGAGACCAGGTCGGGGAACCACGAGCTGCGCGGCAACAGCCGATGCGTCGCGGTTGTACAGTCGGAGGAGCACGCCGACGGCACGGTACCGGACGATGGCGACCTCGCTGCCGATCTCGGCGACCAAGGGTGTTATCGCCGGGGTTCCGACGTTTGCCAGGACCTCGTCCGACCAGTCTTGCTCGGCCATGACCGCGATCAGCGGCTTGACTGCCGGCTCCCCGATCCCGGCCAAGGCCGTCTGGATGGCGGCGGAAGCGACGTTGTCCCCGGTCAGACCGGCGCGCGCTTTGATCAGGAGGTCGACCGCCTCGGGATGCGCCTTCAGGGCGCTCGCCGCCGCTTCGCGGACCGCGGTCTCAGAATCGGTGACACCCGGGAGTGTCACGGCAGCTATCAGAGG
>CAVVNF010000016.1:0-141617 GCA_963749535.1 uncultured Thermoleophilia bacterium | reverse complement strand
CTATGTTTATGTACACCTAAACCGATTACGTATTGCTACTAGGTTCATGCGCAAACCTCCTGCACTATTAGTTCGGCCGCTGGATTTCTTTTGCCTCGAACCGGGTGTTGAAACCCTTGTGGTTGGATTTGGCACTCCTTTCCCGCGAGTGCCAACTTATGCAAGAGGTATGCCCCAAATCATCATCTGCCAAACTGCGGGTTTCGCCGTGGTTTAGGATGGGGTATGGCCATGGGAGGAACACGGGATCACAGCCCCTTCGATACGATTATCAACGTCGCCCGCATCACGTTGGGAGGTGAGCCTTCAACTAGGAACACTCTTTAGGTGTTGGCCGCATTTTCCTGTTGCGTCCAGCCGCCTCACCTACAGATCCGGCCTCTCGCAGGTCACCCGGGCAACTCCGTTTGGGAGGTTCTGATGAGTTCGGCAAGACTGTATGTCGGCAACCTCAGCTATGGCACTTCGGAAGCAAGCCTGAGAACACTTTTCGCGGCGTATGGGGATGTAGTCTCGGTCAGGCATCGTCATCGACCGCGACTCCGGGCGCCCCAAAGGCTTCGCTTTCGTGGAAATGAGCACTCCGGAAGAAGCCCAAAAGGCGAAGGCGGCTCTCAACGGCACTCAACTCGACGGTCGCGCGCTCAATGTCGACGAAGCCAAGCCACAGGCACCGCGGGAGCCCCCGTTGGGTGGCTACGGTGGCGCCCCCTCCAGCGACGGTAACCGTCGCTGGTAAGAACCTCTACCGTTAGCGAGAACCACAAACGCAGGCTGTCTAGGCCGGCGTTTCTGTCCTCTTAGGCTCTAGGTCGATCGGAAGAGGCATCGCGATCGCAGACTAGTGTGCGGGTCCCTCTGTCCTGTGGAGGCCTTTCTCCGTACCGAGCCTCTGCACCGTCCTCTTAAATCGGCCAGTGATGGTCCCTTTGCATCGCCGACTCTCCAGACCAACCACCCGTTGTAGAACCTGAACGATCCGTCATACCTCCGCCCCTGCACGGCTGCGGCTGCGGCTCGGGAGGGCGAATCAAAGAGACGTCCGTCGGACAGCCTCAAGCATCCATTCGAGCTCAATCCCGGGCCTCAAACATCTTCTTGTATCTCTTCCGTTCCCAAACGAGACGTTCTCCGTCCCAAGAAGACCCTGATTCATCAGCATTTGTATCAATTCAGCGCCCCTGACTCCCCCGGTATCTCCATGGCTCCCTCCGGTGTTGTCAACGTAGCGGCCTTTCAAGAGTAACGCTTGGCCCATCAGAGTGCTGCCCCTTCTCTGACTGTTGGCGGCGATAGGTTCGGCGCCAGGGCCACATCCTGTTTGCCATTCCACGCGCCAGCTACGTTCGATACCATTGGGAAAATGTTGCGCCAGATCGGGATGCCGCCCGGACCGACGGCGGCGGGGGTGAGCAGGATGGCTCTCCAGGATGACATCCAGAGAAAGAAGAATGACGGCCTTCTCGCTGTACCCACGTCTCCTCAGGGCGTCACGAAGAAGCGCGTCGAAACGGTGCTTCGGCAGATAGACCGGGAAGCGCGGACATCATCGATGTCGTTTTTGCCCTTTTGGATGATGAGAATTCCAGTTGGTTCAGCCGGGCACCCGCTGGCCTGCGCTTCGCGACGGAGCCTCAACCGCCCACATCGGTTGTCATGTAGGCATACTCCAGCGTGGCAGGGGTAAGCTCGATCGGGAGGGGCGAGACTATTGGCTCAAACCTCTTTGGGAGATAGGCGCGGTCGAGGAAGGTTTACTTTGACCGGAGGCAGGGACGGTTCATTCCGGGACACCCTGTCGCCAAATCCGCCAATAGCGCCTACCGACTTTCGCCAAGCTTTCTTGATGTGCTAATGGCCCGCGACGATCTCCTGGCCGCGCTGACTGCGCGGTGGATAGGCGAGGAGGCGACTCGGGAGCGTCTCCAAATGCAGGCCGAGTACGCGGAGTCAAGCCGAGCGTCGACTCGGAGCGGGCATGCGGCGCTTATCCAAGCGGCAGTGTCTGTCTTCGTACCGCGTTTTCTCCCGGGGTATCGCCGATCTACGTTGATGAAGGCGATGGGGAGAGAATCACCTCCGACGATCGCAGGAATCTCGAGGAGGCTGGAATCGAGCTTCAGCTCGGCGATGCAATGCCCGACCTAATCCTTTGGAACTCTGAGACTGACTGGCTTTGGATCGTGGAAGCCGTGACAAGCGACGGCGAGGTGGATATTCACAAAGTAGAGCAGTGTCGGGCGGTCGCGGACAGGGACGGCAAGGCAGGGGTCGGCTTTACGACCGTCTACCCGAGCTGGAAGACTGCCGCTACACGTCAGGCTGTTCACAAGAACATTCCCGCTGGAACCGCAATCTGGATAGCCGAGGACCCCGGGCGACTGTTTCGCGTTCTGGACTTCTTCGAAGAAGCCACTGAGCAATTGCGAGACGATTAGTCCTAGAACTCTGAGGACACCTGACACTGTCTTATCGATTCTCGCTTGTTCATGTGAGCCGCCAAATGAACCAGCGAGGGCGAGGAGCTGATCCGCAGCCGGATACGGTAGCCTCCTCAGGTCTTCTGCGTTCACTTGGGTGTGCCCGCTGAAGAGGCGGAAGTAGCGATCGATGATCGTCGAATTCAGGTAGGTGGCTAGTCCCTTTGCCAAAGCCTCCGATAGCCCCCTGCCGGCCACATGGAAGAAGTTGGTCTTGTTGTCGAATGCCAGCCAGTCCGCCTCTATCTTGCGCGGGTCAAGGATGGCTGCCACGATTCTGCGTCTTTCTTCCTTGGCGCTGAACCTCTTCACCAGCACATAGAAGCCGCTCGGGACAAAGAGATTCCTGGTTGCGCCACAGTCCGCGATTGCATTGGCTTTCTTGCCCGAGAGACACGGCCACTCGATCGAGCCCTGACGGAAATGTTGAGGAAAGATCAGCGGGACTCTTCCCAATCCCGGTTGATCATATAGATAGTCGCGAGCTCTGAAATCGACGACTCGTCCCGTCGATACCTCGACCCCAAGTTCAGACAGAGACCCCGAAAGCCTGGTGACGGCATTGACAATTTCCTCTTCGTCGGAGTCGGCGATCAGGTGGACAATCATGTCGTTGTCACCCGGGCGGAACACCTGTTCATACCCGAGCATCTTCTCCGAAACAGACTGGTCGCCGCGGCTACAGGCAACGAGAATGGGCTGTCGAGCCTTTTCCTTCCGTCCGTGCAACACGATGTTCTCTTGGAGCACGCCATTCTCACTGAACAGCTCATTTCGAGACTCAAAAAGATGGACCCTGCGAGGCGAGATCATTCGGAAGAACTCCCGACGAAACGGTCGGAAGTACGTGCCGTTGCAGAAGCTCCGAGGAGTAATCGAAACGAATTCCCCGCCGGGGTTCAACTGCCGGGCAGCGAGGAGCATGAAGGCGGAGTACTTGTTTGTGCTCCCGATCCAGCCCGAGCAAGCTGCCTGGCCAGAGTGGAGCCCTGATTGATCTTCCCATAAGGTGGATTCATGATCACGCAATCGACCCCTGTTCACTCCCTCTCCCCAAAGGTAGATCTGGTCATTGCAAGCGACAAGGTAGTCTCGCTCGTGAACTCGCGCTTCAAAAGAGACTCCTCTTTCTGCACGTCGCCTCACAGAGCTCAAGCGTCCCGCGAGATGTGGTGAAACCTGGGTCAACCTCAAAGGCGTCAACGGAAATGGCTGACGGCTTGCGGTCCCTACGGAGCTGCCTTTCCACAAAAGCCGCGGTAAGCGAGCCGACCCCCGCTCCAGGGCTGAGTAGCCTTATGCTTTCGCGTTCCTCGACAAACAGCTCTGCCATCAGTTGAGCCAGACGAATCGGCGTCATGAATTGACCCAAGGCCGATCTGTTTGGAGCTGTAATCCTGCTATCGGCTTGGATCCTCAAGAGATTGACTTGTTCGGAAAGTGACTTCACAGTCGTTCCTTGGACGCAGCGAACTAAAGCGGTACATTACCTCTACCAAGCGGCCATTGCCAAACCCCCGACCTCGGCCGCCACAACCAGCCTTCCGGGTTCCTCTTGGTCGACGAGCTGCAAATCTGTGACCACCACGACGCACACATGGCGACCCGCCACGGACCAAGCATGGAAGCCGGCCTGAACGCTGACGGCCCTGGTTCAGTTACCCCAGGGGATCTTCAGGATGGTTTTGCCATGGAGGTGCCCGCTTCTACTCTCTTCGAGTACCTGAGGGCCCTTCACCAGGTCCGCGACTTGGTCCACCGGAATCGTGATTTCGCCCGCTTGCGCCATGGCGACCAGCTCGTCGAGCATGCCCTTGGTCGCCTGCCCGTGGTAGGCCCATGCACTCACCCCCGGGGGAACGAATGCCTGCTCGTCTACGCCGCGGGCGGTGGATATGATCTTTCCTCCGCGGCGGACCAGTCTACTGAGCGAGGACACTAGGGACTTATCGCCGACAAAATCGGCGATGGCATCCAGCTCTTCGATACCTGCGGCCACGAGCTGCTCTTCGAGGGGCCAGGGAGCGGTATGGTCCACCGTAAAGGTTGCTCCCAGCTTGCGCATCGTCTCGCAGAGCTCGGGCCGGGCGGTAGCGACCACGACCAAACCGGACCGAGCCGCCAGTTGCGTAAAGAAGACGCCAACCCCGCCGGTGGCCCCGAGGACCAGGACTCCTGCCGGCGCGGAAAGGCCAAGCTCCTGCAAGACCCCAAGGGCCGTCAATCCGGCAACGGGCAGAGCGGCGGCTTGGCCGAAATCGAGACAGGTGGGGATATGGGTAAGGACGCCCGACTCCGGGGTGACCACGTATTCGGCCCAGGTGCCTCGTCCCAGTTGGCCGAGCCGTCCGAAGACCCGCTCGCCCAGGGCAAAGGCAGTGACGCCCTCGCCCAGCTTATCCACCTGACCGGCTCCATCGAAGCCGGGGATGTAGGGAAGGGCTACCTGGCCGTAGGCCCCCGAGGCCATCTTGCCATCCGCCGGGTTCACTCCAGCCGCCCGAAGCTGCACGCGGATCTCACCGGAGCCGGGCTCCGGAAGTGGTAGGTCGGCGATTTCTGCCGACGCCCCCTCTTTCAGTATGGCGACTGCCTTCATGGGTGCGCCTCCTTGGTGTCCGTCCCACCAGACTACTACCCCTGGGCGCAGTGTCGTGAACCAAGGCGCGAAGTTCTCCGTTTAGGCGCTGACCTGCAGTCGGGGGATGCCGCAACTCTTAACCCCTGTACTAGCAAGCGCGGGGGATCAAGCCCCAGCGTTGGGACCGCAGATTGCTTGCTTTGCGCGCCACCAGAGCGAACATGGTGTCGCCCTCACCCTAGCACGGAGGTCGGACATGACAACTACTCAGAGCTCTCGCCTTCCCCGAGGAGAACCTCGTCGGCTGGGAACGCGCCCTCTACGCCTTCCTCGTCGAGAAGGAGCGACGGTCGGGATCGCTACGCACAGTCCAGGGCTACTCCAGCATGCTCCAGGACTTCTTCGGACGAGTGCGGAAACCCCCGGACAAGGTGACCGCCCAGGAAGTGTTCGTCTGGGCCCACGGCAAGGGCGTTTCCGGCAAGGACCCCTCCCCCGTCACCATCGGCGCCCGCATGGCCTGCCTCTCGTCCTTCTTCCGCTTCCTCATCCGCATGGACATCGTCCAGAGCAATCCCTGCGACAAGCTGGAGCGGCCACGGACCTCTACCCCGCCGGCCCGTGGACTTTCGGCCGAAGAAGTCCGTCGGCTGCTCGCGGTCATTCCCGACACCCCTCCGGGTCTCCGCGACCGAGCCATCATCCTCACCCTGGTGCTCACCGGTCGCCGCCGAGCCGAGGTATTCCGCATGACCGCCGGTGACCTCTCCTTCGAGAACGAGGTCTGCTTCTATGCCTACGCGGGCAAGGGCGGGAAGACCGGACGCCGAGAGCTGCCCCGTCCGGCGCTGGACGCGCTCAGAGCCGCGCTGGCGGCCTACGGGCGGAGCTTGAGCACATGTCCCCCCACGAATCGCTGTGGCCCTCTCCGGCCGCCACGAATGGGCGAGGGCTCAGAAGCGCCACCTTTTACGGACGCTTCCGCCGGTATCTGGAGAAAGCCGGTCTGCCTCCCTCCGGCCTGCATGTCCTGCGTCACAGGCCGCCAAGCTCCGGCGGGATGCCGGCGAATGCATCGAGGACGTATCCCGGTTCCTGGACCACAGCTCTCTCGCCGTGACCACCACCTACCTGCGCCGGCTGGAAGGCCAAGAGGACATGGGCTGGGCACGCGTGGCGGAGGCGATCGGGCTTTGATTGGCCGTCTAGGTTCTGCAACAGAAATCTCAACGGGCGTCAGCTTACGTAGCTTTCCCGGAGTCTCCCGCTCCTGCTAGGACGCGAACTTGATTCTCGTGGCGAGGGAGGTCGGTATCTTCTCGGTAGAGCAGCATGGGTCAGAGTCGTGTGAGCTCTCGACCAACAGCAGTTTCGTGCTCGTGCGGATTCCGGTTCGCGTCCTGGGCGAGGGCGCACGGAGCGAAGCGGCCGCCTTCCACTACAGTATCGGCCCCTTTTGCGGCCGGGACACCCCGCTTGCCCTGGAGGAAGGCCTCCAGACCACCCTGCGCTTTCGCATCCCCCTGGAGCTCTTTCGGGCCCGGGAGCGGTTCAGCGTTGAAGTCCTGGCCGGCAGTGCTGCGAGTCCCTGGAAGGTTCTCTGGACCAAGCGCTGGGAAGCCCTCTGGCAGGGCGAGACCCCGGCCCTGGAGCCGGTAGCCGATTAGACCCGAATAGGCTGAGACTCCGGAGCGCTTTGCACCAGAAAGTCGAAGAATGGGGACCCTCGTCATCCACGCTTAGCAAGCTGGCCCCTGGCCCTGTGTTACCCTCGCCCAGGCAGTAGCGGCGTCAAGGGCAGGAAGACATGGCAGGTAGAGCACGGCGGCTCCGACGCATAGCCTTCTGGACCCTGATTACCTTGTCCGGCCTGATTGTGGCCGTCGCTCTCTTCGCGCTCGCGGTCAATCTACTCATCCTGCACGACGCGAGACCGTTCATCGTCAGGACGCCAAGAGCTGCTCCCTCGGCTCCGGTCGCCATCGTCCTGGGAGCCAGTATCTATGCGAACGGTACTCCCTCCCCCATGCTCGCGGATCGCTTGGATACCGCCCTCCTTCTCTACCGGGAAGGCAAGGTAAAGACTCTGCTCCTTTCCGCGGTTGAGCGCCCCGGTGATGAGGAGATAGGGGTCATGCGCCGCTACCTTACCCAGCGTGGGGTGCCAGCTACCGCTCTCCTTACCGATCCGCAGGGCTTCGACACCCACGCGAGCATGCTTCGAGCCCAGAAGGTCTTCCACATAAAGAGCGCGCTCATCCCTACCCAAGGCTTTCACCTCGCCCGATCCGTCTACCTGGCCCGCTCTCTGGGCATCCAAGCTATCGGGGTTCCCGCCGACATCCGGCCCTACTCCACCATCGGCGTGAGCGTGCGGGAATGGGCGGCCCGGGTAGAGGCGTTTCTCGAGGTTCACTTCTAGGCAAGCAGAAGTCCCCGCGGGGAGAGCGCCTTCAGGTTTAGCCGAGGCAGGCGCTTTTGGGGTGGTTCAATTCTGATGGTAACGTCGACGGCGACAAACCTGCTGGCTCCTCAGGGATGCTCGCGTCGGTCGAGAGCCCAACTGCCGGCAGACCTCTCTGGAGAAGCCTGATGTTCCCCCTTTTCCCACCCACTACAGCCCAAGCGTCTCATCGCGGGGTGACAGAATGCCAATCGGCGTAACTAGAGGCTATCACAACGGTCCCGGGAGATAGGCTTCGCAAACGGGAGCGATCACCATCAGATGTTGTGTTGGGTCTCGCGAGTCAGTCCGAAGGTTGTGGCGGCGGTCGACAGTACTCCTCGGTCTCTCACTTTCACGCCAGCGAGGTCTTCTCCGCGGCCCGAGAAGCGTCTGAAACGGCTCGCTGCTGACGGTTGAAGTGATTGCATGACACCTAGGACAGAGACGGGTCGCTAGGAAGCGTGCTACCGTTCCAGCCAGACGGCGCTCGCGTATTCGCGCACCCAGGCTCATTCTCTCATCCTTCTGGGAGCCGCTGAAGACCACGTAGGGAGAGAGGCGTGGGAATTCCCCGAGAAGTGAAGCTGTTTTCGGAGCTGCTGGCGGTGGCGGTTATCGGCCTTGCCCTCCTAGCCGGAGGGTGCGCCGGCACCCAGCAAAGAACAAACCTTTCGCAAGCGGCCATAGCCTCGCAGGCTTCAGCGGGCAACGCGCAGACGGCGGCAGCGGCTACGACCACGTCTGAGACCGTTGCCACCAGGCAGCCCACGCTTTCCACCACCACTTCAACGACGCCGCCCACCATAGAGATCGGCTGGGCCGGTGACACCACCCTCGGTTCTGCCTACGGCGATCCTCCACAGCAGGGCCGCGCCCTCTTCTCACAGGTTCGCGACTTACTTACGCGGCCCAACGTCATGATCGTGAATCTCGAGGGCACCCTGTCGGTCGGCGGAACTTCAAAGTCTTCCGGCCAGGCTTCGACTAACTCCTATTCCTTCCAGGCTCCTCCCGCCAACGCTGCGGCGCTCAAATGGGCCGGCATAGACCTGGTAAACCTGGCCAACAATCACTCCCACGACTACCTCGCCTCGGGACTGGAGCAGACCGAGCACGCGCTCACCAAGCAAGGCGTCAGGTACACGGGACTTCCCGGCCAGATCACCATACTCCGGGCTAACGGGATCAGCGTCGCCGTGCTCGGCTTCGCGCCGTATAGCTGGACGGCCAACCTCGCGGATATCCCTCAGGCCCAGAAGCTCGTCAGGCGAGCGGCTTCTGAGGCAGACGTCGTGGTGGTAGTCATGCACGCCGGGGCCGAAGGCAGCGACCAGATTCACACCCCGACGGGTGCGGAGTACGCCTATGGCGAGTTCCGCGGACAAACCCGGTCGTTTGCCCACGCCGTCGTTGATGCGGGCGCCGATCTCGTTCTCGGGTCCGGCCCCCACGTGCTTAGGGGCATCGAACGCTACAAGGGCCGCCTCATCGCCTATTCGCTCGGGGATTTTGCCGGCTGGGGTAACTTCGGGTTAGCCGGCAACCTCGACCTGTCTGGACTCCTCACCGTTCGCCTCGACAAACGCGGGAACTTGCTGAGCGGTCACTGGTACTCTTTGCGGCTGGGTGCGCCCGGTGTTCCCAAGAGCGACCCCGGGCAGGCCTCCCTTCACCTCGTGCAGCAGCTCTCCAAGGAAGATTTCTCTGCCACCTTCGGCTTGTCTGGGCAGGGACTGATATCAGCCAAGTAGAGAGGCCGGACTCTCGGCGGGGATGCATCATTAGCCGTTGTTCGCGACGGGCCTCGCCGGCTCAACTGGGAGGTTGGCCATGTATTCTCTCCGCCAGTGTTGGGGTCAGAATCTGTGCCTCCTTGAGCGTGTAGAAGAGCTCGCCGTTTAGGAGTTCGTCTTTCAGATTGCCGTTGAACGAGCTACTACATCCCCGGCCCCGAATGGGGTTCGGTGCTAGCCATCGATACCGCCACGGGCAAGATCTTGGACGCTATCGTCGGGGGCAACCAGTGCACCGGGCTCGACGTCTCCCCGGATGGCAAACTGCTGGCCTTTTCCGATTTCCTAGACAACCGTGTCCGCATCTACAGTATCCCCGACTACCAGACGCTGGCCGCAGGCGGCGGGGGTAGGGCGGTGCCGCACCTGAAGGACCTGGCCAAGTAGCCGAAGCGCATGTCCGGCCGGTGATCAGGACGATCCGCCGCCCTAGCGCGGTACTAGTTCACCGGGTCCACTTTGTAGCCACGGGAAAGCAGTTCCTGGCGCACATTTCCGTAGGGGACCGCGGCGGGAGCGACGCCTAGATGTGCAGCCTGGACGATCAGGGCCCCTGCTGCCCCGCCGATATTGGCCCGGGTTTGCTCCATGCGCACGGCTGAACTGTACGCTTGAAAGTCGGTGGAGATCGCGGTCGACACCACCAGCCAGGGATGGTCCTTGGCCAGTAGAGTTCCCATCGGGACGTAGGCGTACCGGGTGGTATCGATCTGGTTGGGAAGGAAATTATCGTGCCGGTCGTACTCCACGTAGCACCCGATGGCCACGCACTCTCTGACGGTCTGGGACACCAGGTCCGTGGAGTCATATGTGTCCAGCCCTACGATGCGCGGGCCCTCGCGGATGTAGAGCTTCTGCGGAACCGTCGCGATACCCACGCGCGGATAACCGTGCTCCTGGAGATAGCGCACGCGGTTGATCGACCATTGAAGGACCCGCGCCCTGATCTTCGCGCGGTCTTCAGGATGGAAGATCCAATCAAAGGCCAAGCCCACATCCGGCCAGTCGTTCCAGGCCTCGTTGAGTTCGCGCTTGGCGCTGGGAAGAACGGCGACGGTCATGCTCCAGCTGGCTTTGAACGCTGTAAGGGTCTTTTGGCTGAACGGACCGAGCGAAGCGTAGGAGCCGGGGTCGTACACGGGATTGGAGAGGGTGGCGACGCGGGGAGCGTTTCCTCGCGAATACACCTTGAGGACCAGCAAAGGCGAAAACCGTTGAGGAGCCGTGACATAGTCGTTCTGCGGACCCGGATACTGCGGCGTTATGCCGGCCGAATCGTTGTAGACCGTCTCGTCTCGCCCTATGCGGTAACTCGCCCCCAACATGCGGGCCAGGTCGCCCTCGACACTGGCGTCGATGAAGTAGCTGGTATTCACCCTTACGATGCCCACGTTTTCCACGGCCAGCTCGACGTAGCGTTGCGCGCCCGAATCGTCGGCCGCGACGAGACTCGCTGAAAAGAAGCGGACGTTTGGTGCCGACGGACCTTTTACGAACGACCACATCACGGACGCGGCCACCTCAGGCTCATAGGTGAGCCGTCCCTGCGAGTTGAAGGCACTGAGCCCGCGCTGCCGATAATATTTCTCGACCCCGTCGCGCCACTCTTTGTACATGCCTCCCGAGACGTTGCCGCTGTCGCGCGCGTCCTCGACGCTCAATCCTTGCGCCAGCGGCGTCTCGAGAAGGTTTCCGCAGGACACGAAGGCGACGCGCAGACTGGGATCGGCCAGGGTGATCTCCCGCACCGCCGCGATGCCGGAGGTCTGGGACCCAAAGACCACGACGTCGACATCGTAGGTGGGCATCTCAGGCGGCGCGCTGGTATCCGCGTCAGCTTTTGCGGTTGCGACCGACAAGCCGGCCAAGCAAAAGCAGACGATCAGACCGAAGAGCACCCGCCGGCTCCACTTATGCGTGAATATCACCTTAGAGTCGACCTTCCTCACGAAGTTTCTTGGCATCGGCAAGAACCTGGGCTGCGTGCCCCTTCGCGCCGACTCGGCGGTAGGCCAGCACGACGGTGCCGTCCTGTGCCATGACTACCGTGTCCCGTTCGTCCGAACTGGTCGAGTCGCCCTTGAGCGTCCCGTAGCTTTCCCCCAGCGTTCGGTCCCTGTCGCTCACAAGAGGGAACCCCAGTGAGTACTTGTCGCGAAAGCGCTGCAGCGTGGTAAGCGAATCCACCGATGTGGCCACCACCGTCACACCCAGGTGCTGAAACTCGGAAAGCTGCTGGTTGAACTCAACCGCCTCAAGCGTTCAACCCGGCGTGAAGGCCTTCGGGAAGAAGTAGAGGACCACCGGCCCTTGCTGCAGCAACGCGCCCAAATCCACCGGGCCGTCCGTGCCGGCCATGGTGAACAGCGGTGCTTTCTCCCCGATCGCGATCATCGCGCCCCTCCGATGTCCCTGTCCCGTCGCCGGCCGCGCGGCCCCAAGCACCTCAAGCGCGCCCCTCGTCCGACGGGTGGAAGCCCACCTTCAGCGGCGGTTCCGATCCGGTCATCTGGATGGTGCCATGGGTGCTTTCATACTTCTTCACGTTATCCTGCAGCGCCAGCAATACTCGCTTCATGTGGGAAGGGTTGGTGATGACGCGCGCCACCACTGAACCCGTGCCGGCCACGGCCATGATGAAGTCCATGACGAATTCGTCTGCCGTGTGCTGCACCATCATGCTGTTGGCGTACACTCCGGACGCCAGGGCTTCCGACAGCCGGACCTTGATCTCCACGTTGGGCGCCCCACCTGCCCCTTGCGCTGCTGACATGTCGCCTCCGCTGGTTCGCATCTGAGTACTACGTCCGGTCGACCTTCTGCCCGGACCGCGGGCTGTGGCCTGACCCTAGCCCACGCACGCCGCACGTCCGCGGCCCTGCTGCATAGCTTCAACGAATTGCCCGAAGAGATAGTGACTGTCGTGAGGCCCGGGACCGGCCTCAGGGTGATACTGCACAGAGTAGGCCTGCATGTCCAGCAGACGGAGCCCTTCGACCGTCCCGTCGTTGAGGTTGAGATGGGTGACGCGCGCGGGGCCACGATCGGAGTGCAGCACCATGTCGGCGACATCCAGAGACGCAAGGTCCCGACCGGCCTCTTGTGCCTCGAGCACAACCGCCGGCGGCTCTACGGCGAACCCATGGTTTTGGCTCGTGATCTCGATGCGGCCCGTCTCGTAGTTCCGCACGGGGTGGTTGATCCCCCGGTGGCCGAACTTGAGCTTGTAGGTAGCAAAGCCCACGGCCAGGGCGAGCAGTTGGTGTCCCAGGCAGATGCCGAAGATGGGCACGCGGCCCAGAAGGTCGCGGAGGGTGTCCACCGCATAGCCGACCGCGGCCGGATCCCCCGGGCCGTTCGACAGAAAAACACCATCGGGGTCGAGCTCGAGCACCTGTTCGGCAGTCCAGAAGGCGGGGACTACGGTGACGTGGCAACCGACAGCGGAAAGATTTCTAAGAATGCTGCGTTTGATCCCGTAATCGTAGGCGACCACGCGGAACGGAGCGGTGTCGTCGCCCCAGGTGTAGGGTTCCCGGCAGGTCACCTCGCTCGCCAGATCGCGTCCGGCCATGGACGGATAGCCGTGTGTCGCCGCCAGCAAGTCGCTGATGTGGACGTCCGGGCCCGCGGCCACGCATGCCGTCATGGCCCCATGCTCGCGGATGCGCCGGGTAAGCGCACGGGTGTCGATACCCGCCACGCCGACGATCCCCCGGGCTTCGAGCCAATCCACCCAGGCTCCGGGGCAGGTGGCGTTCCAGGCGGTGTTCTTGATCTCGCGCACGATGGTGGCTCGGGAGTGCACTATGTCTGACTCCAAGAGACGGTCGGACACCCCGTAATTGCCGATCATGGGGTAGGTGAACGTCACCATCTGCCCGTGGTAGGACGGGTCGGTGGCGATCTCCTGGTAGCCCGTCATGCCGGTGTTGAAGACCACTTCCCCCAGCACCTGTCCGTTGCTGGCGAAACCGAAGCCTTCGAACACCGTGCCGTCTTTGAGCACCACGTATCCCGGGATGTCTCCCCGGTACATCAGGCCTCCCCCCGCTCTCGAGAGAACCGCCGGGTCCCGTCCACCACGGTCATGCGCACCCGCCCGATGAACTCCTCGCCGAGGAAGGCGGAATTCCGGCTCTTGCCCCGCATGTTCGCGACCGTGACCACCCACTTCTCGTCGAGGTCGGCCACGCAGAAGTCGGCAGGCGCGCCCACCTCCAGCCTCGGCTCCGAGAGACCCAGGACGCGACAAGGCCCGCTCGACATGACTTCCACCAGCCGGCGCCAGCGAGAGCTTGCCGGTGAGGACCAGCCCCGTGTGAAGCGCCGCAAATGCAGTCTCCAGCCCGACGGTGCCGCTGGCGGCTTCTTCGATGGGCACTTCCTTCTCGTGTGGGGCATGCGGAGCGTGGTCTGTGCCCACGCAGTCGATGGTACCGTCGGCGAGAGCGGCCACCAGCGCATCCCGGTCAGTCGCCGAACGGAGCGGCGGATTGACCCTGAGATTCTGGTCGAAGCTCGTCAGCAGCTCATCGGTGAGCAGAAGGTTGTGCGGCGTGGCTTCTGCCGTCACCGGAAGGCCTTGCTCCTTGGCCCCCCGAACCAGACGAACGCTGTCCGCCGCCGAGAGGTGCTGGAAGTGGACTAGAGGAGTCGCGCGGCCGGGGGGGCCTGCAGATGCCGAACGGCCTGACGCGGCGCCGCCGAGCCGCGCACAGGCGGCGATCCGCTTCTCCTCGGCGTCCACGTAGCGAATGATCTCCAAGTCCCGCGCCAGCGGACCCGACTCCGAGGCCGGCGGGATCCCCCGCAATCCAAGGCGGGCACTCCAGCGTCCCTCGTGCATGACGCCGTCCATCGAGAGGCTCTTGTTCTCCAGGTGCAGCAGGACCGGCCGTCTCGTGCCTCGCGCATATCGCAGCACCTGGAGCATGAGATCGGCGTCGCTGATCGGCTTGCCATCGTCGGAAAAGGCGACTACCCCGACGTCCGCCAGCTCGTACATCTCTGCCAACTCCTCGCCCTTTAGTCCCTTGGAGGCCGAACCTACCTGGCCGATCCGCACCAGCGCCTCCTTCTCGGCGTTGTCGAGCACCCAGGCCGCCACCGGACCGGAGTCGATGACAGGATCAGTATTCGCCATGGCGATCACCGTCACGTAGCCACCGCATGCAGCCGCGAGCGAGCCCGAGGCAAGATCTTCCTTATATTCGTAGCCTGGGGTGCGCAGGTGCGCGTGGGAGTCCACAAAGCCGGGAAAGACCCAGCAGCCGGCGAGCCCCTCCAGGACCGTCACTCCTGCCGGCCGATCAAGACGCTCGCCGATGGCCGCGATACGTCCGCCCTCCACCAGGAGATCGCCCACCAGCTCGACGTCGCGCCCGGGATCGAAGACGTGCACAGCCGGAAGAAGGAAGCTCTCGGAGGGGAAAGTACGGCACGCCAACCTTGGCGTGGAAGGACCAGCGCTGGTGTCCATCCATCTTCCTTTCGGACTCACGGGTCTCGTTTAAAGGTTGACTAATGGTATCGCGGATAGACTGAGCGGTCCAGCCGCGCACACCCAAGACCACAGCCGCGGCCGGCGATCACAGCGACTTTTCGTCTAGAGGAGCCTCGTCCCCCACCTAATATCCGAGAACTTCCTTCACCAGGATGACCGTGATCCGCCGTAGCACTATCTCTCGCCGGATGCTCGCCCGAGTGAGGCGGCGATGTCTACTTCGCGGGAGATGCGGGAAAGTTTGGACTGACCCACCAACCAGCCGCGCACCCGAGGGAGGAGCCTTGATCGCCACCTGCTACAACTGCGGCGCCGAGAATGACATAGACGCCGAGCTCTGCGGCAAGTGCGGACGTCCACTCGGGGACTACGGTGATCTGTTGGAAAAGGACCTGCGGGCGTTCTCCGGCGAGGAGCGCGTCATCTGGGACAACGGCGAGGTGCAGCTGACGACAGAGGCCGTGCTCATCGGCATGAAGACCGACACCCCTGACGTGGTCCCCTTGGACGCCATCTACGACGTCAAAGTGGAAGACCGTTGCGTGGTCCTCAAGATCAAGCACGGCGATGACAAGTATTGCGTCCTCGACAAGCCGGAGGAACTGGCCGGGCTTATCCGAGAGCAGGTCCTCCGGCCGAGATACGCTCATCGACGTAAAGACGATGAGCAGATCGTGTCGGACTGACGCTGTGCGTCGATCCGGCGCCTGAGAGGGGGAGTGTCTCATGATCACCACGACCATCCGGGCGCATCGGCCGGCCTTCATGCTGGTGCTCATGGCCTTCGTCCTCGGCGTGGCGGCGTTCGTCACCGGGGGGTGCGGTACCGCGGGCGCCGGCGCTTCCACGTCGACGGCCTCCCTATCGACCACCACGTCGGCTCCCGCTACCACGGTCGCCGTCTCCACGGACACCTCCGACATCAGCATCCCCCAAACGACCATCGCCACGGGCACCACGTTGCCGGGCGGGACTGGGCCGATGCGGACGCTCACCTTCGTCGGCCACGCCACCGTCGGTACGTGGCAGGCGTTGCGCGAGATAGTCATCAACGCCGCCGGCAATGGCCAGACGGTACTGGACCAGACGGCGAAGCTATCCGTGGGACCCTCCGTGAAAGTAGGCCAGGACGAGCTTGACGCGGTCAGCGGCATCGGTTTCGGCGCCGGCGCGGATACGAGTCAGCCGATTGCCGTCGCGGTGGGAGACGATGGACGCGAGGTACTGGTATTCGCGTTCACCGTGACGGCCAAACCCCAGATGACGACCATCGTCGGCTTCGAACGGTATTCTCAACTGGTGGTGCTGGTCCAGGGCCCGCTGCCCATCTCCAGCACGACCGGCAACATCACCACGATCCCCCCGCCGTAAACGCGTTCAGAATAGCGAAGCGGCCTTGTCCGGCTCCAGCCACGCGGGGATGAACTTCCAGCCTTCCTTCAAGCGGCGGTTCTTGCTCTTGTATTCGGGCTCGAACTTCCCCACGAGCGTCCAGAAGGCGCGGGAATGGTCCATCCGGACCGTGTGGCAGAGCTCGTGCATGAATACGTACGTGACCAGCTCCTCGGGAAGGAAAAGCAACCGCAGGTTGACGCTTATGCCTTTCTTGCCCGAGCAGCTTGCCCAGCGTGTCCGCTGAGACCTGATCGCGATCGGACCGTGGACGAACCCGCGATCGTGCGCAAGGTCTTCCAGCCACGGAACGAACGCCTCCCGGGCCCTTCGAGCGAGCCAGCGGGACAGAGCAGCACGCACCGCTTCACTGTCATCGATGTCGCCCGATATGATCACGCGGCACCCGGGACTCGCCCGGGCCACGACGTGCGCTGAAGCCGTCCGTCGATATTCCACCTGCCACCGTTCTCCGATGGCCCGCAACTGCAGTTCGTCGGGGGCAGGCAATACAGGCCCGCTCGCCGCGGTCCTGCCTTGGGCCTCGAAACGGGCGGTCACTCGCCGGACCCAGGCGGCTTTCCTCCGCAGGATTCCCGGGATGAGGTCCCGGTCGAAGCCTTTCGGGACCACGACCTCCAACCCAGTACGGGGAGATAGCACCAGCCGCACGTGCCGCGCGCGGCTGCTTTCTCTGACGGTGTGGGCAGGGAGCGGACCGCCGGCCTCCGGTCCATGGGATAGCTCTCCTTGGCACTCCGCCCCTGACGGCAGCCCTTTCTTGCGTTCGCGCCAGGGAGTCACAGCTGCATGAAGGAGCCTTGTTCGACCGTCCGCGGCACCCCGGTGACCTGGAGCACGCCGCCGTCTTGCAGAGCCACAGTGGTGTTGCTACAGCCTCCCTCGCCCTCGCTCTGGTAGTTAACCTGAACACCCGAGGGCTTGAACTCCGCGCCTTCAGCGTCCATACCCCTCATGTCGCTCCACCGCACGATTACCGATGGCGCGTCGCAGTCGGCGAAGACCTCCGACCACACCACTGGAGCGGAGAGATACGTCCCGCCGCCGAAGAGCTCGCGGATGAGGCTCGTCTCGCCGGTCGACACATCGGTCACGTCCGCGCGCCACGCACCAGGCCGATCGGGAGAGCGATAGACCCGAAACCGATAGGGGCGGCCGGGCCGCCACGGGTAACCGAGCGTGTTCGGGTCGTCCGGAAAGCCGGGCAGTGAGGACGACGAGCCCGGCAGCACGCCGCCGCCCCGGCTCTGCGCGGCATACCCTCCCCAGTTGACAGCCGTGCCGCCCTCATAGCGAGGATTCCATTGGAGTCCGGTGTGGCCGCCTCCCACGCTTGACCGGCCGTCCGTGAAATCCACCTGCAGCGCCCAGAAATAGAGACGTGCCACCGCCGGCGCCTCGAGCACCTCCAGCACGCAGGAGATCTCGACCAGCGGAGCCGAAGGAGGCATCCGCCACCACAGATGGAAAGACGAAGCCCCGTTGGCGGACCGCGGCGGTCCGCTCACCCGCTCACGGCGCTGAAGTAGACCGCTGAAAGGGTTCCACGCCACCGGTCAGCTCGCTCGAGACTGGCTACGAGAGTAGCCGACTATTTCTCTAGTTGGGCCGATAGGGTGATCTCCGGCACCGCCGCCAAGGCTTTTGATACCGGACATCCCGCTTTGGCCAGGCCGGCCAGATCCTGAAACTCCGCGTCCTCTATCCCAGGTACCTGAGCCGCGCAAACCAGTTCTATCTTGTTGATGAGGGGACCCGCACCCAGGTGAACAGTCGCGCTGGTGTGGATCCGCACCGGCTCGTACCCCTTCTGCGTGAGCATGGAGGACAAGAACATAGAGAAGCAGCCCGCGTGCGCCGCGCCAATCAATTCCTCCGGGTTGGTACCCTTCCCTTCCTCGAAACGGGACGACCATGTGTAGGGCCCCTCGTAGAGCCCGCTGGCCAACTTCATGGTGCCGCCGCCCTCTTTGAGCGTGCCGTGCCAGACTGCTTCGGACTTCCTTACCGCCATCGTCCCTCTCCTTGCCTAGACATTCGAGTCGTACAGATCCTCAAACATCTCACTGTCCTCCGCGGCCTCGATGCGCCCGGCGGGCAGGTTGAAGCCGGTAGCCACCCCGGTGACCTCCCTCGCGCCGGTTGCGGCCAGAGCCTGCTCGTCGACGGCCCCGGGCTCGAACGGACAGGCGGTCGTGTAAACCATGTCGGCCTCCTGCTTGAGGATCTCCCATCGGGTGCATACGTGCCTTTGCGCTCTGTGCCACAGCATGTCCGCCGCTTTCGGGTAGGCGGTCTTCAGCATGTTGTAGCGCTGCTCCTGAACAACGAAATCGTCCACCGAGAGCGACGGCTCCTTGGAGTCGATCTGCAGGGGGTTCTCCCCCACGTTCGCCCGGCGCGGGTCGAACCGGTAGAGGATCCACGAGCCGGACTCTACGGCGGCCTTCTGGTGTTCGTAGCCCTTGGTCATGTCGAAGCCCATGCTGATGCAGTGGCTGTAGGCGATGATCGAGGCTGGGCCCGTCGTACGCCTCGGCCTCGGCGAACGCCCGCACCGTCTGCGAGTCCGAGTAGCCCATGGCCACCTGGGCCACGTAGATGTTGCCGTAGGTCATGGCGATGGCCCCCAGATCCTTCTTGGCCACCGACTTGCCGCCGGCCGCGAAGAGCGCGACGGACGCCCATCGGGGTGGCCTTGGAGCATTGACCGCCGGTGTTGGAATACATCTGGGTGTTAAGGACGAGCAGGTTGATGTTGCGCTGGGAGGCGAGGACGTGGTCCAGACCGCCGTAGCCGATGTCGTACGCCCAGCCGTCGCCGCCCACACCCCACACGCTCTTCTTGACCAGATAGTCCGCCACCCCCAGGAGCTGGGCGCAGCGGCCGTCGGCGCCGCTCGCCGCTCATACAGCGCGCGCAGCTCTGGCCTTCAGCTCCGCCACCCGGGCGCGCTGGGCGGCGATCTCGGCCTCGTCGGCTTGTTTCGAGCCCAGGAGCTTCTCTGCCAGTTCAGCGCCGATCACCGGATAGAGAGAATCCACCATCTCGCGGGCGAACTCGGTCTGCTTATCCACCGTGAGGCGGAGACCGTAGCTGAACTCGGCCGCATCCTCGAACAGGGAGTTGTTCCAGGTGGGACCCCGGCCCTCACTGTTCTTCGCGTAGGGCGTGGTGGGCAGGTTGCCGCCGTAGATGCTGGAACAGCCGGTGGCGTTGCCGATGAGGAGGCGATCACCCACCAACTGGGTGAGCAGCTTCACGTACGGAGTCTCGCCGCAGCCCGCGCAAGCGCCCGGAGTACTCGAGCAGGGGCTGGAGAAGCTGGCTGCCCTTGACGCTCGCCACCCGCACCTGGGTCCGGTCGGGGTTGGGGATATCCAGGAAGAACCGGTAGTTGACACGCTCGGAGCGGCGCAGTGGCGGCTGGAAGGCCATGTTGATGGCCTTGCGGCTCGGGATCGGCCTTGTCTTTTCCGGGGCAGATCTGCACGCAGGCGCCGCAGCCCGTGCAGTCCTCGGCGGCCACCTGCACGGTCCATTTCTTGCCGGCGTACTCCTTGCCTTTCGCGTCGGTGGACTTGAAGGTGGGCGGGGCGCCGGCCAGCGCCGCTTCGTCGTAGACTTTGGTGCGGATGGTCGCGTGCGGGCAGTGGAGCGAGCACTTGCCGCACTGGATGCAGAGGTCCGGCTCCCACACGGGGATCTCGAGAGCGATGTTGCGCTTCTCCCACTTGGTGGTGTCGGTGGGCCAGACGCCGTCGTCCGGCATGGCGCTCACCGGCAACTCGTCCCCGCGGCCGGCCATGATCATGGCCGTCACGTTCTTCACGAAATCGGGCGCCTCTTCCGGCACCAGCTGCAGCCGGCATATGTCGCTCGTGACCTCGGCCGGCACCTCGATCTGGTGAAGATGGGCGATGGTCTCGTCCACCGCGTGGTAGTTCATCTCGACGACTTTGTCGCCCCGCTTGGCGTATGTCTTCTTGATGGCGCCCTTGATGGCGGCTATGGCCTCATCCTGCGGCAGGATGTTCGAGAGGTAGAAGAAGCAGGTCTGCATGATGGTGTTGATCCGCCCGCCCATGCCCGTGTTCTTGGCCACTTCATAGGCGTTGATCACATAGAACTTCAGCCCCAGGTTGATGATGCGCCTCTGGGTGGCGTCGGGAAGCTTGTCCCAGACCTCCTCGGCCGGGAAAGGCGCGTTCAAGAGGAAGGTGGCTCCTGGCACCGCCGTGGTCAAAGTCTTGTATCTCTCCACGAAGGCCCACACGTGACACGCTATGAAGTCGGCCCGGTTCACGAGGTAGGCGGACTTTATCGGCTGGGGACCGAAGCGCAGGTGACTGACGGTCAGCACCCCGGCCTTCTTGGAGTCGTAGACGAAGTAGCCCTGCACGTAGTTGGCCGTGTCCTCACCGATGATCTTGATGGAATTCTTGTTCGCTCCCACGGTGCCGTCGCTGCCCAGGCCATAGAAAAGGGCGCGGAACACATTCTCCGGCTCGGTGGAGAAGGTGGGGTCGTACTCCAGGCTGGTGTGGGTGAGGTCGTCGTTGATGCCCACCGTGAAGTGGTTCTTGGGAGCCGGCTTGGCCAGCTCATCGAACACGGCCTTGACCATGGCCGGCGTGAACTCCTTGCTGGAGAGACCAAAGCGACCGCCGATGACGTCCGCGACCCGGCCGGACTCGGCCAAGGCGCCCACCACGTCGAGGTAGAGCGGCTCGCCGCGCCGAGCCCGGCTCCTTGGTACGGTCGAGCACCGCTATCTTCTTGACCGTCTTCGGGAGCGCCGCGGCAAAATGGGCCACGCTGAAGGGGCGATACAAGCGGACTTTGAGCACGCCGACCTTCTCGCCGCGCGCCGTCAAATAGTCCACGGTCTCGTGAGCGGTCTCTCCACCCGAGCCCATCACGACGATCACCCGTTCGGCATCGGGAGCCCCGACATAGTCGAACAGGTGATAGCTTCGCCCGATCAAACCAGCCAGGCGGTCCATGTACCCCTGGACGATCTCCGGGCAGGCCAGGTAGTACCGGTTGACGGTCTCCCGTCCTTGAAAGTAGACGTCCGGGTTCTGGCTGGTGCCCCGCAGGGTCGGCCGGTCGGGGGTCATGGCCCGCTCCCGGTGGGCGAGGATCAGCTCCTCGTCGATCATCGCCCGGAGCACGTCGTCGTCCATCATCTCGATCTTCTGCACCTCGTGCGAGGTGCGGAAACCGTCGCAGAAGTGGATGAAGGGGATGCGGGAGGCAAGCGTCGCCGCGGTGCCGACCAGGGCCAGGTCGTGGGCCTCCTGAACCGAATTCGAGGCCAGCAGGGCGAAACCGGTCTGCCGGACGGCCATGACATCCTGGTGATCGCCGAAGATGCTGAGAGCCTGAGCCGCCAGCGAGCGGGCGGTCACGTGCCAGCAGGTGGGCGTGAGCTCGCCGGCGATCTTGTACATGGTGGGGATCATGAGAAGCAGTCCCTGGCTGGCGGTGAAGGTAGTGCTGAGCGACCCTGCCTGAAGGGCCCCGTGGACGGCCGCGGCCGCCCCCGCCTCCGACTGCATCTCCACGATCAGCGGCACCGTGCCCCATAGGTTCTTCTTGCCTTCGGCACTCCAGGCATCGGCGTGCTCGGCGATGGGGCTAGATGGCGTGATCGGGTAGATGGCGATGACTTCGCTTAGCTTGTGGGCGACATGGGCGATCGCCTCGGTGCCGTCCATGACTGCGGTGTGCGTTGCCATTGTTGCGCCCCCCAGGGAGATAGCCTAGCCGCTCCCTTAGAATATAGAATCCATATTCTAAGGTCAATTCCGCACTGCGCGTTTTGCGGACGAGCTATAGATTCCCATCCCATCGAAAACCAAGCGACCGGCGAGGGCAACAGCGACCAATCCAGTTGGCGCCCGTCCCACGCCGTGATGTCCGCGCCCGCTGCGCGGGACCAAGGGACGTATCAGCCGGCCGCTTCCTCCGGAGCCGGTGCCACCGCGACGAAGAGGATCGCCATCCGGACCGCCAGACCGGATTCCACTTGATGAAGAATGAGAGAGCGCTCATCGTCGGCGAGGTCGCCGGAGAGCTCCACTCCTCTGTTGATGGGACCGGGGTGCATCACCCTTTGGCCGGGTCTCACCCGGTACTGCGAAAGACCCCACACCCGGCTGTACTCGCGCAGGCTGGGCACCGGCGGCACCTTGCCTTTGGCGCGCTCCAACTGCATCCGCAGAAGATAGATGACGTCGACGTCCTCCAGCGCGTCGAGGTCGTTGTAGATCGGCACGTCCCAATACTCGATGCCGGGCGGCATGAGGGTCGACGGCCCGACCAGCCGGACGTCGATGCCCATCTTGCGGAAGCCGAAAAGGTCGGAGCGGGCCACCCGGCTACGAAGAACGTCGCCCACTATCGCCACCTTCAGCCCCTCGAGCTTGCCGTACACACGGCGCAGACTGTAGAGATCGAGGAGGCACTGGGTGGGATGCTCACCCGTGCCGTCGCCGGCGTTGATCACCGAGGCGTTGGTGTAGTGGGTAGCCATCCGCGAAGCCCCCACCTGCGGGTGCCTCATGACGATCACGTCCGGCCGATAACTCTCGAGAGTGAGGATGGTGTCCTTGAGACTCTCCCCTTTGGACACGCTTGAAGACGACCCTTTGATATTGATCACGTCGGCAGACAGGCGCTTGCCGGCCAATTCGAAGGAAGACTGAGTCCGGGTGGACGGCTCCAGGAAGACGTTGATGATGGTGCGACCGCGGAGGCTCGGGACTTTCTTGATGGAGCGGGACGCGATCTCGAGAAAACCGTCGCTCAGTTGGAACAAGTTCTCGATCTCGGATGCGGTGAGATCGTCGATGGAGATGAGGTGCATGGCGGTTACCCTTTCGGCCTCACGGGGACGCGTTTAAAAGGCTGACCTTTCCGTTGATTGTAGCGCGGCGCGGGGCTAGGCTCCAGGGTTCCGCCCCTAGGATCCCTCAGCGCCGACTCCAGACTACTCCCCCTCGATGACCACCTCGTCCACCCCGTCGGTCTCGACCAGGTGCAAAGTGACCTGTTCCGTGCGGCTGGTAGGCACGTTCTTCCCTACGAAGTCGGGACGGATAGGCAGATCGCGATGGCCCCGGTCCACCAGCACCGCCAGGCGCACGGAGAGCGGTCTGCCGTAGTCGAACAGAGCGTCGATAGCCGCTCTGATGGTTCGTCCCGTGTAAAGCACATCGTCTACCAGCACTACGGTCTTGCCGTTCACGTCGAAGGGCAGATCGGTGGAATGGACCACCGGCTGCTCATAGGTGGCTACCGAGAGAACGCTTGTCGATGTCGTCGCGGTAGAAGGTGATGTCTATGGCGCCCGTGGCGGGCGTCACTGCATAGAAGCTGCCGAACAGCGAGGCCAATCGAGCCGCGAGTTCCACGCCTCTGCGCTGGATTCCGACCAAGGCCAGGTTGTTCAGCTCGGGCACTTGCTCAGCGATCTCGTGGGTCATCCGGGCAAGCGTGCGCGCTATCTGCTCCCCGTCCATGAGTACCTTGCCCTTGCGCGCCTGGCCCGCGCTCTCCTCGGCCACAGCCCTCACCAACCTTTCGTCGCCCGACCTGATGGATGATCTCACCTGCTCGGGCCATAGGACGGCTACGCTTTCGTTCTGTATAGGATTCTATCCGAGCGGCCGCGCCGCCGCAAACTGGCCCGAATCCACGGACGATCCCGGCGGGAGCAGCGACGCCGCCGCACGGTCCACCAGCCAAGTCACCTCCGGCCCCTCGGAGCCGGCGAGCGCCTTCGCGGCCAACATGTCAAGGAGGATGCGAGCCGGCGGGCGAGGCGCTGCGGTAGCCGACGAGCCGGCCAGGGTCAGACCGAGAGCTCGCGCCTTCTCCTGCCCGGAGACCAGAAAGAGCAGGCAACGAGCCGAGGCGAGCACGGGCAAGGTGAGAGTCACGCGCCGAAGGCCCATATACTCCTCGGTGGCAGCCACCCAGCGTCCTTCCCCATGGCTTTCGATCGAGCCAGGGAAAAGAGAGGCAAGGTGTCCGTCCTCGCCCAGTCCAAGCAGCACGAGGTCGAAGCGCGGGAAAGGATTACCCGGAAGAAGGTTCTTGAGCTCGGCCTCATAAACGTCCGCCGCTTCCTCCGGGGGTAGCTCGCCCAAGATCCGGTGGATGCCGGAGAAACAACGGGTCAACAAGCCAGAGGCGAGGGCCAGGTGGTAGTTGCTTCGCTCGTCGTCGCGGGGAACGCACCGTTCGTCTCCCCAGAAGACGGCGACTCGGGCCCAAGGCACCTCAGCCCCCGCTTGCCCGGCCAAAAGCCGGTAAAGACGGGCCGGCGTCCTGCCCCCAGAGAGTACGAGAGAAACCTGGCCGGTCCCTTCCGTCGCTTGGGCGATGAGCCGCGCGGCCACCAGGCTCGCGCCAAGTTGAGCCACTTCCTCCGGACCGGGTACGATCTCGATCACAACGGCTCCTATTCCTCTCGTGGTCCGTCAGCGCCAGGCAGGGACGCAAGCTCTCCCGCGACGCGTGCGGCTTCCTCGAAGAGCCTGTCGCGAGCCCGGCTTTCGATAGCGGCTGACAGCAACGCCCAATCCTCATCAGGTGGCAGCTCGAGACCCTTAAGGGTGGAATCGGCCGCATCGCCCCCTGCGCATGCGACGCACGAGTAGCTGTGCGGCCAACGGCGCAGATATATAGTCTGAGCGCCCTCGAAGTCCTCGACGGGCGCCGGTCTGTTCGTGTGAACACTGACTCCAACCATCCCCGGAGCGGCCTCGGTACCTCTCGCCGCCCGACGCAATTCCAAGACCAGGGAACGGCCAAGATCAGATGCCAGGCCGGCCGGCGACGGCCCGTACCCGGTTCGCCTCTCCGGAGGACCCGTGGTCCCAGCGTTCTGCTCGTTCCCTCTTCTGTCATCCCCGACCCGCTGATGCTCGGTCCGGGGGCTCAGCCGCACCCGCCAAGCTTCTTTCTCTCGCCACCAGTCTCCCCCGGCACGGTCGAACCCGAGTCGAGAGCCGAACCACGCTCCGAACAGCAAGGCCTGCGGCAGAGCTGAGTCGTGCTCTACCACAACGCGGTCGATATCGCCCAGCAGTAGACGCCTCTCGGGTGCCTCGAACAACTCCGCGATGAGCGTTCGCCAGGGGGCGGCCCTCAGCCAGCTCAGGTCGGTCAAAGCGGGACGAGCAGTCTCTCGGCTTGCCGCAAGCATCTTGCTCAGCACCTGCATCCCCTGCGCCGGGTCGGAAAACGACTGGGCATCCACTACCACCCGGTCGGAGGCGTCGACCAACCAGCCCAGCCGCGAGACCGACGGCCCGACGTCCCCGAGCCACCAGGTGACTACCGGTAGATCGGGCACCAGCAATTGGAGGACCGCGGCCTGCAAAGCCTTGGGCTCTCCGGTGCCGCATATGACGACTTCCTCGGAACAGATCTGTCTACCCGACTCCTCGTCCCGCAGGCAGGCGGTGCTGATGAACGCGCTCGGCTCACGGTCCGGGTCCTCGGCTCCCAGCGGTGCCAAAAGAAGACGGGCCGGCCACTTCCCGGGGCGCCAAGACGATGACCCGGCCCGGGTGCACGCGCATGACCCGGGCGGCGGTGGCACGCGCCGCCGCAGCATCGCCTTCCCGATCCACCCAGACCACGAGATTGATCTCGCGCAGACGCAGCATGCCCTGGCCCCGGGCATGCCGCACCTCTTCGTCGGCGCCCATCCACGCTCGACGCAACTCGCGCTCGGCGTCACGCAGAGGCACGGTGCGGCCCTGAATGGCGCTCATCACCTTTCCGTTGCCGACGATCACGGCCTTCTCCACGCGCGGCCGCCGCCGGCCATGAGGTCCGCCGCCTCTTTCGGTCCCCAAGAACCTGCCTCATAGAAAGCCAGTGGGGCTGCGCGCTCGTCGCGCCACCTCTCCTCTATCCCGTCGATGAAACGCCAGGCCTCCTCCACGCTGTCCTCCCGGCTGAAGAGAGTGGCGTCCCCAAGCAGGCTGTCCAGGAGCAGCCGCTCGTATGCTTCCGGAGAACGGCGGCCAAAGGAGGTCCCGTAGCGGAAATCCATGTTTACCGGATGGATGTCGATCGTCGGGCCCGGGGAGCTTCGATCCCACCTTCAGAGTTATCCCCTCGTCAGGCTGGATGTTCATCGCCAGGACGTTGGGCTCGGGCTCCCGCGAGGGGTCGTCTCCGAACAACAGCAGCGGCGGCCGCTTGAATTGGATCGCGATCTCGGTCGCCCGCCTAGGCATGCGCTTGCCGGCGCGCAGATAGAAGGGAACCCCGGCCCAGCGCCAACTGTCGATGAACAGCCGGAGGGCCACGAAAGTCTCCGTACGGGATTCGTGCGAGACTCCCCTCTCTTCCCGATAACCGGCAACAGGATCGCCACCGATGAACCCCGACGTGTATTGCCCCCGGACCACGTCCGTGTCCACGGCCGTCCCCCGTAGAGGTTGGAGCGCACCCAAGACCTTGGCCCTCTCGTCCCGGACGGCGTTCGCCGCGAACGAGGTCGGCGGCTCCATAGCGACGAGGGCGAGGAGTTGCAGCACGTGGTTCTGCACCATGTCGCGAAGCGTGCCGGTCTCCTCGAAGTAAGGACCCCTGCTCTGCACCCCGAGATCCTCCGCAACGGTGATCTGCACATGATCCACGTTGTTCCGGTTCCACACCGGCTCGAAGATGCCGTTCGCCAGCCGGAAGACGAGGATGTTCTGGACGGTCTCCTTGCCGAGGTAGTGGTCGATGCGGAAGATCTGGTCCTCTCGGAACCAGGCCTGAAGCTGCCGGTTGAGCTGCGCCGCGCTGGCAGAATCGTGGCCGAACGGCTTCTCCACGACTATGCGGGCCCATCCCTTCGTGGCCGGCGAGGCCGTCCCGCCTGATGCGCCGCCGGGCTCCCGGCGTATGTCGTCGTCTCTCTCGCGCCTGCCTCCCAGACCCGCTCGCCCCAGGCCCTCGATGACCAACGGGTAGCCGCTCGGAGGCACGGCAAGGTAGAAGAGCCGATTGCCACTACGAGCGCGCTGACGATCCACCTCGGCCAATACCCGGGCAAGTTCGAGGTACGCATCCGGCTCGGTGAACTCCCCGCGCGCAAAGAAGAGGGCCTGTTCGAACCCAGACCAGCTCTCTGCCGAAGGCGGCGCGCCGAGGGTCTCCTCCAGCGTCTCTCGCACGTAGTTCCGGAAGTCGAGGTCCGTCCACGAACGACGGCCGAAGCCCACGATGGAGAAACCGGAAGGCAGCGCGCCCTGGCGGTGCATCATGAACAGCGAGGGCAGCAGCTTGCGCTTGGCCAGGTCGCCCGTAGCGCCGAATATGACCAGAGTCGAAGGTTCCGGCAGCCGCCGGAGATCGATCCCCTCACGAAAGGGATTCTCGGGAATTACTAGTTCGGCCACGTTCCCTCCCTCGCGGGCCGGTGGGACACCTTTTGTCAGCCCAGTCGGCGCACCTCAAACGCGATCCTGCCCGAGAAACGCGGCGCGCTTTTGGTCTACAGCGATATAGAGCGCCTCGAAGGAATCCGCGAAGGCCAGGACTCCCTCCGCTTCGAGCTGGGCGGTGACGTCCGCCATGCTGATTCCTTCGGCTTCGAGGGCGGTCAGGCCCGCGCGGGCCTCCTCCACTCCTGAAGTGATCGTTTCCGCTGGGCGCCCGTGATCCCGAAAGGCCTCGATTGTCGACAACGGCATGGTGTTCACCGTGTCCCGACCGATGAGCTCCTGAACGTACAGGATGTCACTGTAGGCCGGGTTCTTCGTGCTGGTGCTCGCCCACAGAGGACGCTGCAGGTTCGCCCCCCGCGACCGGAGAGCCTCCCACCGCGGCCCGGCAAAAGTGGCCCTGAACCTTTCGTACGCCATCTTCGCGTTTGCAACGGCAGCTTTCCCGCGTAGCGAGGCCAGACTGGACGCCCTCGGCCCAGATGCTCCCGGCTCGGAGACGCTCTTCTCGTTCAGTAGCTTGTCGATCAGCGTGTCCACCCTGCTGACGAAGAAGCTCGCAACGCTATGCACCTCGCTCAGGTCGGGCAACTCCTCCCCGGCGGCCTTCCTGGCGGCAAGCAACTCCAGCCCCGACAGATAGGCTTCCATGACTTCCGCGTAGCGCTCCAACGAGAAGATGAGCGTCACGTTGATCGAGTATCCCTGCCCGGTGAGTTCCCCGATGGCCCCAACGCCCTCCGCGGTGGCCGGCACTTTGACGAAGACGTTCGGCCGGTCCACGAGCGCCCTCACCCTCTTGACCTCAGAGATCGTCCCCTGGGTGTCGTGGGCGAACGCTGGTGCTACCTCGATGCTGACCCAGCCGTCCAGCGATCTGGTGCGCTCGTGGACCGGCCGCAACTCCTCGGCCACGAGCCGGATGTCCTCGACCATGAGACTCTCGAGGATATCGCCCGTTGCTGCTCCCGCCTCGGCCATGCGGCGCATCGCGGCATCGTAAGCAGTTCCCTTCGTGATGGCCCTGAAGAAGATGGTGGGGTTGGACGTGAGGCCCACCACGCCGTCTTCCTCAATGAGAGACTTGAGTTTGCCGGACAAGATGAGATCCCGCCCGATGTCGTCGTACCAGACGCTCTGGCCGAGCTCTCCGAGCTGTACCAGGGGGTTGCTGCTCATCACCCGCCCCTTTCTGTGCCCACGTGATGTGGGGCGGATGCCGGCCGTTCACGGCCTGCATCCGCCCGCGCAGTCCGCTAAGAGTTTCGCTTCACCAGCCGACGCGCACTTGCCGCGACCACGTCAGAGGTGATGCCGAACTCCCGGTAAAGGACGTCCGCTGGAGCGGATGCCCCAAACCGGTCGATCCCGACGGTTATACCCTCATGTCCCACATATCTCTCCCAGCCGAAAGATGATGCCGCCTCTACCGCCACCCGGGCCTTCACCGCCGGCGGAAGCACGGCGTTGCCGATATGCCGATTCTTGGGCCTCGAAGAGCTCCCAACAGGGCAGAGCCACCACACGGGCCGATATGCCGTCGCCGGCCAGGTCCGCTGCCGCTTCAAGGGCAAGCTGCACCTCAGATCCGGTGCCGATGAGGATCACGTCCGGATGCCCCGAGGGTGGCATCCTGCAGCACGTACCCGCCCCTGAGCAAGCTTTCGGCCGGAGCCAATACCGAGCGGTCCAGCACGGGCACGTTCTGCCTGGTGAGGACCAATGCCACCGGCGCATGCCGTTGCTGGAGGGCGACCTGCCAGGCCACGCAGGTTTCCGCGGCGTCGCTCGGGCGGATCACCAGCAAGCCCGGGATCGCCCGCAAGGACGCCAGATGCTCGATGGGTTGATGAGTCGGGCCGTCCTCACCGAGTCCGATGCTGTCATGCGTCAGTACGAAGGTCACGGGGACCTTGGAGAGAGCAGCAAGCCGGATCGCCGGCCGCATGTAGTCTGCGAATACGAAGAAGGTGCCGCCGTAAGCGAAAACCCCGCCGTGGACCGCCATGCCGTTCAATATTCCGGCCATCCCGTGCTCCCTCACGCCGAAGCGGAGGTTCCTACCCGCCGGGTTGCCTCGCTCGAAATCTCCCAGACCGGCCAGGTAGGTGTTATTCGAAGGCGCCAGGTCGGCAGAACCGCCTATCAGCGTGGGAATCGCCGCGGCCACCGCGTTGAGCACCTTACCGGACGCGGAGCGGGTCGCGACTTTCTCCCCGGCTTTGAAACGGGGCAGCAGGCTCTCCCAGCCGTCGGGCAGCTCGCCCGCCAGCGCCGCCTTCCACTGCGAGGCCAAGTCAGGGTGCTCCCTCTCGTAATCCCACAAGAGCTTGCCCCACGCCTCCCGGGCCGCGCCTCCCCTGCCGGCCACCGCGGCATACTGCTGCCGCACCCGTTCGGGCACCGCAAAGAAGAGGTCGGCAGGCCAGCCGAGCGCCTCCTTCGTGAGTTTGACCTCGTCCGTGCCCAGCGGCGAGCCGTGACAGTCGGCTTTCCCAGCCTTGTTGGGGCTGCCGCAGCCGATCACCGTCCGCACCATGACGAGCGAGGGCTTGGCGGTCTCGTTGCACGCGGCCTTGATGGCCTCGTCGATGCCCCTCAGATCGTTGCCGTCGGCGACGTCTATCACCTGCCAGTCGTACGCTTGAAAACGCAGCGCGACATCTTCGGAGAAAGCGAGGTCCGTACTGCCCTCGATGGAGATGTGGTTGTTGTCATATAGGTAGATGAGCTTTCCTAGCCCCAGGTGCCCTGCGAGCGATGCCGCCTCGGACGCGATCCCCTCCATGAGATCGCCGTCTCCGACGATGGCGAACGTCCGGTGGTCGACCAGCGGGAACCCGGGGCGGTTGAACGTCGCCGCCAGGAAAGCCTCGGCGATAGCCATGCCCACCCCATTGGCAAAGCCGGCGCCGAGCGGCCCGGTCGTCGTCTCCACACCAGGCGTGTGGCCGTACTCTGGATGTCCCGGAGTGCGGCTACCCCACTGCCGAAAGTTCTCGAGCTCCTCTATCGTCAGGCCGAATCCCGCGAGATGTAGCAAGGAATACAGAAGCATCGAGCCGTGCCCGGCGCTGAGGATGAAGCGGTCGCGGTCGGGCCACGAAACATCCTTCGGGTCGAAGCGAAGATGCCTGCTCCACAAGACGTGGGCCATCGGAGCGGCGCCGAGCGGCATGCCTGGGTGGCCCGAGTTCGCCCGCTGCACGCCATCGATGGACAGCGTACGGAGCGTGGCGACCGCCAGGTCGTCCAGGTCCCAACCCTGAGCAAGATCATCGGGGAATACGTCTGCCATCTGCGTGCCTCCTTAAGGCGTGGACCAGAGGATCTACGTGAGAATGGGCCAGCCTGCTTCTTCGGCCGCCTCAAGCAATCCGGGTTTCGGATGCACCGCCACCGCATGGCCAACACTGCGGAGTAGCGGCAGATCCGTCTCGTGGTCGCCGTACGCCCAGCAGTCCGCCGTGTTCACCGTCCACCGCTCGGCGAATGCAAGGGCGAGCCTCGCCTTTTCCTCGCCGTACGGCATCGGACCATCCAGCAGCCCGGTATACCGGCCGTCCTTGGCCTGACAGGGAGCCCCAATGTACTCGACCACCCCGAGGCTCTCGCAGAGTGCCTTGACCACCGGCTCGAGTGCCGCGGAGACCACGACCACGTAGTCGCCCCGTGCCTGATGACCTCTCAAGGCCGCCACGGCCTTGGGGTTCAAACGGGGAGCCAGGATCTCTCCCACAAACTGGGTCATCAAACCGGCAACGCGAGCCTGTGAAAGTCCCGCAAAGATGCTCGCGCCTCTTTCCCTAGCCTCCTGCGTGACCCTGACCAGCCGTGCCTTGTATGCGGCGAACCAAAGGCCCGTGCCGAGCAGGAAGACCAGGCCGAGCAGCCTCTGCTTGCGTAGGAAAAGCACGAGGAGGAGCTGAGTCTGTCCGAGAACGAGGGTGCCGTCCAGGTCGAAAAACGCGATCGAGCGAGTACCACCTTCGGGGTCAGCCGGCCCAGGGCCCGAGCCCGATGGACCGGCCTCAGGGTGTGGTTTTAGCCCGGTTTCTTCCACGATTGCGAAAGTCTAGCACGTTGCCCTTCTCCCCCCTCCGGGTACCAAGAACCGGTAACGTAGCTGGAGGGGAAGATGGTAGAGGCTGACACAGGCTCGGTGTCCATAGAGACCGCGACACGGGAGATCGGTAAAAGACTCTTCGTGGCTCTCGGCCGGCAACGCCCAGACTCCTCAACCGGGGTGCGTGGCAGCCGAGACCGGTCGAACGGACGATGCGTGACTTCCACTCCAGTTTGCGGGGCCTTACCCACGAGGTGTTCGCAGAACTGCTGCAGGAGGACGAGTTTCGAGGGTATCCACCCGTCGGCATAGGAGTTCAAGCTTACCTGCGCGACCGCGATACGACGGTGCGCAGCGACAGCGATACGACGGTGTGCAGGCTGTTCGACCTCGCCCGGGAGCGAGGCTGACGCCGCACTCGCCGTGGTGCGCAAGCCTCGAACGGGCTTCGCCCGCCGCAGACTTGCGGCTTGCAGGCTGCTGAAGAATGGCGCCTCGCCGCCAGAGCCCGATGGGTACGCGCGAGAGAAGGACGCAGGAAGTGTGAATAGCAGCGCTATTGACGCGACCGAGGACGTGCTATCGTGCCGCCCAGTGCGCTTCTGTCGGCCGGGGCGCTGTTCTTCGGCAGCCTTCTAGCCCCGAAGAACGGCCGAGAAGACCTGCCACGCCAGCAGAGCCTTGGCCGTCAGACTGAGCACGATGTAAACCTTCTCCCCATATAGATAGTCGCGCCACTTTCCGACGCGCTTGTACTGCAGCACCATGTTCAGCGCAAAGATGCTGAAGAACACGAACAGTGAGGCCATGATCCCGTAGACGAAACCGGGCACCTTCCCGCCGCCCGTGCCGTTGGCCCCGGCGACGAAGAGGGCGATCGTGGCCCAGGGCACTATCCACCCGAGGCAACCGAAATAGAACGGCAGCCAGTCCACTTTCTCGTTGGCCTTGTTGAAGCGCTCCATGAGCAGCCCGAACAGCAGCATGGTCATGTTGAGAAACCCAATGAGCAGAAGGCTCGAGAGATCGGACATCCCGGTGATCATGGCTATGATCACGATCATCCACGACGCGCTGAAGGCGTATTCGATCCAGCGGGCGTAATTGACATGCTGCTTGAGATTGCGCACATACCACTCGTACCCGCCGGGAGTCGAGATGGCGAAGTGCGAGATGGCAGACATGAATAGGAACAACGAGACCATTATGCCGATGCGCGGATGCGCGATCGTCTTCAGGAGCGGCTCCGGCTTCCCGCCGGTGTACTTCGAATACATGGTGGTCACCGCAAGGCTGGCGGACTCGGAGATCAACACCATGACGATAGCCTGCGCCAGATGGAACACGCCCGCCACCAGGTTCCACAGCCTCAAGCGCCGGAACCTCGCCTCCCTCGATACTGTGATCGCCTGCACATTCATCGTCAGCCCTCCCTCGTGCCGCCCCGAAGACCCCGTAGTGTCTCGGGGCACTCGGCATTCGCCGACCCACCACTTACTTCGGGTATTACTCGGCAGCAGCGGCTTCTCCTGCTGCCAGGCCGGCCATCCGCCGCCGAAGCGCGTCGAGGGCCTTGGCCAGATCAGGTGGCAGAGGGGCTTCGAAGTCCAGGGAATCGCCGGTCATGGGGTGGGAGAAGCCGAGGCGATAGCTGTGCAGGAACTGCCGTCCGATCCCCAGCGAATCCCGGCGAGCGTACGTGGGGTCGCCGACCACGGGATGCCCGATGGCCAGAAAATGCACGCGGATCTGGTGGGTGCGCCCCGTCTCCAGGCGAGCCTCCACCAGAGTGAAGTCCCCCAGGCGCTCCAGTACGCGAAAATGGGTACGCGCCTCCCGAGCCGCCACGCCTCCCACGGCCATCGATTTTCGATTTGCCGGATCGCGTCCTATCGGAGCCTCGATGGTACCCGTGTCCACGCTGAAGCTGCCATGGACCAGGGCCAGATACCGCCGGTCGACCTTGCGCTCCTTCATCATCGCCACGAGCCTCCGGTGTGTCTCCACCGACTTGGCCACGACGAGCAGACCACTCGTGTCTTTGTCAAGGCGGTGGACTACTCCCGGACGGAACTCTTCCCCCCCGGCAAGACCATGGCCCAGGAGAGCGTTCACGAGGGTCCCGGCTGCATGGCCTTTGGACGGGTGGACGGGCATCCCCGCGGGCTTGTCCACTACCAGCAACCACTCATCTTCAAACAGGATGTGAAGCGCGACGTCCTCCGCCGCGAGACTCGGCACTGCCGGCTCGGCAAGCACGGCGGAGATCCTCTGCCCCACACCGGGACGGTAGCTCTTGGGTCGCACGACCCCGTCGACGGTCACCATGCCCGCCCGGATGGACTCTGCCACCTGGGAGCGGCTACCTATCTCCGGCCGCCGGCCCAGGATGATGTCGAGCCGCTCGCCTTCCTCCTCGGGACCCACGACGAATGTGAGGACAGCTTCGGTCGTCACCGCCGGTCTCCCCTAGGAATCGCGCCGGGCCTTGCGATCCGCCCGCACCAGCCGTATCCCCTCCACCAAAACGCCCAGGAAGATGACCGCGATCCCGAGGACGATGAAAACGTCTGCCAAGTTGAAGTTGGGCCAGTGGGGGAACTTGAGATAGTCGGTGACCACGCCGTAGGCGATGCGCTGGACGATGTTACCCAGGCTGCCGCCGATGATGAGCCCGCCGCCAATGCCGGCCACGAGCGCGCGCTTCTCCATGAACACATAGAACAGCACGACCGCGATAGCGATGACGTTCGCCACGATGATCACCGGGCCGCGGCCACCCAGGAGTCCGAAAGCTACCCCGTTGTTGGCGGTCCTCTGTAGATACAAAAACGGCAAGATCTTGCGCGTTTCCCCCAAAACCAAGTGATGCTCGGCGATGCTTTTGGTGAGCAGGTCCAAGCCGACGGCAACGCCTACGAAAACGACAAGGACCGACCATTTGAGGATTAGCCGGCCGCGGCGGCTGGCGAAGAATCGGGCGGGTGTCATAGAGTGCGGAACCGCGAGTTAGCGGCTGCGTTCCTCTAGCCGCTTGCAGTCGATGCAGAGGCTGGCGAACGGGGCGACGCTCAAGCGCTCTTCTCCGATCTCCTTGCCACACTTGTCGCAATGGCCGTAGGTGCCGTTGTCCATCTTCTGCAGGGCGCGGTCGATCTGCGCGATGGTGGAGCGGGCGTTCTCCTCGAGGGTGAGGTCGATCTCTCGATCGAGGGTCACGGCCGCGGTCTCCGCCATGTGCTGGTCGTAGGGGCTTTCCTCGGAGGAGTCTTCAAGCGATTCCGAAAGGTCGGCATCGAGCTCCGTGATCTCCCGCTGCAACCGCTCGCGTTCTTCCAGCAGCCTCTGCTTCAAAGTCTCGCTATCCATCAAGCAGAACTCCCCTATGCGCCTTGGCCTTCTGCCAGAGCGATCAACCTGCTCCGCAACTCGGACTCCTCTATGCCCCTGAACGCGAGGGTCTTGTCTCTGCTGGCGCGCCCGGTCACGATCGTCACGTCGTCGCGAGGCAATCCCAGCCAGCCCGCTAATGCGCCCACCAGTTCCTTGTTGGCGCGGTCGTCTTCGGGTGGAGCGCTTACTGTCACCTTGAGCCGCTCACCGTACAGCCCACGAAAGGCCGTCTTCACCGACCCCGGGCTCACTCGAAAGCCTACCAGCAAACCGTCGGCGGCACACCGGATGGCAAGATCCTCCTTGGGAGAATCTACCATCAGTCCCCCCGTATTATCAGTGGACTACCATTCGAAATCGCGGTCCTGCTCTTTCTTCTCTCTGCCCAGCACGAAGAAATCTTCGGCGCCGTCCGCCGGGGACTGACCGAAGAAGAACCCACCGACAGGCGGCTCGTCCTCGTCCACCGGCGCCGAACTCGGTTCCTCAAGCTCAGCCGCCATGGCTCCAGTCGCCGGCTCCGCGGCTGGTCCCGCCGACGGCACGGGCGCGGGCTCCAGTCGAAGGCCGTCGAGCGCTTCTGTGAGCGAAGGAGCGATGATCTCCTCGGCCACAGCCTCGTTGTCGGTCGTCGTGAGAGCCACAGCCTCCAGTTGGGCCGCGACCCCTGGGATGGGCTCCACCTCCGTGGACGGCTCCACCGGGGCCGTCGCGGTCTCTTGCACGGGAGTCTCCACCGTCTCGGTGTCTTCAGAAGCTGCGGCCGCCTCAGGAGCCGCGTTGGCTTCGGGAGGAGCGGTCTCTCCCGGACTCATCGCGACATGAGCCTCGACGAAAGTTGCCTCGGGAGGCGCCACGAGCGGGATTTCCGCAACCGCGATGAACGAGGCCTCGGGAGGCGCGACCGCGATGGGTGCCTCTTCCACGAGCTTCAGATGGGCCTCGAGCAGCGAGCGAAACTTGAACCGGAAGTCCTCTTCCAGGTGCTTCAGTTGTATCAAGGATTGCTGTACTCGCTGAGTCTCGCCATAGGAGTCATTGACGATCTGCCTGGACTTGATCTCGGCGTCGCGGAGGGTCAACTCCGCCTCCTTGCGCGCATTCGCCCGCATCTCGTCCGATTGCATCTGCGCGGAGACCAGGGTCTTCTCGAGGGTCTCTTTGATGCTCATGTAGCCGGCGATCTGTTCCTCGAGAGTCGTGAGGCGCTCGCCCATCTCCCCGTTCTCCCGATACAGCCGCTCGAACTCGTCCGCCACCTCGTCGAGGAATACGTCCACTTCCTCGTCCGAGTACCCGCGCATGGATCGTTTGAATTCCTTACGCCTGATGTCGAGAGGCGTCATCTTCACTTCCCTCCCCCTTCGCTCGCTATCGCCGGCTTCCGACCCCATGACCTACCCATAATCGACCACTCCGTCACCACAGGTTAGACCTCTTCTTGCAGGACCCGCCCCCGCTCAGTAGCTGCCTCGACGGCGCGCATGAATGCACCCCGTACGCCTTCGTCCTCCAGAACGGCAAGCCCGGCTATCGTCGTGCCTCCGGGCGAAGCCACCTGGTCTTTGAGGTCCGCGGCCGAGCCTGGACGCATTACGAGAAGCTCAGCCGTTGCCAAAGCTGTCTGCCGGACGAACGTCCTCGCAAGCTTACGCGGCATGCCGACCTTCACCGCACCGTCCTCGAGGCCCTCAAGAGCCAAGGCCAGGAACCCTAAGGACGACCCGGCGACGGCGGTGACGGCGTTCAACATCTGCTCGTCCACCACCTGTACGATCCCCATGCGCCCGAAAAGGTCTTTCACCCGCTCGACATGCGAGAGCTCCACACCGGGCTCTGCGCAGAGGGCGACGACGCCGGCTCCCAGCTCCACTCCCAGGTTAGGCATCATCCGGTATAGGGACGGCCCCGGGCCCAGCGCGGCTCTGAGCCGGGATAGACCGAGGCCTGCCGCTGAAGCGATCACGACCTGGTCCGCGCGGACACGATGGGAAAGCGCGGAGAGCACCTCCGTCGTGTCCTTCGGCTTGACCACCACGACAATGAAATCCGCCTGCTTGGCGAGATCCTCGAGCGAGTCGGCGACCGACACCAAGCCTTCGGCAGACAACGAGCCGCCGTCCACCAGCCCGCGAACGTACTCGTTGATCTCGTCGAACACCACGACCTTCGCCCCAGGCAAGGGAGAACGCATCCAGCCCTTGACCAAAGCGGAACCCATGCTGCCGGTACCCACCACTCCGATTGTCACAGTCATCTAGCAGATCCTAGGCGTCGATGTTTCTCTCCCGGGTGGCCGATATCCGGAGACAGTTTCTCCAGGCGCCCCGCCGGCGCGATGTCCAGATATCAGTCAGGGCTAGGACTGGTTGAAGAATCCCTTGTCCACCAGGCGCTGCCGCTCCTCTGCCGAGACTTCCACGTTCTTCGGCGTGAGCAAGAACACCTTGTCCGCCACCCGCTGCATCCCTCCGTCCAGCGCGTACGTAAGACCGCTCGCGAAATCGATGAGCCTCTTCGCCAGTTCCGTCTCGCTGGATTGCAGGTTGAGGATGACGGGGATATCGGTCTTGAATTTGTCGGCGATGATCTGCGCGTCGTTGAAGTTCTTCGGCATCACCAGGTGCACCCTCACCGGCGGGGCTTCTACCGCGGCCGGAACGGATCTGATGGATGCTCCCCGTCCTGCCCGGTACGGGTCACCTTCAGCGAAGATGTCATCGAAGTCGGTGGACCCGCGGCGCTGCCTGCTGCTCCGCTCGATCTTCCTCACGTTCGCACGCTCCCGGTACGTCGACTCTATGTCGGGTTGGGCGTTCAAGGTCTCTTCTTCTTCGTATTCCTCGCCTTCATCGGCGAGTCCGAAATACACCATCGTCTTGTGCCAGACGCCTCCGAGAGCCATATCAACCTCCTTGCGCGTTGGAGAAAAGCGCGCTTCCGACCCGGACGATCGTCGCACCTTCCTCGACCGCAACTTCGTAGTCGTTGCTCATGCCCATGGATAGTTCGGAAAGTTGGTAACGGCCGGTGAACAGGGAGGCCAACCGGTCCCGGAGCAGGCGCAGAGACCGGAATACCGGGCGCGTGATCTCCGGGTCTTCTGAGAAAGGAGCCATGGTCATGAAGCCCACGAATCTGACCTTCCGAAACCCCCAGGCCTCGTTCAAAAAGGCCTCCGCGTGCGCGGGCAGGATACCATACTTGGTATTTTCGCCGCTCACATTCACCTCCAACAAGACCTTGACGGGCTGCTCCGCTCTTTTTTCGAGCTCTTCCACGAGCCCGATGGAATCGACTGAGTGGATGAGGGTTACGTACGGTAACACCTGCCGCGCCTTCCGGCTCTGCAGGTGGCCGATGAAGTGGAACTCGAAGGAGTCGTCCCACATCCGCCATTTTGTCTCCAGCTCTTCTGCCCTGTTCTCCCCCACAAGGCGGATTCCTGCCGCTTGCAACACACCCATGTCTTCCGCGGTGACGTATTTCGTGGCCACGAGG
Source organism: uncultured Thermoleophilia bacterium (assembly GCA_963749535.1). Classification (GTDB taxonomy): domain Bacteria; phylum Actinomycetota; class Thermoleophilia; order RBG-16-64-13; family RBG-16-64-13; genus Chersky-299. The sequence goes on along the minus strand of CAVVNF010000016.1, from coordinate 102,972 downwards.
AGCTTGGGGCGACCGGTTCTGTTCGCACGAGCGCATGCCGCGGCGATCCTCGATTCGATGGTCGCCAGGTTCGCCCGTATGTCGTCGGCGCTGACGATCATCGCGCATGGTCCCGCTGACAGGCCGGGGCGGCAGCCCACAAGACGCCACAATGGCGGCCGGTGACCGGGCCTTCCCGCCTGTACGAATAGAAGAGATCGTTGTTGCAGCATGTACAGAGGCGAGGGTTGGTGACGCGTTCATGCGGGACGTCCACCTCGCCGAGGGCGCGGTCAGCCGCGGCCCAGAGGTCCACCCGCGGCTCTTGCCCGGGAAGCCGGCGCACCACGTCCGCGCCGTATCGGGCCGCGAAAGCCTGAGCGACGTCTTCTCCAACGCTGAAGCAGCACGGCCCGATACTCGGCCCGATGACCGCCATCGCCGGTGGTCCGGTCATGGCTCTAGCCGCCTGTTGGATGATCCCTCCAAGGATGCCTCGCCAACCTCCGTGTACAAGCGCCGCGTCCACTTCGCCCGCCAGCACTACCGGCACGCAATCCGCGAACAACAGCATCGCCGCAAGTCCTCGGTCGAGGAGGGGGTGAACGGTGAGCCCATCGCATGGTTCACCGGCTGAATGACGGACATACTCCGCCGCCCCCATCACACGCAGTCCATGTTCTTGCCGCGGGCTCACGAGCTTGATCCCGACCGCTCGAATCCCAACCGGTCCTGGGAATCGCCTGTCGAGTCACCCGCTCCCGCCAGCGGCGAGATGGTATCCAACACCCCGGCGACGCGCGCCCGGTTGGCCTCCACGGCGAGGGGGTCGTCCAGGGAACGGGGATCGAGATTCAGAGAAGCGTACGGACCGCTGCTCCGTCCCCCGTGGCGAGTGGTAAAGATGGCACGGAAGGCGCCCGGCAGGTCAGCCTGCATCACCGGCACGCCATCGATCTCCAGCGCTTCCAGTCTGGGCCGGGCGTCCCGGTCGATCCTTTCCTTCAGCGCCGCAACCAAGCGGCCCTCGCCATCCTCGATCGTCAATCCGGCCCGCTAGTCCTTTTTCCTCAAGAAACTGGGGATGTCGAGGATGTCCTCGTCCATGTCGAACTTGTAATTCTCCCGAGGGGGAAGATCGGGAAGGCCCGGAGCCGGGTGCTCCGTCGACTTGTCCGTCTCCCTCTGGGTCTGCCTGGTACGGTCGAAGCCCGTGGCGATCACGGTCACGCGCATCTGATCGCCGAGCGACTCGTCGATGACGGCGCCGAAGATGACGTTGGCGTCGGAGTGCGGCGGCCTTGGCGATGACCTCTGCCGCCTCGTTCACCTCGAACAGGCCCATGTCGGGTCCGCCGCTGATGTTCAAGCAGGATGCCGGTGGCCCCCTCGATGGAGGACTCGAGCAGCGGCGACGAGATCGCCGCGCTTGGCCGCTTCGACTCCCGCGGTTCTCGCCGCTCGCCACACCGATGCCCATGAGCGCCGAACCGGCGCTCGCGCATGATCGTGCGCACGTCGGCGAAGTCGAGGTTGATGAGCCCGGGCACGGTGATGAGGTCGGTGATGCCCTGCACGCCTTGGCGCAGGACGTCGTCGGCCACCTTGAACGCCTCGATGATGGAGGTCTTCTTCTCGACCACCTGCAGCAGCCGGTCGTTGGGGATGATGATGAGCGTGTCCACCTTCTTCGCCAGCGTCTCGATGCCCGACCTCGGCCTGGCTGGCACGCTTGCGGCCCTCGAAGCTGAACGGCTTGGTCACGACGCCGACCGTCAGGGCGCCGAGCTCGCGGGCGATCTCGGCGATGACCGGAGCGCCGCCCGGTGCCGGTGCCGCCGCCCTTGCCGGCGGTGACGAAGACCATGTCCGCGCCTTTCAGCACCTCCCGGATCTCGTCCCGGCTTTCCTCGGCGGCCGCGCGGCCCACTTCGGGGTTGGCTCCGGCGCCCAGCCCCCTGGTGATCTTGCCGCCGATATGCAGCTTGACGTCGGCGTCGCACATCAGCAGCGCCTGCGCGTCGGTGTTCACAGCGATGAACTCGACGCCCTTCAAGCCCGGCGTCCACCATGCGGTTGACCGCGTTGGTGCCACCTCCGCCCACCCCCACGACCTTGATCACCGCAAGATAGCTGGACCCAGTGTCGCCCATGGTTCTCGAACCTCCACGTTATCGAATCACAGGACTCCAACTTGAGCCTGCGTATCAAGCCTTCAATCGCCACTTGACCGTTCCGCGACCCTGGACTGGTCACGCAGACTAAGAATCATCCTAATGTATAGCCGAAATTACGCCTTTCCCGGTGCTAATCCTGCTGAAAAGCACAATACCACTCTCACCTTGGCTTGGCCACCGCGCGCGACGGCACGCTTACGTCCGCATAGAGCAATTGTTTGCCATCCCTCAAGTACTGCTCGATGATCTGGGCCGCCACCGTCAACTTGTCCTTGAGCTCTACCGGGTCTCCCAACCGGAGCTCCGCCCCACCGTCCAAGATGACCACCGTCCGACCGTCATCGCTCACCATGATCTTGGCCACGTGAGGGAAGGTCTTGGTGAAGTCCGCCTGCTCCACAAGCTTTGCCACAGGCAAAGCTCCAGCGATGAGCCCGGGAAGTCGAGAGCCGACCTGGGCTGTGAAGGAGGTCGCAGGCACGATCAGCACAAGGCCGCCCGCCCCTGAAGCTCCAGACCCGTCGCCAGGCGCCAAGATCTTGCCATCATCGGCTACGAGCCAGAGATGCCCATCGGCCGCCTGTACCCTCGCCAACGGCTGGTACTCCTGTATCGTCACTTCCAAAGCGTCGGGGAAGTGGCGATACACCTTGGCCGAGCGCACATAGGGAAGTGCGATCAACTTCTTCTCAACGTCTTGCGTGGACACCTTCAGCAAGCTGACCCCGCGAGCACCGGCGGCAGCCTCCCGCACCTGTTCTGAAGACACGTGCACGAGGGTGGGCGCTAGCACAAAGCGCACGGCGAACACGTCGGACGAACGGAGCCACAGGAACAGACCGATCACGACAACAACGGCCGCCAAGAGCAGGATCAGCGACCCACGCTTACGCCCGCGCTGCAGGTTCACCGACCGGCGGCGCTCCCTTACCTTGCTATCCATCACTCCTTTGGCCCTCGGACCACGGGAACGCAGCCCCCAACAATCTGACTTCTGGTTCCAGCGACACTCCACACGACCGGATCACGGCCTCCCTCATGATGCCCATGAGGCAAAGGACATCCCCGGTGGTCGCGTCCCCCAGATTGACGATGAAATTCGCGTGGACAGTGGAGATTTCGGCGCCGCCATGACGGACTCCTTTCAGGCCTGCCGCGTCAAGCAGCCGTCCGGCGGAATCTCCCGGGGGGTTCTTGAACGCACTGCCGAAGGTCCTGCTGCCCCTGGGCTGCGTCGTCCGCCTCGCCCGGAGCAAGGCACGATGGCGCTGGAGAATGTCTCTAGGATCGCCGGGGGTAAGGACAAGACGGACCGCCGTCACCACGGAGCCGGCCGGCAGGCGGCAGAACCGGTACCCGCACTCGAGAGACTCACGGGAAACCCAGCGGACCCCCTGATCTGACGCGAGCTCCACGGCCACCGCGACCTGGTCGAGAGAGACACCATGCGCGCCCGCGTTCATGGCCATCGCTCCCCCGACCGTGCCCGGGATCCCGCACGCCCACTCCAGGCCGGAAAGCCCGGCCTCGGCCGCCACTGCCGCAAGTCTGGCCAGAAAAGCCCCGGCGCCGGCCACCAACTCGGTCTGCTCCGGCCACATGTCCGGTCCGGGCACTTCGGCGCCGCTCACAGCCCACGGGTCATCCTTCCCAGCCCGCATACCGTCCTTCCCGACCCCCTCGCCGCCCTTCCCAGCGCAGTGGGGGAGTCCATCCACGTATTGAAAGCCTTCGTCCAGTTTCAACACGACACCGGGGTAGCCACGATCGGCCACGAGAAGGTTAGATCCACCACCCAAGCAGAACCAGGGCGCCTCGCTTTCCCGCAACACTCGCAGAGCCGAGACGAGTCCTTCGTAGTTCAGGGCGGACAGAAGGAGGCCGGCGTTACCGCCGGTGGCGATCGTCGTGAATGGGGAGAGTGGAGCCTTTTCCCAGACACGTAACCCCGGAAGGGTCCGGAACCCTCTGGCCTGCGGAACGCCTGACTCCATGGAGAATTGGGAGTTCAGTTCGAAGTCAGATAGCGCTCGCCCACGCGGTGCACGTCGCCGGCCCCAAGGGTGAGGATGAGGTCGCCCGGCTCGGCCAGCGCGCCCAGGTAGTCCACAACCGACGAGAGGCGCGGTAGGTAGGCCACCGGCGAGCAGCGGTCCAGGCGGAGCAGACTGTCGACGATCAATTTGCCGCTCACACCAGGAAGCGGGTCCTCGCGCGCTCCGTAGACATCGGTGATAACCGCGACGTCCGCCTCAAGGAGGGCCTCAGCGAACTCCTGGTGCAGGAACTCGGTGCGCGAGTACAGGTGCGGTTGGAAGACGGCTATCACCCGCTTCCAGTCGCCTCCGCGGGCAGCCAGCAGCGTCGCCTTCAGCTCTGTCGGATGATGCGCATAGTCATCGAAGACCGATACGCCATTCCTCTCGCCTTTCCACTGAAACCGCCGGACCGCGCCCGTAAAACTGCGGAGGGTGGCCGCGATGTCCTCAGCCGGAACGCCCAACTCAACCAGTGTCGCGAAGCAGGCCAAAGCGTCGAGGACGTTGTGCTCCCCGGGTACTTCAAGCTCGCGCGACAGTGAGTCGCTCGTCCCGGCGCCAGACCTCGAAGGTGCTTCCAAGCCTTCGCAGACTGACCGCCCGGGCCTGATAGTCGGCCTCCGCGACAAGGCCGTAGGAGCATGTACGGCAATCCGTGTCGGCGGCCAGACTCACCACTCGCGGATCGCCGGCGTAATACACCAACAACCCTCCCGGTGGCAGGTTCCGAAGAAAGCTCCTGAAGACTTCTTCGACGTCTTCGATGTGAAGGTAGTGGCTGTGATGATCGAGTTCCACGTTGGTGAGCACGGCGACGTCGGGTCGCAGCAACAGCAGAGAGCCATCCGACTCGTCCGCCTCACAGACCACGAACTCGCCCTCCCCGTGCCTTGCGTTGGAGCCCAAGTCGTTCAGCTCCCCCCCCACCAGGAAGGTGGGGTCGTAGCCCGAATCGACCAGGACCCGACTGATCATAGACGTGGTGGTGGTCTTTCCGTGCGTGCCGCACACCGCGATGCCCCGCCCACTCGCCATGACCCAGGCGAGGGCCTGGGCGCGTTTAACTACCGGGATGCCTTGTCGGGCGGCCTCCTGCAGCTCCACGTTGTGCGGAGGGATGGCGGAGGAGATGACGACCACCTCCGGGTGATCCAGATTGGCGGCTCGATGACCGATTGCCACGGATAACGCCGGCCTTTTCGAGCAGCGTCACGTAGCGCGATGGCTTGAGATCGGAGCCCGTCACCCGGAAACCGCGTTTGTGAAGCACCAGCGCGATGCCGCTCATGCCGGCGCCGCCGATGCCTATGAAATGAAGACTCTGCAGCCGTTCTGGCGCGGGCGTGATCGAGGTATCCGCGGAGCCGGTATCAGTCATCTAGTCTCCCGTCCTTGCGGAGGCCAATTCTACTACGACGTCTGCGATGCGGGTAGCCGCGTCGGGTCGAGCCAGGCCGAGAGCTGCTTTCTTCATGGAAAGACCTGTACCCGGATCGAGAAGAGTCTTCACATGGTCCGCTAGTCGCGCCGGGGTCAGCTCGCCATCCGGGATCATGAGCGCCGCCCCCGCCGCCACGACGGAGCGCGCATTCTTGGTCTGATGGTCCCCAGCCGCCAGAGGATACGGAACCAACAACGCCGGCACCCCTCTTGCCAGCAGTTCCGCCACCGACCCTCCGGCCCGGGACACCGCCGCATCCGCGACCGCCAGTGCCAGCGGGAAATCCGCCAGGAAAGGGAAGGCCTGGTAGCTCGGGTTCGCTCCTGGTCCGGTCAACCGCTCGGCCACGCTCGGGTAGTCGCGCTCCCCAGTGACATGAAGGATCTGAAATGGTGTCGTGGTCTGCGCGAACGCGGCCGTCGCGGCCTCGTTCAAGCTGTGGGCTCCCAGGCTACCGCCGAAGATGAGCACCACCGGCCGCGCAGGGTCTAGATCGAAGCGAGCCAGACCCTCTTCCCGCGAAGCCTCGAGGAGTGCCTGCCGCAGCGGTCTGCCCGTGTAGACGAACTTGCCGCCCTCACGCCGAGGGTCCGGAAAAGAGAGGCATACCCGGTCTACCAGGTGACTGAGGATCCGGTTGGTCCAACCCATGTGCGAGTCCATCTCCACGGCCACGGCGGATGTTCCTCTCACTGCAGCCTCAGCCACCACCGGGCCGGAGGCGTAGGCACCCACTCCCACGACGCAATGCGGTCGGAAGCTGCTGAGCAACCGCCAGGCGTCCACCCCCGCGACGGGCAGAGATCCCAGCGTACGAAGAGTAGACAGGCCCATGCTCCGGGTGAAACCACGAATGCGCACTTCTGAGAACGCGTAGCCTCCCCGCGGGACAAGGTCTCGCTCCATTCCACGGCCGGTGCCGCAGAACCTCACCTCGTGGCCGCGAGCGGCGAGGACATCAGCTATGGCCAAAGCGGGGATGACGTGGCCCGCCGTCCCCCCTCCTGCGATCAATATCCGTGACATTCTTTCGCTCCTCCGATTGGGCCGCGCCCTGCGTAGCCGACGCGAATCTGCCCACCGATAGGATTAGACCCACCGCGACGAGCATCACCAGCAGGTTATTACGCCCAAAGCTGATGAATGGGAGAGGCACGCCCGTCAAGGGCATCGCACCGAGGACGCCGCCCATATTGACCACCGCCTCCAGAGTCACGAGCATACAGCAACCGGCGATCAGCAACTTGCCCACGGGATCGACACACTTGCGGGCCAATCGCCAGGCTGTCACGGCGAATAGTGCAAAGAGAAGCACGACGAATCCGACGCCGATGAGTCCGAACTCCTCCCCTAAAATGGCCAGAATCATGTCGGTATGAGCTTTCGGAAGATAGCTGAATTTCTGGATGCTCGCTCCCGGACCTGCGCCGAACCACCCTCCACGGCCCAATGCCAGAAGCGATTGGACCAGTTGGAACCCCTTGCCCTGAGCGTCGGCGAACGGGTCGAGGAAGGCAAGAAAGCGATTCGACGCCGCGGTCCTTGCAAGGATGAGCATCCCTGCGACGAAGATGCCGCCGCCAGCCACGGAGAACCACTGCCACTCCTTCATCCCGGCCAGCCACAGGAGCCCCATGGCCAAGCCGGCGATGATCAACGCGGTCCCCATGTCGGGTTCGACGGCTACCAGGCCACACACTCCGAGGGCGACCACGCCGAACGGCCACATGAAGGCCTTGAAGCCGCCGGTACGCATCCTCTTCGCCGACAACAGGTACGCGCCAGCCATCACGATCGCCAGCTTCGCGAACTCGGAAGGCTGGAAGTTGTAGGGACCGATGGGGATCCAGCTCGACGCGCCACCGGCCGTACGACCGAGACCGGGAATGTGTATGAGTGACAGAGAGAACACGACGCCCACGAGCAGAACGATGGAGAGCTGGCGCCACTTTCGGTAGTCGATACGAGAAACGACGAGCATGAGAACGAGGCCGATCGCCGCTGTCACCCCTTGCTCTTTCACATACAGGAACCTGTCCCCGTTTGCCCGAGCGAACGCAGTGGCCACCGAGACGGACAACACCATGCACAATCCCAGCACGAGCAGCACAAGAGTCAGGATCCAGATGCTGTGATACGCGGCTGGCGCGGCGGACATGAGACGTCCTGCGGGCCGAACGGTCCGGCGGGTTGCCGGCTTCCTGGGAGCCTCAAGCAGAGGCGGTTCCTCAACTCGAGAAGTCGCAGACTGGCGGTATTGTTGCCTGGCGGCAGCCGCAGCAGCGCCTGCTTCGAATCGGCGAGCGCTCGACGAACCCGTGCCTCTGGGCACGGCGCCCCTCAAGGGACCCGCCGCGGATCAGGACCCGATGCCGTCTCCGGAAGCCCGGGAAAGCTCCCCCACGATCGCTCTGAAGTGCTCACCGCGCTCCTCGAAATCCTTGTACTGATCGAAACTTGCGCACGCCGGCGCGAGCAGCACTGTGTCTCCGGGTCTTGCTTTCAACGCCGCCGCGCGCACGGCTTTCTCGAGATCACCTAGCCTCTCCGGCACGGGAATGTCGCTCCGACCCTCTTGCTCCCGCACTTCTGCAAAATCCGCCTCGATGAGCGGTGTCGCCTCACCGATGAGGTAGACCGCCTCGCAACCCGAACCACACGCCCTGGCGACAGGCTTGTAATCCGAGGCTTTGTCTCTGCCACCCAGAATCAGGTAGGTGCGCTCGGGGTACGCGGCCAAAGCCTTGAGAGTCGCCTCCACGTTAGTCGCCTTGCTGTCGTTGACATACGTCACCCCGCTGACGATTCCTGCCCGTTCCAAGCGGTGGGAGACTCCCGCGAAGCTGCGTAAGCCCTCAAGCACGGCCTCTCTCCGCAGCCCCCGGGCAAGCGCGGCCGTCGCGGCCGCTAGACAGTTCTCCATGTTGTGAAGCCCGCGAAGTTGCAGCTCCGCGATCGGAAGAGCGCGCTCGCCGAGAAGAAAGAGCCAGCCATCCTCCAACCATGACTCCGCGAAGGGTCCACTCCCCCGTGGCGCACTGCTGGGAACTTGGCCCCCGATGGGCTTACCCCCGGCGGGGCCGCACAGCCTAGATCCCGGCTCGCGGCCCAAAGCCGAGAAATAGGCGACTCGAGGACCGTCCGGCCTTTCGGAAAGTTCGCGGCCCACGCCCGCCACCGCTGGATCCGCCAGGTTGAGCACGGCCACATCCCCCGGCCCTTGCCGCGCAAACAGGTTCGCTTTGCACGCGAGGTACCTCTCCATGGACCCGTGCCGGTCTAGATGGTCAGGGGTCAGGTTCAGAAAGACACCCGCGGCCGGCCGGAACTCGTGTATATCCTCCAGCTGGAAGCTGGACACCTCAACCACAAGCTCGTCCTCAGGTGAAAGGTCACCTAATGCGGATGTGACCGCCGTGCCGATATTGCCCAGTATCCGGACCGGACGACCAGCCGCGGAAAACAGATGCCCCAGAAGCGCCGTCGTGGTCGTCTTTCCGTTCGTGCCGGTGACCGCGTCGAAAGGATTCGCGCAGAGAGCGTAGGCCAGCTCGATCTCGCTCCACACCGGTATTGCTCTGCCCCGCGCTTCTAGGACCAGGGGAACCTCTCCGGGCACTCCTGGGCTCTTCACCACGAGGTCGATGCTAGCGAGCGAGCCGAGGGCGTCTTCCTCAGAAGCGAACGAAACGCCCATCCGCTCCGCCTCGTCGATCTTGAGTTGCTCCCGTGGCCGGCGGTCGCTCAGTGTCACCGCCAGGCCCGAACGCGCCAGGGTAACCGCCGCCGAGACCCCGGATCGGCTTGCACCCATGACGAGAATCCTGCGGATGGCGGGGGGAAGGCCTGGGCTACGCATGTCGGGCACCATGCTCAGAAGCGAATCGCGGTGAAACGGAGGTGACTGAGATAGAAGAGGGTGAACCCGACAGCCGCCAAGAGCGCGGAGATCATCCAGAACCGGACGATGATCTTGGTCTCGGACCAGCCCTTGAGTTCGAAGTGATGGTGTATCGGCGTCATCAGGAAGACGCGCTTGTGGAAGTAGCGGAAACTCACCACCTGTATCATCACGCTGATCGCCTCGACCACGAAAAGCCCGCCCACCAGCAGGAGCAGGATCTCAGTGCCCGTAGCTATCGCCAAACCCGCGAGGCCGGCGCCCAGAGCCAGCGACCCCGTATCCCCCATGAAGACTTCCGCGGGATGCGTGTTGTACCAGAGGAAACCGATACACCCCCCGGTGAGGCTTGCGGCAAGCACCGCAAGGTCGGGCTCTCCCCGCAAATATGCGATGCCAGCGTACGCGAACAGACATACGGCTACGGCGCCGGCCGCGAGACCGTCCAGTCCGTCTGTGAGATTGACGGCGTTGGAAAAGCCGGAGATGAGGATGAACGAAAAGAAGTAGTAGAAGACCCCGATACTAAGACCCGCGCGGACAAAAGGCACTGTGAGCCTCACGTCGGCACCGCCAAATTTCAGCGCCACGAACACCGCAATTGCCACCAGGGGCACCTGCAGCAGGAGTTTGCCTCTTCCGCTCAGCCCCAGCGACCGCTGCCGCCGCTGCTTCAGCATATCGTCGGCAAGCCCGATGGCTCCATTGCCGAAGACGAGTAAGAGCACGACCAGACCGAGCACCGTCTTCCTGCCGAAGATCAGGTAGGGGACGAGCGCTGAGCCAAGGATCAGCAGACCGCCCATCGTAGGCGTGCCTTGCTTTGCGGTGTGACTTTCCGGCGAAAGCTCCCGGATATTCTGACCGATCCCTCTGCTGCGCAGCCAGCCGTATGAATCGGGGCCCCACCACCAAGCCGATGACCAAGGCTATCAATGTGGAGGCGAGGACCCTGCCCATACTAACCGGCCGTCCTCCCGCCCCATGACTCGCACGACGCACCATCCCCAGGCTCGGCTTGACCCGAGGCCATGCGGCCAAACCGTTCCACTGCAGCCTCCACCAAGGTTTCCAGCCGCATGACACGCGAAGCTTTCATCAGGACGACGTCTCCCGACTGTAGACCATTGAGTATCTCCCCGGTCCCTCCTCTGAGATCTTCAATGTGCCTTCCCTGTGCGCGGCTCTCGACCCGGCGAACTCTCGCCGTATTCAACCTTAGCTTTAGCCTTATTATAAGAATCGAAACCCTCAACGGTGTGACGAGACAGCGGGCCGACACCCCACAGGGACGCCACTCCCGCCTCCGCGACATACGCTCCCACTTCCCAGTGGTAACGGCCACTCTCCGGGCCCAGCTCCAACATGTCCCCGAGCACCGCGACGGCTCGCCCGTTTCGGCTCCGAGCAAGCTCCGTCAGATCGTCGATTGCCGCCCGCACAGCGGCGGGACTCGCGTTGTACGTGTCGTTGACGACCGTGATACCTCGCAGCTCGAGCGTGTCTCCCCGAGATTCAGTGAACACGGCAGTCGTCAGTCCGACCGCGCACTCCTGCAAAGGCAGACCAGCCGCGTAGCAGGCCGCCGCAGCTGCCACCGCGTTCTCGAGACGGTGGCGGGACGAAAACGAGGTGGCCACCTTCACTTCCCCTTCAGGCCAGGACAAAAGCAGCTTGGCCTGTGCCCCATCCCGAGTCACCGTGCCCCGCACCTCTGCTCCCGCAGCGCTGGGGCCGAAGCCGAAGTGTACGAGCGGCACCGACGCAGCTAACGCGTGTGCCTCGAGGAGCGGCGAGTCGAAGGGAAGTACGGCCACTCCACCTGCCCTCAGTCCGAAGAAAAGCTCAGCCTTAGCCTCAGCCACATCCTGCAACGAGCCCACAACCTCGAGGTGAACTGGATGGACGTTGGTAACCACGCCTACATCGGGCTCGGCAACGCGGGCCAGCGAGGCGATCTGCCCGCGGCCCCGCATGCCCATCTCCACCACGGCCAGCGTCGTATCGACCTCCAGCGTGAGCAGCGTCAAAGGAACGCCGATCTCGTTGTTCTGGTTGCCGGCGGTCGAGGCGACAGCACCCATCGTGGCCGCCATTGCGGCGATGAGGTCCTTGGTGCCCGTCTTACCGACGCTACCGGTAACCGCGACCACTTGAGCTTTGGACTTGCGGCGGACTGCACGCGCGAGACCGCCCAAGGCCCCGATCGAGTCCCGGACGACAAGAACTTGGCTTCGCTCCCGTTCCGAGAGGGCCGGCCCCTTCTCACGCCAAATGCCTTCTTCCACCACGGCTGCGCAGGCCCCCGCCGCGAGCGCTTGAGAAACATAGTCGTGACCGTCGAACCGCTCCCCGCGCAGGGCCACGAACAGGTCACCAGGCCGCAAAGAACGACTGTCTATCGATACCCCGACCACCGGGCATCGGCAGCGACTCGAGGCCGAGGGCAGCGGCCGCCTCCATCGGGCGCAGAGGGATCATCCGCGCTTCTCCGGAAGCTGGAGTATGGCATGACGAGCGACATCTCGATCGTCGAATGGGACAATCTTGTCCGCAAACTCCTGTCCCGACTCGTGTCCTTTGCCGAGGATCATGACCACATCCCCTGGGGCGGCCATCTCCACCGCTTTCTCTATTGCTCGCCTGCGATCCGGTTCCACCAGCGCGTCGCCCGGAGATGCGAGTCCGGCCAGCATGTCCGCGATTATTGCCTCTGGGTCCTCAGTGCGCGGGTTATCCGAGGTAATGATGACAGCATCGGCCCCCGACTCCAGTTCCCGGCCCATCTTCGGACGTTTGCCCCGGTCGCGATTCCCCCCGCAACCGAGGACGCCGATGATCCGGCCCTTCGTGAATCCGCGGGCCGTGGCCAGGACGTTGCTGACCGAGTCGGGGGTATGCGCGTAATCGACCAACACGCCGAACTGTTGCCCTTCATCCACTCTCTCCATGCGCCCCGGAACTCCGCGAAAACTCGAAAGGCCGACCAACATGCTATCGATGTCCAGACCCAAAGCCAGTCCGATCCCGAGAGCAGTCAGGGTATTTGCGACATTGAAGGCTCCCACCAGCAGCGTGCGCACGTCCCGCGCCACAACCTCTCCCGACCCCCGCATGATGAGACTTCCGCGCGTACCCAGGGCATCCATGTCGTAGTCCCGCATCTCGAGGTATGGTTCGCCCCATTCCCAGGCACGGGAGCACGAGAAACTGATCAAACGCTCATCCGGATACAACCGGGCAAGCCGCCGACCAAAGGGATCGTCGACGTTGATAACGGCTACAGGCTGGGCACGTGCGAAGTCCGAGTCGAAGAACAAACGGCTCTTGGCGGCGAAATACGCGTCTAAAGTCTGGTGGTAATCCAGATGGTCCTGCGTAAGATTGGTGAAGGCCACCGCCTTGAAGGTCGTTCCGAGAACCCGGCCCAGGTCAAGGGCATGAGAAGAGACCTCCATCACCACGGCGCGGTCTCCGGCCTCGACCATTCCAGCGAGATCCGTCTGGATGTCGAGGGCCTCAGGCGTCGTCCGGCCTGCGGGCAATGCCCTGCCACCGATCCGCCTCTCCACGGTGCCCATGAGCCCCGAGCGCAGCCCAGCGTGGTCGAGGAGATGCGCGCCGAGGTATGCGGAAGTGGTCTTTCCGTTCGTTCCTGTTATGCCCGCCGCGAGAAGGTGAGCGCTGGGGTCGCCGAAGAAGAGAGACGCCACGGGACCCATGGCACGGCGGACAGAGGGAACAACCACCTGTGGCAGCGCGATATCCAGCTGCCGCTCCACGCAGAGTGCCGACGCCCCTCGCGCAACTGCATCCTGAGCGAAATCGTGACCGTCGCGGACAAATCCGGGGACACAGAAGAATAGGCAACCAGCGCACGACCGGTCGCTGCGATAACTAAGAGAGGTTATCTCCGCGGCCGGGTCGCCGACGACACGGTCGACCTCAAGGCCGACAAAGAGGTCAATGAGTCTCACGTGTCGGGATTCTATCATAGGGGCCTTCTCCACCCCCGTCCTCGCGAGCCGTCCCAGGCAGGCGCCCGGGGTTAATTGCCCGATGTGGGCGCGATGCCCAGCCGCTTGAGGGAGAAGTCCGCAATCTTGGCAAACGCGGGAGCGGCTACCTGGCCGGCCAGATGCTCACCTGATGGCTCGTCGACCACCACCAGGATTACCAGCCGCGGCGCATCCGCGGGAACCATGCCCACGAACGAGGACACGAACTTGTCGGAGTAGTAACCTCCGCCGGGCTTGACCTTCTGGGCCGTGCCGGTCTTCCCAGCCACCTTGTAACCTTTGACCTGAGCCTCGGTGCCGGTCCCGACCTCCACCGTCTGCGTGAGCATTTCGCGGAGTTGGGCAGCCACCTGTGGCGATATCACCTCACGGCTCTGATGTTCCTGGCCGTCAAGCACCAGGTGAGGCTGCACCAGCACGCCGTTGTTTGCGATGGCCGCGTAGGCCGCCGCCATCTGCAGGGCGGTGACGGAGATGCCTTGGCCTATAGGAACGTTGGCGATGGTCGTTCCAGACCATTTGTCCGGGGCCAGCATCGAACCCGCGGCCTCACCGGGGAAATCGATCCCTTCCTTCTGGGTAAAACCAAAGCGTTTGATCATGTCCACCAGCGGCTGTTTGGACACTTCAAGACCCAACTCGACCGCACCAACGTTGGAGGATTGGGCCAGAATCTGGGTGACGCTCCAGTCGCGCACCGCGGGCACTTGCTCCGCTTCGTGGACCACCCGGTCGTATACCTGGATGGTGGGGGCCAGCTTGAATTTGGTCTGAGGCGTAACCAACCCAGCCTCGAGCGCCGCCGCGACGACGATCGTCTTGAAGGTCGAGCCCGGCTCGTATTGGTCGCTCACTACCGAATTACGCTGTTCCTCCGGCGTCATGCTGCTGAAGTCGTTCGTGTCGAACACCGGCGTGTTCGCCATCGCGAGCACTTCGCCGGTCGTAGGGTCGAGAACCACCGCCGAGGCCCCCTTGGCTGAGTAGTCTTTGACTGTTTGTGTGAGCACCTTCTTCGGTCTCGAACTGTATCTCGTCGTCGATGGTGAGCTTTACGGATGAGCCTGCCTGTGCCTCGGTGTCCGAAAGCGTGGCGAGGCGACGGCCCGAGGCATCGCTGACGACCGTCTCTGTACCGGACTTCCCAGAGAGCCGCGCATCGTATTCTTTCTCGATCCCGGCCAAGCCGACATTATCGGTGCCGACGAAACCAAGCAGTTGAGGAGCCAGCGCTCCCTTGGGATAGACGCGTTTGTCCTCGGTCAGCACGCCGATGCCGGGGAGTTTGAGCGCCCTCACTTGGTCGCCCAACGCTGTGTCGACCTTCCTCGCAAGATACACGAACCCGCCGGTGCCGGAGAGTTTGGCGAGCAGCTCGTCCTGAGGTATCGCCAATATCTTGCTCAGCTGCTCGGCAATCGACGCGCGCTCCGTGTCTTTCACCTGGTACGGCGTCGCGTATATCGTGGCCGTGGGCATCGACACCGCGAGCTGGTCGCCGTTGCGATCGAAGATGGAACCACGGGGCGCGGCGAGTTCAACCGTGCGCTGGTCCTGGGTCGTCGCTTGAGCTTTGAGCCCGGCCGCGGCCACGACCTGGATGTAGAAGGCCCGGCCCAATAGGACCAGAAGAAAGACGAGGGCCAGTCCGAAGATCCACGCCAGGCGCTTGTTGGCTCGGCGCAGATTCATCGACCGGCTACTGTCGTGTCACCTTCCGCTACTGTCGCCCCTGGGCCCACCTGCAGGTAGTGCACGCTGGACGCGGGCTTCAGACCGAGCTTGTCCGCTTCCGATATCAGGCGCCCCGTCGCGCTTAGAGACGAGATCTCCGCCTTCATCGAGGAAGCAGCCGCCGTCAGTTGCTGTTGTTGCTTCTCGAGTTGCGCCGCCTTGTACTCCACACTGGCGGATGCCGAGTTCAGCAGCACAGGACCGATGACCGCGCCGCCCAAGAGCAGAACGGCGAAAACCAGGGAGAGCGCGATGGCCAGCCATTGCGGTCTCCGTCTGGTCACGACTTTCAATCGCGGTGAAGGCGCGGCCGCCCTCTCTGCCTCTGGGAAAGGCTTCGGGAGTCGGGCAGTGGCTTCCCGCCCGTAATAGCGCGCGCTCTGCGACCTGGCGCTCAGACGTCCTGCGCTGCGGCGAGCCGCGTCAGAGGGCGTCAGATCCTGCTCCCATGCTTCCATCCACTGGGACATGCTGGAGGCGGCCATCAGAACTTCCGAAGCGCCCGAAGTTTGGCCGAACTGGAACGCGGATTCAACTCGAGTTCCCGCGCCCCCGGAATCACTGCCTTGGAGCCCAGCAGCTCGCCGGTGGCCCTGCCGCCGCACACGCAGACCGGGAAACCCGGAGGGCATGTGCACGCCCGCGCCTTCCCGACGAAGAACTCCTTGACGATGCGGTCCTCCAGCGAATGAAAGCTGATCACGGCCAGGATCCCGTCCCGGTCGAGCAGAGCAAACGCCTCGGGCAGCGAGCGCCGGAGACTGTTGAGCTCGTCGTTGACCTCGATGCGCAGAGCTTGGAAGACACGCCGAGCCGGGTTACCGGCCCCAAACCGCGCGGGCGTAGGAATAGCCATCTTGATGGTGTCCACCAACTCGGAGGTATGCGCGAACTCGCACCGATTGCGCCTGGCCACCACGGCCCGCGCGATCCGCCGAGAGTATCGTTCTTCGCCGTAGCGGCCGAAGATGTCCGCAAGGGCCATCTCGTCCCAGGTGTTGAGGATATCCGCCGCTGTCACCGGCAGCGAGGGATCCATGCGCATGTCGAGCGGGGCGTCGTAGCTGTAGGAAAAGCCCCTATCCGGCGTGTCCAGCTGCATGCTACTCACGCCCAGGTCCATGTACACGTGAGTCGCGCGCAGGCCCTCCTGGCGCAGCCGGCTCAGGGTGTCGGCGAAGTTGCCCAGATAGAAGCGAGACGGGCATTCGAACTCCCCTCTCATGGAGAAGTAATACTCCTCCGAAAGTGGATCCCGGTCGCACGCGATCAAGAGACCGTCGGGGCCCAGACGCGAGGCCACCGCCGCTGCGTGACCACCTGCACCGAAAGTGCAGTCCACGACGCAGCTGTCCGGCTGTACGTCGAGCAAGTCGAGCAATTCCTGGGTGAGCACTGGGACGTGAGCCATAGCCATCTCCGTCGCGAATGAAGCCGCCGCGCTAGGCATCGGGGCGCTCCTCCTGCTCGAGGGCGGCCAGGGTTGCCGGATCCCATATCTCAAGGTGTGTGCGGTTGCCTAGGATCTTGACCTTGCCCGATAGTCCCAATTCCTGGATGCGTTTGGGCGGCAGAAGCACCCGTCCCTGGCGATCCGGCTCAACACGATCCTGGTTCCGGTAGATCGAACGCATGGTCCAGCTGTCCGCCGGATTGCCGAACACGTCGAGAGACTCGAGATACTTACCGTCGAATTCCGCCCACTCATCCGGGTGATAGACGCGGATGCAAGGCTCCCGATCCTGGAAACGAACCAGAACAGCCGCCTCCTGGAAATACTCGCGATAACGGGCGGGCAATGTGACGCGACCCTTACCGTCAAGGGTGTGATCGAACTCCCCGGATAACAGTAGCCGTGCCATGGCCCCACTTTACCCCTAAATCACCCACTTCGCAACACTTTCATACCACTTTCCTGCGCTGATTCCTTCCAAACATTTTCTCTGATGCTTTGCAGTGCAATTATTGATGCACAATGTAGTCTATGCAACGGTAATTGTGACGAGACTCGAGCTGGTCCCAGCAGGCCGACGAGACCTGTCCTGTCAGGATGGTGTCGGTCTCAAGACCTGGTCGGCAACGACCCGCGGTGAATTCGGTTAAGGAGAATCTTGAAAGCGTCCGAGCCGAGCCCCAACTGGTGGGCTTGCAAGGATGCGGGAATGCCGCCGGGACTAGAGCCGCTTGAGCGGAGCGTAGTCCAGCAGCAGACGTTTTTGCTCACCCAGCTCGGAGAAGAAGATGCGGACGACACCTCCGGATTCCATGCCCAACACTACCCCTATCCCGAACTTGGCGTGTTGCACCCTGTCGCCCGCGTTGAGCCCGGCGCTTCCCCCGGCTGCCAGCCGCCCACCTGCCGCGTCCACCCGCCGACGCCGAGACGACTCGGGCGGATGCCACGGGGCGTCGCTCTGCCCTGAGCGGCCAAAGAGCGCGGGGCCGGCGGACGCATCAGTGCGGTATTCGACGAGTTGATCGGGTATCTCGCTCAAGAAGCGACTGGGAAGCTTGTATCCCGCTCCGCCGAAGAGTGTCCGTGAGCGCGCATAGGAGAGCGTGAGCTGGTCCTGCGCACGGGTGACCCCGACATAACAGAGCCTTCGCTCCTCCTCCAAACGCTCCTCGTCGAGCGACCGCGAGTGAGGGAAGAGTCCCTCCTCCATGCCGGTGATGAAGACCACCGGGAATTCAAGACCTTTCGCGTTGTGCAAGGTCATGAGCGTCACAAGCGACTGCAACTCGTCCATGCCGTCGATGTCCGCATAGAGACTGATCTCTTGGAGGAAATCGGTGAGGCTGCCCGCCGGATTCATCCGATCGTACTCCTGGGCCACGCCGACGAACTCCTCCAAGTTCTCGATCCGCCCCTCGGCTTCCAGCGTGCGCTCCGCCTTGAGGGAGTCGAGCACCCCGCAATCCTTGAGCACGCGACTCACGACATCGGCGACCGCGGAAAACACCTCGGCGGTCGAACCCTTTGGTTCGCCGGACCGCTCGCTTCCCTCGACCTCGATTTCACCCCCAAGTGCGCCCCCGGGAATCTCAGACAGAGAGTCTGGCGCCGGCGCCACGCCGGCGTCTCGAGCCCATGACGCGTAGCACTCGCCCAATCTAAGACAGGCCGCGCGCGCCCCACCCGCGAGACCGTCGATGTCTGCGGCAAAGCTCAGTGCGCCCGCAAGAGGCAGTTCGTTCTCGGCCGCAAACGCCTGCAAGCGCCCAACAGCGATGTCTCCGAGGCCGCGCCGGGGAGTGTTGATGACCCTGAGCAGGGACAGATCGTCGGCGGGGTTGACCACCACGCGCAGATAAGCCAGCAGGTCCTTTATCTCCGCCCGCTGGTAGAACTTCGTCCCCCCGACCAACTCGATATGCCACACCCTGTCGCGACCAGCATGTCTTCAAGCACCCGGATTGAGCGTTGACCCGGTAGAAGACCGCGACGTCCGAAGCAGAACGCTCGCGAAGTACCTGCACTATCTCCTGGCATACAGCCGCCGCGGCCTCCTCGTGCTCGTCCCGGCACTCGACCACAGCTATCGGCTCACCTTCCCCGGCTCGCTCCACAGGTGCTTCGGCTTGCGGCCGCGGTTGTGCGCGACTATCGCGTTAGCGGCTTCCAGGATCGTGGTGGTGGAGCGGTAGTTCTGCTCGAGCTTGACCACTTTGGCGTCGGGAAAGTCCTGCTCGAAATTCAGGATGTTGCGAACGTCCGCCCCACGCCACGAGTAGACCGACTGGTCGTCGTCACCGACCACCGTCACCTGACGATGCCCTTCCGTGAGCAGCTTCACCAGTTGGTATTGAGCGCGATTGGTGTCCTGGTACTCGTCCACCAGGACGTGCCGGAACAACGCGCGGTAGTACTCGAGCCGCTCCGGGAAGAGCTGGAGAACGTCGACCATCCGCATGAGCAGGTCGTCAAAATCGAGCGCATTCGCTTCGAGAAGCCTTCTCTGATACTGGCGATACACGCTCGCGGCCACGTCGAAGTACTCGATACGGCCGTCCGCATCCCAGGCTTCCGCGCTCGGCTGAGTGCCTCCGTCCGGTCCACGGCTCGCAAACTCGTCCACATCCACGAGTTTGTTCTTGGCGTCGGATATCAAACTCTGGATCGCCCTCGGCGGGAAACGCTTGATGTCGAGTCGCGAGTCCTCCAGGCACCGCTTGATGAGCCGGATCTGATCGTCCTGGTCGTAGATGCTGAAGTTGGTGCGGTAACCGAGAAGCGGAGCATCCTGCCGGAGCATGCGGGCACACGCCGAATGGAACGTGCACACCCACATCCACCGGGAAGCCGCGCCCACCAGCCCCGCCACCCGGTCCCTCATCTCACCGGCTGCCTTGTTGGTGAAGGTTATGGCCAGCGTCTGATGCGGACGCACTTGGCCGCTTTGGATGAGATGAGCCAGCCTGTGTGTGAGCACCCGGGTCTTTCCGGAGCCCGCGCCGGCCAGCACGAGCAATGGACCGCCTTCGTAAAAGACGGCCTCCCGCTGCTGCTCGTTCAGGTCCGCTTCCCGGGCACTGCCGGCGCCCGGGACTTCGCTACTCCCGTTCGCCATCGAGCCCTGGCGGCGGATCGCAGGCGTCGCCTGCCTCCAGTAATATGGCGTCAGACCACGGATGCTCGGGTAATATCCCGGTGGCCGCGCGTATCTCCTCCAACTCGTTCTCCAACTGGACCACGCGGCGGACGAGGCATTTCATAGCCTCGGCGACCGGGTCCGGCAGATGTGTGTAGTCGATGTCAGGAATCCCGACCTTGCTGCCGTCACTGATCACCGGGCGTCCGGGGTTGCCCACAACGGTCGAATTAGCAGGCACGTTGTTCACGACCACGCTGCCCGCACCGACCTTCACGTCATGGCCCAGGGTGATCGAGCCCAAGAGGAGCGATCCTGCTCCTATGACGACGTTGTCGCCCACGGTCGGGTGTCGCTTACCGGTCTCCTTGCCTGTGCCGCCGAGCGTAACGCCTTGATAGATCGTGACGTTCTCTCCTACTTCCGCCGTCTCGCCGATCACCACGCCCGCGCCATGGTCTATGAAGAGCCCTTCCCCGATTACAGCCGCGGGATGGATCTCGATACCGGTGATGAAACGACCTGTCTGCGCGATGATCTGCGCCAACAGACGCATGTTCCGGCCCCACAGCCCGTGAGCCAGCCGGTGGATCCAGATGGCATGGAGGCCGGGATAGCACGTGACGATCTCGAGATCGTTCTGGGCCGCCGGATCTCTGTCCTTGATGACCTGCAGATCGCGCCGCATCTTCTCTCGCAACCGCCTTCCGCTCTCCGTATACCGCACAAAGGCGAAGGCACCACCAAGAACAGCAAGCACGCCCACGGGACTCGACCTGCCCTGCTTTCGTGTGACCTCCTTGACCCGTGAGCTCATCATCCCTCCTCTGCAGCCTGCGGGAGACCCAAGGTCTCGTTCATGCTGCCACTCCGGAACCCTTGAAGATCCAACGTCACATAGGTATAGCCCAAGCGCTGCAGAGACTCTACGATAGCATCGCGGCAGGACCGGCTCGCCACGTACGCCACACGCTCCTTGGGCACCTCCACCCGCGCGAGATCGCCGTGGTGCCGCACCCGAGCGGTGCGGAAACCCAGGTCCCGGAGGCAGCGTTCCGCCGCTTCCACCATAGCCAGTTTGCCCGCAGTGATCTCTTCGCCGTACGGAAACCTCGACGACAAGCAGGGCGAAGCCGGCCGGTCCCAGTTGGGAAGACCAAGCTCCCGGGCGAGCGCGCGGACGTCGTCTTTGGTCAAGCCTGCTTCCGCCAATGGGCTCCTCACCCCCAAGACCTTGGCCGCCTGCATGCCCGGACGATAATCGGCACCATCGTCCCGGTTCGCACCGTCGACGACCGCATCCAAGCCTTCCGCCCTAGCCAACTCCCACAGTCTCCCGTACATGTCGCTCCGACACAGGAAACATCTATGCGGGGGGTTTTCGGCGAACCCAGGGACCAGCAGCTCACGAGTCTCCACCACCATGTGCCGGGCCCCCAAGCCGGCCGCGACCCGGCGAGCGGCTTCCAGTTCCTCCATCGTGTGCACATCGCCGTGCGCCGTGGCCGCCAAAACGTGCTCAGAACCGAGTTCTTCAAGTGCCAGCGCCAGCAGAACAGTCGAGTCCACGCCTCCGGAGAAGGCCACCACAGCCGACCCCAGGTCCCGGATGATCTTCCGCGCCGCCTGCGCACCGCCGTAAGTAGCGGGAAGCGAACGTCCACCATCTCCTCCGCCATTCACCGCGGGAGCCGCAGGAGCGCCCATCTTCTTGGCCTTCTCCCACTCGGCCAGGTCTTGGATGGTCGTCCCGGCCAATACTTCTTCAGTGGCCAACTTGGCCTGGAGCCACACATCACCGGCCGCGCACAACGGACGGAGCTCACAATCGTCGGAGACTGTACAGAGCGCGGCCCCCAGGGGGCCGTCCAGCAACTGCACCACGTCGAGCACCGTCACTCGGTCCGCCGGCCGATCGAAGCGAAAGCCGCCGTGCGCGCCCCGTTCGGAGCATAGGACGCCTCCCTTGCGAAGAGTCGCGAAGAGTTGCTCGAGGAAGCGCGCGGGTATCCCTCTCGATTCCGCGACTTCGCCCAGCGGGACCGGTCCGCCGTTGGACCGCTGCGCCAGCTCGACGAGCCCTATGACGGCATACTTACTCTTTGCTGTGATATTCAAGTCAGGATCCTCGCACACTCGTCGAAGGTCGCCCGCTCAGCAGTGAGTCCCACAAGCGGACGGAAACTCGACTATTTTACTATCGATTGGACGAAGCGACCGACAATGGCTCCAGGGCCGCCAGAGGGAGGGCCGCCCTTGGGAACGACACGACACCCAACGAGGGCCTGGTTTCTGTCGTTCGCCTAAGGAGCGGCCGATGTCTCTGACGAGGTGGGCGGGATGAAGTCCTTGCCCACGATCACCACGATGTGCCCCGGGGCCTGGCCGGCATCTTCCGACACCGTACCCACCCCCAGAAGCGTCTGCACTTGAAGCGCCTCCGCCCCTGTGTCAGACGAGGCGATGATCCGGGTAGCCTGGACATCTGGAAAACCGTCCGCGTTGCGCACGGGGAGTTCCGTGTATCCCAAGGGCTTGAGCAATTCGACAGCCTTCTCGGCGGCTCCGGCCAGACCAGAGCCGTTCTGAACCTCGAGGGAAACGGCCGGATTGGAGCTCTTGCCGCCGAGAAGGATCTTGGCCATGGCTACATCGGGCTCGAAGTAGGCGAAGTCCAACCCCTCCACCGCTTTGCCCGGAAGCGCGACCTGGGTCCACCCCGAAGTGCCCGCCGCCCTCAACGTGGCCTTGAAAGCCCCGCCGTCACCGGTGACTTTCATCCCCTGCACCGCGGCCCGACCCGGGTCGTCCCCGCTCTTGCCCGCCAGCGTCATCACCGCGTCGGCGACCTGGGAGGTGGCATCGCCGGCCGCATCCAAGGTCTGGGGCCGCGTCCCGCCGGCCCCAAGCTCGTTCAGCACCCGCAGCAGCTCCGTCCACTCCACGATGGCCGCACCGCTTACCTTGACCCCGAGCATGTCGGAGAGGCTCGGGGCGACGTTCTGAGCCTTCCCATTGCTCAGCAGGTCGGCGAGAGTCTTGAAGCCCTCAGAGGTCTTTACAAGCGTCGATACGGGCATACTCATCTCGACCCCGCCGGCAGCCAGTGGGTGCAGCAAGACTACCGCCTGGGTTTTACCGGCCTGCTCTACCGCCAAAAGAGTCGTTCCCGGCGGGACGGAACCTCCGCTGGTCTTGCTCGCTGCCTGCGTCGTCTCCGAGGTCTGGCTGGTGCGCGTGGTCGGGACAGTGGCCGCGCTGGAACTGCCGCTCGGGTTTCCCACGAAGACCAGGAGGATGCCTACGACGACCGCGATTATCACCAGCCCCGAGACCAGGAAGATGATCCTTCGCCTGGCTTGACGGCGGCGCGCGGCCCTTCGGGTGGTGCGCCGCTCAGATCGAGCCTGGCCACCGCCCGTGGACATGGATCGGCGTACTCTCCGCTCGCCGTCGGGGTCCGTCATTTTCGCTCGCCGCGTGGCCAGGCCCGGCTGTAAGCCTGAGTCTTCTCGATGAGTTGCGCCACCGAATCCGGCACGAGGAAGCGCGCCGCCCTGCCCGCGGCCAGCCGCTCACGAATCATGCTGGATGATATAGCCAGTGCAGGCACCTCCATCGTCCAGACCTTGCAATCAGGACCGGGGCCCACGAGCCCGGCACCGAGGTGCTCGAGCACACCGGCGAGACGAGACAGGTCGTAGCCGGGGCGGGTAGCCGCGATGAGCGTACACAGGTCCAGGACCCGCAACGGATCTTTCCACGTGAGGATCTCGAGCACGGCATCGGCACCGGTGACGAAGAACAACCGGGCGTCGGGTCGCAGCGTTCGCGAGAGGAACTCGAGCGTATCCACCGTGAACCCGACCTGTTCGCGGTCTATCTCATACCGCGATACCCAGAAATGCGGGTGGCCGGCCGTGGCCACGCTCGCCAGCATGTAGCGGAACTCCGCCGGAGCCAGATCGCGCATCTTATGCGGCGGCGTCCCCACGGGCATGAAGACCACCTCGTCCAACTGGAACTGCTGAAGCGCCTCCTCCGCCGTCACGAGATGGGCTACGTGGATGGGGTCGAACGCGCCCCCCATCACCCCGAGGCGAAGCTCGGGCCGCTCACGCAAACGGAATATCGGGTCGTCGCGATCCAACAGCCTCTCCGCGCCTAACGGACGTGTCCCTTCCCCGTCACGACATACTTGGTCGAGGTCAGCTCCCTGAGCGCAAGTGGCCCGCGAGCGTGGAGCTTCTGGGTGGATATGCCGATCTCTGCCCCAAGGCCGAACACGCCCCCGTCGGTGAAGCGTGTGGAGGCATTGATGTACACGGCGGCCGCGTCCACCGCCTCGGCAAAGCGGCGGCTGGAGTCGAGGTCCTGGGTGACTATGGCTTCCGAGTGGCCAGTGCCGTATCGGGCGATGTGCTCGATGGCCTCCTCTAGAGTGTCTACTACCTTTATCGCCATCTCGAGAGCCAAGAACTCCGTGGCGTAGTGCCGCTCGGTGGCCCGGGACACCTTGCTGGCGTTCTCTCCCAGCAGTTCTTTCGTCCGCGGGTCCACGTGGAGCTTGACCTGACGCTCGAGCAGAGCCTGAACGACGGTCGGCAAGAACTTGGCGGCCACCGCTTGATGAACCAGCAGGGTCTCCGCCGAATTGCACACGCCTGGCCTCTGGCATTTCGCGTTGATGGTTATGTCCAGTGCCTGCTTGAGGTCCCCGGTCTTGTCCACATAGATGTGGCAATTCCCACCGGCTGCGTAGATGACCGGGATCTTCGAATTCTCCAGGAGGAAGTCCTTGAGAGCCTCTCCGCCGCGCGGGATCACCAGATCGACATAGTCCCTGAGCTGCAGCAGGTCCACCAGGACGGCGCGGTCCTTGTTCAAGACGAACTGGACGCATTCTCCGGGAAGCCCGGCTTCCATCGCCGCGCCGGTAATGACCTCCGCGAGGATACGGTTGGAGCGATATGCGTCACTACCGCCGCGGAGGATGACCGAGTTGCCGGTTTTCAGGCAGAGAGCGGTCGCATCCACGGTGACGTTCGGGCGGGCCTCGTATACCACGGCGATGACGCCAAAGGGCACGCGCACCTTCTCGATCTGCAGGCCTTCGGCCGTGCGCCAACCTTCCACCACTTCCCCGACCGGGTCGGGCAGGGCAGCGATGTCTCGCAGGCTCGAAGCGATACCCTGGAGCCTCGATTCGTCCAGGTAGAGGCGGTCGATGAGTGCCCCCGAAAGTCCTTTCTTCCGGCCTTCAGCGACATCTTCCGCGTTCTCCACGAGGATCTCCGCTGAGCGTCTCTCGAGCGCTTCCGCCATGGCGATCAGCGCGCGGTTCTTGGAGGCGGCGCTGGTGGTGGCCAACTGGCGTGATGCCTGCTTTGCCGCGGTGGCTAGTTCCCTTGTCTTCAACTGTCCTCCCGATCCCTCAACGTTCCAACCCCCTCAACAAACGAGCACCAAGCAGTCGCGATGGATGGCCTCCTGGGACCCTTGCGGATACAGTTTGGCCACTTTGTCGCTTTGCAGCCCTCTGACCCGCTCCAGCTCGACGTTGGAGTAGCTTACCAGCCCCTTGGCCAGCTCCGTGCCGTCTTCGCCGACGACCATGACCGCATCCCCCGCGACGAAATCCCCCTCGACTCCGATCACCCCCACGGGCAGCAGGCTGCCCTTGCCGCGAAGGGCTTTGGCCGCTCCCGCATCCACCACGATCTTGCCTTTGACGGGCTTGCCATACAGCAACCAGAGTTTGTAGTCGTGCAGCCCCAGGGGGCTCGGAGTAAAACGGGTGCCTACGGCTTCCCCCGACAGACACGCAGTCAGTACGCCCGAGCGCGTGCCGGAAGCGATGATCGTCTCCACTCCGCCGCTCGTGGCGATGCGGGCACTGTTGACTTTACTGCCCATCCCTCCGGAACCCAAGGGACCGATCGCGCCTATCTGCACACAGTCCAGCTCACCAAGATCCTTCACCGTGTGGATGAGCCTCGCCCCCGAGTCCTCGCGAGGGTCGGCCGTGTACAGGCCTTCGGTGTCGGTGAGCAGAACCAGCGTGTCCGCTTTCACCAGCAACGCCACCTGAGCAGCCAGCATGTCGTTGTCCCCGAAACAGAGCTCATCGGTGGAAGTGGTGTCGTTCTCGTTGATGATCGGGACGACCTTCCATTCCAGCAGCCTGCGCAATGTGTTGCGGGCGTTAATGTACTGGGTTCGGGCACTCACATCGAACGCGGTGAGCAACACCTGAGCGGTCACGACTTCTTCGTGCGAGAACAGCTCGGTGTAGATGTGGAACAGGCGGCCCTGACCGACGGCGGCGGCGGCCTGCAGGTCCACTACTTCCGTAGGACGGCTGCGGCGGCGGAGGACTCCCATGCCCGATGACACAGCGCCAGACGACACCAGCAGTATCCGATTGCCTTGAGCGTGGAGTTCGCATATCTCGGCTACCAGTCCCGCCACCGGACCAAGGCGGAACGTACCGCGCTCGTTCGTGAGCGTGCTCGAACCGATCTTGACGACCATGGTCTTGCCTGCCCGCTTCGCACCCACAAGGATTACCTCCGCTGATCACACCGGGCCCGGCTAGTGATATTCGAAAGCGTAGCCCTCGATGTCGACGTCATCCCCGGGTTGGGCCCCCTGCGCCCGCAAGGCAGCATACACCCCGAGCCGATCGAGCCGTTCACCAAGATACCGGAAAGCTTCTTCATTGGTGACGTCGAACCTGCTCACGAGCCTCAGAAGCGCCCGTCCGTGAACATGGAACAGACCGTCTTCCTTGGTTATGGTGAAAACCTTGGCGGCACCTCGTGGCCTGTAGACAGCATGACCCTCTCGCTCCTTCGTTTCTAGGGCGAGGGGCTTACGGAACTCCGAGGCAACCGAGATCGCCGCGACGGGCGCGAGCTGTACCAGATCCCTGATCACGGGCCCGAGCCATCGCACGAAGGGCTGCAGCCCCTCGCCGGTGGCCGCCGAGACCGACCAGAGCAACCGGCTCACCGGAGGCAGCTCGCCATCCAGCTCGAAACAGAACGCGGGGTGCTTTGCTCGCCTGAGCCGCTCTATCTCGGCTCCGAACGTCGCGCTCATCTCCTTGACTACCTCGGGGGAGACCGCGTCCATCTTGTTCAATACCACGATCTGCGGTTTGGCCCCCAACTCCGGCGCATGGGCGTCAAGTTCGGCCAGAATAGTCCGGAAGCCGTCCAACGGGCCTTCCCCGTAGTAGCCGAGCAGATCGACCACATGCACGATCAGCTGGCACCGTTCGAGATGCCCGAGAAACTCATGGCCCAGTCCGATTCCCTGGCTGGCGCCTTCAAGCAATCCCGGTACATCCGCGAGGGTGAACACGTCTCCTTCCCCGGACCAGTCCACAACTCCCAACATGGGTTCGAGCGTGGTGAACGGGTAACTAGCGACCTTGGGCTTCGCGTTGGAAAGGCTTCGCAGCAACGAGGACTTGCCCGCATTGGGCAGACCCGCCAGCCCGGCATCGGCCATCAGCTTGAGCGACAGCCGCACCCAGAAGCTCTCCCCCTTTTCGCCTAGTTCCGCGAATCGAGGGGACTGCCGGGTGGGAGCCACGAAGCGGAGGTTACCCCTGCCACCGGCGCCGCCGCGCGCCAGCAGTATTTCCTGGCCCGGGTCCACAAGGTCGGCGACGAGCCGGTCGTCGAGGAAGACCTGCGTCCCGACGGGCACCTTGATGAGCACAGTCTCGCCGCGAGCACCATGCTTGCGCGCACCCTGGCCAGGCTGGCCTGCTCCGGCTTTGTGGTGCACTCGGAAGGTGAACGATTGGAGATCGCGGAGTTGCGGATCGACGAGGAGACGGACATCGCCGCCGCGGCCTCCGTCCCCGCCGTCTGGACCGCCGCGCGGAACGTGTTTCTCGCGCCGAAAGGAGATGCAGCCGTTCCCGCCATCGCCTGCCGCCACGTGGATCTTTGCCTCATCGAAGAACATGGACGACCCGGCACCCTGGACGGGCGGCCGAAGCTGGCTTAACGGCCGCTACTCGACAACAATGGCGATGAAGCGCCCTTGCTTGCCGGTGCCGAAGAGCACGGTCCCGGCAGCCTTGGCAAAAAGCGTGTCGTCGGAGCCTATGCCCACGTTCGGACCCGGACGGAAGCGGGTACCCCGTTGGCGGACCAGGATAGTGCCGGCCTTGACGGTCTGGCCTCCAAAAGCCTTGACACCCAAGCGCTGGGCGTTTGAGTCGCGGCCGTTCCTGGAGCTGCCGCCACCTTTCTTATGAGCCATGAGCTATCCCTTCCTACGCGATCTTCTCGACCTCGAGGCGCGTGAGCCCCGAGCGGAAACCTGTCTTCTTGCGCCAACCCCGCTTGGGCTTGAACCGCGAGATGACGATCTTGGGCCCACGGAAATGCTCGACCACCCGGGCCCTGACCTGGGCGAGCTCGCTGGTCCCGGAGAAACGTATCTGCTCCCCGTCGGCCACGAGCAGTGGCCGTAATTCCACCGTCGTGCCTTCGGCAGCCTTGAGACGGTCGACGACGACCTCCCTGCCTTCTTCTACGCGGTATTGTTTCCCGCCGACTTCGACGATGGCGAACATTCCGACTCCTCGCATCAACTGTCCGATAGCTTCTCGCGGCATATGCCACAGCCGCAAGCAAGGCAGTATAGCAAGCTCTGCCTGCCGCTACCACTGCGACCGCAGCCGCTCGACGCGCATCAGCCGGACAAAGGGCCGGGGCGACCCTCGCCGATGTCAGTCCGTGACCACCTCGAGCCGGTCCAAAGGCGTGTCATCGTCGGCCGCCTGGATCAAGAACGTGACGTCCGTCTCTGCCTCGAGTTGCTTCAACCGCGGAGGATGGCCCGTCAACAGCAAGGCGGCAACACGCGGATGCAGTTCGACGCGCAGGACCCGGGCTGTCGATTCGCGAGCCATGCGCTTGAGGTTGCGCTCCACCTCGATGGCAGCCGATTCCTCAGACAAGACCACGCCCAACCCCCGGCAAGTGGGGCAGGTCTTGGTCATGACCTCGCGAAGGCCGAGGGTGATGTTCTGTCTAGTCATCTCCACCAACCCGAGGGGCGATATCTCGACGACGTACGTCTTGGTGCGATCGCGCGACAACTCTGCCTCCAGGGCGGCTACCACCTGTTCCCGGCTGGCCTTCGGGGTCATGTCGATGAAATCGATGACGATGATCCCGCCGATGTCCCGCAGGCGAAGCTGACGCATGATCTCACGGCAAGCTTCCAGATTCGTCTTGAGCGTGGTGTCGCCGAGGAACCGCTTGCCCACGAAGCGGCCGGTGTTCACGTCGATCACCGTCATCGCCTCGGTATGGTCGATGATGAGGTAGCCGCCGGACGGCAGCTCCACTCGGCGAGTGAGTGCCTTGCGCGCCTCGCCCTCTATGCCGAAGGTCTCGAAAAGTGCTCCGCTCCCCTCGAATCGTTGGATCTCCCCCACCAGCTCCGGAGCCACCGCGCGTAGATAATTCGCGACCCGCCGGTGCAGATTTTCATCGTCCACCAGCACGCTGCCGAATCCAGGCCCCAAAAGGTCACGCACCGCGCGAACGGCGAGTTCCGCTTCGCCGAACACCAGCGAGGGAGCTTGAGTCTTGGCCGCACGACGGCACACGGCCCCCCACACGCGCTGGAGGAAGCGCAGGTCGCGCGACATCGCCTCCAGATCTGCGCCCTCCGCCGCGGTGCGGACGATGATCCCCCCGGCCTCTGATCCGAGCTCTTTGATCAGGGTCCGGAGCCGATCTCGCTCGCCGGACTCCAGCCGGCGAGAAACACCCGACACGGAGGAATCCGGCAGATAGACGACGTACCGTCCGGCCAATCCGACTTGGGTAGTGAGCCGCGGGCCTTTGCCCCCCATCGGATCGCGCGTCACCTGCACCATCAACTCTTTGCCCGGCTTGAGTATGTCCGTGATCTTCCTCGACCGTCCCGTGGCCGCTCCGGGGAGCGTCACTTCGTCTACATAAAGGAAGCCGTTCTTGTCGAGGCCGATGTCTACAAAGGCCGCATCCATGCCCACCAGGACGTTCTCGACCCGCCCCTTGTAGATATTCCCGACCATGGACAGGTAGCCGGGCCTTTCCACATACAGCTCCGCGAGCTTGCCGTCTTCGACGAGTGCCACGCGGGTCTCGCGAAGGTCCTTTGAGATGAGTAGCTGCTTCATGAAAGCACTATCCGTGTGCGCAGGATCTCTGTCACAGAGAGCTCCAACCCGGCGAGCGACCCGATCGCGTCCACCACTCCGAGGGGCCGAACCGTCCCAGTGGGGGTGACCCGAGCAGCGAAGGCAAGTACGTACGTTCCTTCTGGACCCTTCCTGAGCTCGACGCGGTCGACGTATGTTTTGACATCCGTGGTTCGAACCCTGTCCGCCCTGACCTCGGCGATCAGGAAGTTCGTCGCCTCGGCAAACAGCTGCGCCGCCCGCTCGAGTCGTGCGCCGGGGTCGTCCCTTGGGAGAGGGTTTGCGATCGTAAGTTCGAGCTCATACACGGCGCCCGCGACGCGCGCAGCCGCCCGTCGCGCTTCCCGGTATGGGGCCAGCGACACCACCTGGAGGCCGGCCGGGAGCGAACCAGCGAGCCTCACGCCAAAATCAGAGGGCGGTTCCTCAGCGAGTTCGAATTCGCACAGCTCTTCGTGGCCACCCACCCCCACTGCAAGGGGAAGGGCCACGCTCAGAAGGGGTTTGGGTCTCATCCCAGCGGTCAATGCCAGCCTGCCTCCCGCCCGTCTCACGGCCCGGCGAAACACTTCCAGCTTGTCAAGATGTCCCACATAACGCGCGCGGCCGTCGACGGAGAACGTGAGCAGGTAGCGCAGGTTGGCTGCCGGCGGTGTGGCCGACCCAGGAGTCCCGTCCGGCGCCTCGGCCGGCGGGGTCTTCCCGTCCGACGCCTCGGCTGCCGCGGGTCCCATGCCCAGCGGTCCAGCCGGCGCGGTAGTCGTGCCGAACGCCGCAGAAAGTCCGAGGACTTCGCCGGCCGGCGCGTCCGCGAGTTCACCGCAGGCTTGGCACCGAGCCTGGCCGCCGGCAACGTCGAAGTCGCGCGCGAGATCGTTACCCGGCCGCACAGGGCAAGCGCCGCACCACTGACAGGTCTCCCATCGACAGTCCCCGGTGGTCTCGCCGCGTTGGGCCCGCAGCCACTCGGTCCAGAGGAACTCGCCGCCTACTACCCCACGTATCCGGTCCCAGGGGAGCGTTTCGCCGTGGTCGTACTCCTTGCAGGCCAGGTTCTCGGCGGTGAGTCCGGCAGCAGTCAACGCGCCGTCCCACGCTCGCCTGTCGAACTGCTCAGTCCAGGAATCGAACCGAGCCCCCCTCTGCCACGCCCCCAAGATGACCTGCGACATCTCCTCGCCGCCCCGAGCAAGAGCCGCCTCGAGATAGCTCTTATCGATGTCATGCAGTGCCACCCGGATACCCGGAGCCCGAAGCCGGGCCCTCAGCGACGCTTGGCGCCGTGCGAGGACCTCCCTCGCAGCCATGCCGCACCACTGGAACGGAGTGAATGGCTTGGGAACGAAGTTGTTGATGCTCACACTCAACTGCAGCCTGGAAGAGCGAGAGCCGAGGCAACGGCGACCCAGTTCGCGCAGCCGATGGACGATATCGCTGATCGCCTCCACATCCTCGTCCTGTTCGCCGGGAAGGCCGATCATGAAGTAGAGCTTGAGACTGGTCCGCCCGGTGCGGAAGGCCTCTTCGGCCGCTCCCAGGATGTCCGCGTCGCTCACGTTCTTGTTTATGACGTCTCGCATTCTCTGGCTGCCCGCCTCGGGAGCAAGTGTCAGGGACGGCCCCGTGGGCGACACGAGATGGGCCAGACGGACCGCAGTGGAATCGACCCGGAGCGATGGCAGCGAGACCCTCACCTCTGGAAAGCGCTCAGCGACCTCGCCCAACAGCCCTTCGAGGCGTGAGTAATCGGTGGTGGAAAGGGAGCCCAGCCCCAGCTCTTGATGCCCCGTATCGCGCATGATCGCGCCAGCCAGCGCGATTATGGACTCGGGAGCGCGTTCCCTCACCGGCCGGTACCAGATGCCTGCCTGGCAGAAGCGGCACCCGCGGGTACAGCCGCGCATGACCTCGACCCACGCCCGATCGTGCACTCCGGCGGTGAGCGGAACCAGAGGCGCCGCTGGGTACGGCGCGCCTTCCAGACGGGAGAGGAATCGCTTGCGGACACTCCCGCTGACACCCGGGACGTAGACCCCGGATACGGTGTTGAGACGCCTCTTGAGCTCGGTACGGCCGGCGCCCTCCCGCCGGCCCGCGCGCACGCAACGCAGGATGTCCGCCAGCATCTCCTCCCCCTCGCCCACGGCCACGGCGTCGAGGAAAAGAGCCATCGGGAAGAAGTTGGCCGTGGCGGGGCCGCCGGCGATGACCAGGGGAACGGTCTCGTCGCGCTCCGCTGACAAGAGCGGAATGCCGCCGAGGTCAAGCATTTCGAGTACGTTCGTGTAGTTGAACTCGTGTTGCAGGGTGAAGGCGAGTACATGGGCACTGGACACCGGGCTCCATGTCTCGAGGCTGAGTAGAGGGACGTCTTCCTCTCTCATTCTCTCGATGACATCCACCCACGGCAGGTATGCGCGCTCCACCGCCACCCCTGGGGTCTCTCGAGCGACATGGTAGAGCACTTGGATCGCCTGGTTGGAGATGCCGATCTCGTACGTGTCGGGAAAGGCCAGCACCAACCTAGTGTCGCACGACTGGTCGACGAAACCCGGGCCGGAACCGATTTCTTGGCCGACCAAGCGCGCGGGCTGCTGGACCTCGCCGAGAATGCGCTCGAAACGCAGCTGGATGCTGGAGTCGCTCAATGCCTGACGTTGCGGACGAGCGAAACCACTCGGCTCGTGCTCGCGGGCGCGCCTTTCTCGTAATAGACGATGGCTGCCTGGCCCACCGCCAGAGTGGCGGCGTAACCGAGAATGATCCTCAGGAGCCAGGATGAGCCGGGGATGAGCCGCGTCAGCCTGCGTGTCAGTGCCCGAAAGCCGAACCCGGCCCCGATGACCGCCACCATCTCTATGGCCCGATCCTGGTTGGTCTCCGCGCCGTACATGCTGCCGACATTGAGGGTCATCTTGGCCTGATTGATGGTCATGGCCGGCATGTCCGCCCCAGGGATGATGAAGGCCAGCGCCACAAGACCGTTCCGGAGAGCCGCCTTCTGAACCACCTGTCCGGCCGCGATCTTCCTGATCATCGGGTACCGCCGCCCTAGGCCGACCACCCTATCCCCGGCTACCTTCACGCAGGCAACGAAAAGACCGTGCCAGCCTCCGTTCGAATCGGAAAAGGAAAGGCGCGCGGAGCGACGGTGCAGGTACGTGGCATGCCCGGTGGCGTCAGGACCCTCGTCCACCGCGAGAACGAGCCCTCCCTTCGGTGGGTGCTCCTCAACTAGTCTTTCCGCCTCTGCCTCTTGCTCCGGCCTGACGAACAGCACCACGATCTCACCGGGGCCGGTCAGAATACCCGACACGTCCTCCAGCGGGCCCACCCAGGTCGCCGGCACTATCCCCCCGGCGGAGAACTGATGTTGGGCCGACGAGACCAAGCCCGGGTCCCCGGCAAGCAGGACGCTCACGGACTGGTCCGCAGTAGCGGAGACCTCCTTGTAAGCATCCATGATTCTGGAGAGACTTGCCTGCAACCTAGCCACGAGCAGCCTCCTGATCGCCGATGAGCGCGCACATCTTATTTGGACTCTGCCGCCACGGAGTGCACGTGGACACTCTGCAACAGCCCGATGGCCATCAAGAATACTATCAACGAGGCGCTCCCGAAACTCACGAACGGAAGAGGGACGCCCGTGACGGGAAGGATGCCGATCGTCATGCCCACGTTCAAGAAGACCTGGAAGATGACGACCCCGCCCACCCCGGCGGCGATGAGCGTCCCGTAGAGGTCCCGGGACAACCGGGCGATCCGGAACGCCCGCCACGCCACCACTCCGAACAAGATCAGGAGGAGCATGCAGCCTATGAAGCCCAGCTCTTCGCCTATCACCGCGAAGATGAAGTCGGTGTGGTGGGCCGGCAGGAAGTTGAGGTGGGTCTGGGTGCCCTTGAGATAGCCTTTACCGCTGAACATCCCGCTTCCCACCGCTATCTTGCTCTGATACAGCTGATAGCCGGCACCGCTGGGATCCGGTGACGGGTTCAGGAACTCGGTAAGCCTCGTAACCTGATAGCTCTTGAGCAGATGCACACCGAATGCGCCGGGCAGGACACGCAGAGCGAACACTCCCAGAAACGCTCCGGCCCCCGCCAGGATCCCGAGGTGCGGTAGGCGGATCCCCCACACTATGAGCATCACGAAGAGGATGGTCATTAGGATGAGTGCCGTCCCCAGGTCTGGCTGTATGAAGATGAGCGCTGTGGGCACCAAGATGTAGACGACAGCGAGGACGACGAAGCGGAAGCGGTGGCGTAACTCCACCCCTTCGGCCAGGAGCGCGGCAAAGGAGAGGATCAGCAAGAACTTGGCCAGCTCGGAGGTTTGCAGGTCGAAGAAGCCCAGGTCGATCCAGCGCCTGGAGCCGTGTCGCACCGATCCGATAATGATGGTGACCGCCAGAAGTCCGAGCACGAGCACATAGATGTAGCGCTGATAGCGCCGGAGCCACTGGTAGTTGATCATGCTCAGCCCGATGAGCACCACCAGCCCGATCACAAGACCCACCGCTTGCGACTTGACGTAGTAGTAGGGAGACGAGATGTTCGTGTCGGCGTGGGTAGCCGCATAGATCATGAACATCCCGTAGACCGCCAGTGCCAGCGTCGCCCCGAGCAGTACCCAATCGAGGCTCTTCAGGTAGTGGCCTAGGGAGAAGCCTAAGGCCGGCCTCTTGTCTCTGCCCTGCTGGAGGATCTTCATCTCGCCGTTCACGTGCGGCGTCCCCTCATGCCCGACGGGCCATTCATTCGCGCGCCTCTGCTGATTCGGGTCGTCATTCGGTCGGTTTGATGGCCCCGATGGCCGTCGAATTGGTGTGGAAGTACGATTCCATCACAGAACGCACCATCGGCGCGGCGATCGAGCTCCCATGCCCGCCCTGTTCGACGAGCGCCACCACCACGATCTGAGGCTTGTCCGCCGGGGCGTATCCCATGAACCAGGCGTAGTCGTCGCCGGGCTTCTTCTGAGCCGTCCCGGTCTTCCCGGCCACAGTAATGGGAAAGCCTTTGAAGACCTTGTTCGCGGTGCCTTGAGGATCCGACACCACGAGCGTGAGACCCCGCTGGACCTCCGCCATGTCGTGGGGATCCAGTGGGACTTCACCCTGCGATTCCGGCTCGATTTGTGTTGATCACGTTGCCTGAGGGATCCTCGATCTCGAGCCCCAAGTGAGGCACCCACACCGTCCCATAGCCAAGCGTCGGATTGTAGTTGGCGATAGCCGAAAGACCGACCGCCAGTTGCAGGGGCGTGACCAGCAGGTCACCCTGGCCGATGGCCAGGTTGATATCGTCGCCCGGCTTCCAGGCCTTGTCCTCAGCGGTCTTGCCCACCCGCGCCTTCCAGGTCTTGTCCGGGACGCGACCTGCCTGCTCCCCCGGAATGTCGATGCCGGTAAGCTTGCCGAAGCCGAATTCGCCCAGCCCTTGCTGAAGCACCGAGCCCCTTCTGCTTGTACATCAGATAGCCCACGTTGTAGAAGAAGACGTCTATCGACTGCATCAGCGCCTGGGCCAGGTTCACATCTCCCAAGTGCGCGGGGTTCCAGTCCTTCCAGGTCGTGCCCGCGACGCTGAACTTGCCGTTGGCCGTGAACAGCGTGTCAGGGGTGATCACTCCGGCGCTGAGCGCAGAGTCAGCGACGAAAGGCTTGAAGGTGGAACCGGCCGGGTACAGCCCGGCGATGGCGCGGTTGAGCATAGGCTGATGGGCCGCGGGGGCCAATAGCTCATTGTACGCTTGCGTGCTTATCCCCCCGACGAATAACGAGGGGTCGTAGGTGGGGTAGGATGCCATGGCGAGCACCTGCCCGGTATTTGGATCAAGTGCCACCAACGCGCCTCCATCGGCGTTCTTGAAGCCGGCAGTGTGCGCCTGTTGGACACCGTTGACGAGCGCTTGCTCGGCGGCCTTCTGCAGGTCGCTGTCGATGGTGAGCACAAGGTTGTTCCCCGGCTTCGGAGCCACATCCTCAAGGAACTCGATGGGTCGTCCCAGGTTGTCCACCTCTACGGTCTTGTGACCTGCCTGCCCTCGGAGGTACGTGTCGTACGTCTTTTCCACGCCTAGCTTGCCGACTTGGTCACCCGACTTGATCGGGTCGCCAGATGTGACCTGGTTGATCTCAGCCTGCGACGCGTCACCCACATAGCCCAGGACCTGACTGGCAAAAGCCTTGTTGGGATAGCTGCGCAGGAACGAGGCGTCTACCTCCACCCCGGGGAAGTCTAGGCTGTGCTCTTTCAGATAGTCGACCACCGGGTTCTGCGGGACGTCATCCTTCGCCACGGTGACCACGTATGGGTCTGCCTTGGCCTTGTCGTAGACCTTCTGAAGGTCGAGCACGGAAATGCCGAGCACACCGGCCAGACTGCTCAGCTCGGCCTGAAAGCCTTGCGGGTCTTCCTCCGGGTCTTTCATATCCATCGGCAACAGCCCGACACTCAGGCCGGCCCGGTTCTGGACGAGGACGTTGCCATTGCGGTCATAGATGACGCCCCGGGGCGCCTCCACGTTCACGGTCCGCTCCCGGTTCACCTGGGCGGAGACCACATACTGGTCCCCAGTGAGGATCTGGAGGAACCACAGGCGGAAACCGAGCACCCCGAACAGAGCCAGCCCGACCATAAGCAGGATGCCGACCCTGATTCCGACGAAGGAGTCATCTTCGGCGGGGCGCCGCGCTTTGACCGGCTTCAAGATCATTGGCTCGCGCTCGTGCTGGCGCTCACTGCCGGTTCGATCTTCGGCGTCGGGATCACCCGTACCCGCAGCAACAGCAGATAGATCGGCACCGCAAACAAGGCGTCCAAGATGGCGCCTGGGATCATCTGGGTTCCGATCATCGAGAAGAACGCGGCTTTCGGACCGATGATGTATTGGAAGAGGCCGAACACGAACTGAGCAAGGAACGAGGATACGCCGACGAGCGGGAGCACCGCCCACGGACTCGCAGTCTCAAAGCGGGCCACGAACATCCCCACGAGGTAGCCCACCAGCAGGTAGATGAGCGCATGGATCCCGAGCGGCTGCATGAAAGCCACATCGGCGAACAGCCCGGCCACGAAGCCGAAAACAGCGCCCACCAGCGAACCGCGACTCACCGCCATGATCACGGTGAGGATGACGAACAGGTCTGCTGTGACCCCCAGCACCGTGATCCGTGATGTGACCATCACCTGAAGGACCACCGCGATCACCAGCAGGAGCACGAACTTCCCCGCTGCCACCGCTTCCTTGCGACCCATATGCTAACGGCCTTTCGTTGTGATGGTGTTGCCCGACGTCGCCGTCGTACCGGTGGTGCTTGTGCTGCCGCCGGTCTTCTTGCCACCGGTCACCACGTTGGCCACGCTCGGCCCCGTGATGCCGTTCGACCCCGTAGTGCCGGTCGTGCCCGTATTGCCGGTCGTGCCGGTCGCGTTGCCGATGCCGCCAGTTCCGTTCACGCCGCTGCTGCCGAAGACGCTCGTGGCGCCGCTGCTGGTCGTCGTCCCGGCAACGTCGGTGAGCCCGATAATGACCATGACCTCTTCGAGCACGCGGAAATCGACGAACGGCTCCACCTGGATCAGCTTGTAGGTATTGACGTCTTCGTCCCCCACATTGGCCACGATCCCGACGGGTATGCCCTTCGGGTAGACACCGCCTGTGCCGGAGGTGACGATGACCAGCTTGGTATCGACATTCTCGTCCCTGTCCACGTAATCCATCGTGATGTCTCCAGACACGGAGCCCTGGACGATTCCTTCTGCGCGCGGACCTTCGATGATCGCGGCCACGCTCGACTCGCTGTCCGTAATCAACTGTACTCTCGCCGAGTGGGCCGTGACCGAGACCACCTTGCCCACGAGACCTTTCCCGGAAAGTCCGGCATTGTCGGTCACCGGCGTCGCCCCAACGACCGCCTGGTCCACCTCTATGCCGTCAGCGGAACCCTTGTCGATCAAGATCCACGATTCCCAGAGGGTCGGAGCCTTGCCTATGACCATCGCCACCTTGAAGCTGGCTCCTGCCGGGAAGACGGTGGAATCACGGAAGTCCAGCAGTCCACGCAGACGCTCGTTTTCCTGGCTAAGCTCCTGATTCTGGACTGTTACCCCTTGGAGCTTTTCCAGTTGCCCAGCGAGCTGTTGGTTCTCCCGGTGCGCGGACCAGAGCGTCGTCACCCAGTGATAACCGTCTTGGAACGGTTTTACCGCCCTGGCTCCCGCCGCTTGCAGCGGAGTCAGAGCGCTGAGTCCTGCCTGCTGGATCGAATGGATAGGGCCAGAGCTGGTCTCACGGAACGAGACAGTGAGCAAAGCCAAAGCGATTATAATCAAGGCGACGAAGATAAGTCGTCGCCAGGCAACCTTATTGCGCGGCATATGGGCCTCCGCCAACTAGTAGCGGCGTCTCCTCGCCCTCTGTGAGGTCCGGTGCAACGTGTCGAATTCCTCCAGCGACCGTCCTGAGCCGACAGCCACGCACGTGAGTGGTGATTCCGCAAGGTTGACCGGCATCTGCGTCTCCTCCCGTACGCGCTCGCACATGCCGCGGAGGAGCGAGCCTCCGCCCGCAAGCATGATGCCCCGATCCATGATGTCTGATGAGAGTTCGGGGGGCGTCTTGTCTAGAGTCGCCTTGATAGCATCTATGATGGCCGCGACCGGTTCAGCGATAGCCTCTCTGACCTCCTCCGACGAGATGATAAGCGTCTTGGGAAGGCCGGTCACGAGGTCGCGGCCGCGAATCTCTGCCTGTTCCTCCTGCTCCAGCGGGAAAGCAGAACCGATCTCCAGCTTGAGCTCTTCGGCGGTCTGGCTGCCGATCATGAGCTTATATTCCTTCTTGATGTAGGCGATGATGGCCTCGTCCAGCTCGTCGCCGCCGATGCGCACGGACTGAGCGACCACGATACCCGCGAGAGAGATGACCGCCACCTCGCTCGTGCCCCCACCGATGTCGACGATCATGCTGCCGGTCGGCTCGGCCACTGGCAGCCCCGCGCCGATCGCAGCAGCCATGGGTTCTTCGATGAGGTATGCGGAACGTGCGCCTGCGCTGATGGTGGCTTCTTCCACTGCTCGCCGCTCGACGCCGGTCACGCCGGAAGGCACACAGACCACGACCCGAGGGTGTGCCCACCTATTCTGGTGGACTCTTTGGATGAAATGCCGGAGCATCTGCTCCGTGACGTCAAAGTCGGCGATCACACCGTCTTTGAGTGGTCTGATAGCGGTGATGGTGCCGGGTGTGCGGCCAAGCATCCGCTTGGCGTCCTGTCCCACCGCCAGGACCTCTCCACTGCGGGAGTCGATGGCCACAACGGACGGTTCAGAGAGGACGATCCCGCGACCCCGGACGTAAACCAGCGTCGTCGCGGTCCCGAGGTCGACTGCCATGTCCCGTCCGGCGAAGCCTGTGATGAACTCAGTAAAGGCTATTGCACTGCCTCCAGTCGGGTGCTACTCAGCCGCGCCCCTTGTCTCGCGGACGCATGACCCTGTCATTATAGCGACTTGGGCTCCGCCTGGCACCAGAGTCTTTGGAGCACGTCGAATCCGAGCTCGCGAAAGAGGCGCGAGAGCAGGCAACAAGGTAGCCCGACCACATTGCTGTACTCCCCTTGCAGCCGGCTCACGAAGAGTCCGGCCAGACCTTGCACCGCGTAGGCCCCTGCCTTGCCCTTCCACTCTCCGCTCGCAAGATACGCTTCCACAGCCGATGGGCTCAGGCGCTCGAACGTCACCTGGGTGACCGCGGAGGTCACTCGCGTGGCTGCCTCCGCTCGGCAGGCTGCCCCCCCGTTCGCGCGGGCAAGCCTCGACCGCACCAGGGCCACGCCCGACACGACCTCGTGCCGCCTGCCCGAAAGCAAGCTCAGCATCTCGCGGGCCTCATCGCGGGAGGCCGGCTTTCCCAGCACCAGTCCATTCAGAGTCACCAGGGTGTCGGTGCCCAAAACGAAGGCCCCAGGGAGAGCATCGTCCGGCACGCGGGCGTGTTCTACCTTGGCCTTGGCATTTGTCTCGGCCAGCCGATCCGCCGGTCCCCCCTCCAGTGCTTCCTGCGCGCCTGAGGAGACGATCGTGAAGGGCACCCCCAGTTCCCGTAAGAGCGAATGCCTGCGGGGAGATTGCGAGGCGAGGAACAGCTGGAAGTCCTTCGGAAAATGGGCCCGGGTATCCATCTGGTGCGCTCCTTTCGCGCGCAGAGCCGGCGGCACCGGAAGGCTCAGGGGACCAGATCTTCCGGGGTGAAGAAGAGAGCGATCTCACGCTCGCCGCTGGCGACGCTGTCGGAGCTATGCACCACGTTCTGTCCCATGTCAAGGCCGAAGTCGCCGCGTACGGTGCCCGGAGCCGCGTCCAAGGGATTGGTGGCCCCCATCATGGTCCGGACCACGCTGACCACCGACGGTCCCGCGACAACCATAGCGAAGACGGGAGCCGATGTTATGAATGAGACGAGGTCCGCATAGAAAGGCTTGCCCACGTGTTCGGCGTAGTGGCGGCTTGCCAACTCCTCGCTGACCATGAGCATGCGGGCGCCCTTGATCAGCAGTCCCCGCCGTTCCAAGCGGCTGATGACTTCGCCCACGAGTCCGCGAGCGACTCCATTGGGCTTCACCAGGACGAGCGTGCGTTCCACGATGTTATCCCTCCCCTAGTCGGTGCGAGAACAAGTCGAGCTCCCATGAGGCAACCTATGCACAAGTGAAAAGGCTCCGAAGAGCCTTGTCAACCGAGAGACGGGCTTAACTCCGTCGCGCGAACGAGCGAGCCTAGCGCGGGCCGTCCGTCAATCCGGCAGGCTCCACCAACATGGTGGCCTCCTCCGCCGGAGGCGGTACCCGCCGTGCCTTGAGGTCATGAGCACAGTACGGGCAGACCTTCCATCCGGGCTCCAGCACTCGCCCACAGGTGGCACAAGGCGAACGGAGAGGACGGCGACAACTGGGACACATGAGGTAATCGGGCCTTATGCTCTCGCCACACGACGGACATGCGCGCAAAGCGTGCAACTCCTGCTCTATGGCCCTCATCTCGAGTTCCCGCTCTCTCGCGTCTGCGAGGTACTCCGCCGGACGAAGGATGGCGTATACCACGGTGCCCACGAAGGGAAGGATGAACGACGTGGCCACTGCCACGGCGACTATGAGCGCATCGTCGATGCGTTTGCGCGCGTCTTTCAACGTCCAGAACACCAGCGACAGCCAAAGCACCCCGATCAAGAAGGCTAGGATGTACAGTGAGTTCACCCACCAATGTGAGCCGATGATCTTGTTGACTGTGGCGAAGAGATTGTCCAATTTCCTGCTCCTAGATCAAAACTCTCGCTAGTACATAGCCGACGGTAAAGAATACCACGACGGAAATTAGCAGAACGAGCACGGTGATGAGCACCGGACGTCCTGTTCTACGCTTCTTCGCGGGCGACGCTATCCCTTCAGCGCCTCTAGCCCAGACTCCGCTTCAGATCGGAGATCAGTGCCAGGGAACCGATCACGAGCACGACCTGGTTCGAGCTCGCCAGACGGTAGGCGCTCACCATGGCTGAACGGGGATCCGGGTCCACGAACACCTCAGCGTCATCGTCGACCCCGGAGATGATCGCCGCCAGCTCGTCCGCGCTCAAAGAACGAGGGCTGCTGTTCTCAGTCGCGAAGATGATGTCGCAGTGAGGCGCCAGGAAACGGATCATCTCCTCGGCGTCTTTGTCCCTGAGTATCGACACTACTGCGATCAGCCTGCGTCTCCTGAGCATCTGTTCCAGCGAGCGCATGGTCTCAAACATGCCGGGCGGGTTGTGCGACCCGTCGAAGATGCACAAGGGTTGCGCGCTGATGACTTCCAAGCGACCCGGCACCTTGGTACGCAGCAGTGCCTCTCTCGTCGCTGCCGGGTCGAGCTCGCGGTCCAAGAGCAGTTCGACGGCCGCTATCGCCAGGGCCGCATTCGCCCGCTGATAGCTGCCCAGAACGGACAGCCGCAGGTCGGTGTAGCAGCTGCGGACCCCGAAGATGTCGAACGATTCACCGCGTGACTCAGCCAGGACGACGATATCGTCACCGAGAAAGTGCGCTTTGGCCCCACGAGCGGCGCATATCTCCCTGAGTTCGGCATTGACGTCCGGCGCGAGGTGCCCAGCCACTACCTTGCCGCCCTGCGGGATGACTGCGGCCTTCTCTTGCAGAATGGCCGACAGCGTGTTCCCCAGCAACTCCGTATGCTCCATCCCTATGGTCGTGACCACCTGGACTTCCGAGTGGATCACGCTGGTGGCGTCGAGCCTTCCGCCAAGTCCGGCCTCGATGACGGCCACGTCACATTTCTGCTCTTTGAAATAAAGAAGCGCCGCAGCCGTCAGAACCTCGAACTGGGTGAGCGTCTCCCCCGGGGGCAGCTGAGCCTCCACCCCAGGGACAGCTGAACGAACCCGCTGGACCAGAGTGCAGAACTCGTCGTCGCCCATGGGAACGGAGTCGATCATCTGCCGTTCGGCAAGGCTGACGAGGTGAGGCGATACGTAGGACCCCGTTCGCAGACCGTGCGTCTCCAGCAGGGCCGAGATGAAGCGGGTGGTGGATGTCTTGCCGTTGGTGCCCACGACGTGGATCGTCCGGTAGGCGTCCTGCGGATCACCGAGGGCGTGCACCAACTTCGTCACCCTCTCCAAGCCCAGCCGCATCCCCAGCCGTTCCAAGCTTTGGATATAGCTCCAGACTTCTTCAGGATCGCACCGGTCGGGACTCACAGGCTCGGACCTCCCTCGAGCGGAAGCTCCTCCCCGATCCTTTCCTTATACTGGCGCCGGGTCTCTTCGAGCACAGCCAGCGCACGGGCGAGGCGCTCGCGCTCTTCGTCGATGACGTTCCCCGGGGCTTTAGCCACAAAACCGGAGTTACCGAGCTTGGCCTGGGCCTTGGCGGCTTCCGCGGCGGCCTTCTTGGCCTTGGCGAGCAGCCGCTGTTGCTCCCGAGACACATCGACCAGGCCGCCGAGATCGAGCAGAGCCATCACTCCC
The DNA here is from genome assembly GCA_963749535.1 of uncultured Thermoleophilia bacterium. Taxonomy (GTDB): domain Bacteria; phylum Actinomycetota; class Thermoleophilia; order RBG-16-64-13; family RBG-16-64-13; genus Chersky-299. Next base: position 59,842 of record CAVVNF010000016.1, on the reverse strand, counting down.
GGCCCCTCCACCGAAGCGAACCGTCCCTCGGGCGCGACCTTCCCAGCGGATGCGACTCCCACCAGCTCGCAGGAACTGAGCTGACGGAACTCCTGCGCCTGTCTGGCGATACCGGCGGCGGCCCCAGGCTCCAGCTCGAAAACGTGGACCCTGCCGACCACGTCGCGCGCCAATCCCAGCTCCTCTCTCGCGGAGCGAAGCCCGCCCACCACGGAGGTGAACACCTCCATGGCGTCCTCGGCCGCCTGATCGTGCCAGCAGGCCGGGATGTCCGGGTACCGGGCGTCCAGAAGGCTGGCGACGCGGTCGCCACTGCGGACCTGCGGCAAGTTGCCGTAGATCTCTTCGCTCACAAACGGCATGAGCGGATGGAGCATGGTCATCACGTGTTCCAGGAGCACGAGAAGGTTGCCGCTCACGGTGAGGCGTTCCGCCTGGTCCTCGCTGTAGAGACGGGTCTTGGCCACTTCGAGATACCAGTCGCACAGCTCGTTCCAAATGAAGCGATACAGCAAGCGGCTGGCATCGTCGAACTCGTAGCCGTCGTACAATTCGGCGAGCTCGTTGGTCACGCTGGCAAGACGGCTGAATATCCAACGGTCGGCGGGCGTACTCAGTTCCACCTCGGCCTCTGCCCGTGGGTGGGCTCCCTGCAGCACCAGACGGGAAGCATTCCAGATCTTGTTCGCGAAATTCCTGCCCATCTCGATGCGGTCCGGGCTAAAGCGCACGTCCTGCACCGAGCTCATGTAGGCCAGCCCGAAACGGGTGGCGTCCGCGCCGAATTCCCGGATGAGTTCGAGCGGATCCACGCCGGTGCCCAGACTCTTGCTCATGCGCCTGCCGTCCGTGGCGAGCACGGTTGGATGGATGATGACGTCCCGGAACGGCACGTCACCCATGAACTCGAACCCCATCATGATCATCCGGGCCACCCAGAGGTAGATGATGTCCCGCGCGGTGGAAAGGACCGAGGTGGGATAGAACGCGTCGAGCTCGGGGGTCCGGTTTGGCCAACCGAGGGTGGCGAATGGCCATAGGGCGGAGCTGAACCAGGTGTCGAGCACGTCTTCGTCCCGCCTCAGGGCGCCGCCGCATTTCTCACAGGAGTCCGCTGGAGTTTCCGCGACCATCATGTGCCCACAGGCGTCGCAGTAGTAGGCGGGAATCCGGTGCCCCCACCAGAGCTGACGGCTGACGCACCAAGGACGGATGCCTGTCATCCAGTCCAGATAGACCTCGCCCCAACGATCGGGCACGAATCGCACCCGGCCGTCCTCCACGGCGGTGATGGCCGGCTTGGCCAGACGCTTCATGTCCATGAACCACTGCAGCGACAGCAGCGGCTCGATGACGGTGCCACAGCGGTAGCACGTGCCCACCGCATGGCCGTAGTCCTCGGCTTTGACGAAGAGGCCCTGCTCCTCGAGGCGTCGGACCACAACCTCCCGCGCCTCTTCCGCCGGCATACCCTCCAGATCGCCCGCCTCGGCGTTCATCTTCCCGTCGAAACCTATCACCGAGATACTGGGCAGCCCGTGCCGCATGCCGATCTCCCAGTCGTCCGGGTCATGCCCGGGGGTGATCTTCAGCGCCCCGGTGCCGAACTCGATATCCACGTGCTCGTCCGCGATGATGGGCACCTCACGCCCCACGAGCGGTACGACCGCGTGTTTGCCCACGAACTCGCCATAACGGGGATCCTTAGGGTTCACTGCCACCGCCGTGTCGCCCAGGATGGTTTCAGGCCGGGTCGTGGCGACGGTCAAGGCCTCCGACGTCCCGACGATGGGATATCTGACGTAGTAGAGCTTCGCCGCTCGGTCCTCATGCTCCACCTCAAGGTCAGAGATAGCCGATCCGCACCGCACGCACCAGTTGACCAGGTAGACGTCGCGGTAGAGGTCACCTTTCTCATAAAGGGAGACGAAGACCTTGGCGACCGCCTGCTGGTAATCCTCGTCCATGGTGAATCGCTCGCGCTCGTAGTCGCAGGCACATCCCAGGCGCTTGAGCTGGTGGATGATGGTGGAGCCGTACTCCTTGCGCCACTCCCAGACCCGCTTCTCGAAAGCCTCGCGGCCGATGTCCTCTTTGCGGAGCCCTTCCTCGGCGAGTTGGCCCTCCACCTTGTTCTGAGTGGCGATTCCAGCGTGGTCGGTCCCCACGACCCAAAGCGCGTTCTCGCCTTTGAGCCGGTGGTGGCGTATGAGGATGTCCTGGATCGTGTCATTGAGAGCGTGGCCCATGTGAAGCGACCCGGTGACGTTAGGCGGGGGGATCGCGATCGAATAGGACGGACGGCTCGCGTCCACCTGGGCATGGAACGCCGAGCGGGCGAGCCAATCCGCCATCAGCCGTTCCTCCACCTCGCGGGGCGCGTAACGCGCCGCCAGCGTCACCTCTGTCACGCCGTCTCCTCTCCGTCCTCCGGGCCCAGTCCCAGCAGGGCGTGAGGAAGCACCTCGATGAAGTTCTCCACGTACACAACGTCGAGCCCCTTCTTCAACTCGGCAGTGAGCTCTTGCACCTGCGGACGAGTGGACGCCGGCAACACCACCGTCTCCACCCCTTCGCGCAAGGCGGCCAGAAGCTTCTCTTTGAGCCCACCTACCGGGAGGATCTGACCCGTGAGCGTGATCTCCCCGGAAAGAGCGACCTTCGGCAGCAACGGACGTTGGAGCAGCGCTGACAATAGGGCCATCGCCACCGCCACACCCGCGGAAGGACCCTCTTTGGGCACGGCCCCCTCCGGGAAGTGCATGCGCACTTCAAGGGCCGACAGCACCTCATGGTCCGACGGCAGCGACGGCTCGCACTCGGGGCCACGCCCGGGCTCGAACTCGATACTCTCGCCCGACAGGACGGTCTCTCCCCTGTGATCGCCGGCACTCCCGTGATCACTCTGGCCTCCACGACGGCTCCGTCTACGGGGCTGCGGCCAGTCCTCAGCGCCGCGGCCTGGTGCGCCGGGGTCACCCGGCGGCCCGTATTCTTCGCCCCCGTTGTCCGGGGACTGATAGTTCTCCATGAGGTAGGCACGGCCGGGTGAGCCGAGCCACAGGCTGCTCATCAAGGGATCACGAGAGATCGAGGTCTTCAGATAGCCCCAGGCCGCCGTCACGCTCTCCTGCATGATCTCGCCGAGCTGACCAGTGAGGTGGAAGTCTCCTTTGCCCGGGGTGACCACGCACTCGATGCGCAGCACGTCGCCACCCGCCCCCGTGTATGCCAAGCCGAGGCTGACGCCCACCTGCGGCTCGGTGCCAAGGCGGGCGGCCAAGTACGGCACGGGGCCGACCAGTTTCTCCAGGGCGCGCGGACCGATCCGGTGAGGCAGCGAACGGCCTTCCACCTTCATCCGGGCCATGCGCCGGTAGATCTTCCCGATGAGACGGGCCAGCTCGCGCACCCCGGCCTCCCGTGTATACGAGCGCACGAGAGCGCGAAGCGCGCTGGAGGTAAGGACCTTGCCCACATCCGGAAGTCCGCTCTCCTCGGCGATCTTCGGCAGTAGGTGCCGCTGGGCGATCTCCAGCTTCTCGCGGTCGGTATAGCCGGGGAGCCGGATGATCTCGAGCCGGTCGTGCAACGTCTCCGGAATGTCCTCTTCGTAGTTCGCCGTGGCTATGAAGAACACGTGCGAAAGATCGTATTCGAGCTCCAGATAGTTGTCCCGGAAGGTGCGGTTCTGCACGGGATCGAGGACTTCCATGAGGGCGGCTGCCGGGTCTCCCCTCCAGTCGACCTCCATCTTGTCGATCTCGTCCAGCACCAAGACCGGGTCGTCGACCCCGGCGCGCTTCAAGGCGTCGATGATGCGACCCGGCATCGCGCCGACGTAGGTACGCCTGTGTCCCCGGATTTCCCCTTCGTCGCGTACGCCGCCCAGGCTGATACGTTGCATGGGACGCTCGAGGCCTTTGGCGGTCGCCATGGCCACCGAGGTCTTCCCTACGCCGGGCGGCCCCACCAAGCAGAGGATCGTGCTGGGTGGAGTGCCGCCGCGCAGCGACGCCACCGCCAGGTACTCCACGATGCGATCCTTGACGTTCTTGAGCCCGTAATGGGTGTCGTCCAGCACTTTGGCCACCGCGGCCACGTCTGGAGCCTCCGAGCCCGATCTCGTCCCCCAGGGCAATGCAAGAGCGGTGTCCAGATAGGTCTTAGCCACTGCCACCTCGGCGGAAAGGGGAGGCAGATCGGCAAGGCGCTTGATCTCTTTGGTGATCGTCGCGGCGACGGCCTCAGGGATGTTCTTGCCCTCCAACAGCTTGAGATAGGCACCACGCTCGCTGTCCTCCTCGCCCTCCTCGCCCAGCTCTTCCTGAAGGACCTTGAGCCGCTCCGCCAGGAATACCCGCCGCTGCTGACGCTCGAAGTTGTCGTGCACGCGTTCGGCGATCTCGTTCTCGAGCGCTATGAACTCATTCTCCTGTATGAGGATCTCGAGCAGGAGGAGCAACCGGGCCTCGGACTCCTCGCCCACGAGCAGCTCCTGCTTGCGGTCCGGCCCGATCATGAGGTGCCCGGCTACGACGTCCACCATCTCGTCCGGGTCGGTGACCGCCTCGAGCGCCGTCTCGGCTTCCTCGGGCAGTTGGGGCATCTGCCCCACATAGTTGGCGAACTCGCGGGCTACGGAATCCATGAGGGCTTGGAGGCGCGGCCGCTTGACCGGCGGCTTGCTCGTCACCGTGCTATAGCTCACCGTGAAGACCGGGCTGAGGCTCATGTACGAGTCGACCGTCACCCGCTCTTGACCTTCGACAAGCGCCTTGAGCGTGCCGTCGGATAGACGGGAGAGCTGCACCACTTTAGCAAGAGTGCCGACGCGGTTGATGTCTTCCGGACCCGGGTCGTCGGTGACGGCCGATTTCTGCGCCGCCATGATGAGAAGCCCCCCGGACTGGTGGGCCTGCTCCAGAGCCCGCACGCCCTTGTCTCGCTCCACGAAGATGGGAGCCAGCACCCCAGGGAAAAGCACAAGGTCACGCGTGGCTAGAAGCGGTACCGTCCGCTGCGATTCAACCATCATTGCCCGCCTACGCGGATTCTTGGTCCAGCTCCAGGTCCTCGCGAGCCGTGCTGGTCACCAGCGTGGGGTCGATCTTCTTCTCGATGACCTCCCGCGTGACAACGCACTTCGTGACATCGCGCCGGCTTGGTAGCTCGAACATGACATTGATGAGCGCCGACTCGATGATGGAGCGCAAGCCGCGGGCGCCGGTATCAAGCTTGAGCGCATTATCGGCGATAGCCTCCAGCGCGTCCTTGGCGAAGATCAGCTCCACGCCGTCGTAGGCGAAGAACTTCGTGTATTGCTTCGTAAGAGCATTCTTGGGCTCGTTGAGGATCGACACCAGGTCTTCTTTGCGGAGCTGGTGAACGTTGCAGATGACCGGCAGCCGGCCGATGAACTCCGGGATCAGCCCGAACTCCAGCAGGTCTTCGGGCAAGACCCTCGCGAACAGCTCGCCGACGTCCTTCTGCTGCTTGCTCTCGATATCCGCCGCAAAGCCGACGCCCTTCTTGCCCATCCGTCGCTCGATGACCTTCTCGAGCCCGGAGAAAGCGCCGCCGCAGATGAACAGGATGTTCGTCGTATCGATGGTGAGGAACTCCTGGTGCGGATGCTTGCGGCCGCCTTGGGGCGGCACGCTCGCCGTCGTGCCCTCCAGGATCTTGAGGAGCGCCTGCTGGACGCCCTCGCCGGACACGTCCCGGGTGATGGAGGGGTTGTCGGCCTTGCGGGCTATTTTGTCGACCTCGTCGATGTAGATGATGCCGGTTTCCGCCTTCTTCACGTCGAAATCAGCGGCTTGGATGAGCTTGAGCAGGATGTTCTCCACATCCTCGCCCACGTAGCCGGCCTCAGTGAGAGCCGTGGCGTCGGCGATCGCGAACGGTACGTTGAGGATGCGCGCCAAAGTCTGGGCCAGAAGTGTCTTTCCGCAGCCGGTAGGACCTAGCAAGAGGATATTGGACTTCTGGAGCTCCACCTCGCCGTCGTCGCCGGCGCCCATGTGCACTCGCTTGTAGTGGTTGTACACCGCCACGGAGAGCGCGCGCTTGGCCTCTTCTTGCCCGATCACGTACTCCGACAGGATCGAGTAGATCTCCTTTGGCTTCGGGAGATTCTCGAGGTCTAGAGCGACGGGGGCAGCGAGCTCCTCGTCGATTATCTCGTTGCACAGGTCGATGCATTCGTCGCAGATATACACGCCCGGCCCGGCGATGAGCTTCTTGACCTGGCGCTGGCTTTTACCGCAGAAGCTGCATAGCAGCTGCTCGGAACCCCCCGGCGTTTTCGGCACGAGTCGGACCCCCTACCTGTGCTCGATGATCTTGTCGACGATCCCGTACGCGAGCGCATCTTCAGCAGTCATGAAGTAGTCGCGCTCCGTATCCCTCTCCACCTTCTCCATCGGCTGGCCGGTGTGTTTGGCCAAGATCTCGTCCAGACGCTTGCGCAAACTGAGCGCTTCACGCGCATGAATCTCAATGTCGGCTGCCGGCCCTTCGAAACCTCCCGACAACTGATGGATCAGTATCTTCGAATTCGGGAGAACGTAGCGTTTACCTTTAGTGCCTCCAGCAAGCAACAAGGCCCCCATGGACATGGCGATGCCGATGCAGATGGTGGACACGTCGGGCTTGATGAACTGCATGGTGTCGTAGATAGCCAGCCCCGCGTAAACGTTGCCGCCGGGGCTGTTCACGTATATGGCGATGTCTTTCTCGGGGTCCTCGGACTCCAGGTGAAGCAGTTGAGCGACGATCAGGTTGGCCACCTGGTCGTTGATCGGCGTACCGAGGAAGATGATTCGCTCATTGAGCAGGCGCGAGTAGATGTCGAACGCGCGCTCGCCTCTGCTGGTCTGCTCGACGACCATGGGGATCAATGGACTCACGGCGCCATCCTTTCGGCTTGGTCTGGAAGAAAAGAACGACCCTGGATAGCTCAGGCCTCTTCTTTCGCGGGAGTCTCTACTTTAGCGGTCTTCTTTGCGGCAGTCCTCGGCTTGGGCGCGGGCTTTTCCGCAGTCTTCTCCGCTGTTTCCTCCGCAGCCCCCGCGTTCGCCTTGGCCGCGGTTTTCTTGCGTGTCGTTTTCGTGGCTGGGCCTCCGCGGACTCTTCCGCCGGCTCCGCTAGGGGTTTCGTGGCGATGGCGTTCGCGACTACGAAGTCGGCTGCTTTGTCTCGCAGAAGCTGCCATTTGACGCCCTGGATTCTACCACTCTGCCGAAGCCTGGATTCGAAAGCCTTCGGATCCACTCGACCGGCAGCCGCCATCTCCTGAACGGCCGCGGTGATGTCCGCGTCGCTCACCGTGATGCCTTCGGCCTTGGCCACGGCGTCCAGCACGAGCCCGGTCTTGACGTTGGCTGCGGCCTGCGGCTTCATGTCCTCGACCATCTGCTGCACGGTGGCCCCGCTCGATTCGAGATAGGTCCCGAAATCGGCGCCTTGAGACTCGAGCGAGCGCTTGAAGTCGTCGACCATCTCCTCGGCCTGCTCGGTCACCACGACATCGGGCAGATCCAAAGTGGCATTGTCGGCCACGGCTTTGACCGCGAGGGCCCGGAAGCGCTGGTTCACCGAGTATTCTTTGGCACCAGCCAGACGCTTGCGGATGTCCTGGCGTAGCTCTAGGAGGGTCTTGAACTCACTGATCTCGGTGACCCAATGATCCGTATAGGGCGGCAAGACTTTTTCCTTGATCTCTTTGAGTTTGACAGTGAAGTCCACCGTCTTGCCCGCGAATCGCTCATCGCCCAGTTCTTCGGGCAGTGTGACCGGGAACGATCGCTCCTCCCCCGTCTTCATGCCCACGGTCTGCGCCTCGATCTCGGGGAATATCCGGTCCGCACCCAATTCGTATGCGAAATCCACCGCCGTCATCTCTTCTACCGGCTCCCCATCCAGGGTGGCCGAGAAGTCGGCTGTGATGTAGTCGCCGGTCTGGGCCGCGCGGGTCTCCACCGGGCGGAGTTCCGCGAACTGGTCGCGTAGCCGGTCGAACTGCGCGTCGACCTCAGCGTCGTCCAGGTCCGCCGACTCTTTTGGAGCTTCCACGCCCTTGTACTCGCCGAGGACCACTTCCGGCATGACGGTGACGGTGGCTTTGAAGGCAAAAGGCTTGCCCAGTTCGGGAGCCTCTTCCTGGGGCTCGATGCTCGGCCGGTCGACCGGATCGAGGCCCAACTCGAGGACCGCGCCCGTGAACCAGCGGCCCACGTATTCTTCTAGAGTGTCGGCCATGATGGCCTCTTCACCCAGACGCTGGCGCGCCATGGCGACGGGTACCTTGCCCTGACGGAATCCGGGGATCCGGACCTCGCGGGTGAGTTGTTTCAGCCTGTCTTCGAAGGCTTCCTGTAGCTCCTCGCTGGAAACCTCGACGTCGAGCTTGACTGTGTTTCCTTCGCGCTCGCTGAGGGTGCTCTTCACTTTGATCCTTTCCTATACTCAAGCCGTCAGAGAAGCCAATGCGGGTGAGAGGACTCGAACCTCCACGTCAAAAGACACATGATCCTAAATCATGCGCGTCTGCCATTCCGCCACACCCGCGGACTCCCGAGGGGTGAACGACGGGACTTGAACCCGCGACCGCTGGGGCCACAACCCAGTGCTCTACCAACTGAGCTACGTTCACCGCATTACCAGCCCCAGGCCTTGGCCAAGGGTCGCCGATGCTGGGGCACATCGCCCAGCCGGACCTAAAGCGCGCCTGGGAGGATTCGAACCTCCGGCCCACGGATTAGAAGTCCGCCCAAGGCCATGTCGCGCTCTGACGGCCCGTGCCAAAACCTAGCGTTTTACAGGGGCTTTACGAATGTCTAACAAGCCTACCTGCCGCCTCCTGTCGCCCTCTGACGGCCGGTAGTCTAGCAAACGCCTAGCAGTATAGCCCGCCATAACCTCAACCGTCACGAAAGGAGCCCTCATCACGGAGAAGGCGCAAAGGGTTTCAGCGGTTGCCACCCCCGCGAAGGGGCCCCCGTGACGTGTGACCGTCCCGCGGCGTGGGCGCACAATGGAGGTGCGACGTAATGCAGCAAGAGGGCCCACCGAAGGAAAGCGGACTCCGGTGGGCCTTTCCGACAGTCGGGCGGGGCAGTCGCCTGCCAACACAGACCCCGGCCGCCGGCCTCGAGCGCCATGTCGGCGCGTCAAGGTTTCGTTACGCGCTCCTGCTGAGCCAGCCAGGCCGGGCCGTGCTGCACGATCGCTTCCTCAAACTCATAGAGCTCCGCACTCGTGCGCGGGTCGTCAAGCTGGAAGCGGTAGCCGGCCCAGAGTCCGCAGAGGTTCTCTAGCTCATAGAGCAGCGGGTGCTGGTGCACAGGCTCGCCACAGTCGCGGGCGGCGGCGAGTTCGCGGATAAGTTGGTGGACTTGGGCGCGGTCGATAACCGGCGGCGGGGGTGGAGGATCTTCGCGTGGTTTCACTTCACACCTCCGCGATGCTGCCAACGGTGGACGGCCGCTTTTCTCGCACGTGAGCTTGCGCTCAGACCATCCCACGCACCGGCGCCCTCGTTCGGCATCGGCACGTCAAGCTGGCTGAGCAGCTTCGCCAGTAGCAATCGCTCGGAGCGGAGCTCGGCGCGCAAGGGGTGGACTACCTCTTGCCCACGGCTGCCTATGGTTGTCATCGGGGCGCCGGCGACGGCCTCTTGTAACCGCTCGATGTCGTCTAGACAGCGACAGGCTTCGAGCAGTAAGGCGTGCTCGCCCTCGGAGAGCTCGAAGCCGGCGACAACAGACTTCCACAACGTCTTACCGCGACGGCTAAGCCCGGCAGGAGTGCGAGGTATCAGGGTGCCAGTGGTGTTCATACGATCACCCGGCCCCTGGAACACCCGGACCTATGCCGCCACGCAAGACCAGGCGAGCTATGCCCTCCGCATCCGGCGATGCGCTTTGGGGGATCATGCCCCACCCCGGGGGGGTGGCTTGCTCGGCTCATCACGTCAAGCCTTGCGGCTCAGTTGAAACGCGGTGACAAAGCCTGTCATTCCAGAGTCCACGGTCAGTTGTACGGTCCCGTCCTTGTGAATCCACCGCGAGGACGACAGGGGTCCTATCCATCCTTGCGTCGGCGTGACGTCGCCCGCTTCCAGGGTGAGACTCAGCACGGCGGGTATACCTGCCGCGTCCGCCGGCGGGTTGTCGCCCGGCGTGACGGTGACTGTCTTCTGACTGGCCGTGGTGTTAGTCACGCGCACCATCATCTCTGAGGTTGGTCCGCCGGGTGTGACTACGTGGAGTTCGCCAGCTACGATGGCGGTACCGGCGACATCGACGGCGGCGGTGTTGGCGGCCCATAAGGTTGCAGGTATGGCGGTTGTGGACATGATCTTGTCTCCTTTGTTCTAGGTTGTTATTCCGATGTCATTCCGCGCCGCACTCGGGTGCGACCGTTGAAGTCCACCTGACCTTTTGGGCCTGTTTGCGCCCGTAGGTCGGCGTCTATCGAGTCGATGAGGGGCATGAGTTCGGATGGTGCGAGCAACCTGTACTCACTCGGCGCGGCGGCGATTCTCAACACTTCGACGTCATAACCGAGACGTAACGCCTCGGGAGTGACGACTTCAGGGTCCAGGAAGGCGAAGAATCCGCCCGGTCTGTCTGCCTTGAAGTCGCGATCTACTGCCTTACGGAAGGACACGAGCCAGGCCGCCTGTAGTTTCTCCAGGTCGCTTTGCAGTTTCCTCGAGGCGCGCCATGCGTCGATTTCCTTCGTACTCGCCTCCTCAAGAAGGCCAGCGGGATAGCCGGGGTGGAACCGCTCCAACTTCGCGGCCAACTGCCGGGCGTTTTCGAGCACGCTGGCGACTGCCTCGCGCAAAGGGCCGGCGATCAACTGGCCGCGGATCGGGGCGAAAGTGTCTCGGCATATGGTCTCCAAAGAGCCATCGGCCGCTATCAACAGGCGCGAAGCTCGATCAAAACGGCTTTTCAGGCGGGCGGCCTCATCATCAGCGGCGAGAATCTCGGCCACTGTCGCGCCGGCTAGAAGCGCCATGGCGTCCGCGTCTTTGTGGGGCGGCGGGGGCGTCCAGGCGGCGTGTTCTGCGGCCAAACGCGCTGCAGTATCGACCAGGGCCAGGACTTGCGGCGGGAGCTCGAAACCGCAGGCTCGAGCGCAGGCGAGCCAAGGTTCGGCCTCGTTCGAGGGGCCAAGAACGCTCAAGTTCACGCCGGCCAGGCGGTCAAGTGTGGCCTTAGTTGGGGATTCGGCTGTCATGGTCGCGGCGCTCATCGTTCCCGCCTCCTTTGGCCGAGAAGATCCGCTAGCCGGCCTTCTTGTTTTAGGGCCACGATCTGCTCCGGGGTGAGGCCGACTAGCTGCGAGCGAGGCAACTGCCCGGATATGTCGCCCGGGCCGGTGTTGCCGCTTTTGAGGCCTTCTTTGGGTCGTGTGGGGTTTTTGTCGGGGGCGCTCATGACTACGACTGCCCCAACAGGTCGCGAAGCCGGCCCTCCGCCTTTGCCTGCACGATCTGCTCCGCCGAAAGGTCCGCCAAGTCCGATTTCGTCAACTGCTGTGGGATTGTCGAAAACTCCGCGGCGACGATCTCCCCTTCCTCAACCGAGTCGGCCAACCCCATCAGCGCTTTTGCATCGGGCAAGTTGAGTCCGTATTTCTTGGCGATAGTGAGGGCCTCTCGTGTGGTCAATGCCATTTTTGTTTCCTTTCCTCGTGGTACGCCGTGACGGCGCCCCGGTCGAAACTCCAGCGTCCCGCCTTTTGTCTGCCCGGCAGGACGCCGGCCGCTGCTAACTGCCTTACTCTTCGCTCCGTCACCTTCAGCACGTCTGCCACCTCCACACTTGAGAGCTCGTCTGCTTCCTGCTTCGAGCATACGGGGGCTTCCGCAGGTGGCTCTGCCGCGCTTCCGCGAGCGGTAGCAGCCCAGCGCTGACCCGAATACCGCATGGCTTCAACAGCGTCCTCGACCTCCGTCCGGAGATGAGGGGGAAGGTCGTCTAGTGCATCCCGCAAGTAGCGGGGAATCGACCGACCAAGCCGCCACGCCGCGAACCCGGAGACAAGCCCACCCTCGACGTAGTAGCGGGGGCCGGGCTCAGTCATCGTCTGCCATCTCCCAGACCGACTCCAGCCAGGCTGCGCGATGCGTCCGGCGATACTCAGCCAAAGCGGCGTCGGCCTGTTCTGCTGCTCCCTCCGCGGTCGTGGCCACTCCCCAGGCGAGCACCTTGCCCCAGTCCCAGAGGCGCCATACAAAATGCGGTCGCTCGGGAGTCGATTTGCAGGCGGGAAGGATCTGGAGTTTCACGGCCGCCTCGATAGCTCCCGGTCTTCGGCTGTGGGCATAGGATCTTGCGGTGAATCCTCTATCGTCGCGCTCATAGCGACCAGGGCCGGCGCCAACTGCCGCGCTACCGTGGGCGTGATGGCAAGTCCTGAGTGTTTCAGCCGCCACTCGCCACCTCGCAATAGTTGCGGGGTGATCGTCACGAGTCGTTTGCCCGTTACCGCGTCCCAGCAGCGAATGAGAAGACGTGACTCGGGGTCTTGCGGGACCACGAGCTCTTCGGGAATGCGCGTTAGAGTGTCACTCATGCTTCACCTCATCTCGATAGGCAGCGAACAGCGCCAGGGCGTGAGATTCGCGCGCCTCCAGCGCTTGCTGTAGGCGGCCAAGGTTTTGTGACCAGTAGGCATCATGGAGCGCTCGCTCGTGTCGCTCCCATTCCGGAGTGTCGAGCTCGCACCCCGGTATCCACGCGGCGCCGATTCGGCGGGTGGAATCCAGGAGCAGGGCGTCGGCCTCGCGAGCGAACCGGGTATAGTCCAGAAGCACCTGTTTATGGATGCGGCAGAGGTCGCGGGTATCGGCGGTGAGCGGGCGGTCCTCAAAGAGGGCTCTCAGCCGTAGCTTCCCGTCCTCGGCAGCCTCCACAGTCACCGCTGCCGCGATGAGGTCATCTAGCACCGCACGGAGGGTCATATCAGGGCCTCCATCTCGTCAAGCTCAAGCTCCCGAAGATGCTCACTTTCCGCGAAGGTGTTCACTCCTGAGAGTGAGCATGTTCGGGCATCTTTGAGCACCTTCGGGAGCGTCCACACCCACGGGCCACCCATGCCTTGCTTCTCACTCACTATCCCGAGAGTGGTTTTCGCGCGGCGAAGTGTGGCCTCCGAGATACCCGCTCGGGCTGCCTCGCCTTGAACCTGCTTCACGTTCACGGGGCCGGACGCGAGGGCCTCCAGGAGAAAGTCTTTCGCCTCGTCTATGGCGTGGCGGTCCTCTTCGGTCGCGGGCTGGGCGAGTAGTGCGTTCGCTCCATGGGTGCTCGTGCCGTCCCACACCACGCGGGCGGCGCCGCCCTCGTCGGCCTCCAGGTGAAAGCTCAGGCTCTCAGGCGGGGGGCAGAGGTTGCACTTTGTGGAGGCGAGCACCCGGTAGGTTTTCGTCGTCCGGGTCTGCCGCTACCAGGAGTCCCGAACGGGCGGCGCCGATAATCCCGATGGAACCGCCGCCCCGATAGAGTGCCACCCCGCCGGTTGCCTTGTTCAAGTGCCGCACTACCAGGACGGCCGCGCCCGTCTCTTCCGCGAGTGCTGCCACCCGGAAGAGCACCCGGCGTATGTCCTGGTCCTTGTGGGAGTTCGTGCCGTCGCTCAGGTACGCCATGAGCGGGTCGATAATGGCGAGCTTGGCACCCACCCGAGCGATTGCCGCGCGGATCGTCGGCAAGTCATCCGGTAGTACCGGCGGGTGCTCTCCGTCACCTTCTGAGTCTGGGCAGGACGCGAGAGCCACCACGCGGGAGAGGTCCGCTCCCGCCGCTATGAGTCGCGGCACGATGGTATCCGCTAGGCCGTCCTCACCGCTGAGGATCACCACGCCGGCGGGAAAACCACCGCCGGAGCCATCGGGCATGATGTCGCCCCGAGTGAGGCGGGCGGACAGGTCGAGGCTGAGTGTCGATTTGCCCTTTCCGGGGTCGCCATCTAAGACAGTGAGCTTTCCGAGCGGCAGCCGTCCGGGCCAGAGCCAGGAGACACGCTCGGGCTTCACGTCGGAGAGAAGCACACCCACGGGCATCCCAGGCTGCCACTGCTCGGCGCTCACAAGGTCATCGAGAAGCGATTCCGAGCCACTTGCCGCGAACACGTCGAGCCAGTCGGCCCCTACCCGAGACGGGGTATGCACGTACACGCTGCGGCCTTCGCTGTGGAGTTGGCTCGCGAGTCTTTCGGCTACCGCCTGCCCTACGCCCGATGCGTCGTTATCGGCCCAGATATGGACCGCGCGCACCTCTTCTGGGATTTTTACCGTCTCTAGCCCGTGGGCGCTCACACAGGACCAGCAGGGCTGCCCGGTGGCCACGGTCACAGCCAAGGCGGTTTCGATGCCCTCAGCCAGCCCCAACACGCTCTTGGCTGGTTCGAGCTTGATACTGGCGCCCCTGGTCCCGCCATTCTCTGTGGGTGTCATCAGCTTCTTCGCCGGGGAATCGTTCCCGAGATTGAGCTTCCCGGGACCGGCGGGGTCTAGGTAAGTTCTGTGCAAGGTCACTCCCTTGCCGCTCAGGTCCGTCACCCTCGCGATCATGGCCGGGAAGTCGCCCAGACGTACAGGATCGCCATTCTCCGCGATGTCCCAATACGGCAGGGTCGGGTGAAAGCGGACAACGTCGTCGGGTACGGCGTCCAGGCAGTCGGGCGTGAGTCCGCGGTGCTCAAGGTAAGCGACGATGCGGGCGCGATCCGTCGTGCTCTCCCGCCACACCTGCTGGAGCTTGTTGGTCACGTCTCGCCGTCCTTGCGGTCGTATCCGAGTGCGGAAAGCAGCGGCTTGACCGGCACTTTCAGCAGGCGCCCGACCCGGAGAACCTTCACGCCCTCGCAGAGCTCACCGCGTTCCCTGGCAAGCTGGAATCCAAGGGTGCGGCCGATATTCAAGTACCGGCAAGCTTCCTCAACCGAGATAATGAAAAGGCCGCTCTTTATGAGGGCCTCTGGGGTGCACGGCTGGTCCGCCTTCACGGCAGCTGGCGCTTTCATCTGCCTTTTCGCCTCCCGCGATTCCGCGGCCGTTTGTCATCTATGCGGTCTATCTCCTGGCTTGTAAGGACTTCTGGCCTTTCCCGCATCGTCCGGTCGACCAGCCAGGATGGCCAACGGGAGGTGGCGGGGCCGGCGACTTTCTTGTCTTCCTTCCGCGGCTTGCGATAGCACTTCTGCGACCGCTCCATCTCCTCGTCTACGTCGCCCCAGTCTCGGATCTTCATTGCCGCGCCACCGTGAGCATCTGAGCCATATGGCCGGCAGAGATCTTTAGGGCTCGGGCCAGGCGCACCACCGTCTCGGGCTTGGGCTGACACAGCCCGCGCTCGATCCGGCTAAGCGTGCTGGTATCAACACCCGCCAACATCGCGGCCGCCTCGAGTGACAAACCACGCCGCAACCGTTCTTCTCTTAGTCCCATTCGCGTCACCGCCTTTCTGATTACCTCTTACGCTTCTCTCTGAATGCAAACCAAGGCTTCTAGTTGTGCAAACCGGCCTTATGCATTAGGATGTAATTGCATATAAGCACTAGCGCTAGGGAGCGTCCACTGATGACACGGAATGACGCAAACGGAGACCAGCTTCCGAAGTACACATGGACCCCGCCCGATTCCCACGGCGGTCGTTTTCTGGGGCGGTACGCTGGCACATGGATCGGCGTCAGGGGCGGCGATCTTCCGTGTGAAATCAGAATCCGGCTAGGAACTACGGGGCGGGGAGTCCTTTATTGCACAGGCCTCCGCATCGGAGCCCCGGATGGAAAACAAGAGTACGAAGTCACCGCGCGCATGCTTCGGGACATTCGAATCGGCAATATACTGCGAGCCATCCGAGAAGGCGCCGCCAGCAGGTCTGGCACCAAGTTAGATGAGCAGGTGCCGAACAACGTCTTCAAGATCAGCTACGGCGAGCTGATTGCGGGCACCGCAGTACCTCTCAAGAATCTCAAGGTCAAACGAGGTCGTAAGGGTCTTGACCCCGAGACTCTGAGGCGAACGGCTGAGTCCTACCTAAAGGCCGTGAGCGAAGGTGCTACCCAGCCCCTTGCCGTCACGGCTCAGGAGTTCGACATCCACCCCTCGACCGTCTGGCGCCGGTTACAGAACGCCTGGAAGCGCTTTCCTGAGCTGAAACCGAAGGAGGATTGATGACAGACCAGGCCATGAAAGACGGGCTCGTGAAACGAGGGCAGACGTGGAGTTACGTGGTCCGCGTCCGTGACCCGAACACGGGCAAGATGAAAGATCAGTGGAAAGGCGGCTTTGCGACTAAGACAGAGGCCAAGACGGCGCGCAACGACGCGCGCTCAGCCTCCGACAAGGGTACGGCCGTCGCGGCAACGCGGATCACGGTGCGCGAATACCTGGAGCAGTGGCTCGAGGCCAGCGCCTCACGGGTCCGCCCCACGACGCTCGTGAGCTACAAGCTGCACGTCGATAAGTACATCGTGCCGCGAATCGGCGCCGAACGTCTGCAGCAGCTTACGCCGACGATGGTAGACCACCTATATGCGGCGCTCGCGAAGACGGGGCGCCAGCCGAAGCGCAAGCTAAAGGACGGTGAGAAGCCGGCGCCGCCCACGGGTCTGAGCGCAAGTACGATCCGCCGCTTCGGCGCGACGCTCCACAAGGCGCTCACCGACGCGGTGAAGAAGAAGCTCATCCCCTACAACCCAGCCGACGCGGCCGAACTACCGAAGATACAGCGTGACTCGGACGGAGCCGGTGAGATGAAGACCTGGACCCGCGAAGAGTTAGACAAGTTCCTGGCAAGCGTGGCGAATGACCGCCTCTTCCCCATGTGGCGCCTGGCGGCGTGGACGGGCATGCGCCGCGGTGAAGTGTGCGGGCTCACCTGGCGCGATGTAGACCTGGAGGCCGCCACGATCACCGTGCAGCGGGCAAGAGTCACCGTCAAGAGAGCCGACGTACGCGAGAGCAAGCCGAAGACGGCCACGGGCCGCCGGCAAGTGGAGCTCGACAAAGAGACCCGGGCCGCCCTCGAAGCATGGCAGGAGCGCCAGCAGGCGGAGCGCGAGGAATGGCCCGGAGAGTGGCCGGATCACGGTCTCGTGTTCACGCTCCAGGACGGGAGCGCTCTGCATCCCGACTACCTGAGTCGCGCCTTTCAGGCGCACGAGAAGAGGGCCAAGCTACCCACGATCCGCCTGCATGATCTGCGCCACACGCATGCGACTTTGCTAGTCGCGGCCGGTGTACCCGTCAAGGTGGTCTCAGAGAGGCTCGGACACAGTACCCCGGCATTCACCATGACCGTGTACCAGCATGTCCTGCCCGGCATGCAGCGGGACGCCGTGCAGTCAGTGGCCAACGCAAAGACAAAGGCCGCCAGACACCTGCAAATCGTGGGCGCATAGGCAAGAGCGAGGCCCCTGGGACTGACTACCAACTATGGGCATCTTGACAGGTTGGCCAGGTACTTTACAAACTCTTCCGCCGTCTTCTCGTCTTTGAGCCAGTTGCATAGTTTGCAGGCGCAACAGAGATTCTCGGGCCGATCAGTCCCGCCCCGGCTCAACGGGGTCTTGTGGTCGAGGCCATATTTCCCGTTCAGCTCTCGCCCACAATAGAAGCAGCGGCCTTCCTGCTCGTCGTAAAGCCGTTGGACATCCTCAATGGTGTGCGCCCCCCCCGCTCCACGTCTGTGAGCGCGGCGTTTCCGCATCGGCGCTTCGGGCTTGAGGTACCCGGCCTCGGCCTGAGCCAAGAGACCTTGATGCCGCTCCTTGGCGGCAAAGCGGCGGCGCATGCGCTCCAGTATCTTCTCGCGGTTCTTTTTGTGGTAGCGGCGATAACCGCGCCGAAAGACGTTGGGATCCGCCTTCTGATATGAAGGTTGGTGCGCGACCGTGTTGTTCAGATTGGCCTCCGCAAGCTGACATAGCCGCTCCCACGTGCAGTCAGCGCACTCGGAAGTGAGGCCAAGGAACTTTGCTGCGGGCAGTGCCCTGCCACACTTGGCGCAGGTCTTGGTGTCGACTGAGGTATCCATCTTTGAAACATACGCCGCTCACGGGGACACCCCTGCGTTCACACCGGCGCCCCGTAGCACCTAGTCTCCGCGTAACGAGCCCGCTAGCATTTAGGCCCCTAGAGCCAGACGCCTAGCAAATACCTAGCAAATGACCCCAAAACGCAAACTTTCCCCCCGAGCGTGGAGGGAAAGTCCTGCAAATCGGTACGCGCCTGGCAGGATTCGAACCTGCGACAAACGGATTAGAAGTCCGTTGCTCTATCCAACTGAGCTACAGGCGCATGCACCGGCTCGACCACCAGAACGCGGACCAGAAAGAAGCGGGCGACGGGATTCGAACCCGCGACAAACGGCTTGGAAGGCCGATGCTCTGCCAACTGAGCTACACCCGCCCGTTCAGCCTGCGCTCCGACCGATCTTGTGGTCGGGACGAGAGGATTTGAACCTCCGACCCCCTGCTCCCAAAGCAGGTGCGCTACCAGGCTGCGCCACGTCCCGACAGCCGCGCTCCTCTGGCATCGGCCGCGAGAGTATAGCGTATCAGCCTGGGGCCTGCCCCGATGCACAGCGAGTAGAAGGCTTGGCCGCTTCTCGACCGGTTTTGCATTAAACTCTGATCCAGACAGACTGCCCCCCTACAGCCTGCCGTACATGGGTACGCCGCTCGCGCCACAAGCGCTGCCCGAAGTCGGGGTGATAGGTTGTTATTCAAATCGACAGCGGAGGCTCACACGTGAAGGTTCTCGTGACAGGCGGCGCCGGCTTCATCGGCTCTCATCTCAGCGACAGCCTGCTCGCTGCCGGGCACGAGGTCGCCATCGTCGATAACCTGGCCACCGGCAAGAGAGAAAACCTCCCCCCCGACGCCGCATTCTACGAGGTCGACATCCGCTCGGAGGAGCTGGGAAAGGCTTTCGAACGGGAGAAACCGGAGGCCGTCTGCCATCTCGCGGCCCACATCGACGTCACTGGATCGGTCCGGGACCCGGCATACGACGCGTCCGTCAACATCCTCGGCGCCCTCAACGTGCTGGAGTGCTGCCGCCGGTATTCAGTGCGAAAGGTGCTGTACGCGGGCACCGGCGGCGCGCTTTTCGGTGAGCCGTCTTACCTCCCGGTGGATGAGTCCCACCCGGTGGATCCGATCTCTCCCTACGGAGTGAGCAAGCATACGGTGGAGCACTATCTTTTCGCTTACCGGCACAACTTCGGCCTCCAGTACACCGTGCTGCGCTACCCTAACGTGTACGGACCGCGGCAGGATCCGCACGGAGAAGCCGGGGTAGTGGCTATCTTTTCGTTGCAGTTGCTGAGTGGCGTGCGACCCACCATCTTCGGGGATGGCACCAAGACCCGGGACTACTGCTATGTGGGCGACATCGTCAAGGCCAACTTGCTGGCTCTTAACACGCCGGTCTGCGGCGTCTACAATCTGGGTCGAGCCATTGAGGTCTCGGATCTCGAGATTTTCGAAGCCGTGAGAGAAGCGGTAGGGACGAATGTCTTGCCGGTTTTCGGGGAAAAACGTCCGGGCGAGGTCGAGCATATTGCTCTCGATGCTTCTCGGGCAAGAGCGGATCTAGGATGGGAATGGGAAGTCGACCTGAGCGAGGGCGTGGGAGAAGCCGTGGCTTTCTACCGCGCGCTTCAGGAGAGGAAGCTGACGTGACCAAGAGAGATAGAGATCGTCGCGACGATCGTCGAGACAGCCAGCCCGACCAAGAGCAGGGCTACCGGATGGGCGACGGGGATCCACAGGAAGGCGAGTCTCTCACCGCCCTCAAGGGGATACTGGCCAAGGTGGCTTCCCTCCTGAAACCCATGCAGTTGACACAGGAGGAGTCGATCCGTCTCGTCGAGCAGATGTACGAGAGTTTCCTGGACATGGACATGAAGCTGGCCGGCGAGTCCGACGAGACACGCAAGAGCCAGGTGCTGTCCCACATACAAAATGTTGTGGTGAAGCGTGATGGAGACCGGCTCGCGGTGGAGTACCCCCCTCAAGCCCAAGCTCCGGAGCGAGTTGAGGCTGCGTCCGCAGAGCCCCGCCCCGGCGGCGCACCACCGGCCGCTACCACCCAAGCGGCGCCGCCGGCCGAGCGACGTCCCGCTCCCAGGCCCAGCCCGGCGCCGAGACCCGGCCCCGCCCCACGGCCTGAGTCCGCAGAGGGAACCGGCTCGGACGGAGACAGACCCGATACTCGTGCAGAGCGGCCAAGGCCTGCCGTGCAGACCGACACTCCCGGCGCAGATCCGGTCACCTAAGGTCGGTCCGATCGCCTAAGGCCGAACCCGTCGGCACCGACCCCGCCACCCAATGACCGGTCCGGCCCCGACATGCCGCTCCGGTCGCTCGAGGGGTGGCTCCACCCGATACCGGTGCGGGCACCCAGCTGGCGAGCGGCCCCATGTCTGCTATCAGCCGCCGAAGGCCCACCCAGCGAAAGACCGACGCCTTCTCCTAGCCTCGAGCTCCGGCCAAGGCGCTGCCGCAGTCACAACCGAGGACGTCGGGCAGCCGGGGTATCACGAGGAAGAGCAGCTCGCGCAGGCGCGCATTGTTCTCGTTGAACGCCTTCACCACGTCGTGGTGGCTCACGGGCGGCATGTTCGGATCGTCGGCGACGCCCACATCGTAGTCGGTTATCAGCGAGATATTCGCGTAGTGGAGCTCCAGTTCCCGGGCTAGGTAGGCCTCAGGGTAGCCGGTCATGTTGATGACGTCCCAACCCATCGAGCTGAACCACCGGCTTTCAGCGCGCGTGGAGAAGCGAGGCCCCTGGATGACGACGACCGTCCCGCCGTCGTGCGTGGTGATCCCCAGCTCACGCCCACCCTCCACGAGCGCCCGTCGCAGCGACGGACAGTACGGATCGGCCGCCGACACGTGAGTCGTGATCGGACCGTCGTAGAAGGTGTCTCTCCTTCCCCACGTGCGGTCCACGAACTGATCGCAGACTACGAAGTGGCCCAGGCCGACTTCGGTCTTGAGACTCCCGGAGGCGCATGGCCCGAAAATCTGGTTGACGCCCAGCGACTTCATGCCCCATACGTTCGCCCGGTAGTTGATCATATGCGGCGGCAACTGGTGCCTGCGGCCGTGTCTCGGGAGGAAGGCCACCCGTTTGCCGCCTATCTGCCCTACGAAGTAGCTGTCGCTCGGGTGCCCGTACGGGGTCTCGACAGTGACTTCCTCGACATCATCCAAGAACGAGTAGAATCCGGACCCGCCGAATACCCCTATCTCCGCCCTAGCCTCCATATTCAGCCTTTCGCATCATCATTGCCCGCCAACGCACACCGACCGCTCAACGCGCGAACGCCACCCCGGTGGGAAACCAGCGTACCATGCAGCAGTCGCGCTCAGTCCTCTTCGGCTTCGGGCTCCTCATCGTCCTCGATCTCAGGCTCGGGTGGTGGGTTGAGCGCGGCCACGTACGCCAGCTGCATCTGCGACAATACCGCTCTGTGCATCGTCACTTCTTCCCGCGGCCGTGTCGCTTCGACCACGTTCAGCAACGCTTTGAACGCCTCGATCGCCAGCCGCGATTGCTCAAGGTCGCGTTCGCCGGCCGTCTCGGGCGATAGACCGAGCCGACGGAATCCCATCGCGGAGACCGACTGCATCAGGTAGACCAGATAGTCGCTCACCGGCATCTTCCGCATCTCGTCCTGCAACTCAGCGAGCATGTCCGCGGCGACCCGCTCCCTGTCCATATCTGCTTTCGAGGGCATCCCAGTCTCCTCCTCGATTTGGCTCCCTACACGACCGTTCCAAGAATAGCGTAGGCCCCGCGCGCAGGGAACGGAGCCCGATCCTGAGCCGGACTTGGGAGGTCCAGGCTCCCTGATAGAATGAACCGGCCCAGCGGAAGCGATCGAACCCGGGTGGATGTGGCCACACAAGAACGACAACTGGATCCCGATGCTCGGCTGGTAGAGCTCGCCAAAGAAGGCGACATGTTCGCCATCACCGAGCTGTACCGCCGCCACGAGCATCGGGCATACAACCTGGCGCTCCGCACCTTGGGCAATCCGTGGGACGCCGCCGACGTCACGCAGGAAGCCTTCATCAAGGCGTTTCGAAATCTGGCCAGCTTCAAGGGCGAAGCGCTCTTCAGCACGTGGTTGCATCGCATAGTGGTGAACGCGTCCTACGACCAACTTCGGCGTCAGCGCCCGGAGCCCATGGAGAACGAGATCCTCGACGAGCTATCCGGGCCTTCAGGTTCGGGAGCCGCTGTCGGTTCGAGCCATGCGGGCATCGACCCTGCAATCGATGGCCTTTCCGAGCCCCTACGAGCGGCTTTGATGAGCCTGAACGAGGGTTTTCGCTTCGCGGTCGTCCTGTGCGATCTGCTCGGGTTTCCCTACAGCGAAGCGGCCGAGATCCTCGAGGTCCAAGAGGGCACTATCAAATCGAGAATCTTCAGGGCACGCGAAGCTCTTGCCGTTGCGCTCGCCGAAGCCGGGTATGAGCTCCCGAACTCCCGGAACCAGGAAGCTGAGGATGGCGTCAGAAGACAGGGCGCGACAGGGGAACAAGGATGAACACGCGGGACGACAAACAAGACAATCGAGAACCGTTGGGGCTGGGCAGCCTCGACGGCCATGTGGACGATTGGGCCGAACTGGCTGTCGATTACCTGGACGGGTCGCTGCCGAGCGACGCGAGACTCGCCGTGGAGGAACACCTCAAGAGGTGTCCCTCGTGTGCGGCACGCCTGGGCACCCAGCGTGAAATCGCGGACATGCTCGAGGCTGTCGACTATGTCGATCCGCCGTCGAGCCTGTCCGACAGAATACGCCAGGCCCTTCTCTACCCGATGAAACCGCTCCCCATGCCGGGGAGGGAGCCGAAACCGCATTCGCTTTCATGGAGCCGCCGTCTCCGCCCATGGATACCGGTGACTGTGTGCGTGGCGGCAGTGCTTATTGGCGTCGTGACGTTCGGCGTGATCCGCAACCGGCCGGGCTACTTCTCGGTATCCCAAAGCGTCACCACCACGACGGCCCGCGGCGCGGTAGCCGACAAGGGTGTAGAGAGTGCGCCAAGCGCCAGCACCGCTTTCGGTTCCGCGTCCACAGTGGCGGCATCGGCCACGACGACGGTCGCGCCTGCGCGGACGACCGCAGCCTCCACTTCGAGCGTCCCCCTGGCCGGAGCCTCGAAGCCGGCTACATCGGCCCCCATACAGGATAAGGCCACCTTGATCAACACCCTCAAGTCGAGCAACGGGCCCTACTATCTCGCCCTCGGGGGAGCCGCCGGCGCCGGCCCGGTGTACAACAATTCGGTGCCGTCTACGACCACCACTTCATCGAACGGAGCTCAGTCGAACCAGGCCAGGGCCGGCCAAATGGCGGAGAAAGCGGCGCTCGTCACTAGCATGACGACGCTCGAGCCCCTTCCCAGCGAGCTATGGCTGGGCGGACCCACGTTCGCGGCCTTCCTCCGTCAGAAGGACGCGGCACCACTGATAGACCTGCTCAACTCGATGGGCATGTCGGTGACTCTTGAATCCACCGCCCCGGCCGATAAGGCGGACATCGTCGCGCAGATCCTGGCCAGCAGGCCCAAGCTGCCCATACTCAGCGCACAGGCCGTCCCGCAGCCGGAAGTGAGTGACAATACTTTCACGACCTCCCCGTTGCCACCCGCAAACCAGTCGGGTGGTACCCCGCCGACCCTTCCCGACGAGGGCGGCGCGTACGTCCTGGTGATCCTCGTCGTAACGCTGTAGGCTCGGTTCCGCAGGCGCGGTCCGTTACCGCGGCCCGAGCGAGTGCCGCGCACGTCCCTGAAGAAGAGCACATCCCGGAGACGCGTACGTTAGTGTAGAAGAAAAGGGCCGCGCGAGCGGCCCCTACATGTGATGGTCGGGGTGCGGGGATTTGAACCCCGGACCTCATCGTCCCGAACGATGCGCGCTACCAGGCTGCGCTACACCCCGCCTTTGACGGTCGCCTATTGTATACCATCACCAGGCCTCGGGCCATCCCCCGCTCAGATCTCCGGGCCGCCACATCCCCCGGCGCGGGCCTACGGACGTTCTGCTCGAAACTCCGAGCAGAGTCGCGCGGCCGGACAGTCTCCGCACACTGTTCCCGCCGGAACTGAGAAATCGGCGCCGGCGAGGCCCACCAGGGATTCATCGAGCTCTGCCTGCAGAGCGGGGATGTCGGAAGGCGCGAAGTTTAGGGTGAAGGGCTCCTCCGGACGCTCCAGGAAGAGAAAATGCATCGACACGGCGCGAGCACCGGCAAGCAGTAACGCCAGCGCGTAGACCCGCGCTTGCTCCCGGTACGATTCCCCCACTTCACAGGGCGTCCGGCCCGCCAACCGGTTCGTCTTGTAGTCGATGACCCGCCAATCGCCGCCTTCTTGCCAGGCCAGGTCCATCACGCCTGAGACCATCATCTCGCCGTGAAGGAACATGAAGGGCGCTTCCTTGAATGCGCCGACAAGCTCCGGCCGGCCACCGAAGTCAGTACGCCAGAACGCCCGCGTCAACTCCACGGCACGCTCAACGCTGTCTTGGGCAAGAAGATCGCTGGAGTCGTCGAGGCACTCCTGGATCAGCAGCCGTATCCTTTCGTCGTTCGGCGCCTGGTCGTGCAATGGCAGTCGCTCCAGGAGCCGGTGCACGAGCAGACCCAACTCGCGGCCGTCGCCGGCCTCGGCCGGATCGAGGTAGATGGCTTCGGCCTGCTCGGCGTCGAGGCCGGTCCCGCCGCCATCGTCACCGCGATCGCCGTCCCTCACCGCCCGAACAATATCCCGGTGGACGTCAGACTGCGCGGTCGCGTCGGCCGGCTGATCTCGCCACGCTTCCACGTCCAACCCCAGCAAACGTTCCAGGTAGTAGCGCCGAGGACAGCGCCGGTATGCCGCCAGACTGGAGAAGCTCACTCTGCGGACAGCGACGCCGGACGCGACGGGTTCCAGGAAGACAGGGCAAGCCTCATCGAGATCCGGCCCTCCAGCCTGTTCGGAACGCGATAAGCCTGGCTCTCGAGCGTCCTCCCCACTGAGCTGGCCAGCGACCCCTCTCACGACGGCATCCAAATCCTGCAGCCCCCAGGTCTCTCCCGCAGCCGGTAACCCATCAAGGCCGAGCGCGAGCGCCATGCGACCGAGCCTGCAGCTATCGAGTGAACCAGAAGGTCGGGCGCCCACCAGGAAAAGCCGCTCCTGCGCCCGCGTCATGGCCACATACATTAGACGGACGTCCTCTTCCCGCTCACGGCAGGCCTCGTCTTCGATGATCTCTTCCGCCGGTCCGAGCGCTAAGTCGCATGTCTCATACGATGGCCGTCTCGAATCCTTGAGGACCACAGCCATGCGCCCGTCGTGGCCGACTAGGTAGGCACCGTTCCTGGACCCGGGGCTGTCCGACCCCAGACCGGCTAGAACGACCACCGGGAACTCTAGTCCCTTTGCCTGATGGATGGTCATGACTCGTACCGCGTCTTCGTCTTCGGCCAGAGTGGGAGCGCTACCTTCGTCATCGCTGAGCTCGCCGATGGTGTCGATCAGCCTCACGAACCCTGCCAGATCCGGACCTTCGACGGTCTCGTACTCGTCGGCGAGACGCATCAACTTCCGCACGTTGGCGAACCGCCGGCGCCCTTCCGGCGCTGCCAGAAGACACAGGTCATATTCAAACGCCGTCACGGCGCGATCGATGAGTCGCGCGAGGCCCGGTCGTCCGAAGTAGCGGGCCAGACTCTCCAGGATGGACACCGCTCTGGATAGCCGGGGGGCCTCATCATCGCCTGGCAAGGGCAAGCAACCGGGGTCGCGCACGACTGCCCACAATGAGTCGGCATGCGCGTTCTTGGCCTCGCGACCCAGGTAGAAGAGCGCGTCATCGGACAGACCCACCAGAGGTGAACGCAAGAGCGCCAGCAGGGCCAGGTCGTCATGAGGGTCCACCAGTACCCCGAGCAGACACCTCAGATCCGAGATCTCCTCCCGTGAGTAGTAGCCCTTGCCGCGGACCACGTACGTCGAGATGTTACGAGCCGACAAGGCGCGGTGGTACGCGTCGACCTGGGTCAATGCCGGCAGCAGAACCACCACATCTCGCTGCTGCCACCCTTCCTCCATGACGAGCCGCAGCACCCGTGCAGCCACGGCCTCAGCTTCCGCCTGCTGCATGCTGGGAGAGGGCCCGCCGAGGCCTTCATCGCGCAACCGATCGGAGCAAAGTATCTCGACGGCCGGTGAGAGTAGGCGGTCGGTCTTACCCGCGGAATCTCCCGTAGATCGGCCCCTTTCGGCCCGGCCGCAGCGGAGAGGCGCATGGCGAGGTCCGAAGAAGCCGGGGCCTGCGAACAACCTGTTGATGAACTCAAGTACCTCGGCGCGGGCCCGATAGCTCACGTCCAGCCGGTGGACGGCGCCTTCCTCTGGGTGCAGAAGCAACTCGCGCTGCCTGCTCATGAACACGTCCACATCAGCCCCGCGAAACCTGTAGATGCTCTGCCGTTCGTCTCCAACCATGAGCCCCGCGGCCGCGTGCAACCCGTCCAGGATCGAACACTGAAGCTGGTTGGTATCTTGGAACTCATCCACCATGAGCCGCGAGCCGGCGCCCAGAAGCGACGTGTCGCCATCCGTGCGCGTCTCGACCAGCGCGCGGGCGCTCAATTCGAGGTCGGAAAAGTCGAGTAGGCCCTCGCTCGCGTTTGCGCTCCAGATAGCGTGCGTGGAACCGGCCGAGAAGGTCGTTGGTAGCTGCGAGCATCGGCCACAAGCACAGTGCGGCCAGGGACTGCCGGTACGCCGTCAGAGCCGACCGGACCTCTTCGAACTGGTCTTGCAGTGCCTTCGCGCGCCTGCTCGGGAAGAAACCCTTTGTCGCCTCCAGTGCGGAAGCGGCGGCTGCCGCGGAGTCCGCAGCAGCCGCCGTCGAGTCAGCGAGTTCGGACATAGAGGCGGCGGCTTCGGCCGTGGGAACGGCGCCCGCTCTCACTAAACTGGCCGCACCGACCGCGGGGCTGGCGGCCGAGTCTGGCGTGGAGCCGGCGCCCGCCGGGGAGGCGGGCTCGGTGACGAAGAGGTCGGTATGTTTGACGACGGATGGGCTGGCAGCCGGACCCGGTGAGCCAGGTCAGACATTCCTCAACGAGGCATATGTCCGCGCCACCCTTCCGCGCCTCGCCCACGGGCTCCCCTGCAGCCTTCAGTGTTCCCTCTGCCGCCGCCAGAAGCCGCGCCCGAGTCCGCACGAGATCGGGAGCTGCAGATGCGGCGATCCGCACCGCAGGTCGCGCCATTCCGAGACTGCGTAGCCGCTCATAGAGGGGAACCAACTCCTCCTCAAAGGTCCGGTGATGGCGCGCGAGGACCTCTAGTCCCGCCTCGGTGGCTTGCTCCACAGCCTCCGACCAGATCTCAGCCCACACCTCCTCCTTCAACAGAGTGGCCGCCTCTGCTTCCAGCACACCGAAGGCTGGGTCGATCCCGGCCGCGACCGCGTTGCCCCTGAGCAGCCGACTGCATAGACCATGGATCGTCCCGATGCTGGCTCCGTCGAGATTACGGGCAAGGTCCGGTCGGCCAGCCTCATAGAGCGCTTCACGGATCCTCGAAAGCAGTTCCGCAGCGGCCTTTCTGGTAAAAGTGACGGCTGCCAATCCGTCCAACGGGACGCCGTCCTCGAGGAGCGCCTTGAGGAAATACGCCACCAACAACCGGGTCTTCCCGCTGCCCGCGCCCGCGGCCACGAGGATGCGACGCGACTCATCCGCCAGGATGCCTTGCTGGCCGGGAGACAACCATTGGTCATCGCCTGCGGTCATCTGCGATAGCCTTTCTGTCGAGACCGGCAGACCGGGCCGAGCGAGCAGAAGGAAGCGCAACTCGACGGCGAAGAAGCGGCCGGTATCTCACCGGCACGCATGCCTTGAGCGGCCCTTTTGGCTGCCGTCAAGGCCGATTGGAACAAAGCAGCGGCAGCCTCGGCGGAGTAAGCCCTGCAGCCTTGCGCGCGGCCACCCAGGGTAGCCTCGAACCCGGACCGCGCAATGCCCACGCTCTTGCCGTCGGCCAGAGAGACATAGGCGCCGCCGATGACCTCAGCCTCAGGGCGCTCAGCTGCCAAAGCGAGCAGATAGAGCGGCAGCTGCAGCCCGCCCTCCTCCCCGAGCTGCGAGGGCTTGGGGGGCTCTCCGGTCTTGTAGTCGATGACGAAGAGCGCGGTACCCGACCGATCCTCGTCGATGCGGTCGATTCGCCCATGAACTCGAAGTCCGCCGAGGTCGACTCCGCCTTCGGCCCCCACCCGCACCTCGGTCTCTGCCGGGACCAGCGCTGTGTCCACCTTACTCTCGCGGTCGAGAAGTCCGGCCACCACCTTCCGCAGTCTCCAAGTCGCCAAACGACGCTCAGCAGCCGTACCGGGGCAATCGCCGCTCTCCACCACGTGCTGGATGTGGCGGTGCGAAATCTCGATAGCTGATTCCAGGTTGTCCGGACCTATCGGCAGACCGCCGCGCAAATGCAGGTCCCCATAGGTGGCGCTCAGAACGTCGTGAGCGAGGCGGCCGAAAATAGCGCCGTCTAATTCCTGTTCAGCGCCCCGAGGGCCGACGATACTGCCTATGAACCACGCGAACGGACAAGCCAGGTAACGCTCGAGAGCCGATGGCGCAAAACTCCGCTGCCTCGCAAGTTCAGCCAGGTTGATGCGGTCGTGCAACCTGCTGGGAAGGGTGTGCCATCGCGGCGGATCCGTGCGCGCCCGACCCCCGGGGATCCCACGATGAGCCTCCCGCCCTTCGTTGACACAAGCGCGCAGATAGTGCCGGACGCCCGGCGCTTCGCGGGACCCATAGACCACATCGGCTAGGCCGCGTCTCCGGGGCTCACCGCCCGTGGCCGTGAGGCGCCGGGCGAGCTCCCAGAAGAACGATGGGACCACCGGTTGCCCCGCGTCGTCCGTGTTGCGCGCGCTGAGGTAGAGCAGCTGCCATGGACGGGAGAGGACGCTGAGGAAAAGCGCCGCATCCTCGGCCTCTGTCTCGTCGGCCAATAGTCTGCCCCCGCCTGCCGCATTCAGGAGAGCGCGTTGCTCGCTGGCAAGCAACGATGACCGGCCGCGCTTAGCCGGCAGCTCCCCCTCCGCCAGGCCTAGAACGAACACGACTTGAAACCGGCGGGCGCGGGCCCGTTGCATGCTGAGCACGCGCACCACGTCTTCTCCCTCGGCTCCCCGCGCGGAAACGGGTATCCGGCCCACGAGCGGCAGCACTTTCTCCCATGCGCGGGGGCCTTCCACCCAGCCGCCGGTCAACTCGCCTATGGCACGGGTCAGCGCGCCGAAAGCCGCTGCGTCCTCCTCCGCCTCCCGGCTCCCGACGGTGGACTCGGCCAGCGAGGCGCCAAGCATCGACCGGACAAGCGCCTCGAAAGACACCGAGTCGAAAGTCGCCCGCGCTTCCTCGGCCTGGCCGACTGCGGACCCGACCTCCGCAAGGATCTCGCCTGGCCGACCTTCCACCAGCCCAACGAGTCGAACGACGCTCGGCGAGCCCATCCGCCGAAAGGCAAGCTCAATGTCTGCCGATCGGTCGCGCGAGATTCCGCTGTACGGGCCATGAAGGAAGGAAAGGAGTAGCTTGGGCCTTCCTAAGACGAAAGCGCTCACCACGTTCAGAAAAGCGCTGCCCAGGCCCGTCTCCGCAAGGGCCGACTGGCCCTCCACGCGATGCGGGATGTTGCAGGACTCCAATGCGTCCGATAGCAGCCGGCGCCATGCGGCCACGTCCCGCACGAAGACCCCGATGGAGCCGGGCGCGACGCCTTCCTTGATGAGAGCCGTTATTTCCTGGGCGGCGAGTTCCGCCTCGTTGCGCCGGCCCGACGCCAACAGGAACCTCACGCCCGACGGACCGTTTTCCGCGGGGGGCGGTTCGCCCGAAGGCTGATCCCGCATGAAGTTGCGCTCGAGGAAATACAGCGCCGGCGAGGCGAACGACGTCGACTGGGCGTCCATCTCGACGACGCGGCCGGCGGCTCTCTCCCACTCTTGAACTTCGCCCTCGCGCGCGAGATTGACCTCGCGCCCCCGCTCGTAGGGCAGGGTGACGAGCACCGGGGCGGCCTGCGCGATGGCGAACAGCAAGGCGCGCTGCCCTGGGGTGAACGACGTGAATCCGTAGCAGACCACCGGACGGCTCCACCCGGCCAACCGCTCACTCGCCTCCATCACAGCCCCGGGACGATCCGTCGCAGCCAATTCGCTCCTGGCAGCAGCGTAAGCAGGAAGGAGCCTCGCGATATCCGCGGCCAGCGCGCTATCGGGCCGTTGTGAATCGCGCCAGCGCTCCAGAGCCTTTTGCAGCACCTCCGGTCTTTGTCCGCTCTCCTCGAGTTCGAGCAAGAGCGAACCGAGAGCCGCAGCCACGCCCGGGAGAGCCGAGACCGCCTTCAAAGACCCCGTTGGGATCTCCCGCAGAAGACGTTGCAGTATGGTCTCCCGCTGAAAGCCGCTGAGGTAACGCGGACGGCGGCCCAGGATGTGGCTCACCAGACCGTCGAAGGTGACGACAGGAGCTTGCGCGATCAGCGCTCCAGCGCGTTGGACCATCTCGAGGTTGAGACTTGCCGAGTCCGGGCCCGTCGGGACCACGACCACCGGTCGCCGCGCGAGGCGCTCTTCCCACCACCGGAGAGCGAAACCCATCTTGCCCGAGTTGGCAGGGCCGAGCACCAGAGTGACGCCCTTCCCGCCGGGGTCCGCACACGGGCGGCCCGAAAACCCCGGACCCGAAAGCCCTGGTAAAGTCTCTTGCTGGTTGCCGTTGGTGATCGCCATCTTTGCCATTGTAGATTGCGCGGCGGACAGAATCGTGACTCTCGACCGCCAGGTGCGCTAGTCTTAGACCATGGGTCGGGACGAAGACAAGCTTATCCGCCAACTCTCCCTCCTTTCTTTTCTCCTCAGCCAGCCAAGACCGGTGGCGGCTCGCGAGGTGCAGGATTCGGTGGAGGGGTACTTCGACATGAGCGACGAGACCTTCAACCGCCGCTTTTACAGCGATCGGGAAGATCTCAAGAAGATCGGGATCGCGGTGGAGGTCGTGGGCGAAGGCGAGTCAATGGGCGGCCACGCCTACTATCTGCCACAAGACAGTTACTATCTTCCCGGGCTCGAGTTCACCGCTGAGGAGATCCGCGCTCTGACCTTGACGCTCGCTGCACTGGAAGGCAGATTCGCGTACGCCAGACCGTTGCGCCTCGCACTGACAGCCATCTCGCAGGGACGTTCGAACCCCGTCCTGGATGAGCTCGACCGGCTGCCGGTGGCCCTAGCCCCCGACGAGGACGCGCGCAAAGCGGGGAGACAGTTGGCCCGCTTGCAGGATGCCGTATCCCGGGGCAAGACGGTCAATTTCTTGTATCCTTCCGCCTCCCGCGCCGAAGACGAGGAGCGCACTCTAGACCCTTACAGCTTGTTCCTCATCCAGGGACACTGGTACGTCGTGGGGTTCGACCGCGTCCGCGAAGGTATCCGCACCTTCCGGGTCGCCCGTATTCACGGCCCGGTCTACTTTCACACCGAGAAGCCACGCGACTTCTCCGCGCCTGCCGACTACGACCCGAACCGATATCGGGCGCGTCCTCCGTGGCTGATCGGACGGCTGGTGGGTGAGGCCGACATAAAGGTGGACGAGGACCTCACCTGGTGGGTCGGCCGGCTGCAACCCCACGTCCGGGCGTTGGGCAGCGACCAAGACGGCTCTACGCGTTTTGCCGTCCCTTATGCCGACGAGGCCGTTCTCCTGGCCTGGGTGGTGGGACTGGGCGGCTGCGGCGAATTGCTGGGGCCGCCGGAGATGCGCGAGCGTTTACGCCGGCATCTAGCCGAGGTCTGTGCGATCCACCGACAAGCACCCTCGCCTGAAGATCTTTCCGCTTTCCAAGGCTTGGTCGCTCACGCAGGTACGCGGAAACGCGGGAAGACCGATGATGGTCCCATCGTGACGGAACGATTGGCTCGAACGATCGCTCTCCTCCAATATCTTCTCGACGCCAAGACCCCGTCCCGCGTCTCCTGGGATGAACTCGAGACGAGCCTCGCCTCGAGACGCAAGGATCTCGAGGAGGACATCGCCCTGATCAATCTCGTCAACTTCGGAGGCGGTACCTACGCCCTCTACGCCGAGGCGGATGAGGAAGGCGTCGAGGTTACGAGGGACCTTATGGCGGACGCCTTCACCCACCCTGCCCGGCTCTCCCCCGTCATGGCTCGGGCACTTCTGCTGGCGCTCGACTTCCTCGGTGACGCCCTGACTCTCGAAGGCATGGGCTCGCTCGCGTCGGTAAGAGAGAAGGTGGAACGGCTCACCGGCGGCCAAGAGGCCCAAGCTCCGGTCATGGTGGACGACGTGCTTCCCCCAGACCGCGACGTCATGAAGACGCTCAACCAGGCCCTCCGACAACGGCTCCTCGTGGAGATCGAGTACTTCACCCCCATGCGCGACAGGCTCAGTACCCGGCTCGTGGAACCCTATCTCCTGTTCCGCTCGCCCGACGGCTGGTACCTGGAAGCGTTCTGTCTCGCTGCGGGGGCCCAACGGACCTTCAGGCTCGAGCTGATCCGGGCGGCCCGGCCCACCGAAGACCATTTCGTCCCGCGTCCTGAGGTGGACCTGACTCTCCGCCAGGCCGGCGCGGGATTTGCGCCCAGCCGAAGCTCTAGCTGGGCGGTGCTCCGGTTCCGTCCGCGCTGGAGGACATACCTGGAAGATAGAGGTCTGGACCCGCGACCGACCCATACTGGGGACATCCGAGTGCGCATGCCCTACCTGGACGAACGGTGGATCGTTCGGGAGACGATCCGCTTCCTCGGCGACGCGGAGCTCGAATACCCGGACACGTTGCGCAGAGCGGTTTCCGACACGGCTTGCGCGATGGCCAAGAACTATGAAAGGAACCCATCGTGAGGCTGTTGCTCCGCTGGGCATTCAACTGCGTCGCCATATTCTTGGCGCTCTACCTGCTCGACTCCGTGAGCTCCGGGCGATTCCACATAAAGTCGCTCTGGGTAGCGGTGACAGTCGCCGTGTTGCTGGGACTGTTCAACAGCGCCGTCCACCCCCGGGGACGGCTCAAAGCCAAGCCCCTGCGTCTACTGGTGTGGGTGATAGCAATTCTCTTCGTCAATGCGTTCGTGATTCAGGCTATTCGTCTGGGCCGGGGGAGCGCTCACGGCGCATGGGGTCTTGTGGACCGTCCTAGCGGGCGTGCTTGTCGCCGCGGTAGCACAGCTCATATCGTGGCTCATAGGATTCGACCACCGCGTGACCGGCGCCAGACAGTCCGAACCAGCCGGGAGACAACGATCATCGCGCTTCGAACGGTCGTCGCCTGCCGACCGTTCGCCACGCAGCCCTTCCGCACCGCGCAGCCGGCCCTAGAAGTCATCGCGGCCCACCGGCGAGAGCCGAAAATACGGCAGGGCTAAGGACACGAGACAGTCGAGGACGCCGCGTCGGGCCGGCGAACTGAGGTCCGGCCAGGGCTTTCCTATGTAACGAGCCTCTAGTCCAGAATGGGGATCTGGTGGCCCGTGTGCCTCCACGAGCAGGCGGAAGTCGTGCGGGCTTGTGGCCACAGCCATCGCGTCCTCGATGGTCACCAGGTCCCTTTCGTAAAGATCCAGAAGACTCTGGTCGAATGTACGCATCCCGTAGAAATCGCCCTCGCCGATCGCGGTCAAGATGTTGTGGGTCTGCGCTGGGTCGAGGATCATGTCCCGGATGCGGCCGGTCATGCACATGACCTCGACGGCCGGGACCCGGCCCGCGCCATCCCTGCGCGGCAGTAGACGCTGGGAGATGATCCCCCGCAGCGACCCGGCCAACATGATCCGCACCTGTTTCTGCTGGAAGAGCGGGAAGAAGTCGATGATCCGGTTGATCGTCTCGGTCACGTCGATCGTATGCAGGGTGCTCATGACGAAGTGGCCCGTCTGGGCGGCGGTCAGTGCCGTTCGCACTGTCTCCTGGTCGCGCATCTCACCGATCAGGATGATGTCGGGGTCTTGCCGCAAGACGTACTTGAGCGCCGACGCGTAGTTCTCGGTGTCGAGCCCCACCTCGCGCTGGTTGACGATGCATTTCTGATCCTGATGCAGGATCTCGATCGGGTCCTCGATGGTGACGATGTGCTTCCGGAGGTGCTTGTTGATGTGGTCGATCATCGCGGCAAGCGTAGTGGTTTTCCCGGAACCGGTCGCGCCGGTGACAAGCACCATGCCGCGAGGCTCCAACGAAAGCTTCTGCAGCACCGGAGGCAGGTTGAGTTCTTCGAAACTCGGAACATGCGTGACGACCTGGCGGAGCGCGATCGAGATGGTGCCACGTTGCCTGTACACGTTGACGCGGTACCGGCCGATGCTCGAAGCGCTATAGGCGAAATCGATCTCGTTGGTATCGCTGAAATGCCGGATCTGCTTCTCGCTCATGAGAGACGCCGCGTAGTCCTTGGTGTCTTCGGGCGAGCACACCGGCTCATCCAGCAGGACCAGTTCGCCATCGATCCGGATGACCGGCGGACTTCCCACCTTCAAGTGAAGGTCGGAAGCGTTGGCCGCTTTGACCTTTGACAGAAGCTCATCGATGGACTTCATACATCCTCCAGACCGGCCACGGACAAAACGCCCGTCAGGTTCCTCAGCGTATCTTCGGCCGATACCCGCTTGGACTTGACTGTCCTTGTGCCTTGGAGAGGGCACGCGGCCGCGCGGGAACCCGTGACATCACTGGCGACGCGACTGATGAAGCCGAATCGCGGCGTCCCGTGCAGGCTCACCAGCCACCGCTTCCTGTCGAGACCAGCCCTTGGCGAACCAAGAAATCAGGCTTCCCGCAGGTCAGCCGGGCGAAAGTCAGACCAGCCGGCGAGAGGCCGGACGCCGCAGACGAAAATCGCACCAGCCGGCCAAGAGTCACAGGCAGCCCAGGGGACAGCAGATCACTGGGGACAGCAGATCACTGGGGACAGGCCTGACCGCCGGGGACAAGGCCGACCACTCCGCG
Source organism: uncultured Thermoleophilia bacterium (assembly GCA_963749535.1). Classification (GTDB taxonomy): domain Bacteria; phylum Actinomycetota; class Thermoleophilia; order RBG-16-64-13; family RBG-16-64-13; genus Chersky-299. The sequence goes on along the minus strand of CAVVNF010000016.1, from coordinate 24,740 downwards.
AAGGTCAGAGAGTGCCCTTCCAATACGGCTTCAGCTCACTGATCGTCGCTTCCACATCGGCCCGCTCATCGTCGGAGATGGGCCGCTCTAGTCTGGGAGACCCCTCGCTCAAGCCCTGAAGGGTGGCCACGATAGAGTCGGCCGCCAAGGCCGGCACGTATCCGCCCTCCAGGAAGCACAAAGGACCAGCCGCCCCGACCTCTCCGGCCAGCTCCTTCAGCTGAGCTGCCATCCACTGAAAGGAAGCCTTGCTGAAGCGCAGATCGCCGAGCGGATCGCCGAGCTGGCCGTCGTAACCGGCAGAGACAAGGACCAGTTGCGGCTTGAACGCACGCGCGAGGGGCAGTAGCAAGGAGCTGAACGCCATAACCACCGCCGCGTCACCCTCGCCGGCGCGCAACGGCACATTGACGGTGTATCCCACTCCGGCACCGCTGCCCACTTCCTTTACAAGCCCGGTGCCGGGGTAGTGCCCACCCTGGTGGACGCTGAAGAATAGGACCCGTGGGTCCTCATAGAACGCGGCCTGCGTGCCGTTACCGTGGTGAACGTCCCAGTCCACGATCAGCACCCGCTCAAGCCCCAGCTCCTCGATGGCGTAAGCCGCAGCCACGGCGATATTGTTGAAGAGGCAGAAACCCATCCCGCGCGAATACGTGGCATGGTGGCCAGGCGGCCGCACAAGCATGAACGCCAGCCGCCCGGTCTCCAGCGCGTCGTCCACAGCCATCAGCCCGGAACCGGCCGCCAGCAAGGCCGCCTCGTACGAATGAGGCGAGACCGCCGTGTCCCAGTCCAGCCATCCCCCGCCCTGATCTGCGGTCTCGCGGACGGACTTGATGTACTCAGGGTCGTGGACCCGGGCTATCGATCCCGTCGACGCCGGCTTCGGGGTGACCCAATCAAGCGCGAGATCGGTCCCCTCCAAGACATGCTTGGCTACGACCAGGCGTTCCTTGGATTCGGGGTGCTCTCCGGTTTCGTGCTGGAGGAAGATGGGGTGAAAGTAGACGCTGATTGGGTTCATGAAGGTTGATCTCCGGGTCAGTCGATGATGCGGCGGGCACCGGCGTAGCTACTCCGCCAAATGCTCTCTATGCGGACCGACGCCCCTGTGTAGGGCGAATTGATCATCTTGCCGTTGCCGACATATATGCCGACGTGGTGAACCGGGCTCCCAAAGAAGACTAGATCCCCGGGTTGGAGTTGGCTATCCGAGACTGCCGATCCCATCTCGGACATCATACGGCTCGAGTGAGGCAGATCGATCCCCAGTTTGCCGTACACGTACATCACGAACCCAGAGCAGTCGAAGCCGCTCGGATCCGCGCCGGCCCAGACGTACGGGACACCGATGTATTGGACCGCGATCTGGATCACCTTGCTCCCGGAGGCCGAGGCGGGAACGCTCACCTGGATGCCGGGACCGCTGACCGTGTGCGGATGGTTCGCGGCTGCCTGCTGAGCCTTGAGAGCGGCTAGCCGAGCTGCCTCCTTGGCTTGGGCGGCCAGTGCGGCCTGCTGCGCTTTCCATTCCTTCTCGAGCTGGGCGACCTGAGATTCCTTGCCCTTGAGCTGCTTCGCCACGTCAGCTTGTTTCTGCAGCACTTGCTTCTGGGCGGCCGCTGCCTGGTTTGTCAAAGCCTTCTGCTCTTTGGCTTGCTGAGCCAGCTCCGCCCGCCGGTCCGCCACCTGACCCCGGTACGTGTCCACTTGGACCAGAATCTCGTTATCTTGCTTGCTCAGCCGCTGGAGCATGTCGTACCGGTTTATGAGGTCGGAGAAGCTCGAGGCGCCCATGAGGGTATCGAGCACGCTTGTCTGACCGTCCTTGTAGATCTGGACGATGCGCTCAGTCAGCCGCTGTTCGGCGGCGGCTAGATCCTTCTGCGCTTTGTCGAGCTTGGTCTGCGTCTTCTGCGCAGCTGCGTTTGTCTGCTTGAGCTGAGCCTTAGCGTAGTCGTAATCCTCGACGGCGGCATCCACCTGGCCACCGAGATCCTGGAGCTTGGCCTGCAAGGCATCCGCTTCTTGCTTTGCCTTGGTGATCTTCGCCGGCTCAGCGCGCGCGACACCCGCGCCCATGAAGGCGAATACCGACATAATGAGGAGAATTGCTACAAGGCGCTGACCGATTCCGCTTGACTTGCCGCTGCTGATCGGAGCCTCCCTGATCGCCCAACAGTCCCGGGGGCGGCCGCAACCGCCCATTTCGGGTTTCCACGCACTCTAACATTTTCCTCGAATACGAGCCAACCGCCCCAGTGTAGCGAGCGCCGGCCCCGGCCCCTTGCCGGCACGTCTCAAAGTCTGGCTAGATACGCCTCGATGCCATGGAGGACGGCGATCGCCTCGCGCAAGATCTCGTCCGGATCTGCCAGCCTCGGACCTTCCTCGGGATGGCTTATGAAACCGGGCTCAACCCTCACGGAGAGCGGCTTGACCTCACGCAGGCTGGAGTAGTTTCGGCCATGTTTGTGCAGATCCAGGCGCCCGGACTCAGCGCTGAGAGCGTCTACGATATAGCCGGCCAACCGCTTCCCTGTCTCTGACGAATAGAATTGGTTGCCGAAAAAGTAGGTAGCCGCGCCCTGCGCCTTCGGGCTCATGCAGAAGTTGTGGTGGATGCAGAGGTGTAGGTCCGGCTCCCACGCCCCCGCCGCCTCAGCTCGATCGTATTGATCCATGGCGACATCGTCGTCGCGCAAGACGAACACCGAAGCACCCGACTCCCGCAGCACGCGCGCAATACTCAAGGCTAACCTCAGGTTGATGTCTTTCTCCAGGATCCCACCGACACCCTTGGCCCCCGGCTCGGAACCACCGTGGGCGGGATCGATAGAGACTCTCAGGCCCGGCATGGTCCGGCGACCCACGTAGCCGTTCATGCGGTCGGGGATGTTGCTCGCCTGTCCCTCAGCCTGGACCTTTTGCACCCTGCGAAGAGCGGCGAACGTGGTCTCACCCACGATCCCGTCGACGTTGAGGCCCGCATTACGCTGGAACTCGGTGACCGCCACTTCAAGCGCCGGGTTGAATATGCCGTCCACCGGCCCACAGTCGAAGCCCAACTCGTCCAACCTCCGCTGCAGGTAAAGCACGTCGTCTCCGCGCATGAAAGGCACCCGCAGATAGAGGAGCCGTTCGCCGGGCTTGTGGCCGGCCTCGACCAACTCCGTCCAGGTATTCTCGCCAACGACCCCGTCGGCCACCAGCAATCGCCGCTGCTGGAACTCACGGATGGCCACCTCGGTATGCGGTCCGAACATCCCGTCGGCTCCTTCGCGGCCCAGAAAAAAGCCGAGGGCCGCCAGGCGCGTCTGGATGTCGACCACCTGCTTACCCCTATTGCCACGTCCCACCGGCCGCATGGTCCGAAAAGGCCTCCCCACTGGATTTTCGCGCGCAACTCCGCTCTCTCCGCACCGATCGTCCTTCGGCAGGCGAGTCCGGCTATTATACTCATGCCATGTCCGGGAAGCACTCGCGCAAGAGGACAAGATCCTCCCGTTACGCGCTCGTCGCGGTAGTGGTCGCAGCCGTCATCGCCGCCGTGGCCGTGGGCTCCCTGTATCTCATGGACTGCGGGGAGGCATCGCGCTGACTCGCCACCGGCAGCACCGTCTCGTCCTCATCGGGCAGATCTTAGCGGACCTCCTCCAGCCAAGCTCAAACCGACACCACAACCCTGCCGGTGGGCTCGACGCAGGGTCCGTCCCTCACTGACCAGGCCCTGACCATCACAACCGCCGGCGGGACCCCGGCCTCGTCGACGACCTCGAGCATCGGCGCTGCCTCGACAACCTCGACGACCGCGAAGCCTTCTCTCACCATCGCAGCCGACGGCGACTTGCTGGGTGACCGTGGGTAGGCCCGTTTATCGGCAAGGAGGGCGGTCCGGCAGTGTTCGCCGGGTCAAGCCATACCTAGAGGATGCGGATCTGGCTTTCTTGACAAGACGGGAATCGGCCACGCCGGCGCTGGAGCCAACGACACCGCGGCGCGGACGCCGGCGATGCTCGACACTACCGCAGGGACCGTTGCGATTCTAGCCTTCACAGACATCATCCCCGGGGGGTTTTCCGGCCGGTCCGAACCGGGCGCGAGCCCCGACCAAGCCAAGGTGCTCGCGGCCATCAAAGCGGCGAAGGCCAAGGCCGACTACGTGATCGTGAGCTTCCACTGGGGGATCGAATACACTGGCAACGCCGATCAGGACCAACGCAGGCTCGCCCACCAGGCCATCGACGCCGGTGCCGATCTGGTGCTCGGACATCACCCCCATGTGATCCAGGGGCTGGAGCTCTACCATGGCAAACTCATCGCCTACAGCATGGGCGACTGCGTGGCCGCTTATAGGGAATCTGTTCAGCGCCCTTTGCGTTTGGATGCCCTAGAGGGCCTCGGCAGGCACCTCGAGTCCTCCCAACGGGTCTCTCTCGATGCGACCGCTTACAACCGGACCTACCCCCTCATTCCTTCACCTGGAGCATCACCTTGAAAGCGCCGCCGACATCCTCGGGGTCCAGAAGCGCAGCGAGAACCGCAGCGTCACGATCCGCATCCAGCGAGCCCGCCGCCTCTAGACGGAGGTCGAAAAGTTCCTCCTCCGCTCCCGCCGCCTGCAAGAATGCAGCCAGAGTCAGGAACAGCACCCTCTCGAAGCCGGACTCCGTGCCGTGCAGGTCCAGGGCGCGAAAGTCCACGTCCGCGGTGAGGTCCTGGCTTCCCGCACGGGCGTACGGATCGCTGGTCAACTGGTGCTTGAAATAGCCCCTCACGGTTCTCCCGTGGAGCGGCGGCGGTTGCTCGCAACACGATCCACAGCCGCCCTCATCATGCAAACCCGTGGGCCAGTCCCCGTAATCGACCGTCAGGACGCATACTCCGTGGGCGACAGAAGCCGCCTCCGCCAGAAGAGATCTGACCGCCGGACGCAGCTCGATCACCCCGTCACGAGTGAGCGAGTGCAAGGCGACGGCATCGGTCGAACCGTACAGGGAGCGCAGTTCGTCCTCAGCAAGGGAAGATAGCTCGCCCCATTCCTCGACGATGCCGCATTGAAAAGGGGAGCCGACGACGGCGTCACCGACGAGCGCGTCACCGCTGGCCGCGCCACCCTCAGCCGCGGCGTCTGTGGCAGCCCCAGCGCAGGCCTCGCCAGGCCCAGGTAGGCCTACCAGCTTTACCCATGCCTCCCGAGTTGCGGGACCACTGACATCCACCAAATGAACCGGGAGTGCGTCGACGAATTCATTCCCGAAGATGATCGCGGATCGACTATCGGCGCCCGAGCGGGCGCTCAGACTGCTCAGGGTCTCCCCCCACCGCACCCGCCAGCCGCGCTCCATCAGCTCGCTGAGGGCCAGCGCCTGCCTCTTCTGGAGCTCTGGCCCTATCTCGACGATCGAGTAGATGACCACGTTCCGCAGATCCGGGCGGTGCGCGCTCCACTCGCGCAGGATCGCTGCCGCCAGGTCGCCCTCACCGCCCCCCACCTCGATGACCACGATCGGGCCTCCTGCCGGATCGTCGGCCCGTGCCGCGTCGACGAGGTCGGTGAGGAGCCTCGTCATCGCCCGATTGAACGCTGGCGACCGGCGAGGGGCGGTGCTGAAGTCTCCCCGATGGCCCAGTCGCCGGTCAGCCTTTGTGTAGTAGCCCTCTTCAGGATGAGTCAGCGCCAGCTCCATGAAGCGCGCAAAGGTTATGCGTCCTCCTTCTCTCGCCAACTCGGCGGCTATCCTAGGAGGCAGCGTGTGCGCATCGGACATGGCATCGGCCAGACCCATGTTTTCAATGCTACACCTCTGCGCAGGGTTGAATCCGTGACCGCCGGGGAATCAGGATTGAAGCCTCGGATCGGCTACGAGCCGTCTCCGCCAGCCGATCGGGGTGCATCGGACAGAGTGGTGCGAGAGGAGTCATACGTCATGAATTGTCGTAACAATCGGACCGGCGAATGGACTAGAACTCGCAGGCACCGGCGCTGGCACGTCGTCGGAGCCGGCGTCACGGTCATGATGCTCGCCTTGATGTTAGTGGTCACCGGATGCGGTGGCTCCAGCACCGCCACCACTACCGTCGGCACGACGCCGTCGAGCACAGGCGGCCCTCAGGTGATCATGAAGAACATCGCGTTCGTCCCCGCGACGCTCACGATCAAGGTCGGGCAGACGGTGACCTGGGTGAACCAAGACTCCGTCCAACATGACGTAGTCGCCAACAAAGGCGAGTTCAAGAGCCCTCTGTTCGGCCAGGGCGGCACCTTCAGCCACACGTTCACAACCGCGGGTACCTACGCCTACCGCTGCAGCATCCACCCCAACATGCTCGGGACCATCATCGTGCAATAGTCAGCAGGGAATCTCCCTGCCCTTCTTCTTGAGATAGGTGGAGTAGTCGGCCATCTTCCCCGCCACGCGCACCGCGCGCAATGGCGATGACAGCACCAAGGCCGAGAACCGGCCTGGGCCCGGGAACACCGACCGATCGAGTGGTTTGACGGTCACGCTCATGATGGGCTTGCAGTGCTCGTTCATGAGCACCGTCGAGCGCTCGAGGAACACGAGCTCGCGTTCGCTCAACTCCGCCTCCCCTGTTTCTTCTCCGGGTCCGTCCGGCGCCGGGAGACGCGACGCGGAGCCGTCGGCGCCGGCCAGCGCGGGACTCGCCGCCCTGCCGACCTTCAACATCTCAATCTCCTCGCCCGCGTGGCGGCTCTCGCCCAGACTACCCACTACTCCCAGCACGATGACGGCGTCCACGTCGGGACTGGCCACGACGGCCTCAAGGGCGGCCTCGGGCACACCGGACGTGACCGTCGCGACGAGGTCCACCGGATTCCCGTGGCTCCAGAAATGCGGCAAGATCTTGTCCAGCGCGTCCACCACGTCGGGGCCCAGCTCTGCCAACTCGAGACCACAGCGGGCGACTTCGTCGGCCACGAGCACGCCCCATCCGCCGCCCATGGTGAGCACGGCCACTCTCTTGCCCCGGGGAAGCGGCAGGTACGACAGCGCGAAGGTCAGATCCATGAACTCGTCCGGGTCGGTGGTGACGATCATCCCGGACTGCCGGGCGGCCGCCTCGAAGACCGCCGACGACGAGGCCATCGCCCCGGTATGCGAAGCGGCCGCCTTCTGTCCGTATGCGCTCGTGCCGCCCCGCAGCACAACCACCGGCTTCAGAAGGGTGGTCGCCCTCGTCACGTCGAGGAGGCGACGTCCGTCGTCAAAACCTTCCATGTAGGACACGATGGTGCTGGTCTCGGGGTCGCGGCCAAGGTAGTGGATGAAGTCCACCGCGTCGATCATGGCCTCGTTGCCCACCCCGATGAACTTGCCGATGCCCCCCTTGCGCCGCTCAGCCGCCGCGAGAAGCTGGGTGCCCAGGTTGCCCGATTGCGACACGAAGCTGGCGCCGCCGGGAAGAGGCCGCAGCACCATGAACCCTGTCGCGTAGAGATGGTGATGTGCCGAGATCACGCCCATGCAGTTGGGCCCTACCAAAGCCATGCCATGGCGGGAGGCGGCTTCGACCACCCTGTCTTCCAGCGCCTTTCCGTCGACCCCCAGCTCAGAGAAGCCGGCCGAAACCACGACGGCCGCGGCCACTCCTTTGCGGCCGCATTCCTCGACGACCTGCTCCACGAGCGCAGCCGGCACGGTCACAAGCGCGAGGTCCGGCGCTTCGGGTAGATCAGCGATGGTCGCGTAGACCGGCAGCCCCAGGATGATCCCCCCTTTGGGGTTAACCGGGTAGATCGGCCCTTGAAAGCCTCCCAGAAGAAGATTGGCCACCACCATGCCGCCCCATTTGGATGTATCCGCGGACGCCCCGACGACGGCGACGCTGCGCGGCGCGACCAGAGCATGGAGCTGCGACTCGTCCGCCGGCGCCCGGGTAGACGGCACGACCGGTGAGCCCAGGGAGACCAGAGCGTCCACCGCCACAGGCTGCGAACCGTCGATGAGAACGGGGTTGATGTCAATTTCGCGGATCTCCGGGTGGTCCCCGGCCATGCGGCTCACGGCTCGGATGACTTCGACGAGTTTGTCTCGGTCCACAGCGGGAGCTCCCCGAAACGCGCCGAGCAAGACTTTAGCTTTGATCTGATCGAGAAGCTCTTGCGCGTCCTCTTCCCCCACCGGCGCTACGGCGAAAACGACATCGTGGAGGGCTTCGGTCAGGATGCCGCCGAGTCCGAACATGACTACGGGCCCGAACAGATGGTCCCGAGTCATGCCCACCACGAACTCGCGCTTGCCGGTGATCATCCGCTCGACGAGAACACCGTCCAGCGGTCCCGCGCCGGCGGCCTCCATGCGCTCCGCGAGAGTCAGGAAAGCCTGGCGCACTGCTGCCTCGTCGGCGATGCCCAGCAGGACCACTCCGGCTTCCGTCTTGTGCTGGATACGCTCCGTGGCCGCCTTCATGGCCACCGGGAAGCCGAGCCGGATGGCCTCGCGCACAGCCTCGTCCGCTGTAGAGACGACCACCCCTGGGGTCACCGGCACTCCATAGAGGGAGAAGAGCCTTTTCGCCTCCGCCTCGCCCAGCGCGGTGGCACCTCTTCGCAACGCCGCTTCGATCAGTTCACGGCCCGGAACTTCCTTTGCAGCGTCCTGCGGGCTCCCCATCATCTCCCCCTCCTGCGCCCTGCCGGCGAGTGGGCCTAGTCAGGCTCCGAGCTCGCGGCGATCGTGTTGGTTTCGTCGGGTCCTTCTTTCGCCCCTGTTTCGCCGGATACCTGCGGCGAAGCACTCGAGGCGGCCACCCGCTCCGACTCGTCCACCCGGCACCCGGTCACGCACGATTCCGTGCAGTCGAACGCACACGGCTCTATGTGGATCTGGACGTTGGCGCGGGGAAGGTGCTTCTTGATGGCTATGCAGATCTCGTCGCCCAAGGCATGCGACTCCGCCACGGACATCGTCTCGTCGACCGTGAGGTGGAAGTCGATGAACTGGTTGGAACCGGCCTTCCGGGTGCGCATCTTATGCGCACTCCTCACCGGTGGGCTCACGCCGGCGATGTAGTCGTCGATCCACTGGATATCTTCGGCCGGGATGCTGACGTCGAGCAAGTCGCGCGCGGACGCCCGGGTGAGGTTGTATGCGGCTCGCATGATCATGAGCGCCACCAGGATGGCCACCGTGGGGTCGATCCAGTTGAGATCGGTGCCGGGCGATACGGAGCGGCCGATCAGGATGGCCGCCATGCCCAGCATCACACCCGCGGAGGTGTACACATCGGTGCGGAGATGCCATGCATCCGCCTGAAGTGCCACCGAATCGGTCTCTTTACCCACCTTGAAGAGCCGGCGGGAGACCATGATGTTGACCGCCGCGGAGACGAACATGACGGCCACCCCCCACACCGGCATGTCCACTGCCCCGGGCTTGAGGAACTTGTGCACCGCTTCGTAGATGATCCAGACTGCGGCTACAAAGATGAGGACTGCTTCGATGGTTCCGGACGCGTTCTCGAACTTGCCGTGGCCGTAGGGGTGCTGCTCGTCGGCTTCCTTGCTAGACGTCCGTACGGCGATGAACGCGATGGCCGCCGCCAAAAGATCGATCCCGGAGTGGATGGCCTCGGATAGGATGGAGACCGACCCTATCAGCAGACCCACGATGATCTTGAGCACGACCAGCCCGCTGTTGGACAGCACCGACAAGATCGCCACTCTGGTCTTCTTTTTGTCCGACTCCGCCACCAAATACCTCCAAACACGACAAAAGCCCTGCGGGAACCCGTAAGTCCCGCAGAGCTCGCGCGCCTGCTGCTCGATAGCTCGAAGCCCGGCTACGCTCGGGCCCCGGTCCCTTGTCGGACCGCTCTGCCCGCGCTGCCTGATCGCGCCGAAGTATAAGGCCAAGCCTGGGAGGCCTTCAAGGGGAAGGTGGGATCGGCTTAGCCCGCCACCTTCTGCTGCCGCCCAAAGCTCGTCGCGTCCTGCCCGTCACCGACTTCCGTCAGGCTGAGCGCCAGCAGCGCCACGTCATCCGTGAGCACTCCGCCCGAGAAGGTCATGACCTCGTCGAGGATGGCCGCGGGGAGGGACTCGGGAGAGGTTTCACGCCAACGCTCGAGTGCCGTCACCAAGCCTTCCTGGCCGAAGAACTCGCCATCCTGTCGAGCCTCGATGGCGCCGTCGGTGTAGAGAAGCAGCAGATCTTCACGCTGCAGCCGGATCTCGCTCTCCTTCCAGGAGTACTCCGCAAAGACACCCAGCGGGGCTGAGCCGGTTTCCAAAGGTGTGACCTCGCCGCCTTTGAGGCGGAGTAGCGCGCTCGGGTGTCCGGCCGAGGAATAGGTGAAACGACCAGTCTCGGGATCGAGCGCACCCAAGAAGAGCGTGACGAACCCGGGCGTCTGCTTTTCCAGCAGAAGCTCGTTCGTCTTGGCGAGAACGACGCTCGGCTCGTGAAACTCGTGCGCGAAAGCGCGGACTACGTCTTTCACCAACGTGGCGACTCTGGCCGCCTCCACGCCGTGGCCACATACGTCGCCGATGAGAACGGCGATCCTCCCTTTCTTGGCCCCGAACACCTCGTAGAAGTCGCCGCCCACCGAGGCCTCTTCGGTAGCCGAACGGTAAAGGTGGCCGAACCGTACGCCGCTCATCTGCTCGGGGATGTCGAGGAGGGTCTGCTGCAGCTTCTGGGCGATGCTCTTCTGTTGCTCGTGAAGTTGGGCGTTGTCCAAGGCGAAGGCCAGCGAAGTGGTCAGCTTGCGGGCAAAGTCGACTTCCGGCCCCGCGAAAGTGCGCGGTCCGCCGGTCCAGATGAACTGCAGGCTCCCGAGAATCCGGTCTCGCACGGCAACAGGCACCACGAGGGCGGCGCTGGTGCCATATCGCCAGACGGTGCTCCTATTCACCCGAGGATCGTCCGAGCTGTCTTCGATGACGAGCAAGTCGCGGCACTGGCGCATGGCGGAGGCGACGGACGCCTCCTCATCCGACAGGTGCAATCCTCGCAACTCCTCCGGAAGCCCGAGCACTTCCTGCACCACCCAGCCATCTTCCTCCCGAAGCTCGAGCACGGCCTTCTTCGCATTCAGGACGGACGCGCCCTCGCGGACCACCCGACGCAAGACCTCGGAGAACTCCAGCGTGGAGTTCAGGCTCTCGTTCACCTTATTTAGAGCCTGGCTCAGACGATTCGAATCCTCGAGCCTCTCCTGGATCAGGATGAGCTCCTCGTTTTGGACTTCCAGCTCCTCGCTCTGGACGGCCAACTCCTCGGCCTGACTCTGTAGCTCTTCGTTCGAGGCGGTAAGCTCTTCGGACACCTCCTGGAGCTGCCGGATGAACCTCTCCCTGTCCTTTTCGGCCGCGGTATGGACGGCGCGCAGGCGGAGCGTCGTGATGCCGAGGGCGAGGTCGTCGGCGAGGTCCCTAAGCAGGCCGACTTCGTCCTCCGCGAAGCCATCCCGCTGCCGCGAGTAGATCATCACCGCCCCGAACGTTTTCCCGTCTGCGATGAGAGGAAGGCTGATCGACGAACCGTAGCCGCGTTTGACTGCCTCCTCCCGCCAGGGGGCGAAGTCTGGATCGGTAAGCATATCCCGGCAGATACAAGTCTTTCCGGTGCGGATGGCGGTGCCGGTAGGTCCACGTCCTCGCTCGCTGTCCGCCCACGTGATCCTCAGAGACTCGAGATAGCCTTCCTCAAACCCAGCGCTGGCCACCGGGCGGACGGTCTTTCGTTCGTCGTTTTCGGCGTAGCCTATCCAGACCATCGCGTGGCCGCAGTCCTCGACGATGATCCGGCACACCTCCTCGAGGTAGCTCGACTCGTCCGTGCTGCGCACGAAAGCCTGATTGCTGTCGCTGAGAGCCTTGAGGGTGCGGTTGAGCTTCGACAGCGCCTCCTCGGCGCGTTTGCGCTCGGTGATATCGCGGCTGAAAGACGCCACGCCATGTATGTGACCAGTATCGTCGAATGCGGGGCAGAAGCTGTGCAGGAAGGTTCTGCCGGCTCGCTCGTCCTCGAATTCGAGGAGTCGGCCGGATTCCACGACTTGCTCCAAGCGCTCCTGTCGTGCCTTGGCCAGTTCGGGAGGCAGTATCTCGGAGAAGCGCTTGCCAACGATCTCGTCCGCCGGCTTGCCCATACGCTCGATCGCCAAGGCGTTGCCCGCCAAGACCACTCCGTCCGCGCTGAACAACCAGATAGACTCCGTCGCCGCGTCCAAGATAGCCCGGAAAGTCGCTTCGTTCTGCCGCAAGGCAGCTTGGGCCCGCTTGCGCTCGGTGATGTCCAAGGCCGCGACCAGTACTCCGGTGACCTCGCCGTTCTTGTCGCGCACGGGCTCCATGGTGTAGTCGTAATCGCGCGTCTCTCCGTAGATAGGCACGGTTAGTTCCTGCCGGACGGATTCGCCCGTCTCCATGACCCGGCGCCTCAGAGCGATCACCTTTTCTACCTCCGGCGAGGAGAACATGGCGGCCGCACTCCGGCCGGTCAGGTCTTCAGTCCCCACGCCGGGATGTGGGTTGTGGATCCAGACGTAGCGTTGCTCGCGGTCTACCTCGTAGGCCGACACAAGAGCATTCTTCATCGCAACGCGTAAGCGCTGCTCACTCTTGCTCAGCGCTTCCTCGGCCTGCTTACCTTCGGTGATATCCTGGACGACTCCGGCCATCCGCCACCCGCCTGCGCCATCCGGCCGGTGTCTGCCGGCCAACCATACCCAGCGGACCAGCCCGTCGGCCCGGCGGATGCGGCACTCGAAGCTCCAGTCGCCGCGTGCAGCCATAGCAGTCTGGAACTTCTCGTCCACCATGGCCCGATCTTCGGGCACCACGTGGTCGAGGAACATCTCGTACGTCCACTCGGGCAGCAACGATTCGTAACCGAAAATGCGGTCGTGCTCGAGCGAGCGGTGGGCGGTGCCGTCCGAGAGATCCAGGTCCCAAGCCCCGGTGCGGCTCATTTCCAGAGCGTAGCTCAGGCGCTCTTCACTTTCGTTCACCACCTGCTCGGCCCGCCTGCGTTCCGACATGTCCCGCAAGACGAGCTGGATCGCCCGGCTGCCGCCAAAATCGACCTTCGTGCCGATGACCTCGACTTCGAACGGGCTTCCGTCCATCCGCAAGAACTTGCTCGGCCGAGGTGGCGTGACCGCACCGGCATACTCCGCGTCCATACGGCGGATCGCAAACTCGTGGTCATCGGGATGGACGAGATCCATCACCGGCCTCCCGACTATGTCCTCGGGGGAGCGCACACCAAAGAACCGTGCGGCTGCCGAATTGGCGAAGACGTAATGCCCGCGGGCGTGCACTAGGATCCCGTCAGGGCTGAGGTCTACGAGGCTCCGATATCGGTCCTCGCTCTCTCGCAGCGCGCGCTCCAGCGGCAGTATCCACGAGCCCGTCTCTCTCACGGAGGAGAGAACGGCGACCAAGATGAAGATACCGCCAAGATATTGTGACGAGCGACCGAGCCAGTTCAGCGGATCCCCGATCTTCAACTGGAACGAGACCCCCGCCAGTCCCACCGCGATGAGCGCCAATCCCAGCGCATACCAGCGGTTGAACTCCGACCTGTCCCTCACCCTGCTCGTGCTCAGCACTATGGCCGAGATCGCGAAAAGGCCGGCGGCCGCCCACACCACCGCGAAGCCGAAGGTGGTAGCCCCGGATCCCTGAACGAAATGCGCGGGCCAAAGATGGTCGCGCACCAGAGCGGCCTGCACCGCGACGAGCACGACGATGACCAGGTAGGAAACCGACAAATAGACCTCGCGAGATCTTGCCCGTCCCCGATCCGGCCGGGTCATGCCGAGAGTGCCCGCCAAGTGGCACAGGCCGGCCAGCAGGGCCGCCGTGTTGTAGACAGCAGGTATCGAGTCCACGCCGGAACCGCCGGCGTGCACCGCCGCCAGCGCAGCGCCCAGCCCCAATGACAGCGTGCCTGCCCCGACCAGAAGCACCGCGACGGACCGGCCGGCCAGGAAGCTCCTCCCAGCAACGAACGACACGAAGAACGACATGATAGTCAGGAAGACGATGTTGAGCGCGGTGAAGACGGAGGCAGGGTTGTAGGCCGCCTCGATCCGCAACGACCCGACCGCGATCATCGCGATGATCAAAGCCGGGAGAAGCAGCCCGGCCCACCGGCTGACGCGGCCCGATCGGGTCCGCGCACTCGGGACCACCGCTCCGGCGACCGATCCGTCCGGCGACATGGTTCGCGGTCCGCCGGGCGCATGCTGTCGCGGGCAGCTCGCCGGCGGCCGGCTGCCACGCCGCTTGAGATGCCCCGGCGTCCGCATGACCCCGGCGCTCATCCATGAAGAAGGTCAAGGCGACTTGCGTCTTATCTCCGGGCAGGCGGGCGACGTGCACCTGATCGGCCAGGGAAACCATCAGCGGGAGTCCCAGGCCTCGTCGGCGGGAAGCATCGTCTTTGTAGAGACCGGGCTGGAACACACCGTCGTTGGTGATCTCCACGATCACCCGGTCGGGCAGCACGTGGGCGATGATCTCCACCCCGCTCGCCGCATGCTCGATGGCGTTGGCGCACGCCTCGGAAACCACTACTTGAAGGTCGAACGCGCGGTCCTCTGAGAGACCGGCTGCGTCACCCACCTGCTGCATCAGGCGTCGGGCCTCGGGAAGCTGACCAAGGTCCGGCGCGATGACCAGCCGATACGGCATAGCGCGCGGCGCCGTTGAACGCTCGTCAGCCATCAGCAGGGTCCCCGGGAACTCTCATAGCTCTCCCACAACGACGCGGCAAGACACGCATGGTGATTCTAAGGCAAGGGTGGGGTGCGGCCAAGGGGAAGAACGCTAAAGCTTCGACAGTCCACGCCCGATGAATTGATTGACGCCCGTCTTCGGGTGCGACACCGTTGCGGAACCAATCCAACTGGAGCGGCATGGACGACGAGAGCATCAGAAACGCCGGTATTCTCGTGGTGGACGACGAGGAACCGATCGTCCGACTGATACGCCGCGTGCTTCACTCCGGCGGTTTCGAGCATCACTGGGGCACCTCCGATCCCCGCCAGGCCGCGGACCTCGTGGAAGAATTCCGCCCCGACCTCATGATCCTGGACATTCGGATGCCTCACATGGACGGTTTCCAAGTGATCGAGCAGGTGGCTCGGCTCATCCCGGCTGGAGAGTATTTCCCGATCCTCGTGCTCACCTCGTACCCGAGCATCGAGATAGAGCAAAGGGCTCTTGGCGCCGGAGCCAAGGATTTCCTCGTCAAGCCCGCCGACCCCAACCAGATCCTGGCTCGGGTGCGCAACCTTCTGACGACCCGCATGGCCTATCGCGAGCTCCAACAGAGCAACGACATGCTCGAAGAGCGGGTGCGCGAACGCACCTCGGACCTCGAGAACGCACAGTTGGAGATCCTTGAGCGGCTTGCTCGGGCCACCGAGTATCGCGACGACGAGACCGGCCAGCACACCAAGCGGGTAGGGAGAATGTCCCGCCTGGTAGCGACGGAGCTGGGCCTGCCCTCGCGGCAGGTGGAGCTCATAGGGCGAGCCGCCCCCCTTCACGACGTCGGCAAGATCTCCATCCCCGATGGCATCCTCAGGAAGCGCGGCGGCCTCTGCTCCGACGAGTTGGACTGGATCAAGCGCCACACCACCGTGGGAGCGGAGCTCCTCTCCCGGGGATACTCCGAGCTGGTGAAGACCGCTGAGGTCATCGCCCTTTCACACCACGAACGCTGGGACGGTGCCGGATACCCGCAAGGTCTCCAGGGCGCGAGCATCCCGCTGCTGGCTCGTATCGTGGCGATCGCCGACTCTTTCGACGCCCTCACCCACGACCGCCCCTACAACCGCAGCCGCCCCGTGAAAGAAGCCCTCGCCGAGATCCAGCGCGAGCGCGGCCGCCAGTTCGACCCCGAGATCGTGGACGCGTTCATGCGCGTGCAGGCCTGGGAGAGCGGACGTGGCGAGCGTGCGGCAAAAGCCCGGGAAGATAGAGAAGAGGAGCAAGAAGTGCTGGCCTCGGTCACCTCTTTGGTGGACCGTCGCAAGGGCATGGCCAGCGTATTCCCCGCCGACAGCGGCGCCGGCAAGCGCGAAGACTCGATCTCCTAGATTCGGCCCGCCTCGCTCAGCTCTCCCCGCCCTGGTTCTCCGACTCCGCTCTTCGACCCCGCTCCCAATGGACCGACCCCGGCCGCCTCGTAACAGTTCCCAGACTCGGCTCCGCCGGCCAATGGGCAGTCTCGACTCCATGCGCGAGCCGGTAGGCATCCCAGCCATAGAGGCTCTTGTACGCCAGGTTGCCCTCGGGGGTGCAGTCGTCGTAGGCGCAATGCAGCGAACGCGCGAGCAGGCACCGGCTACCTTCGGGATGGTCTTTCCGTCAAAGACCTTTGATGTGGTTGAGAGGCCAATAGACGACGAAGACCTTCCCGATGATGGCGCTCTTGCTGATCGCTCCGAACACCCGGCTGTCCAGGCTGTCGTTGCGATTGTCGCCCATGACGAACACGGAGCCCTGCGGCACCGTCGTCTCCGCGAAAACGCCCTGGATGTACTGCTCGTTCAGATACGGCTCGGATTGGCGTACCCCGTTGACATAGAGAGCGCCCTCCTTCACCTCGATGCGATCACCCGCTACCCCCACGACGCGCTTCACCAGATCCTCGCCTTCCGCGGTCGAGTGGAACACCACTATGTCCCCTCGCCTCGGCTCGCGGAAGTGAAAGGTGACGCGATTGACCAGGACCCGCTCGCCGTTCATGAGAGTGGGTTCCATGGAGATCTGGGAGATGGTGAAGGGCTTCACCAAAAAGAACTGGACCAACATCGCGATCGCGAACGCCGCGGCCAAGATGACAATGACCTCGACCACCGTCCGCGTGGCACTGGAAGCCCGCTTCTCCGGCCGACTCGCCGCCGGTGGGCCCACAGCTTCGTTTTCTTCTCTCACGTGACCTCCGGACCGAAAAACCTGCTACACAGCACGGGACACCCCCGCACGCATGAGCCGCGCGCCTTCGACGGCGGCCGGAGCCATCGCACTCCATTTTAGCCGAGATGCCTCCGAGCGGTTTCCGTAGCTGAGGCGTCACGATTACACCAGCACAGGGATCTGCGAGCCCAACGGGTCGTGCGCAAGATTTAATTTAATTCTTGTATTGATTTTTTTAAGAACTCTGGCATCATGTATTAATATAATCAAGTGGCCGGAGGTAAGATATGAGCGAATGGCACGATCTGACCGACCTGACAGGCGACCGCCCGTTCGTGGTCACCGGCGTCTGCCTTGGGGGCAGCGGCATCACGATAGAAGGGCAGTTCGAACTCCCGCCCCTGGCTCGGCTGCGGAGCGAGGACCAGGTGTTCGTGGGCGAGTTCGTGCGCTGCCACGGATCCATCAAGTATATGGAGAAGGCCTTCGGTGTGAGCTACCCCACCATCAAGAACCGGCTCAACCGCATCACCCAACAACTGCAGTTGGCCCAGGTGGAAGAGCTGTCGGCGCACGATGAGGTGTTCGATCTCCTGGACCGCGGCGAGATCACGGTCGAGGAAGCCGCCGAAAGGCTGGGGAGATGAAAGTCCCGCCCTACGCCTTTTCCCTGCGGGTAGCCGAGGCCGGCCGCACGAAGGTCCGTCTCTGGCTGCCGATGTTCATAGTCTGGCCTCTGCTGCTGGTGCTGGGGCTGCTCGCCGTCATCGTGGCTCTTCTCCTCGACCTGGTGTTTGTTGTGACGGGGCAACGGCCGCATTACACGGCGTTCGTCGTCGGATGCTTGGGCCTCATGGGAGAGGCGCGAGGCACCGAGGTGTTCGTCAACAAAGAGAGTCAGACCGTCGTCCTTACCATCCGCTGAACAAAAGGAGTGCACGAAATGAACCAAGAACGCCTACGCATCCTCGACCTGCTGGCCACCGGCAAGATCACCGCCGAAGAAGCCGACCGCCTGCTCGATGTGCTCAAGCCGCGTCCCGGCCACGCCCGGTCCCGACGAGAATCCGGCCCAAACAGCGTCAACCGGGATTCCCAAATTCATGTATGTCAAGGTGGTGAGCATGAAGGGCGACAACGTCAACGTGAAGATCCCGTTGAGCCTGGTGCGGGCCGGCCTCAAGCTGACCTCGCTCATCCCGCCGCAGGCGATGGACCAGATCAACAAATCGATGTCCGAGCACGGGATGTCGATGGACTTCTCCAGCATGAAGGCCGAGGACGTCGAGGACCTGATCGCGGCCCTTCGCGAGATGGAGATCAACGTGGACTCCGCGGACGGTGACAATGTCCGCGTCTATTGCGCATGAGTTGAGCCTTGGGCGACACTCGCGCAGGTTCCCCCATACGCAAAGACCCGCCTGAGCGGGTCTTTTTCATGCGTCAAGATGGTGGAGGCGGGGGGAATTGAACCCCCGTCCGAAACTCGTCTGACCTGGGTGTCTACGAGCGTAGCCCCTACTACGTTTCTCGCCTCACGCCCCCGTAGAGGCAGGGTGCGCTCAGCCAGCCACCTTCATTTTCCCTCGACGCCGGCGACACTCGCCGAGAGTAAGCCCGCCTGGTTAATGCCGCTCCCCTCCCCGGCAGGCACGGGAGGCGCGACAGGCGCTAAGTCTTGTTCAGACTAAGCGGCCAGAGCCAATTCAGGTTTGGCAATTGTGTTTTCCAACCTGTTTAACGAGAACGGTTGGGATCTCGGCTCGCTACCCAAACCAAGACCTGAGCCCCGTCGAAACCATGTCGCCCCCACGGACTGTGAGAAGCGTGGCCAGGAAGGCCTCGCGCCCTGAATGGTAGTGTCGTTAGTATACGCCTTTGCTGGGACCACTCCGGTACTAGGGTCGCAGCCATAGACGGAGAAGCAGCCCTGCGTGGAAATCCGCATTAGTCAGGCCCTAGCATTGTCACAGATCATTCTCAGCTCCGACTTATTCATTTCACAGACAGGGGCGTTACGCTTTTTTTGTCTGAGCAGGTGTTCCCAGGCTCAACCTGTGTGAGAAACGTCGGAGCGTGGTGATCGATGACGAGCCGTCGGTTCCCGACAGATCGTACTGAAATGTGGTTTACAGATGATATCTGAGAGTGAGGAGTAAGTCATGCCAGGCTTTATTGTTCTCATGGGTGCGGCGCTGATCGGGGCTATTATCATAGGGATGTTCGTCTACCGAGATAGTCACGCACGATAGACTGCACATTGTTGTTATCCTGTGAGATTCTCGCGAGCAGCAAGCCGACCGGGCTATGTTGCAAAGCAGATCGGACCTAGCGAACCTTTCCATCCTCTTAAGCTCCGCGAGCCCACCAACGAGCAGATTGGAAGTCGGGTCAGATATCTAATCCAGTTTCACCCAGCTGGCCGAAGAGCCTGAATCATGATGACCTCATCGTGATGCCAATGCTTAGGAGCAAGCGGCCTAGTAGCTATGGCTCGCCACGATATGGCCTTGTGGGTTCAGCATTTTCACCGTGCCGCCGTCGTTGTCCCAGATAGCCGAACCAGTCGCGCTCCAGTGAAGGTCGGTCCGCGTATCGGCGCCAGTGCCAGTATGTGGCTTGAAGGTCGATCCGGCCTGGAAGACGCGGTCGGGGAAATTGCTCCGGTGGCCGCTCTCGTCCTCCAGCGCGTAGCCCAGGAGGCTGCCGGCGACGAGCGCCCGAGCCACGACGTACTCCCTCGCTTAAGTTGGAGTTGTCGTCACCGGACGCGTCATAACTAACCGAGACGCTCGATACCGGACTGGTATGGGCCTGGCCCCACTGCCCAGCATGACGGTTTTCGTCGAGCGTTCCTAGAAGCGCTGGGGCCCGATATCATGGATCCAGAGCGAAGACCAACCCGGGCGACGGTCTGTATTATCACACAAAGGCGCAAGACCTCGAAGGGATGATAGGAAGTCACCGTGGAAGAAAGAGTCTGCTACTTCAAGAACGAGTACGTCAACGAGAGTGACGCCAAGCTCAACATATCCGACTGGGGCATCTGGGAGGGGGGAGTCTATGACATCGCCCGAACGTACAATCACGTGCCTTTCAAACTGGAAGAGCATGTCGCCCGCATTTTTCGTTCTCTCCGGGGCCTCCCCTTTATTCAATTCAATCGGACACCGGAGGAAGTTATCGACATCACTCTCGAGCTCATCCGGCGCAACGAGAAGAACCTGGACCCTCGAGACGACTGCAGGATCGTCTATCGAATAAGCCGAGGCGTATGCTTTTCAGATTCGCCGGAGCCGACGTTTTTCGTCCATCTAGTCCCTTACAGCATATCCCCGGCAGAAGGCTACCGGTGGATGGCCGAGTGCTATGAGAAAGGTGTCCGTTTGGTAGTCGCAAACACCCGGCAAATCCCCGCCCAATGCCTTGACCCCAAGATAAAACACTCAAACCGGTTGTGTAATCGCCTGGCTCAATACGAAGCACATATGATCGACCCTAGTGCGGTCGCCCTGATGCTCAACACTAGCGGCTATGCAATGGAGACCCCGCGGGACAACTTCTTTCTGGTGTCGAATGGCGCCTTGTGCACATCAGAACTGACAGAGTGCCTACCCGGTATCACACGAGATACGGTAATAGAACTGGCCGCTGAGCTCAACATAAAGTGTGTCGAAAGGGATATTTCTGTTTACGATCTATACCAAGCAGATGAGATCATTCTTGACCAACACCAGTGTCGGTGTATTCCCCGCTTCCAGATTCAATAATAGAACGATGCCGAAGCCGATCCCCGGGCCGGTGACCCGGCAATTGCAACAGGCGTTCAGCAAACGCGTCGGCTACGACATTGTGGCGCGGGCGCGAGAGAATGCTGAATCGGGCCTCTGACGGTTTCCCCGCAGCCTTTGCACATTGGCTGCGTGTCGATTCTGAGTCCTCGCGGCCTCATGAGCCTCCTGCCATTAGGCGGGGGTATCCGAATTCCCGGTACCGATTGCCCGCATCCGGACCATGAGAGCATCCTCGGTCTTGCAAGCAGCGCACGCGTTGCACTGAGCGACCGCATGCTTCCAGATCACGCCATTAATCAGCCTTGGAGTTCTCGCAGGAAACTGAGGGTCATCTCCGCGAATCTCCCAGGATTCTGCAAAAGGCTGAGATGCGGAGCGTCTTCTTCGACGATCAGCCGCGAGTTGGGGATCCTGCCACGCAGTACCTCGGCAAACCGCAAAGGCGTCCAGATGTCCTGATCACCCACAGTTATCAAGGTGGGCGCCTCAATCAAGTGTAGGCGATCTTGCGCATCATGCGTGACGCAGGCGTCTGCTTGTCTGCAGAACGCATACGATGGCATTGGTGTCTCGCTATTGGCCATATCGTCTAGCATCTGTTTGATCTTGTCTTGGTTCGCGTTGTAGTAGGCGGGGGTGAAGAGCAGAAGATCCTGATAGACCTGTCGCATCTCAGCGTCGCGCGACACGAGCATCTCCAGAAGCTCAAAGATTCGAACAAAGTATGGGTCACTTTTGGGCCAGGTGGCGTGGAGAACGAGGCCGATTACACGGTCCGCGTAGTTGATCGCGATTTCCTGAGCTATGGCACCGCCCATGGAAATGCCCGCCACGTGAGCTTTCCCGATTCCCAACCGGTCCATAAGACCGACCGTGTCATCGGCCATCATGCGCGTGGTGTAAGGAACGTCAGGCTTGTCTGTTTGCCCCACCCCTCTGTTGTCGAACGTCACAACCCTGAATTCTTTGGCATAGACGGGAGTTTGCTCTTCCCATGCTGTGTGATCAGCGCTCATCCCCATAATAAGCACCAGCGGAAGCCCGTCGCCCTGGATCTCGTAGTACATGTTGATGTCGTTTACACGTACGGTCGGCATTTACTGCCCCCCTTTCCTTCGCACGAACCTCCACAGTGACAATCGGGGCAAGACGGTATTCATGTGACCTGGACCGACTGTGCCCACAGCGCGGGTTCCTGACGACTGTCTAGGTGCGTAGCCGAGGGCCACTTGATACCTCCCCCATGCAGGCGACCAAGACGAGCCTTCCCCTGCACGGTTCTCACCACCTAACAGGCCGCTGAAATAGCCCGGTTGAAGCCTCTCTAGTCCGCGCTGTCGTGATCCAGGAACGCTCGGTCCGCGAAATGGTGGGGCAAAGAACCGGGGTGGTGCCCTCCAAAGAAGGGCATCTCCAGCCGCTTCTCCCTATTCGGCGACGCACTCTTCCAGGAGAGATCGCATCCTCACCAGGTTGTAGGCGGCCGCCGTGAACTGGAAGACCCACCGGGCCTTGGCCCGGCCCCGATGACGGAGTTTGTGGAGGAGCCCCACCGTCTTCATCCAGCCGAAGGCCTCCTCCACGAGCTTGCGCTTCTTCTGGCTTTGGCCGTAGCCCTCCCAGCTCGTCGTGCGGCCATCGATGGCCGAGTGTTTCTTCTTGCGGGCCACGTGGGGAGTGATGCCGATGGCCCGTAAACCGGCCACGAACTCGCGGGTGTCGTAGTTCTTGTCGGCGGCCAGGGTGAGCCGGCCCTTGATTTCCGTGCGCTCCTTTCTTGCAAGCTCCATGGCCATCTCCCGCTCAGCCGGGCCTGTGGCTTGGGAGAGGTCGGCCTGGACGATCAGG
Source organism: uncultured Thermoleophilia bacterium (assembly GCA_963749535.1). Lineage (GTDB taxonomy): Bacteria > Actinomycetota > Thermoleophilia > RBG-16-64-13 > RBG-16-64-13 > Chersky-299. Next base: position 2,186 of record CAVVNF010000016.1, on the reverse strand, counting down.
CCGTGGCGGTTCTCGGTCAGGAGGTGCCCGGCATAGGCGAGGCGGGCGGCCTCTCCGGGGGAGTGTTTGGCCAGCAGGGCCTCGGGATCGGTGGTCGAGGCGTGGGTCTGGTTCGAGCGCCGCTCCCCGCGGAAGTCAACAGCAGGGTTGCGGTCCCGGGGTGAGTCTAGTCCTCGAAAGCTCTTGTTGCTGTCGGGGCCGTCGTCATCCGGACCCCCGCCCCGAGCCTGTGCCCCTCCCTCCTCTTTTGGCCGGAAGCTCTTGAGGGAAGCGGCCGCCTCCAGGAGGGTGCCGTCGCAGCTGAAGTGCTCCCGGGAAAGGAACTTCCCCGCCTCGGCCTGCTTTTTGACCTCTACGAAGAAGGCCTCCGCCACCTCACCTTCAAGCAGACGCTCCCGGTTTTGCGTGAAGGTGGTGGGATGCCAGACCGGTTCGTTCAGATCGAGACCCACGAACCAGCGGAAGAGCAGGTGATACTCCAGATGCTCGCAGAGCTTGCGTTCGGAAGGGATGGCGTAGAGCACCTGCAAGAGAAGGGCTCGCAGGAGATACTCGGGCGGGATGGAGGGGCGACCCCGCTGGGCGTAGATCTCGGCAAAGAGAGGCGAGAGAGCGGAAAGAGCCCGATCGGTCATCGTACGGATGGCGCGCAGAGGGTGATCGGCCGGGATGCGGTCCTCCAGGGGACCCATGAACACAAACGACGGCTGCCTCGCCTCTTCTCCCCGCATCCCAACCCCCTCATTTATGGCTTTTTGCAGGATAAATACTATCAAACAGAGCGACAGAAAGATAGAGAGGCGCAGCAATCCAGGGCGGGGGGCGGTCTTTTTTCAGCGGCCTGCTAAGCGCGCAGCGAGCGCCCCGCTGGTCGGAGCTTGTTCAATCTCGAGGCGCGCTGCTTCCTTTCAATTCCATAATCGCCCCAAGACCGTGCCCCACGCCTACGCCATATTGGAGCCCAATCTCTGACAGGCTGCTGAAGAATGGCGCCTCGCCGCCAGAGCCCGATGGGTACGCGCGAGAGAAGGACGCAGGAAGCGTGAATAGCAGCGCTATTGACGCGACCGAGGACCTGCTATCGTGCCGCCCAGTGCGCTTCTGACGGCCGGGTGCGGTTCTTCAGCAGCCTCCTAAGTCGTCTTGACTTTTCGCTCGGGGAGTTGCGCGAGTAGCGCCGTCCCCCGACCCTATCCAGAATGGTATCAAGTCGCGGTCCACGGTTTGGTCAAGGGCCAAGATGCCCCGCTGGAATGCAGCGTGACTCCGACCCTTTATGCGCCCTTGTGCTCCTCCAGCAGGCTCTCTGTCGCGTGGCACAGCAACAGATCCTCCAGCACTTTGACCACGGCCTCTCCCCCGCCTGGCGCGGCGATGAGCAAGCACTGCGGCAGTTCGTCGCGTTCCTCTGGCGAGAGTTTCTCGTAGAGAGCATTTAAGCTCTTCGAGGCGAGGCGGTTCAGGCATGAGCGCATTTCCTGTCGGATCAGTCTGCCGACGAGTCCTGGCCGAGACGAAACTTGGCTGCGAGCTCTTTCGACCAGTTCGCGATCGCCCCCCAATCCCGGAGGTCAGATGTCGGCAGTCTATTCATGGCCGGGAGCAGCTTATAGGGACGGGGCAGCGTGGCTGGATCGAACTTGCCGCCGAATACCTGCACCGTATCCGGGGCGAACCAGGGGAACTTGGCGAGCGCTTTGTCGAGCTGGGCGCGCACGTCATTCCATTCCTTCTCCACGTCATTGAAGGGGCCCAGGGCGAAGACCGCGGGTCGGCTTGCTCACCAGAGCGTCCTGATGGCGTCTGAGGAACTTGAGAGCGTCCTTGTGCCAGCGAAACATGTAAAGAGGCGCACCTATGACCACCGCCTGGTAGCCATCGAGGGTGTTCACTTTGCGCAGGGCCTGGACGTCCACCTCAACACCGGCTTCGCGCAAGGCGGTCGCCACCGCCTCGGCGACTTCCTGCGTGGAACCAGCCCGGGCGGCATAAGCAACCAGGATTGAACTCGACATGCTGCCTCCTTCTTCAGACCAGCGCACGCCCAGATTCACACAGCGTTATCTTTGCACGCAACGGTTAGCTCGTGCGTATGTCTTCGTCGCAGCTTGGCCGAGCGCCTGCAGGGGGATCAAGACGCACCCAATGCTTTCCCACCGGGAACGAACGCTAACGGGATCTCGCAC